>DASVAL010000100.1:0-11217 GCA_036376355.1 Planctomycetota bacterium
CCGGTCCAGGACGAACACGTGCTGCGCGACGCGATCGACCGGCTGCAGCGCCGCACGCCGTGCCGCGCGTTCCTGCTGCTCGTCGACGCGAAGGCGAGCGAGATCGCGTCCGAAGTCACGGCGACGACGCGCGTGCACGGACCCAAACGCGACATAGTGCTCGAGGAGATCGCGATCCGGATGCCCGAGAGCGGGTTCGAGCAGATGCCGGGCCTCGTGCGGCCGCTGCTGATGAACGACCTGCCGAACCACCTGTACTGGAGCTCGGACTGGCCGCGGACCGACCAGCAGTTCGACGACCTGTCGGAGCTGTGCGACCACGCGGTCGTCGACAGCCGTCGCTTCGCGACACCCGCGCACGGGCTCGAACGGCTCGAGAGCCGCCGCGAAGCGGGCCAGCGGTTGACCGACCTGTCGTGGCTGCGGCTGCGGCCGTGGCGCCGCGCGCTGGCCGAAGCGTTCGAGCGCGTGCCGTGGCAGCCCGGCATGGCGACGGCGGGCAAGGTCCGCCACGGCGCGGCGAGCACCGCGGAGGCGCTGCTGCTCGCGGCCTGGCTGCGCACGCGGCTCGGCGCCGCGATCGTGCTCGAGCCGGCCGGCGACAGGGCCGCGGTCGGCCCCGACCGCGTCGTGCTGCGGACCAGCGGCTGCGAGATCGACCTCGCCGCGGAGAACACGCAGATCACGGCCCACGTGACGACTCCGTGGCACTGTTACCTGCCGTTCAAGGTGCCGACCGTGCGCACGAGCGACGGCGACATGCTCGCCATGGCGATCGATCTCGGCTGACGTTCTCGCGAACTGCTCGCGGCGCGTGCCGGTGCCCGCGTATCGTGGCCCGCATGCCGCCACGCCGTTTGTCGCCAGCCGCCTGCGTCACTGCCCTCGCCCTGCTCGCCGCCTGCTCGACGGTGCAGGACGACATGAGCAAGCAGCTGCTGAAGCCGCCGCCCGGGTGGCTCGCGGAGCCCTCGGACGTGGGTCTGGAGTACGAACGCGTCGAGATCGTTCTGCACAGCGAGGCGTCGCTGACGGGCTTCTGGATCCCGCACGCGGAAGCGAAGGGCCGCACGGTCGTGCTGTTCCACTCCGAGGACGCGAACTGCAGCGTGCTGCATCCGTACTACACGTTCCTGCACGACGCGGGCTTCTCGGTGCTCGCGTTCGACGCCCGCGGGTTCGGCCGCAGCAAGGGCCTGCCGACGCTGCAGGCGTGGCTCTACGACCTGCCGGCGTTGTTCGACTGGCTGCGCGCACGGCCCGACGTCGACCCCGGCCAGATCGCGTTGTTCGGCACGGGGCTCGGCAGCAACGCGGCGTTGTGGGCAGCGCGCACGCAGGGCGGCTGCAAGGCGCTCGTGCTCGAGCACCTGCCGAGCCCGCGCGACCTGCTGCGCGAGAACATGAAGGACGACGGCTCGGCGTTGAGCGCCTACGCGCTCGGTTGGGTCGAGTTCGCGGGCCTGCCCGAGGAGATCGAGCCGGACGAGAACGCGCAGCGCGTCACGGCGCGCGCGCTGTTCGTCGCGAGCGAGCACGAGCCGCCGCGCGATCGACGCGCACTGTTGCGCGCCTACGGCCAGTACGGCGGTGAGCGGCAGCTGTGGCTGCTCCCCGGCACACGCCGCGCACCGCACACGATGCTGACCCACGACGGCGAGTACCAGCAGCAGATCGCGGCGTTCCTGCGCTCGGCGTTCGCGGGTGAAGACAACCTGCTCGCGGCGGCATGGTCGAAGGCGAGCGATGCGAGCGACGGCCAGGCCTGGTACCAGATCGAAGTGACCACGAAGACCGCTGCCGCGGCACAGCAGGCCGTCGAAGCGACAGCCGTGCTCGGCGACGGCACGCTGCACTTCGCGCGCGTGTGGCTCGAAGGGAAGCGCGCGACGGTGCGCATCAAGCTGCCTGGAGCACCACAGGTCGTCGCGGCGGTCCGCGTGCCCGACGCCGTGGCCGACGCAGAGGCCGTGTTCGTGCGCAAGCCGACGCAGCTCCAGCGCTCGGCGGCCGCGATCGAGCCGCTGTGGCCGCGCATCGAGGCGCTGCGCCACGGCGCGCTGGCGCGCAGCGAGTTCCGCCAGCTCGCCGCGGACCTCGCCGCGGCCGAGACCGAGCCGTTCCACGCGCGGGCCGCGGCGGAGCTCGCCGACGTGTGGGCGATTCTCGGCAAGGGGCTCGCCAGCGACGCCGACGCGGAACAGCGTGCACTCGGCACACGCCTGCTCGAGCGAGCGGTCGCGGCCGCCCCCGCGAAGCCGCAGCTGCACGTCTGGCCCGGTCCCTCGACGACCTACGGCTATCCGCAGGAAGAGGAAGTGGCCACCGCGCGGCGGCTGCTCGCAGCACCCGCGAAGTGACGCGGCGCGCGCCGCCCGCGCGCGTCACCGCCGCCAGAAGCTCGGCGTGAACAACGCGAGCAGCGTCAGCAGCTCGAGCCGGCCCAGGATCATCTCGAACGACATCACGAGCTTGGTCCAACCGCTGAGGTCGCCGTAACCACCCAACGGGCCGAAGTTGGGGCCGACGACCCTGACCCCGACGCCGATGTCGGGGATGCCGTTCGCGAGTGCGTCGGGATGGACGGCCGCCAGGGCCGGGCCACAGTTGCCGAGCATGCTCGAGCTCGCGGTCAACGCACCGACGAAGCTCAGACGCTGGTCGCACGCGATGACCATCGCGCCGAGCAGGATCGTCAGCAGCCACAGCAGGACCATCGCCAGGATCGACGAGACGGTCGATGCCTCCATGACCTCGCCGTCGAGCCGCAGCCGCTCGACGCTCTTGGGCCGCACGAAGTGCCGCAGCGTGTAGGCCAGCAGCTTCAGGCAGACGAGCAGGCGGACCTGCTTCATGCCGCCCGCCGCCGAGCCCGTGCAACCGCCGACCATCGTGCACGCGAAGATGACGATCAACGACAGCGGCGGCCAGGCATGGAAGTCCGCCGTCGCGAAACCGCAGCAACTGAGCATGCTCACGACGTTGAACGACGACTGCCTCAGCGCGGTGCCGAACGGCAGGCCCCCGCGCACGAGGTCGATCGTCACGCCGCCGACCGCGAGCAGCGTGAACAGCGTGTAGATGCGGAACTCGGACGTGCGCAGCATGCCCCCGATCCCGGTCCAGCCGTCGCGCACCGACGCCGCCATCACCGTGAAGCTGCAGCCGCCGAGGAACATGAACACCGTCAGCACGATCTCGGCGCCGAGGCTGTCGAACAGCGCAATCGACGTGCGCGTCGAGTAGCCCCCCGTCGCGAGCGTCGAGAACGACTGGCAGACCGCGTCGAAGAAGCTCATGCCGCCGACGTACATCAGCAGCAGAACACACGCCGACGTCAGGAACACGTAGACGGCGGCGACGCCGCGCGACTGCGCGAGCACACGCGGCTGGTCGCTGTCCATGCTGACGCCGACCGATTCGGCCGTCAGCAGGCTCTTTCCCGCGGCGCCCATCGACGGCAGCAGCGCCACGAAGATCAGCACGATGCCGATGCCGCCGAGCCACTGCAGCATCGCGCGCCAGAGCAGCAGGCTCGGTGCTGTTTCTTCGGGCGTCGGATTGCCGGCGCTGGCCAGCACGGTTGCGCCGCAGGTCGTGAGGCCGCTGACACTCTCGAACAGCGCGTTGGTAGGATCCGGCAGCAGCCCCGACCAGACGAACGGGACGGCGCCGAGCATGCTCGCGAGGAACCACGCGATGCCGGCGACGCAGATCGTCTCCTTGCGGTAGAACTCGCGCTGGGCACCACGGCCCGCAGCCCAGAGCAGCAGGCCCGTGATGCCACCCACCGTGATGCTCGCGATGAACCCGGCCGGCGCCGAAGTGCGCGGTGCGGGTGGCTCCCAGAGGGCCAGCACGAGCGGCACCGCCTGTGCCAGCGTGAAGAACGCCACGAAGCCGGCGAGGACCTGCGAGACGCGGCCGAGATTCACGAGGGCACTATTGCGAAGGCATCGTTGTTGCGCAACGAAGGAGCGCGGCGAACGCGGCGATCACGGCACCTCGACGTCGACCCACACGAGCCGGTGGTCCGAAGCATCGACGAGCTTGCCGCCCGCATCGTAGGGCCGTGGCCAGAACACGCCGCACCTCGCGACCGTCAGCAGGCGCGCCGGCAGCACGTAGTCGACGCGCAGGTTGCCGGGGCCCTTGCCGATCTCGTCCTCGAAGTCCGCCGTGTCCGTCGCGTCGCCGGCGTGAGTCGCATTCGCACCCCATTGCCGCTTGCGCTCCTCGACCGCAGCGGCGCTGCGCGGTTGTGGATCCTGGACGCGCGGATGCGCGAGCAGCGCCACGAGCGCGTCGCGGCGCGCGTCGCCGTCCGCGGGATCGGAGTTCAGGTCGCCGAGGATCACGAACCGTTCGCCATCGGGCAGGCCGCCGGCGGCACCCGCGTCGTCGGTGATCCAGCCGGCTTTGTCGGGTGTCAGGTAGTCGGTCCAGAAGCGGATTTCGTCGTGGTTGCGACAGCCGTTCCGGTCCTCGGGCCCGTCGTACACGGGTGGCGTCGGGTGGCTGCACAGCGCGTGCACGACGAACCTGCCGGCGCCCGTCCCGACGCCGAGCGGCACGTCCCAGTGGCTCTTCGACGACAGGCGCAGCTTCGCCCACGCTTCGTCGGTGTAGAAGCCCTCTGGCCGCAGCGCGCCGGGCATGGCGCTCCACTGCAGCATGCGGAACGTGCGCACGGCGTCGGTCTGGATCGGGTAGCGCGACAGCAGCGCCATTCCATACTGGCCCGGGAAGGCGCCGAAGCCGAACGCGTCGCCTGGCCCGTCGGTCCTGCCGTCGCGATCGAGATCGAGGCCGGTCGGCTCGCCGGTGTTCACGGGCCCGCACCACGAGAACGTGAAGTCGATCGGCTCCTGCTTGTTCTGCGAGACCGCGAAGTACTCCTTCGCGAGCACCTCGGCCGTCGCGGCCGCGTCGTCGCGGTCGAGTTCGCAGAGCAGCAGCACGTCGATCTGCGCACGCTGGACGATCTCCGCGATCTTCCTGGCCTGCGCACTAGCCCCGCCGCGCAGCTCCCCGAGCAAGGCACCTGGCTGCTTGCGGTACATCTCGACGTTGAACGTCGCGAAGCGCACGACGGGCACGCTGGCCGAGCGCCGGTTCGCGAGGTGGACGACGAACGGAACGCTCGCGACGAGGCACAAGACCGCGAGCACGGTGTAGTTGACCTTCATGCGCCGTCCTTGCGCACCGCGACGGCAGCCTGCACGAACATCGACGCAGCCTCCGCGAGCCGCGTCTGCGGACCCAGCACGACGACCGTGTCGTCGACCTCGAGCACGGTTTCGGGAGTGACCGCCGGCAGGTTGTGGCCGGAGCGCCGGACCGCGACGACGCTGCACCCCGTGTGGCGGCGCACGCCCGCTGCGGCCAGCGTCTGGCCGGAGCACGGCGATCCCGGTGCAACGCGCCAGACCGCGAAGTTGATGCCGGGCACGAACTCGGCGATCCGCGTCACGTCGTTCGGCACCACGATCGACGCGCGATCGGCGGGACCGGCGCCGCGACGCATCTCGCGGACCTGGCGCCCGATCTCGTCGTCGGTCACGAGGAAGCGGCGCAGCACGCGCACGAGGATCTCGATCGAGGCCTCGAGCTCCTGCGGCACGACTTCGTGAACGCCTGCCTTGCGCAGACCTTCGGCCTCGGCGGTGTAGACCGCGCGCGCGAGCACGTGTGCCTGCGGCCCGAGCTGGCGCGCGAGCTGCGCGATGCGCGACGTCGCCGCGCTGTCGTTCACCGCCAGCACGAGCAGCTTGGTCCGTTCGATGCCGAGCGCCTTCAGGACCGGAATGCGCGTCGCGTCGCCGAGCACGATCGGGACTCCGTTCGCGCGCTCGGCCTTCACGGTCGCCGCGTTCATCTCGGAGACCACGACCGGGATGCCGAGCTGGCGCAGGCCCGACGTCACCGCGCGCCCGGTCGGTCCGTAGCCGATCACGATCGCGTGGTCCTTCAGGTGATGGTCCTCGCGCACGCGGGTCTGCTCGTCGCGGCTGCGCGCGCGGGCTGCGAGACGGTGGCCGAGTGCATAGAGCATCGGCGTGCTCGCGATCGAGAGCACCGCGACGACGATGAAGATGCGTTCGGCGACCTCCGGCAGGATCTTCGAATGGCCGAGCTGCACGAGCACGAACGAGAACTCGCCGACCTGGGCCATCGTCAGCGCCGCGCGCAGCCGCACCCAGAACGGCTGCCCGAGCCGCCACGCGGCCAGCATCACGATCGCGGCCTTGCCCGCGACCACCGCGAGCAGGCTGGCCACGACGATGCCCGGCGCGTCCGCGATCGCATGCCAGTCGAACAGCATGCCGATCGAGACGAAGAACAGGCTCGCGAACGCGTCGCGGAACGGCTCGATCTCGGCGGCGGCCTGGCTGTGGTGGTCCGAGTCGGCCAGCAGGATGCCCGCGAGGAAGGCGCCGAGCGCGAGCGACAAGCCGAGGTGCGCCGTGACTGCCGCGAGGCCGAGGCACCACGTCGCGAGGAACAGCACGAACAACTCGCGGCTGCGCGTCGCGCAGACCAGCGCGACGAGCGGCCGCACGACGAGGCGCGCCACGAGCAGGACGCCGAGCAGCGCACCAAGGCTCGTCAACGACGCGAGGATCGATCCACCCTCGCCGTCCATGTGGCCACCGAGCATCGGGATCAGCAGGATCATCGGCACGACCGCGAGATCCTGCGCGACGTTGATGCCGATCACGAGGCGGCCGTGCGGCGCGCTGAGCTCGCCGTGGTCGACGAGCATCTTCGTCGAGGCCGCCGTGCTCGACAGGCTCAGCAGGAAGCCCAGGAACACGGCGGCCGACAGCGGCATGCCCGCGGCCCAGCAGACGGCCGCCGCCGCGGCCACCGTGACGACCACCTGCACGCCGCCGCCGAGCAGGATCGTGCGCTTCAGGCGCGCGAGCTGGCCGAGCGGCACTTCGAGACCGACCGCGAACAGCAGCACGACGATGCCGACCTCGGCGAGCTCGCGGACCATCTCCTCGTGCTTCACGAGCCCGATCGCGTTCGGGCCGACGAACACTCCCGCGACGAGGAACCCGACAATGGGCGGCAGATTGAGCCGGTGGAACGTTACCGACACCGCGACGCACAGCGCGAACAACAGCGCGAGTTCGAGCAGAACCTGTTCCACGCGCTCTGAGTATCACCGCGCCAGGCCAACGCAAGGGTTCGCCCGGGAACCGGGACGAGGGCCTGGCCGAGGGACTCCGACCTTGCACCGCGGCGGCGGCCGTGGACAGTGCGGGTTGCCATGAACCCCATCCTCGAGGAGCTCGGACTCGGCAAGACGAACAGCGGCGCCTTCGACGGCACCTGGCGCAAGACGAAGGGTGCCACGCTGACCGTGCGATCGCCGATCGACGGCACCGAGATCGGCGCCGTGCAGATGGCCGAAGCCGCGGACTACGCGGCCGTAAGCAAGGCGGCGCACGCGGCATTCCTGCGCTGGCGCGAGCTGCCGGCGCCGAAGCGCGGCGACTACGTGCGCCAGCTCGGCAACAGCTTCCGCAAGCACAAGGAAGCGCTCGGGGCCCTCGTCTCGCTCGAGTCGGGCAAGATCCTGCAGGAAGGGCTCGGCGAGGTGCAGGAGTGCATCGACATCGCCGACTTCGCGACCGGCCTGTCGCGGCAGATCTACGGGCTCACGATCGCGAGCGAGCGACCGAACCATCACATGCGCGAGACGTGGCACCCGATCGGCACGGTCGGGATCATCACGGCGTTCAACTTCCCGGTCGCGGTCTGGGCGTGGAACGCGATGATCGCGCTCGCGTGCGGCGACTCGTGCATCTGGAAGCCGTCGCACAAGACGCCGCTCTGCGCGATCGCGATGACGAAGATCGCGGCTGCCGTGCTCGGCCCCGAATGGGCTGCGCTCGCGGGTTTCTGCATCGGCGCCGACGTCGCGGTCGGCAGTGCAATGCTCGACGATCCGAACGTGCCGCTCGTCTCGGCGACGGGCAGCACGCGCATGGGCCGCGTCGTCGGCCCGCGCGTCGCACAGCGCTTCGGCCGCACGCTGCTCGAGCTCGGCGGCAACAACGCGATCGTCGTACTCGCCGACGCCGACCTCGGCCTCGCCGTGCGGGCCATCGTGTTCGGCGCCTGCGGCACGGCCGGCCAGCGCTGTACGACGACGCGGCGCCTGCTCGTGCACGAGAAGATCGTCGACCAGCTGACGTCGCGCCTCGAGCACGCCTACCGCCAGGCCACCATCGGCAACCCGATGGACGAGAAGACGCTCGTCGGTCCGCTGATCGACGAAGCAGCCGCGAAGGCGTTCGACCACGCGGTCTCGCTCGCCGTGCAGCAGGGTGGTCGCGTCGTCTGCGGCGGCGTGCGCGCGAAGGTCGGCAAGCCGCTGCAAGGCGGCGCCTACGTAGAGCCGACGATCGTGCGCTGCGACTCCGTGCTGCCGATCGTCAAGGAAGAGACGTTCGCGCCGATCCTGTACGTGATGCCCGTGAAGTCGCTCGACGAGGCGATCGCGCGCAACAACGAGGTGCCGCAGGGCCTCAGCAGCTCGATCTTCACGAGCGACGTGCGTGCCGCGGAGCGCTTCGTCGCGACGATCGGCAGCGATTGCGGCATCGCGAACGTCAACATCGGCACGAGCGGTGCCGAGATCGGCGGCGCATTCGGCGGCGAGAAGGAGACGGGCGGCGGCCGCGAGGCGGGCTCGGACTGCTGGAAGGCCTACATGCGGCGCCAGACCAGCACCGTGAACTGGGGCACGGGCCTGCCGCTCGCCCAGGGCATCAAGTTCGGCGAGGACTGATGACCGGGCGCGCAGGAAGCCGATAGGAAACCGTGGCCAAGACCACCCCGATCACCTTCCACGTGCCGGCCACGGCCTCCAATCTGGGGCCCGGGTACGGCGTGCTCGCGGTCGCGGTCGACCTCCCGCTCGGCATCACGGTCGAGCCGCGAACCGACGGCGAGATCGTCGTCGAGCGCAGAGACGACCCGAGCGCGCACTTGGAGGATCCGCGGCACGACCCCGTGCTGCGCGGGCTGCGGCGCGGCGCGGAGCTGTTCGACGTGCCCCTGAACAGAGGACTGCTGGTCGTCGTCGAAGGCACGATCCCGAGAGGCACCGGGCTCGGCACGATCTCGGCCGGCTACGCGGCCGGGTTGGGCATCGCGGTGCGGCTCGCGAAGAAGAAGTGGACGGCGACGCAGGTGCTCGACGCGCTCGTGCCGCTCGGCGGCGATGCCGCGCACGGCGCCGCGTCGTTGGTCGGGGGGCTGTGTGCGACCGTGCAGATCTCGTCGCCACAGGAGGCGCCGCTGCGGTTGCGGCCGCTGTCGTACCAGATCCATCCGGACTGGCACTATGTGGTCGCGCTGCCGGACGTGCAGATGGGGACCGCGGACACGAAGCGGGTGCTGCCGCCGACGTTGCCGCACGCCGCGACGACGCGCAGCACGAGCCGCGCGCTCGGGGTGTTGCATGCCTTGCAGCACGGCGACGAGGCGTTGCTGAGGCAGTGTGTGCTCGACGAGGTGCATCTGCCGTACCGGAGGAGATTGGTGCCGGGGTTGAGTGAGGCGCTGATCGCGGCCGTCGAGGCCGGGGCTGCGGGGAGTACGATCTGCGGGCACGGGCCGGGGTTGATCGCGTTCACGCTGGTCGGAGGGCGAACGCCGGAGATCGCGCGCGCGATGGTCGAAGCGTTCGGGGAGGCCGGGCGTCAGGCAACCACACTGACGCTGCAAACCGCGTTCTACGGTGCCTTGCCGACGGCCGCGCCGGCGTGACGGTGCAGGGGCCGGGCAGTCCCTTGCAAGAGGCGGCGGGGATCGCTAGCGTCCTCCGCCCGCGGTGCTGCAGAGTGCCGCGGCTGAGGTATCGAGCGACGGGCCGTTAACTCAGTTGGTAGAGTGCGATTTTCACAGAGTCGAAGTCGCAGGTTCGAATCCTGCACGGCCCACCACTTCCTTCGCGCGAGTTCGGGGGAGAAACCGCGGTTTTGACGGGGGCTCCGGTTTTCGGGAAGGGCGAGTGTGCAATCCAGTGTGCAATGCCGGCGGTCACAACGTGGCACAGCCTGGCACAACGTGGCACAGCTCGGGAGCCGTGGAACGGGCTCCGAGGGCGACGTCGCATTGTACAAAACCCTGCACGGCTCACCTTCGCCGATGAGGATCGGGCACCGGAGCGGAGCGACGCAGGCCGCAGGTTGGCCTGTCCGGCCGCGCAGGCGGCGCTGTGCGCGCGAGCGTCGCGTGGCAGGCCAACCGTCGGGCCGCCGAGATCGCGACGCTGCGGGCGCCCTGCGCCGCGTCCCACCATCCAGGAAGCGATCCTCCTGGGCACGTTGGCACACAGACAGAAGCTGCGTCGGCTTGCCCGGCTCGCCGAGTGCCAGGAGCGGATCGGCGACACTCTGATCGGCATCACCAAGAACCCCATTCTTGAGCCGAGCGCCCTTCGCTCTCTCGTTGACAACTGGCATGATGGTCGCGTGGCCAACCTGAAACTGCGGAAGATCAGCCCTGTTCGCCTTCGGGATGCCGGTTTCGACGAGGCATGGCTCCAGGCACAGATCGCCAAAGACACTTCTCTTCTGGGGCTAGGTGATCTCCACCTGATTCAACGCGAGAAGATCCAGCCTACCGGTGGGCGAATCGACTTCCTGATGTCCGACCCCGAATCTGAGACTCGCTTCGAGGTCGAGGTCATGCTGGGCACAGTCGATGAGAGCCACATCATTCGCACGATCGAGTACTGGGATGTCGAGCGACAGCGGTATCCAACACTTGAACACCGTGCCGTCATCGTTGCCGAGGAGATCACTGCGCGGTTCTTCAACGTCATCCGTCTGCTCAACCGAGCCGTCCCGCTTGTTGCGATCCAGCTCAGTGCGTTCGTCCTGGACGACTCCATCGTGCTCCACTTCACCCGCGTTCTCGACACTTACGAGTTCGGCGCGGAGCCCGAGGAAGAAGGTGCCGGAGAGCAAGCCGACCGCACCTACTGGGAGAAGCGGGTCCCTCGGGAATCGCTGGAGATCGTCGACGCAGTATTGACTCTGGTGCCCACCAAGCGAGGGGAGCCCAGGGTGACCTACAACAGGGGGCACATCGCGGTCGGGACGACTGGCTACAACTTCCTCTGGCTGTTCCCGAAGAGATCCGGTCCGTACTGCCACGTCCAGCTCAAGGTCCCAAGCGAAAAGCGCCCTG
>DASVAL010000104.1:0-2807 GCA_036376355.1 Planctomycetota bacterium
CGGGGTCGTCGGCGCGACACTGCTCCCAGATGCGGACCACGTAGCGCAGCAGCTGGAACACCGCGAAGCGGTACCGGCCCGACTTGTGCTCGAACAGGATGTAGAAGTAGCAGGTGCGTCCATTGACCTTGGCGCGGAACAACAGGTCGGCCTGCTGGTCGCGCAGCTCTTCGTCGACGAAGCTCGCGTCGATGCGTTCGAGCGAGGACCAGTCGGTAGCCGCGATGATGTCCTCGCGCAGCACGCTGCGCAGCAGCTCGGCGGCGCGTTGCGGATCGGCGAAGACGCCGCGGGACAGCGCGTCGTGTGGATTGTGGATCGGCGTCTTGTCTGGCACGTGAAGTCCTCCACGAGCTGAGTGCGCCGATTCCGTCAACGGTTGCAGGCAGGCGCGGATTCTCTCGCCGCCTTCGTCCTCGGATCGGCTCACGGCGGGTCGGCTTCTCGGATGCTCGGGGCGTTTGCCCGGGTTGCCTCACGCAGCGAGCGCGGCTGGCGAGACCGAAGCGCAGCCTCGCCGGGAATGCGGTTAGAATGTCGCGCCCACGCCGGTCTACCCCGACCGCTCCGCATCGGCCCTTCCTCGAGGTTGCGCATGTCTCGCTCGTCCCTGGTCACGTCGCTGCTCGTCGTCTCGTTGGCCACACCCGTGCTCGCGCAAACCGTGCCCACCGGGTTCGTCGTGGACACGCTCGTCTCGACGGGCTTGTCCACGCCCAACGACTGCTGCTTCCTGCCGGACGGCAGGGCGCTGATCGCCAACTCCGGCGGTGGCGTGTCGATCTACGCGGGCACGACTGCCGTCGCGATCGGCACGGTTCCCAACGTCGAAGCGGGCGGTGAGCGCGGCCTGCTCAGCATCGCGGCGGATCCCGCGTTCCCGCTGAACGGCCACGTCTACGTCTACTACTCGAGCACGCTCGACACCTTCATGCACCTCGATCGCTTCACGTGCACGGGCGATCTGGCCAACCCCGCGAGCACGAACGTCGCGTTCGCGGCCGCGAGCCGGCACGTGCTGCTCGGTGCGTTGCCCGACGCCGCGGGCAACCACAACGGCGGCTCGGCGCGGTTCGGGCCCGACGGCATGCTCTACGTGACCGTCGGCGACGATGCGAACGCGTGCAACGCGCAGAGCACGACGTCGCAGGTCGGATGCCTGCTGCGGCTCGACGTCAGCACGCGGCCCGCGGGCGGCAGCCTCGTGCTGCCGGCCTTCTCTGCGCTCGATCCGGGCAGCAACCCGCTGAGCGCGAGCACCGACTTCAGCCAGCTCGTGATCGCGTACGGCCTGCGCAATCCGTTCCGCATGGAGATCGATCAGCTGACGGGCAACCTCTACATCGGCGACGTCGGCGCCGGCGCCATGGAGGAGTACACCGAGTACGTCTATCCCACCGGGCCCCTGCAGCTCGTGAACTTCGGCTGGCCGTGGCGCGAAGGCAACCAGGCCGGCTTCGGTTGCTCTGGCAGCCAACCGCCGGGTCTCGTCGATCCGATCGCCGCGGTCTCGCACGGCGGCGGCGGCTGGGCGGCGGTCATGGGCGGCGCGCGCTACCGCAATCAGGGCGGCGTCTACGACTTCGGCCCGAGCTACGAGGGCTCGGCCTTCTTCACGGACTACTACGCGGGCCAGCTGCGGCGCCTCGTCAACACGGGAACGTGGGGACCGGCACCGGCCGTGCCGGGCCAGCCGTCGGCGACCAATTGGGGCACGGGCTTCAACAGCGTGACCAGCATGCGGCAAGGACCCGACGGCGCGCTGTGGTTCACGCAGCACACGGGACAAGGCGTCTTGAAGCGCATCCGGCTGCTCGGCCCCACGAACAGCGTGACGGCCATCAGCGGAAGTGGGCAGCGCGGGCCTGCCGGCGAAGCGTTCCCGCAGCCGCTCGTCGCGCGCGTGTTCGATGCGAGCTCGAACCCGCTGCCGGGCGGCCTCGTGAACTTCAGCGTCACGGGCCCGGGCTCCTTGTCGACGACGAACCCTGTCGTCGCCGACGGCAACGGCTACGCGCAGACGACCGTGACGGCGCAGAACCTCGGCGGTCCGATCACCGTCGACGCGACGACGCCGGGCGGCATCACGAGTGCTTCGTTCGGGCTGTTCTCGCGCAAGCTCACGGCCACGGCCGCCGCGCAGTACCTCGTGCTGTCGATCACGAACCAGACGAGTGCTCAGCCACCGCAGGTGCCCTACGTGGTGATGCTGTCGTTCCCGGGCTCGCCGACGCTCCCGACGATCGTCGGGCCGCTGTGCATCGATCCGTTCTGGGCCCTCGGGCTCGTCATCGAGGACGGCACCGGCATGTTCAACTTCATCTCGTTCTCGGGGACCGGAGGCATCGGCGCGCCAGGCCTGACGAAGCTCTACACCGTGCCGCCGGGTCTGTTCACGGGCCAGCTCATGAAGTTCCAGGCGATCGGCTTCGATGCCGTGACGGGCTGGTTCCGCACGAACTGCGAGGCGCGGCAGTTCTGATCAGCGTCAGCAGAGCAGGTCGTCGAGCGTCGCTGCCGTGAGGATGCGGCGCAACCAGCGATCGATCTGGTCCGGGCTCGCCTCCTCGACGCGCTGGGCCACGGTGGGATGCACGGCGCCAAAGCGCTGTTCGATCTGCATCAGCAACGTCCGCTGTGCGCCCTCCTGCCGGCCTTCTTCGATCAGCTTCTCGCCGACGGTCATGTACTGCTCCTCGCAGGTCTTGCTGATGCGCGCGTAGGCGGCGCGCAGGTGTCTGGGGTCGTCTTTGCTCACGGTGAAGACGTACGAATATAGCTTGTTCATGATCTCTTGCCCGCCGGGG
>DASVAL010000108.1:0-93405 GCA_036376355.1 Planctomycetota bacterium
CGCAGCGCCTGGTTCTCGAGCGGCTGCGTCGTGATGCCGAGACCCGGCACGCCGGTGTCCTTCTTGTGCTTCGCGGCGTCGAGGAAGCGCGCGAGGATCGGAGCCGGCACCATCTCGCCGACATTCTCGGCCTCGGGCAGCGCCTGGAACGCGATGCCGACGACCTTGCCGCGCGCGAACACGGGGCCGCCGCTGTTGCCTTCGTTGATCGCCGCGTCGACCGTGACCGCGAGCAGGTGGCGCTGGCTGTGCTCGTAGCGCTGCACCTCGATGCGCGAGACGACGCCCTCGGTGATCGACACCTCCTCGCCGCCGATCGGGTAACCGACGACCTGCACGGCGTCGCGCAGCTTCGGCAGGTCGCCGATCACTGCCGGCCGGATGCCGCGCGCGAAGGCCTTGTCCTCGACGTGCAGCAGCGCGAGGTCGCTGTCGTGACTGATCGCCTCGACGCGCGCGACGACTTTCGTGGTGTCGCTCTGCTTCTGCACCTGCACGAACGTCGCGTTGGCGACCACGTGGGCGCCCGTCAGCACCTGCTGGGCCCCGACGATGACGCCCGAGCCCGTGCTGCCGCGCGGCGCCACGCTCTGCCACGGGCACTCGTAGTCGGGATCCTGGTAGGTGCTGTAGACGCGGACAACCTGCGGGTGGGACATCGTCGGAGGTCGGATACCGCTTCGCAGCCTCGGGCCGCCAGCAGAACCGCGGGAAAATAGCGGACCGCGGGCAGCCGGCAGCCGCGCCGCTGCCGGGCGCCCGCCGCGATCGGCGGTACGCACGTTGCAAACGGCTGCCGAAACCCGACGCCCCGGCCAAGGGGCGCCATACTACGGACCGCGCCTGGCAAGCCGGTCTTCGAGCAAGCCGCACGATGCCATCCCACGCACCCTCCGTCTGCCTTCTCTGCCTCGCCGCGCTGGCGCAGCCCCTGTTCGCCCACGGCGGCCAATACCGCGGCCCGAGCAGCGCCACTCCGCCGCAGCAGCAGGCGAGCGGATCCAACCAGGACAACGGCGGCTCCTCGGGCTCCGGTTCGGGCTCTGGCTCTCGTTCCGGCTCCGGAACATCCTCGCAATCGGGGAGCGGCAGCTCCGGCCCCTCGACCGGAGCCTCCGCGCCCGGTGCGCCGGGTGGCGCGTCGCTCGGCGGCAAGGCGCGGGGAGCAGCTCTCGACGACGACCTCGGCCGCTGGGAGTTCTGGTGGGAGTTCGGCAAGGACCCCTACCTGCGGCTGCGCGACGCGATCTACGGCACGTCGGGCGGCATGCAGGTCGACGACGCGCTGCTGAACCCGGGGCGGCAGCGGCCGCTCCAGGTCGAGCGGCCCACTGCGGCGGACCTCGACCGCGTCGCCGCCACACTCGTCGCCACGCTGAAGCAGGCGACGAACCGCGACACGATCACGGCCTGCCTGGTGGCGCTCGCGAAGATCGGCCGCGATGGCCCGGACTGGACGATCCACAGCGCGGTGGTGCCGTTCCTCGCGAGCGGTGATCAGGAGCAGCGTGAGACGGCGGCGCTGGCCCTCGGCATCGGCGGCACGCTGCAGCAGGCCAGCATCGACCTGTTGTGCCAGCTCGTGCGCGACAGCGAGCCGGCGCAGAAGCTCTCGGCGGGATCGAGCGTGAACGAGCGCACGCGTGCCTTCGCCGCGTTCGCGCTCGGGCTGACGCTGCAGCGGCTGCGCGATCCCGCGAACGGGCACCAGATCGTGCGCACGTTGCTCGACGTGCTCGAGGCGCCAGCCAAGCACGGCCGCAACCTCGAGGTCGCCGCGATCGAAGCACTGTCGCTGCTGCCTGGCCATTGGGCGACCGCCGCGGGCAACCTGCACGGCGGTGTCGTGCGCGCGCTGGGCGCCTACTACGACCTCGACCTCGGTCCCGGCGAGCAACTGCTGCAGGCGCACGTGCCACCGGCCATCGCGCGCCTGCTGCAATCCGGCGACGCCGAGGCCGCCACCTGGAAGCAACGCTTCGCGGCCGACCTCGCGGCGGGCCTCGATCGTTCGGGCCCGGCGGCGCGGAACTCGAAGGTCAACCCGCACATCGCGCAGTCGTGCGCGCTGGCGCTCGGCGTGCTCGCGACGCCGTGGGACCGTGAGACCGACGTCGACGCGCCGATCGGCAAGCTGCTGCTCGACGTCTACCGGCGACACCACGACCAGCAGACGCGCTCGTTCGCGATCCTGTCGCTGGCCCGCCAGGGTGGCTCGCTCGCGCGCGATGCGCTGTTGCGCGAGCTGGACCGCGCGGGCCAGGCCATCGAACGGCCGTGGTGCGCGATGGCGCTCGGCGTGTGGTCGGCGCGCGCGTCGCAGGCGCCGAAGGCCGGCGGTCCCGGCTTCGAGGGCAACACGGCCGTGCGCGAAGCGCTGCGGCAGCAGTTCGCCGCGGCGCGCAACCCGAGCACGATCGGCTCGCTCGCGGTCGCGCTCGGCCTCGCCAGCGACGACGTCGCGAGCGACAAGCTGCGCGCGTCGCTGCTCGCGAACAGCCAGCAGGACGAGGTGGCCGGCTACCTGGCGATCGCGCTCGGCCTGATGCGCGACCAGCGCGCGCGGGCCGACATCCGCACGCTGCGCCAGAACGCGGCGCGCCGGCCGTTCCTGCAGATGCAGTGTGTGCGCGCGCTCGGCCTGCTCGGCGACCACACGCTCGTCGACGAGCTGTGCCGCGAGCTCGAGGGGCCGGACCAGACGCTGGTGCACCTGTCGGCCGCCGCGTCGAGCCTCGGCCAGATCGGCGACCGCCGCAGCATCGAGCCGCTGCTCGCGCTGCTGAACCGGAACGACCTCGCGCCGCTGTCGCGCGCGTTCGCGGCCGTGGCGCTCGGCGGCGTCTGCGACAAGGACCCGCTGCCCTGGAACACGCCGTTCTCGACGTTCACGAACTACCGCGCCTCGACCGAGACGCTGACCGACGGCGCCGCCGGCATCCTCGACATCCTCTGACGACCCTGACGAGCTGCGCCGCGGTATCCTCGCGCGCATGCTGCCTCGGACCACCGCGAGTGTGCTGCTGCTGCTGCTCGCGCCACCCTTCGTGCGCGCCCAGCCGCCGGCAGATCTGCTCGCGCGGCTCTACGTGCCCGGCGAGCACACGCGTGCCGTCGTCGAGTGCAGACGCCTCGGGCCCGCGGCGGCCGCGGCGCTCGTCGATGCACTGACGCGCCCTGACTGCCGCGAGCCGCACATGCTCGCCGGAGTGCTCGGCGAACTCGGCGACGCGACGAGGGCCGATGTGGCGCGCATCACCGAGATGCTGCCTGGCCGGCCCGAGCCGCAGCGCACGCGGCTGCTTCGCGCGCTCGCGAACGGCGTGCTCGGCTGCACCGACGAACAGGCGATCGAGGCGCTGCGCGACCAGCTCGGTGCATGGGCGAGGGCCGGGTTCTTCTACAGCGAGAGCGCGAAGCAGCCGTCGTTCGCCTGGTACGAGTACGTGCGACTGAGGCGCCGCCTCTCGCTGCGGGAACGCGGCACACGGCCGGAAGACCTCGTGGAGGCCTTGGACACGATCCGCAAGAGCCGCGAGGGAATGTCCCTCCTGTTGGCGGCACTCGACAAGAAGTCACGCGTGCACGACCTCACGTCGTTCGGCCAGCACGCGACGCGCGAGGATCTCGAGGCGATCGCCGAGCTCGCGCTCGCGCACGGCCCTGCGGCACGCACCGTCGTCGACGAGCTCGCGAAATACCTGCGGCACGAGCCGCCGCGTCCCGGCGAGACCCGGCGCGAGCCATTCGCCGGCATCGGCGAGAATCCGCCCGCGAACCTGCCGTCCCAGCAGTTCCCGACGCTGTGGCGGCGCGACGACTGGCGGTTCGCGATCGCGCGCTCGGTGGCGGCGATCTCGCAGCGGCAGGCCGATCGGCTGCACGCGCTGCGCCACCTGCTGCACGCGCCGGGCGTCGCCGACCGCCTCGATGCGCTGGCCGCCGCGCGCGACTGGCCACAGCCGTGGAACGAGCTCGCGCCGGACCTCGCCGCCTGCCTCGACGCCGCCGATCGCCTCGTCGTGCGCGACGCGCTGGTCACCTTCGGACTCGCGCAGCAACTGACGCTGCCCAGACCACGGTTGGAGCAGCTGGCCCGAGCAGACGACAAGGAGCTCGCGACGCTCGCGGACAGACTGCTGCGGCAATGACGCCCTTGTCCTGCAACCGCCCTCTTCCCAAAGAGCTCTTCGAGCGCGATCATCGGCGCAACCCAGGAGATCACCCATGACATCACGCTGGCTCATGCTCCCGATGGCGCTCTGCTTCGCGGGCAGCGCGACGACGCAGGGAGAGGTACCGAAGGACGGATTCCCGCGCGAGGGCAAGGCCGACGCACGCGCGAAGAAGGATCCCCTCGAGGGCAAGGCTCCACCTGCTCTCCACGTCCGCAACTGGATGAACATCAGCGGCAAGGCGCTCTCGCTCGCCGAGCTGCGCGGCAACGTCGTGTTGATCGACTTCTGGGGCGTCTGGTGAGGCCCCTGTGTGGGTGCCGTGCCGCACCTGCTCGAGCTCGCCGCGAAACACAAGGACCAGGGTCTCGTCGTGGTAGGCGTGCACACGACGAACCGCGGTGACGACATGGCTGCGTTCGTCGCCGAGAAGGGGATCACCTACCCGGTCGCGATCGACGTCGACGACAAGACGAAGACCGCATTCGCCGTCGATTCCTTCCCTGACTACTACCTGATCGACCGCGCCGGCAACCTGCGCGTCGCCGACCTCGCGAACAAGGCCGTCGACGAGGCCATCGCGAAGCTGCTCGCGGAGCCGGCACCTTCCGGCGCGAAGGCCAAACCGCAGGAGCTCGACGCGCAGAAGCGCCTCGACCTCGCGATCGCCGATGCGAAGCAGTCCGAACGCAACGTGCTGGTCCACGTGCACGGCCCTGGTTGACCCTGGTGCACGAAGCTCGAGGAGTTCCTCGCGCACAAGGAAGTGGCCACGCTGCTGCAGAAGGACTTCGTGCTGCTGTCGCTCGACAGCGGCAAGCACAAGGGCGGCCAGAAGGTCATCGACCAGCTGCGCGCCGGCCACGTGGACGGCGGCATCCCGTGGATGACCGTGCTCGATGCCGAGGGCAAGGAGCTCGTCACGAGCGACGGCCCGAAGGGCAACGTCGGTTGCCCAGCACAGCCCGACGAGATCGTGTGGTTCCGCAAGATGCTCGAGCAGACCAAGAAACGGCTCACGGCCGACGAGCTCGACGCGATCCAGAAGGTGAACGAGGCGTTCGCCACGCGCTGGCTCGCGAAGCGTGGCGGCTGACCCGGCTGCCGCGCTGCCTCGATGACCGAGCCGATGGCGACGGCGCGTCGGCTCGTGCTCGAGTACGGCTGGAACGCCACTGCCTACCAGATCCTGAATCCCGGCATCGAGCTGTGGTTCGCGCGAGCTGGTGACGCCGTGATCGGCTTCGTGCGCCATCGCCGCATGCGCGTCGTGGCCGGCGCGCCGGTGTGCGCACCCGAGCGCCTCGCCGACGTCGCGGCCGAGTACGAGGCCGACGCGGCGGCACGGCGCGAACGCGTCTGCTACTTCGCGGCCGAGTCGCGGTTCGAGTCGCTGCCGCGCGCCGACGGCCCCTACGCGCGTGTGCTGCTCGGCGCCCAACCGGTCTGGCGGCCGCAGCAACTGCTCGCGACGATCGCCGGCCGCGCATCCCTTCGTGCGCAGCTGGCCCGCGCGCGCAACCACGGCGTCCAGGTGACCGAGTGGGAACGCACCACGGCCGAGCAACATCCGGGGCTGCAGCGCTGCCTCGCAGAATGGCTCGCGACACGCGGCCTGCCACCGCTGCACTTCCTGGTCGAGCCCGACACGCTCGAACAGGTGATGGACCGGCGCGTGTTCGTCGCCGAGCGCGGCGGTGCACCGGTCGCCTACCTCGTCGCTTCGCCGATCCCGCGGCGCCGCGGCTGGCTGGTCGAGCAGATCGTGCGCGGACACAACGCCTGCAACGGCACGAGCGAGCTGCTGCTGTTCGCCGCTGCGACGGCGCTCGCGCGCGCCGGCGCCGAACACCTGACGCTCGGCCTCGCACCGCTGACGCAACAGTGCTCGGCCGGCGAGCCACCGCCGCGCTGGCTGCGCTGGACGCTCGGCTGGCTGCGCGCGCACGGGCGGCGCTTCTACAACTTCGCGGGGCTCGAGGCGTTCAAGGCCAAGTTCCGGCCCGAACACTGGGAGCCCGTGTTCGCGCTCGCTCCGTGCAGGCAGATCACGCCGGCTGTGCTCTACGCGATCGCCGGCGCGTTCGCGCGCACCTCGCCCCTCTTGTTGTGCGCACGCGGTCTGCTGCGCGCCATCGCCGCCGAGCACCGCAGGCTGTGGCGCTGGCTCCGGCGCCGGAGGCGCCGCTGACGCGGGCCTCCGGATCAGGCCTTTGTGTCCACGGCGGCCACGTACATCGCAGCGTGCGTCCGGCGCAGCCTCAGGACGGCATCACGTGCTGCCTCGCGTTCCGGGGGCCCCGGGCACCAGCCAAAGAACTCCATTGCCCCACCCGGCCACAGCAGCGCATCCGGAAGCACGTCCGCGGGGATTGCTGCGACCGGACACACGTTGCCATCCGGCTGATCCGTGTAGGGATCCGGTTTCGCACGTGGCCGCCAGTGAGGTAGCCGAGCGGTCAGCACTGCGTCTGCCGATGGAATCTCCTCGAGTTCGTCAGCCCGTTGACCGGCCAGCGCCCCATGCCAGCGCCCACCCAGCAAGTAGAACGCGACATGGATGGCGTTCTCGTCGCCAGCGACTCTCTCTTCGTAGCGGGCGAACGCGTCAGCTACCCTGGCTCGGACATCGTCCAGGCTCTCCATGATCACGAACACGAGGAAGTGGCCCATGACTCGCTGCACGCACTCACCGGATCCTACCGTCGCGTGAGCCTGTGCGTGGCGCCGCACCTGATCCGCGTCCGGACGCCGAGCTGCTCGCCGCGGTCGGGCGCGGCGATGCGAACGCGTTCGACGAGCTCTACCGCCGGCACCGCGACTGGGTCGTTCGGTTGGCGCAGCGTTTCACAGGGTCGGACAGCGACGCGTGCGACGTGCTGCAGGAGACGTTCCTCTACCTGCTGCGGCGCGCGCCGGCGCTCGACCTGCGCGTGCGCATGACGACGCTGCTCTGGCCCGTGGTGCGGAACCTCGCGCTCGAGCGCCGCCGCAAGCAGGCCGGGCAAGCACCCGAGTTCGAACCGCTGGCTGCGGATCCACCGGTCGTGCCGCCGGAGGAGCTGTTGGCCGCACTCGGCAACCTGCCGGCGGAGCAGCGACAGGCGTTGCTGCTGCGGTTCGTCGACGGCCTGTCGCTGCAGGAGGTCGCCACGGCACAGCAGGTCCCTCTCGGGACCGTGAAGTCGCGCCTGCACCAGGCCCTCGCGTCGCTGCGCAACGATCCCGTAGCGCGCCGCTACTTCCTGGACTGAAGCGGCTCCGACGAGGAATTCCGAAATCGTCCGAACCCGCGGCCCCCCTGCGGCACTACAGCCGTCGATGACCGACGAGCCCGATCCGAAGCTGCCGCCAGCCCTGCAGCGCGACCTGCGCAGGATGTTCGGTCCGCAGGTGCGGATCCCCGCGGCCGTCGACGCGCAGCTGGCCGCCGCGGCGCGCCGCCGGCGCCTGCGGCCCGTCTGGTTGCGACCGGTGCTGGTGGCAGCCGCGATCGTGCTGCTGGCGCTGCCGCTCGTGTTTACGTGGCTCCGCCAGTCTGCCACGACGACCGCGATCGCGCGCGAGGACTTCGATCGCAACGGCCGCGTCGACGTGCTGGACGCCTACCGCCTGGCACTCGCGCTGCAGCGAGGGCAATCGGTCCCTGCCACGTTCGATCTCGACGGCGACGGCCGCGTCGACGCGCACGACGCCGACCGCATCGCCGCGCGCGCGGTGCGCATCGGAGGGTGACGCCATGACGCGCTTGCTCCTCACCTTGCTGCTCTGCTGGTTCGGTGCTTCCGCCGGCGTGGCGCCGCAGGAGCCGGGATCGCCGACGTTCGCCGCATTCGACGTGTTCGTCGACAGCGGCAACAAGGCTCTCGGCGCCTGGCAGTTCGAGTGGGTCGTGAAGGCCGGCAACGCGAAGATCGTCGGCGTCGAAGGTGGCGCCGCGGCGGCGTTCGCGCAGGCGCCGTACTACGACCCCGCGGCGCTGCAAAGCGGCCGCATCGTGATCGCTGCATTCTCGACGCAGAAGGACCTGCCGGTCGGCCGCACGCGCATAGCACGCGTCCACCTGCTGATCGGGTCCGGTGCGTCGCCGCAGTTCGAAGTGCAACTACACGCCTGTGCCGATGGCCAGGGTGAACCTCTGGCGGCAACCGTCGCCTGGCAGAAGATGGAGTCCAAGTGATGAAGCCGTTCCTCTCGATCGCGTGGTTCCTGCTCGGTCTGCTGGCGCTGGCGCTCGGTTTCGCGGCCTGCCAGCCCGGCAACCAGTCCTTGCCGGGTAGCAGGGATTCTCGCTTCCGCGAACTAGCCGGCGGCATAGGCCGGTCGGCCGGCAACAAGGCCGACAACGAGACTGGCACAGGGCAGCTGCCGCCGTGCCGGCCCGGCGTGGACGAGTTGTGGATCTTCGCGGAAGGCCCGCGCGGTGCTCTAAACCCGGCCGATCGCGACGGCCCCGGCACCGGCGACATGGTCGGGCGCAGCGAAGGCGGCGCCGTGCTGCCGTTGCCGCTGCAGCACACCGCCGTCAGGGCCAGCGTGCGCGGCTACCTGTCGACCGTCGACGTCGAGCAGCGCTTCTTGAACCCGTACGCCGAGAAGATCGAGGCGGTCTACGTGTTCCCGCTGCCCGACGACGCCGCGGTGCGCGACTTCGTGATGGTCGTAGGCGAACGGCAGATCCGCGGCATCATCCGCAAGAAGGAGGAGGCGCGCGCGATCTACCACGAAGCGCGCGCGCAGGGCTTCCGCGCGTCACTGCTCGAGCAGGCGCGGCCGAACGTGTTCGAGCAGTCGGTCGCGAACCTCGAGCCCGGCAAGGGCATCGACGTGCGCCTGCGCTACTTCCACACGCTGGCCTACGGCAGCGACGGCTACGAGTTCGTGTTCCCGATGGTCGTGGGTCCGCGCTACAACCCGCCCGGCTGGCAGCAGGGCATCGGTGCCGTGCCGGCCGGCGCGCCGGGCACGTCGGGCCAGCCGACCGAGGTCGCCTACCTGCAGCCCGAAGTCCGCGCCGCCAGCGAGGTGTCGCTCGCCGTCGACGTCGACGCCGGCATGCCGCTCGGCGCCGTCGTCTCGCCGAGCCACACCGTCGAGGTCGAACGGCAGGGCGGCAGCTGCGCCAAGGTGCGCCTCGCCGGCGGCTCCACGATCCCGAACCGCGACTTCGTGCTCCGTTTCGAGGTCGCCGGCGAGGGCAGCCGGGCTTCCTTGTTCACCTGCAACGACAAGACGGGCGGCTACCTGACGATGCTCGTGCAACCGCCCGACGAGCTGCGTGAATTGCCGAGGCAGCCGCTCGAGCTGGTCTTCCTGCTCGACTGCTCGGGCAGCATGTCGGGCGCACCGATCGCGCAGGCGAAGGCAGCGGCCGAGCTCGCGCTGCAGCTGCTCGGCCCGCAGGACAGCTTCCAGATCATCCGCTTCTCCGAGAGCGCCTCGGCGTTCGGCCAGGCCCCCGTGCCGGCGACGCCGGCGAACCTCGCCGCCGGGCGCCAGTACCTGGCCAGCCTGCAGAGCGAAGGCGGCACGAACATGCTGACCGGCGTCCGCGCGGCACTGCGGCTGCCGCACGACCGCGAGAAGCTGCGGTTCGTCGCGTTCCTGACCGACGGCTACATCGGCAACGAGAGCGAGGTGTTCACCGCGGTCCGCGAGGATCTCGGCAGCGCGCGGATCTTCGGCCTCGGCGTCGGCTCCTCGGTCAACCGCTACCTGCTCGAGGGCGTGGCGCGGCTCGGCCGCGGCGCGGTCGGTTACCTGCTGCACGACGAAGCGCCCGGACGCGCGGTGGCGCAACTCTGGGAGCGCATCAGCCGTCCCGCGTTGACCGACCTCGAGATCGACTGGGGCGGAACGCGCGTGCACGAAGTGTTCCCGCCGCGCCTGCCCGATCTGTTCGCCGGCCGCCCGATCGTCGTCACGGCGCGCTTCGACGGCATGGCACCGAAGTCGGTGCGCCTGCGCGGCCGCGTCGGGTCGGGCACCGCCGAGTTCGATGCCGCGGTCTGCGACGCCGCCGGCGAAGCGCTCGCCGCGCTGCCGGCCGTCTGGGCGCGGCGCAAGATCCAGAGCCTGTCCGACTACGCCGAGGTCGAGGGCATCGAGGCGGCGCCGGCGCGCGTCGAGGAGCTGGCGCTGTCGTACAGCCTGATGTCGGCCTTCACGTCGTTCGTCGCGGTCGACGCCAGCGGACGGACCGCGGGCGAACACGGCACGACGGTGCAGGTGCCGGTACCGATGCCGGCCGGCGTGCGCTACTCGACAACGGTCGGCTCGAAGTGAGCAGGCGCGGCGAGCCAGCTACAGGAACCAGTCGCGCTGCTCTTGGGCCGGCGCCTCGTCGGGCAGCGGCGCGCTCGCGGCGACGAGTTCCTCGAGCCACCAGTTCGTGCTGTTGTAGAGGCACGTGACCTCGCGGCACTCGTGGCTCGCGTCGAAGCTCGCGAGCAGGCGCGCGGTCTCGTGATGCGCCGCGGGCGGCACGTTCCAGAGCTCCTTGCCGCCGAGCTTCGCCTTCTCGACGCCGCGGTGCGCGGGGCAGTTGAACGTGCCGAGCGGCGTCACGACCTGCCGCAGCATCTGCATGTGGCAGACCTTCGGCTGCTTCGTGTAGTCGCGCCAGTTGCCGGCCATCAGCACGCGCAGGTTCGTGCTCGCGAGCACGCGGAACCCGGGCCGCACCGAGGCGCGCGCCTCGGCGAGGTTCTGCTCGATGCGTGCGATGACGGCCTGCAGCTCGGCCTCGGTCTTCGCCGGATCCATGACCTCGGCGCCATCTGCCTGGCGCTCGAGGAACGGCTTGAACGAGATGTAGTCGAACTGCGAGTCGGAGGCGCGCTGGGCCGCCATGACCATCTCGTGGATGTTCTCGACGATCTTGACGTCGCCGCGACTGCCGCCCTTCCACGTGATCACGAACGAGAACCCGACCTGCAGTGCCTGGTTCTCGGCCTTGATCTTCGGGATCCAGCTGCAGATCTCGTCGAGCGTCAGCGTCTTGCTCGACGGATGGTGCATCCTCCGGAACACGTCGTTGCTGCCCGAGTCGAGCGACAGGCGCACCCAATCACCCTGCGTGAAGAACGGCGCCGCCGCCAGGATGCGGTCGCCGCGGCTGCCGTTCGTGACGACGGCGACCGACAGCCCGAGCCCCTTGCAGAACTCGACGATGCCCGCGAAGCCCGGGTAGAGCGTCGGCTCACCGCCGCCGATCAGGATCACGCTCTTGAGGCCACGCTCGGTCATGCGCCGCAGGGAGCTGCGCAGCTCCTCGTCCTCGTGCCGCACCTTGCTGTTCAGGATGTCCCAGTCGATGCAGTGGTCGCACGCGTAGTTGCAGGCCGTCGTGAGGTCGAGGTTGATCGACAGCGGCGCGATGTCGGGCATCGGCGGCGCTTCGGCGCCGGCTGCCTCGGCCTTGCGCATCGCACGCTGCCAGCGCAGGTAGTCGACGACCCTCGGCCACAGGCTCGGCTGCTGCAGCTTCTGGGCGAAGTCGTGCACGCGCTCGACGCTTCGCGCTTCGGGCGGTCGCGCTTCAGGACCCGTCTGCGGCGAGGTCCCGGAGGATGTCCGCGTAGAGCCGGAGGCGGAGGGCTGTGGATGCGGCGATGGCTGTCGTTCGTTCACGGTCATTGGCCTCGAGGTGTGAGGCGAAACGATACACGAGTTGATGCAGCGGATCCCGCACGTTCATGGCGCGTCCGTCGGGTGCGACGAACGACTGCGCGTAGTCGGGGCCGATCCGGCGGTCCATGCGCTGCCCGTCGACTGCGATCCACGCGGGCCGCGGCTGTTCGGGACAGCGGCGCAGATGAAGCTCGACGGCGATCGTCGCGGTGGCACCGCGCAGGTCGAACGTCACGGCGTTCGCCTCCGCGTCGCGCGCCCTGTTGCTCTGGCGCAGATTCCTGACCTCACACTGCGGGTCGAGCGGCGCGAGCTCCTGCACGACGCTCAATACGTGCGACAGCGAATCGGCTACCATCGCGGGCCCGGCCCCGCTCGGTCCGAGCCCCATGACGACGCGGCGGATCGGCGCACCCTCGAGGTCGGGATGCAGCGCGAACAGCGCCGGCAGCACGAACGGCCACTGGCAGTTCTCGACGAGCAGCAGGCCCCTGTCCCGGAACTGCCGGATGCGCGCGAGGCCGGCCTCCGCGTCGGGCCAGGAGACGAGAGGCTTCTCGCACAGGCACGGCACGCCGGCCGCCAGGGCGGCATCGAGGCCCTCGAGGTGGACCGCGTGAGGCGAAGCGACGACGAGCGCGTCGACGCTGGCCGCGAGCGAGCGAGGGTCAGGAGCCGCCGTCACCGGATGGCCGAACCTCGCGGCGAGCGCGGTCGCGGCGCGCTGCGCGCTGACCAGGTCGCGCCCAGAGACGGCGGCGACCCTCGCGCCTGCTGCCTCGAAGGCCTCCGCGTGGTACGGGCCGATGCCCTGGTGGCTGCGGCCGGCGCCGACGATGCCGATGCGCAGTGGCTGGCTCCTGGGGGGCGGGTCGTTCGGGGAAGGTCCACTGCGGCTCACGCGAACAGACTATGCGCGGGCAGGCGTGCGGGCCTGCAGAAAGATCCGTTCCGCACGGCGCCCCACGGCGCCTGCGGCGCCGTGGGGCGCCGTGTGGGACGCGAGCCCCCGTCCCAGTTCCATGCCAGCGGAGCTGTTTGACATGGCCTGGCAGCGGCGATACGATTAGTGCCCCACCAAGATGAAGGCCAGGATGAAGGCCAGAGTGACCCGAAGCCGGAAGCCGAAGCAACGTGAGCTCCCGTTCAAGAACTGGGGCGGCCCTCGCGAGGGCTCGGGTCGCAAGCCGAAGAACGGCGTGGCCGGGGTGTCGCACCGCGAGCGCCCCGCGCTCGCGATGCGTTTCCCGGCGCACGTGACGCTGAAGCTGCGCCAGCACCTCCCGCGGCTGCGGCAGAAGGCCGAGTACGCCGCCCTGCGCGCGGCCTTCGTGAAGGGCAAGGACCGGTTCGGCTTCCGGCTGTGCCACTACGCGGTCCTGAACGACCACCTGCACCTGATCGTCGAAGCTCCAGACCGCACCGCCCTGCGGCGCGGTCTGCAGGGTCTCGCGATCCGGATCGCTCGCGCGCTGAACAGGCTCTGGCACCGCCGCGGCAAGGTGTTCGCGGACCGCTACCACGACCGCATCCTGAAGTCCCCGCGCGAGGTCCGCAACGCGCTCTGCTACGTACTGGCCAACGGCAAGAAGCACGCAGCCGAAGGCCGCGAGGTCTCCGTGCCCGCGCCGATCGACACCTTCACGTCAGCGCCGTGGTTCGCCGGGTTCCGCGAACGAGTCACCGTTCGCGGTCTCGACACGATCGAGCGTCCGACAACGGACGCTCGCTCGTGGATGCTGACGATCGGCTGGCGGCGGCACGGGCTGCTCTCCGTGCACGACCTGCCGGCGACCGGCTGACAGGCTGCGAGCGCTCGCAGCCTGCAGCACGATCTCAGCGTTCGTTCGCGGCGGCCTTGGTCGGCGGCTTGCGCAGGTAGACCCACACGAAACCCGAGGGCCGGCGTTCGGCCTGCAGCGGCGTGAGCTCCTTCCAGAGCTCCGACGACCGCTTCTGGACCGCTTCCCACTCCTTCTTGTCCTCGCCGGCGAGCTTGTCGGGCTCGTTGTCGCACTTCGCGAACAGCTTGCCCATCGCTTCGCTGTTGGCCTGCATCTCCTTCTCGAGCTTCGCCTTCGTGGCCTTCTGCTCGCTCGTCAACTGCGGCTCGGGCCCCTTGAGGCTCGCGAAGTCGCCGACCAGCAGGTCGAGCGTGCCGTCGCCGTTCCAGTCGCAGACGTGCGGCTTCACGCGCGATGCGGGCAGCTTCGGTTCTTCTCCGCTCGCGGGAGCAACGTGGCCCTTGCCCCTCACGAGCTCGACGCCCGCGGCGAGCTTCGGGGCCTGCTTCGTGCCCTCGTTGCGGAAGAACTTCACCGTGCCGGCGCCACCGCCGACGATCAGGTCCCACAGGCCGTCGCCGTCCCAGTCGGCCGTGGTCGGGCCCGCGTCGTTGTTGTCGACGTCGAGCACCTGCCCACCCGCTTCGATCGGGCCCTTGCGCACGAACTTCGGCGACCTGGCGTTGCCGTCGTTCGCGAGCAGCACGACGTGGCCCTCGATGTTGCCGACCAGCAGATCGAGATCGCCGTCGGCGTCCCAGTCGACGAGCCACGGCGCAGCGGCAAGGCTGTCCATCTGCGGCTTCCGTTCACTCTCCCACGGCGGGCCCGCGTTCGCGTTCTTGCCGGCGGGGTCCTTCAGGAACTCACCCGCGGCGAACTTGCCCGCGCCCTGACCGAAGAACACGGTGATGTCTCCGGGCCAGTAGGAGCCACTGATCATGTCGGCGTGGCCGTCGCCGTTCAGGTCCGCCAACTGCGGACCGAAGCCGACGCATCAACCAGCCGCGACTTCGGCGACCTTGTCTCCGGCTTCCAGGAACGTGAACTCGCCGAACTGCGGCGCTGCGTTCGTGCCGGTGTTCTTGTAGATGCGGCAACGACCCTGGCCGAACTGGCCGACGAGCAGGTCGCGCACGCCGTCGCCGTCGAAGTCGACGACGTAGGGAGCCGCGTGACCGATCTCGACGTTGATCGGTGCGCCGCCGGCCTGCACCCGGAACGGCGTCTCGAACTGCTGCGCCGCGGCGCTCGCGGCCAGAGTGGCAGCGAGTACGGCGACCAGCGCAGTGCACTTGGTAGCGTGGATCTGTTTCATGGAGCCCTCCTCGTGGGCGCGAATCTCGCGGCAAGGCTAATGCTCACGGCGCGCGCCGGCCAGATTCCGGGCCGCTTGCCCCGCTTGCCCCGTTTGCCCAGGCTTGCCCGGCCCGGCGCGCTGCGTCATGCGGAGCCACTTCCGCGCGATCGCTGCAGCCGTGCCGCGCGGTGGCGGGTGCGGGTGCATCAGCCAGACCTCGTGCGGCTCGTCGTCGGGCGGGAACTCCGCGAGCGCGGTCAGCGCGTCGGCGAGCGGGATCGACCGGACCGGCGCCATCGGGATCCCAGAGCGTCGTCGCGAAGACATCCCCGTCGGCGCCCGCGAATGCCCTGACCCGGCAGCCATTGCGTCGAGCATCGGGCCGGGATGCGAGCCGCGCCGACGGCGAAGCAGAGGAAGAGGGCGCCGAGGGAGAGGGTGCGCATAGGGACTCGCGGCCGTGGGCAAGGTGTGTGTCGCCCGCGCCCAACGCGCTTCGACACGGCGGGCACGCCGGATGTTACGGGCATTCAACGTTTGGCGCGACCGGCCGCCGTGCGGCCACGCGAGCTACTTCTCACGCATGCCGCGTGGCACGGGCAGATCAGCAGCAGGGCCTTCCCTTCGGCCGGCCAATCGCGAAGCTGCTGCGCATGACCGCCCCTCTCGCATTCCCGCTCGTGCTGGCGCTCGCCCTCGCGGCGGCAATGACGCAGGACACACCGCGCGTGCTCACGAACCGTCCGACGGGCCGCGAGCTGCTGAAGCTGCCGAAGGAGGAGGACGCGTTCGGCTTCGTCGTCTACGGCGATCGCACGGGCGGTCCCGTCGAGGGCATCGAGGTGCTCAAGCAGGCCGTCGCCGACACGAACCTGCTCGACCCGGATCTCGTGATGACCGTCGGCGATCTCGTCAACGGCTACAACGCGAACGACGCGTGGCGCGCGCAGGCCGCCGAGTACAAGGCCGCGATGGCCAAGCTGCGCATGCCGTGGTTCCCGGTCGCCGGCAATCACGACGTCTACTGGCGCGGCCCTGACAAGCCGCCCGGCGAGCACGAGCGCAACTTCGAGACCGTGTTCGGCCCGCTCTGGTACGCGGTGCAGCACAAGAAGTGCTGGTTCGTCGTGCTCTACTCCGACGAGGGCAACCCGACGACCGGCGAGAAGAACTTCAACAAGCCCGAGTGCCAGCGCATCAGCGAAGCGCAGTTCGACTGGCTCACCGAGACGCTGCAGAAGGCGAAGGGCGCGCGGCACGTGTTCGTGTTCCTGCACCACCCGCGCTGGCTCGCGCAGTACGGCACCGACTGGGAACGCGTGCACGCGCTGCTCGCGAAGAACGGCAACGTCACGGCCGTGTTCGCGGGACACATCCACCGCATGCGCTACGACGGCACGAAGGACGGCATCCAGTACTACACCGTCGCCTCGGTCGGCGCGTCGCTCGAGTTCGAAGCACCTGCCGCGGGTTACCTGCACCAGTTCCACGTCGTCACCGTGCGGCCGCAGGGCATCACGGTCGCCGCACTCCCGGTCGGCACCGTGATGGATCCGCAGCAGATCACCGGCCAACTGAGCGAGGACGTCGATCTCGTGCACACACGCCTGAAGCCCGTGCTGACCGAGTGTGTCGCGGCCGGCTCCGGCGAACCCGTGAGCAGCGACGGCAGCGTCGACGCCGTGATCACGCTGCGCTGCGACAACCCGGCGACGCGCGCGATCGATCTCGAGCTCGTCTCGACGCCCGACAACGGCTGGGTGTTCAGCCCCGACCACCAGCACCTCGTCGTGCCGCCCGGCAAGAGCGCGACCACGAGGTTCGCCGTCCAGCGCGCTGCCGACCCGAAGCTCCCGTATGCGCTGCCCATCCTGCAGCTGCGCTGCGACTACCTCGCGAAGGACCGCCGCGTTCCACTGCCGGTGCGCGAGTTCCCGCTCGAGCTGCCGCCGCCGGCCGATCTCGGCGCCGCTGCGCAGGCGCGCGAAGGGGTGCTCGTGCTCGACGGCAAGTCGGGCTGCCTGCGCGTCGCGGCCTCGCAGCTGCCGTTGCCCGACGGGCCGTTCACGATCGAGACGTGGCTGCGCGGCCAGGACTTCAAGGGCCGGCGCGGCCTGCTCGCGAAGACCGAGAGCAGCGAGTACGCGCTCTTCTGCAGCGACGGCATCGCGGAGTTCTCCGTCTGGATCGGGGATGGCTACGTGCGGGCCGGGCGCAAGGATCCGCTGACGCCCGACGAGTGGCATCACGTGGCCGGGGTGTTCGACGGCAGCAAGGTGCGCTGCTACGTCGACGGCGAGCTCGCCGCCGAGGTGGACGCGAAGGGCAAGCGCAAGGCGAACAACCTGCCGCTGTTCATCGGCGCGGACACGACCAAGGCCGGCGCGCCGACGTCGCACTTCACCGGCGCGATCGACGAGGTGCGGCTGTCGAAGGTGGCGCGCTATTCGGGGCCGAAGTTCGAGCCGAAACCGCGCCACGAAGCCGACGCCGACACCGTGCTGCTGCTGCACCTCGACTCGGACTTCGGGCCGTGGACGCCCGACGCGTCGCAGCAGAAGGCGCACGCCACGCGCCTCGGCAGTGCGCAGTGCAAGGAAGCGGCGCCGCCGCTGGCGCGGTAGCAGCGCGGGAGCAGCGGTCAAAAGGAGCCGATCGTCAGCGCCAGTGCGTTCGTGCTCGTGAGGGCCGTGATGCCTGCAGCACCGAGCTCGAGCGGCACGACCTGCTGGTGGAAGACCTGGCCCACGAGCACGACGGCGTTCGGCACGGCGAGCTGCGTCGCCACGCTGCCGGCCGCGGGCAACTGGAGCTCGAGCAGGTCGGGGCTCACGAACAGCGAGCAGCCCGGCACACCTTGCGGCAGGATCGCAGACAGCGGAATCGACAGCGTCGAGAAGCCGAGCACCGAGAGCGCGAGCCCGGTCGCTGGCATGCCGGTCGCGACGGAACGGAACGTCGCACCGGTCCACGGCAGCGCCGTCGCCGAGAGCACGTTGGGCCCGCCGGAGCCCGCGCAACCGGCGCCGAACGAGACCGAGGTTGCGGGGCACGTGGTCGTGAGCCGCGCGACCCAGGCGCTCACCGCGAGATCGGCGTGCAGGAACCGGCCGCCTGCGACGACGTCGCCGTCCGCCAGCGTCGCCAGCGCATGAACCGGCCCGGTCGTCCCGGCACCGAGCTCCGACCACAGCGTGCCGTTCCAGCGCGCGATGTGGTTCGCAGTCCCGAACCCCGCGGACGTGAACTCACCACCGGCGACGAGGTCGTCGTTCGGCAACGGAGCCAGCGAATGCACGGTCCAGTTCAGGCCCGAGCCGAGCGGCAACCAGTTCGCGCCATCCCACCGCGCGACGTGGCCCACGAACGCGACGCCGGCCGTCGTGAAGGAACCGCCCGCGACGAGGTCGCCGTTGGCCAGCACGGCGAGCGCGTTCACCGACCCGTTCGTTCCTGCTCCGAGCGGCGCCCAGCCCGTGCCATTCCAGCGCGCGACGTTGTTCACGGTGGCACCGCCCGCGGTCGTGAACAAGCCGCCGGCGACGACGTCCCCGTTCGGCATCACCACGAGCGCATGCACCCTCGCAGTCGCGAACCCACCGACTCCCGAACCCAGCGACGACCAGCTCGTGCCGTCCCAGCGCGCGATGCGATCGACAGCGACGCCTCCCGCCGCCGTGAAGTAACCACCAGCCACGAGGTGGCCGTTCGGCAGCGCCGCCAGCGCCAACACGTCGTCGTCCATGCCAGCACCCAGGGCCGACCAGCTCGCGCCATTCCAGCGCGCGATGAAGTTGGCGCCGGCACCGCCGGCGGTCGTGAACGCACCACCTGCGACGACGTCCCCGTTCGTCAGCAGCGCCAGCGAGCGCACCGAGTCGTTCATGCCCGAACCCAAGGCCGACCAGCCCCCGGCGTCCAGGCGCGCGATGCGGGCGGCACTCACGCCGCCGGCGACCGTGAACGATCCGCCAGCGACGAGGTCCCCGTTCGGCAGCGACTTCAGCGCGTGGACCTCGCGGTTCGTGCCCTGCTCGAGCGCGGACCACTGCGCACCATCCCACCGCACGATGTGGTCGGCACCGGCTCCGCCCGCCGCGGTCAGCGAAGCACCGGCCACGAGATCCCCGGTCGCGAGCGCCGCCACGGTGAGCACGCTGCTGTGGACTCCGGAGCCGAACGCCGACCAGCTCGCGCCGTCCCAACGCGCGATGCGGTTTGCACCCGCTCCTCCTGCGAACGTGAAGTCCCCGCCCGCGACGAGGTCGCCGTTCGACAGCGTGGTCAGCGCCAACACGGGACCATTCGTACCCGCGCCCAGTGCCGACCAGCTCGTGCCATCCCAGCGTGCGATCCGGTTCGCACCGACTCCGCCGGCCGTGTTGAACACGCCACCGGCCACGAGATCCCCGTTCGGCAGCGTGGTCAGCGCAGACACGCCGCTGTTCAGCCCGGTGCCCAGCGCCGACCAGGTCGTGCCATCCCAGCGCGCGATGTTGGTGGCACCGACTCCGCCGACGGAGCTGAACTGGCCACCCACGACGAGATCCCCGTTCGGCAGCGTGGTCAGCGCGGACACGCTGCTGTTCAGCGCGGTGGCCAACGGCGACCAGCTCGTCCCGTCCCAGCGCGTGAGGTAGAGGACAGTCGCGCCGCCCGTCAGCACGAAGTCGATGCCCGCGACGAGGTCGCCGTTCGGCAGCGTCGTGAGCGCGCGCACGGGGCTGCCCAGCCCCGCGCCGAGTGGCAACCAGCCGATGCCGCTCCAACGCGCAACGTGGAAGGCGCTCGCTCCGCCGGCACTCGTGAAGTTGCCCCCGGCCACGAGGTCTCCGTTCGGCAGCGTCGCGAGGGCGAACACCGTGCCATCGATCCCCGACCCGAGCGCGGACCAGTTGCCGAACACCGGATCCCAGGTCGCGATGCTGGCCGCCGCGACCGTGCCCGCGAACGTGAAGCTGCCGCCGAAGACCAGCACGGATTGCATCGGACCAGGACCATCGGGATCCCAGGGCGTTGTCGCACGCACAGCGCCGTTCGTGCCCGGCAGGCCCTTGCCCGGCAGCCACGGCGTCGTGCACTGCGCAGAGGTGCACTCCGTTACCGCACCGGCGAGCAACGGCAGGAGCAGCGAGAAGGAGAGCAGTGCGGGACGTGAGGTCATGGATGGAGAGCGGAGCATCGTTCAGAACGAACCGATCGTCAGCGTGAGCGCGTTCGTGCTCGTGAGCGCCGTGATGCCAGGAACACCGAGCTCGAGCGGCACGATCTGCTGATGGAAGGCCTGGCCCGCGAGAGCCACGGCGTTCGGCAGCGCGAGCTGCGTCGGCACGCTGCCGGCCGCGGGCAGGTGCAGCTCGAGCAGGTCGGGGCTCACGAGCAGCGAGCAGCCCGGCATTCCCTGCGGCAGGATCGACGGCAGCGGGATCGACAGCGTCGCGAAGCCGACGACCGATAGCGCGAGGCCGTTGTTCGGCATGCCGGTCGCGACGGAACGGAAGGTCGCGCCGGTCCACGGCAGCGTCGTCGCCGCGAGCGCGTTGAGCCCGCCGGAGCCCGTGCAGCCGGCACCGAACGCGACCGCCGTCGCGGGGCACGTCGTCGTGAGCTGCGCGAGGTAGGCGGACACCGAACCGTTGACCACCCTGAACGGACCACCGGCGACGAGGTCCCCGTTCGGCAGCGTTGCGAGGGCACGCACCTCGTAGTCGATCCCCCCATCGAGCGCCGACCAGGTCGCGCCATTCCAGCGACGCACGCCGCCGGCATTGAGGAACTGACCAGCCGCGACGATGTCCGCGTTCGGCAGCACTGTGAGCGCGTACACGACCGCGTACGAACCCATCCCCGCGCCGAGCGCCGACCAGCTCGTGCCATCCCAGCGCGCGATGCGATTGGCATTCACGCCACCGGCGGTGGTGAACACCCCACCCGCGACGAGATCCCCGTTCGGCAGCGTCACCAGCGCAAGCGCGTAGTTGTTCAGCCCCGAACCCACCGCCGACCAGCTCGTGCCATCCCAGCGCGCGATGTGGCTCGCGCTGACGCCCCCCGCACTGCTGAACAGCCCACCCGCGACGAGGTCCCCGTTCGGCAGCACCGCGAGCGTTTGCACGGTCGCGTAGCCACCCATTCCCGAACCCATCGCCGACCAGCTCGTGCCGTCCCAGCGCGCAATACCGCTGGCGCTCACGCCGCCTGCAGTCGTGAAGCCACCACCGGCGACGAGGTCGCCGTTCGGTAGCACCGCGAGCGCGTACACCTCGTTGTCCATCCCCGAACCGAGGGCCGACCAATCGTTGCCATTCCAGCGCGCGATGTGGTTGGCACTCACTGCCCCCACGCTGCTGAACCTGCCACCCGCAACGAGATCCCCGTTCGGCAGCACTGCGAGCGCGAGTACCTTCGGAGGCAGCGGTGATGGCTGGAAGCCACCACCCAGTGGCAACCACGTCGAGCCATCCCAGCGCGCGATGCAGGCGGCACTCGCGCCGCCCGCAATCGTGAAGCTACCACCCGCAACGAGATCCCCGTTCGGCAACGTCAGCAGGGCATCGACGCGGTTGTTCGTCCCCCTGGCCAGAGCCGACCAGCGTGCACCATCCCAGCGCGCGAGGTTGTTGGCGCCTCTTGCCCCGGCAGTGTCGAAAGTTCCACCCGCCACGAGGTGCCCGTTCGGCAGCACCACGAGCGTGGACACGCTCGGCGCGAGGGAAGCGATGAGCGACCCCATCCCCGAACTCAGCGCCGACCAGTTCGTGCCATCCCAGCGAGCGACGTGGTTCGCGCTCACGGCGCCGGCCTGGTTGAAACCACCGCCCGCCACGAGGTGGCCGTTCGGCAACACGGCCAGCGACGCCACGACACCATTCGTGCCCGAACCCAGTGCCGACCACGCGATGCCGTCCCAGCGCGCAATCCGGCTCGCAATGACGGCGCCCGCAGTTGCGAAATCACCGCCCACCGCGAGGTCCCCATTCGGCATGGTCTGCAGCGCGAACACGGGGCCCGAAGCCCCCGAACCCAGCGGCCACCAGTTCGTACCATCCCAGCGTGCGATGTGGTTCGTACTCACGCCCCCCGCGGTCGTGAACTGACCACCCGCGACGAGATCGCCGTTCGGCAGCACGGTCAGGGCATCCACATCGCCGTTCATGCCCGAGCCGAGCGACGACCAGCTCGTGCCATCCCAGCGCGCGATGTAGTTGGCACTCGCTCCTCCCGCGATGGTGAACCTGCCACCCGCGACCAGGTCCCCGTTCGGCAGCACGGTCAGGGCAAACACGAGCTGGTTCGTCCACCCGAGCGCAGCCCAGCCCGTGCCATTCCAACGCGCCACGTTGTGGGCGGCGACGCCACCTGCAGCCCAGAAGGCGCCACCGGCGACGAGGTCGCCGTTCGGCAGCGTCGTCAGGGCGAACACGGCACCATTGATCCCGGACCCGAGCGCCGACCAGACGCCGGACACCGGATCCCAGGTGGCAATGTTGTTCGCAGCGGCCGTGCCCGCGACCGAGATACTGCTGCCGCCGAGCACGATCACCGGCTGCCCCGGACCCGGACCATCGGCGTCCCAGAGCGTCGTCGCGAGCACCTGGCCGGTCGCGCCGGGAACGCCCAGACCCGGCAGCCACGGCGTCGCACATTGAGCAGAGGCGCTCTGGACGAGCGAGACGCTCCACTGCAGCAGCAACGCGAGGAACAGCAGCGAGGGAGGTGAGGTCATGGCTCGGGCGGCAGGGCTCAGAACGAACCGATCGTCAGTGTGAGCGCGTTCGTGCTCGTGAGCGCCGTGATGCCTGGAACACCGAGCTCGAGCGGCACGACCTGCTGATGGAAGACCTGGCCCGCGAGCACGACGGCGTTCGGCAGCGCGAGCTGCGTCGACACACTGCCGGCCGCGGGCAGGTGCAGCTCGAGCAGATCGGGGCTCACGAGCAGCGTGCAGCCCGGCACTCCCTGCGGCAGGATCGACGACAGCGGGATCGACAGCGTCGCGAAGCCGACGACCGAGAGCGCGAGGCCGTTGTTCGGCATGCCGGTCGCGACGGAACGGAAGGTCGCGCCGGTCCACGGCAGCGTCGTCGCCGCGAGCGCGTTGAGCCCGCCGGAGCCCGTGCAGCCGGCGCCGAACGGGACAGCGGTTGCAGGGCAGGTAGTCGTGAGCTGTGCCAGGTGGAACGACATCGACCCGTTGACGTGCGTGAACGCGCCGCCCGCGACGAGGTCTCCGTTCGGCAGCGTCGCGAGGGCCAACGCTTGGCCACTCGTCGCCACACCGAGCGTCGTCCAGCTCGCGCCATCGAAGCGCGCAAAGACGCCGACACCCGGTCCACCCAGTGTGGGGAAGAGCCCACTGGCCACGAGGTCCCCGTTCGGCAGCACCACGAGGGAGCGCACCTGGGTGCCCGTTCCCGTTCCCAGCCCCGACCAACTCGCACCATTCCAGCGCGCGATGCCGTGGGCGCTCACGCCTCCCGCTATTGTGAAACTGCCAGCCGCGAGGACGTCCCCGTTCGGCAGCGTCACGAGCGCGGCCACACTCACAGGGAACGACCCACCCAGTCCAGAACCCAAGGCCGACCAGCTCGTGCCGTCCCAGCGCGCAATCAGGTTCGCGTTCACGCCCCCCGCCGTGAAGAACAAGCCGCCCACGACCAGATCCCCGTTGGGCAGCGTCACCAGCGCGTGCACGCTGCCGACCAGTCCCGAACCCAGCGCCGACCAGCTCGTGCCATCCCATCGCGCAATCCCATTGGCACTCACGCCGCCCGCCGTCCAGAAGACACCGCCGGCCACGAGGTCCCCGTTCGGCAGCACCGCCAGGGAAGTGACCTGCTCGTTCATCCCCGAGCCCATGGCCGACCAGTTCGCGCCATCCCAGCGGGCGATGTAGTTGGCACTCGATCCACCGGCCCTGGTGAAGCCGCCACCTGCCACGAGATCCCCGTTCGGAAGCTGCGTCAGGGCGAGGACCCCGCCGTCCAACCCCGAGCCGAGCGCGGACCAGTTCCCGTCGTCCGAGCGCGCGATGCCGGAGGCATTCTCGCCTCCCGCAATCGTGAAGGATCCGCCGACCAGCAGGTCCCCGTCCGGCAGCGTCCTCAGCGCCCAGACGGGACCGTTGGTCCCTTCTCCCAGGGACGCCCAGTGCGTACCCACGAACCGCCAGACGAAGTCGGCGACGAATCCGAACGTCGGGACGACCGAAGAACCGGCCACGAGGTCCCCTGTCCACAGAATCGACAGAGTGCACACGGAGCTGGGGACTCCCGAACCGAGAGCCGACCAACTCGTGCCATCCCAACGCGCGACGTGATTCGCGCTCGCTGCGCCGGCCGAGGTGAAGGAACCACCTGCCACGAGGTCGCCGTTCGGCAACGTGGTCAATGCCAACACGACGTCATTGGTGCCCGAACCGAGCGCCGACCAGGCGATGCCATCCCAGCGCGCAATCCGGTTGGCACCCACTCCTCCCGCGGTGCCGAAACCGCCACCCGCCACGACGTCGCCGTTCGGCAGGGTCTTCAAGGCAAGCACGTCGTTGTCGACGCCGGCGCCGAGAGCCGACCAACTCGTGCCATCCCAACGCGCGACGTGGTTGGCGGTCACGCCTCCCGCGGTGGTGAACGCACCTCCGGCCACGAGGTGGCCGTTCGGCAACGCGGTCAGCGAGAACACGGGGCCGTTCATTCCGGCGCCCAACGCGGACCAGCTGGTGCCGTCCCAGCGCGCGATGTTGGCAGCACCCGCTCCTCCGGCGCTCGAGAAGGAACCACCCGCGACGAGGTCCCCGTTCGGCAGGATCGTCAGCGTGTTCACTGGTCCGGTGATTCCCGAGCCCACCGGCGACCAACCCGTGCCATTCCAGCGCGCAATGCAGGCCGCGCCCGCACCGCCGGCACTGATGAAGAAGCCCGCGGCCACGAGATCGCCGTTCGGCAACGTCACGAGCGCCTTCACGAAGTCGCCCGTCACGGAACCGATCCCGAGACCGAGCGACGACCAGACGCGGGCCAGGGGATCCCAGGTCGCGATCCTGTTCGCCGAGACAGAACCTGCGCGCGAGAAGTCGCCGGCGAGCACGAGCACGGGTTGTTGCGGACCAGGACCGTCGGGATCCCACTCTGTCGTCGCACCTACGTAGCCGTTCGCGCCAGGAAGGCCCTGCCCCGGCAACCACTGCGTCGAGCACTGTGCCGCAGTGCGCGCGGACAAGAGACCGACAATCGACAGGGAGACCACCGAGCAACGCAGCGACGGACGCGAGTTCATGCAGCACCTACAGGGAGAGGCAAGAAGGCAGTGCTGGCGGCCGGCAGCGGGTGCGGGGGCAAGGCACCTCGGACCAGCCGGGAACCGATAGCCCCCGCAAGGTGCCCGGTCACGCGGGATCCGGCCAGGCCGGCCGCCGTCGGCGGGGCCAGAGCACGGTGGAGTCGCGGCCGTGCGTTCGCTACCACATGCGGATGGCCGCTCGCCGGAAGCCCCCTCCCGCACGCACCGTTCGCAAGCAGAAGCTCACTGCCCGCAACGCCGACCGGCACGTGCTCTACGAACGCGCGGTGCAGGCGCCAGCACTCGACGCAGCGTTCTATGCACGCTGGTTCCTGAAGCTGACGGGCCGGCCGCTGCGGGTGCTGCGCGAGGACTTCTGCGGCACGGCCGTGCTCGCGTGCCACCACATCCTGCGCCACAAGGAGAACCGCGCGATCGGCGTCGACCAGCACTGGCAGACGCTCGCGTGGGCGCGCATGCACAACGTGAAGAAGCTGTTGAACGCCGAGCAGCAGACGCGCCTCTCGCTGCTGCAGAAGGACGTGCTCGACGTGCGCAGGCCGCTGGCCGACGCGATCCTCGCGCTGAACTTCAGCTACTCGGTGTTCAAGACGCGGCAGGTGCTCGGCGACTACGTGCGCAACTGCCACCGCTCGCTGAAGCCCGGCGGCCTCCTGTTCCTCGATGCGTGGGGCGGACCCGACGTGATCCAGCAGAAGACCGACAGGCTGCGGCACGGCAACTTCGTCTACCACTGGGAGCAGCGCTGCTTCGACCCGATCACGCACGGGATCACGTGCGCGATCCACTTCGAGTTCAAGGACGGCAGCCGGATGCGCGACGCGTTCGTCTACGACTGGCGGCTCTGGACGCTGCCCGAGCTGCGCGAGCTGTTCACGGAGGCGGGCTTCGAGGACGTGCAGGTGCTCTGGGAGAGCACGGACATCGCGTCGGGCACCGGCAACGGCGTGTTCCGGCGCGTGCAGCGCGGCGCGATGGACGACGCCTGGATCAGCATCGTCGTCGGCAGGAAGCCGCGCTGAAACCGCCCGCGCTGGCGCGCGTGCACTCTGCATTCGCGCGGCCATGGTCACGACGCTTGCGCGCGGGGTGCCCGCGCCGAACAATGCCCCGCCGCAAGCGCACTGCCCCGCCGCACCCTCGCCGGTCACTGGCCGAACACCCAAGCCGATCACCACGACATGAACGACCTCGTCATCCTCGGCGCCGGCACGATCGGGCGCATGGTCTGCCACCTGATGGCCACCTGCGGCGACTACTCGGTGCGCATCGGCGACGCCGCGCAGACGGCGATCGACGTGGTCACGCGCAGGTATCCGCAGGTGCGCGGCCAGGTCGTCGACTTCGGCGACAGCAAGAGCCTCGACGCGCTGCTGAAAGGTGCATGGGCCGTGATCAGCTGTGCACCCTACCACTGCAACCCGCTGATCGCGCAGCGCAGCAAGGCGCTCGGCGTGCATTACTTCGACCTGACCGAGGACGTCGAGGTGACGCATCGGGTCAAGGAGATGGCCGAGAACAGCAAGACGCTGTTCGCGCCGCAGTGCGGGCTCGCGCCCGGTTTCATCACGATCGTCGCGAACCACCTGATGCGCTCGATGACGGCCGTCAGCGACCTCCGCCTGCGCGTCGGCGCCTTGCCGCGCTACCCGAGCAACCGTCTCAAGTACAACCTGAGCTGGAGCACGGAAGGGCTCATCAACGAGTACTGCAACCCGTGCGAATCGGTCGAGCAGGGCCAGCTCACGACCGTGCCGCCGCTCGAGCAGCTCGAGCGGCTCACGATCGACGGCGTCGACTACGAAGCGTTCAACACCTCGGGCGGCCTCGGCACGCTCGCGATCACGCTGAAGGACCGCGTCAAGAACGTCAACTACAAGACGATCCGCTACCCGGGCCACTGCGAGCTCATGAAGTTCCTGCTGCAGGATCTGCAGATGCAGGACCAGCAGGGGCTGTTGCGCGACATCTTCGACAAGAGCCTGCCGGCGACGTTCCAGGACCAGATCGTGATCTTCGTCAGCGCGACGGGGAAGTACCTGGGCCGGCTGACGGAGCGCATCTACGCGAAGACGATCTACCACCAGCAGATCGACACCGACAACTGGAGCGGCATCCAGATCACGACGGCCGCCGGCGTGACCGCGATCGTCGACATGCTGCGCGCGGGCAAGCTGCCGAGCTCGGGTCTGCTCAAGATGGAGAACGTCGACTACGACGCCTTCCTGCAGAACCGCTTCGGCAAGTACTACGCTTAGGGTTCGGCGCGTAGGGTCCGCGCAGCGTCAGGTGTGCACCGCGCTCACGCCGCGTCGTCAGGCGCAGTGTGCGTGGTCGCAACGGGCGGCTTGAACGCGAAGAGGAGCACGCCGGCAGCGACGAGCGCGATGTACATCGGCAGCTCGAACAGGCCGTGCCAATCGACGACGCTGTCGAGCTTCGTCGGGTCCGCGACGTTCGGCATCTTCGTCGTGAAACCGTCCTTGATGTCACCGCACCACGTGTTCGCGACGAGCGCGCCGCCGCCGAGGATCATCAGGTTGAACAGGCCCTGCGCGCTGCTGCGGATGTCCTTCGGCAGGTAGGTGTCGACGAAGATGTAGACGGTCGCGAAGAAGAACGCGTAGCAGACGCCGTGCAGCACGTTGACGACGATGACGAGCCACGCGTGCTGCGGGAAGTGCGCGAACACGTAGAACCTCGCCGCGTGGCCCAGCACGCCGACCGTCATCGTCCAGCGCCAGCCGAGCCGCTTGAGAACGAGCCCGAGCACGGCCATCGTCAGGATCTCGGCGACCTGACCGATGCTCATGACCGGCATGATCCAGTTGCGCGGGATGCCGACCTCCGGGCTGCCGAGGAAGGAGCCGGTCCAGTTGAAGTAGCAGTTGTGCACGAACGAGTCGACGAACGCGACGACCCACAACACGAGCACGAACGGGTGGCCGAGCAACCGGAACGCCTTCGCCCACGCGAGGCTCTCGGTCGCGCGCGGCGGCGTGTGCGGCAGCGACAACGACAGCAACGCGAGCAGCAGCGACGCAACGCCGCCGACGAGGAACGTCCACCTCGTCGCCGCTTTCGCGGCATCACCCTGCAGCGGGTGCGCCAGCGCTTCGCCGATCCAGGCGAAGAAGCCGTCCGTGTCCACGGCCGCGACGGCGGACCAGTCGACGAACAGGAACGCGAAGGGCCACGCCGCCATGATCCAGCCGATCGTGCCGCCCATGCGAACGATGCCGAACTCCCGCTGCGCGTCCTTCAGGTGCGTGAACGCGATCGCATTCGTGATCGAGATCGTCGGCACGTAGAGCAGGCAGTGCACGTACATCAGGCACACGAACGGCCAGAAGTCGCGCGTGAAGCCGAGCCCCAGCAGCGCGAGCCCGCCGACCAGGTGGCTCGCCGCGAGGAACTTCTCGGCGGCGAAGTTGCGGTCGGCGAACTGGTTGCTGAACAGCATGCCGACGATCGCCGCGATCGGGAACGCGTCGAGGATCGCGGAGATCTCGCCGTCCGTGAACCCGAGGCTCGGCAGGTAGTCGAAGATCAGCGGAAGCCATGACCCCCAGATGAAGAACTGGAGGACCATCATCGCGAACAACTTCCAGCGGTGGGTTCCCGGCATCGGCGCCTGCAAACGGAGAGCGCCAGCCCGAGGTGGCTGGCGAGGGCGCGCGCAGCGTAGGTAGCGGGAGGCGCCTGGAGAAGTGCGGGGCTGCCGTTCCGCGCGCGCGGCGGCGGCGCCGCGCGTTGCCGCGCGGCTACTCGACGACCGAGAGCCCGCGCACGCTGACGAAGCCCCACGGCGCAGTCGAGTCGTCGGCGATCACGAGACGCAGCGACTCGCCGCGGTATTCCTCGAGCTGCCAGTGGAACGCGGTCTCGACGTCGTTCGTGCGCCGGCCGCGCGTGCAGCGCAGCAGCTCGTCGCCGCGCCACAGCTGCACGGACTCGCTGCCGCCGTGCACGAAGCCGCGCAGCTCGCGCAGGTTCTCCGCGACCGTGAAGTCCTGCCACAGGCGCCCGCGCACGGCGTCGCCGCGCGGAGGTACGAAGGTCGAGAGGATCCAGCTGCCGTCGATTCGCCTCGCGGTCGTGAACGATTCCCCTTCGTGCCGCCAGCCGGCGAGCTTGCCGTCCGCGAAGTCCAGATTGCGCAGCTGCTCTTGCGCCTGCGGTGAAGGGCGCGAAGGCGTTGGCTTCCAGCTCACACCGGGTGCCGCGACGTGGCTGCGCACGAGCTGGACCGTGTACGGGTTCCAGGTCGAGAGCGTGTAGACGAGCGCATGGACGCCCGGCGCCGGCGACGTGCACCACTCGGGCACCAGGTACGGACCGTACTCGCCGCCCCACTCCTCCTCGCGTCCCGCGTCGGACAGGCCGTCGTCGTACCCGACGGCACTCGCCTTCTGGTGCATACGATGGCCGTAGCCGCGGTCGCGGTTCGGGTCGAAGATCACGACGGGGTCGCTCCACGGGCCCGTCGCAGCGTTCGCCGTGCGCAGGTGGATGCCGCGCGGCGTCGTCGCGTTGCAGGTCATGGCCCACAACCCGGAGCCGGGCAGCAGCCGGACGCCGAGCTCGCCGATGCAATCGCTCGCGATGAGCGGCAACGCCGTCGCTTCGTCGGCCGCGAAGTCGGGCCAGTAGCGCCAGGCGGCGCGATCGGCCAGTGCTGTGGCGTCGACGCGCGCGAGGAAGACGCTGCTCTTGCGGTAGATGCCCGTGCCGAAGATCCACAGCTGCGCACCGTCGCGCACGATGCTGACGTTGACGAACTTGTCGGTCGGCACGCGATGCACGAGCTCGAGTGCCGCGAAGTCGGTCCCGTCCGTGCGCGCGAGCACGGAATGGCTGTGGCGCTTCGTGCGCTTGTCCCAGCCGCTCGAGAAGAACACCCAGGTCCGCTCGCCGACGACGATGCCTTCGACCGGCACGTCCATGCCGGGAAGCCGCAGGCCGGCCGGCGACAGCGGCAGGAAGCGGTTGCCGGGTTGCACGAGCCACTGCAGGGCGGGCACCGTTCCTTCCGCACGCGGCGCGAGGGCCGTCGACGCCAGCGAGTCGGCGTCCCAATCGCGCCGGTCGAGCGTCCACGAGTCGCCGAACAGGAACACGAGGCGGTCGCCGCACGGAAAGCTGACGCCGAGGTCGGTGCCCGCGAGCCCGACCGGCGCGAGAGCCTGCGGCGGCGTCAGCCGGCCGAGGTGTTCGGTCGCGAGCCAGTGCAACGCGGGCGCCTCCTGGCAAGGCAACGACATGGCGAAGAGCCAAAGCGTCACTGGCAACGCGCGCAGCATCGTCGCGGCATGCTACCGCCCGCCGTCGAGCTCACCCTGCAAGCGCCGCGGAACCGATCGGGATGGGAGTGGAATTCCGATCCTTCGTCCACTATTGAGAACACGTCTCAGTAAGAAATGGTCCGGCACACGCGACTCCTCCACGCTGTCACCGCCCTGGCGATCGCATGCGCCATGCCGGCCCAGGCCCCACGACAGGCTCTCGTCGAACGCCAGGTCTTCGCGATGGGCACCACGCTGTCCGTCGAAGTGCACGCGCCGACGCACGCGGTAGCACTCGCGGCGAGCGAAGCGGCTCTGCGCGCCGCGGCGGACGTCGAACGCAGGCTGTCCGTGTGGACGGCCGACAGCGACGTCGCACGCATCAACGCAGCGCGTACGGGAGAGGTCGTGCAGGTCGATGCCGCGACGGTCGCGGACCTGCGTTGGGCGTTCGCGCTCGCGGCGAAGACGCAGTTCGCGTTCGACCCGACGGTCGGCCCGCTCGTCGAGGCCTACGGCCTGCGTGACGGAGGGCGCTGGCCCGACGCGCGTGCGCTCGACGAGGCCCGCAAGGCCGTCGGCGCCGGCGGGTTCCGGTTCGGCGACGCTGCCGTGGAGCGCAGAAGCACGAACGCCGCACTCGATTGCGACGCGTTCGGCAAGGGTCTGGCACTCGACCGCGCGGCCGCGGCGGCGCACGCCGCGGGTGCCTTCGCGGTGCTGCTCGACTTCGGCGGCCAGATCGCACTCGACGGCGAGCTCGGGCGCGAGCTGTGGGTTCCGATCGCACATCCGCTCGCTCGCGAACGCATCGTCGCCGAGGTGCTGCTCGCACCGGGCTGTTCGCTGTCGACGTCGGGCAACGGCGAGCGCCGCGAATCCGCCGACGGCCGGCGCGTGCCGCACCTGCTCGATCCGCGCACCGGTCTGCCCGCCGCCGACTTCGGCGCCGTGACCGTGCTCGCGCGCGGCGCGGCGCTCGCCGACGCTGCATCGACGGCCTGCTTCGTACTCGGGCCGCAGGAGCCCGCACTGCCGCAGGCGTGCGCGGACCTCGGCGTCGAAGCCGTCGTCGTCGAGCTGCCGGGTGCGCCGGACCGCGGCGCCGCCGTGCGCGTCCGTGCCACGCGAGGGCTGCAAGGGCGCGTCCGCGCCCCGGGCCTCGAACTCTTCCGTCCCCCCTCGTGCCGATCCAAGCCGTGAAGTCCGTCTCGAACCCCACCCACAAACTGCTCGCGGCTCCGATCGCGGCGCTGCTGACCTGGTCCACCGCACAGGCACAAGAAACCGTCGAACAGCGGCTCGACCGCATCGAGCGCGAGAACCGCGAGCTGCGCCAGCGCATCGACAACATGCAGGGGCAGGCACCCGCGACCCAGGCGCAGCAGCCCGACAAGCCGCTGCCGTCCGGCTCGCGCAAGGTCTATGCGATCGACCAGGGCCTCTCGATCGCCGGCTACGGCGAGATGCTGTTCACGCAGGGCTCGGGGCGCACCGACGTCGCGGACGCGCTGCGCGCCGTGCTCTACGTCGGCTACAAGTTCGACGAGAAGTGGCTGTTCCACTCGGAGGTCGAGCTCGAGCACGGCTCGACGACCGCCGCGTCGGGAACCACGGCGAGCGCCGGCGAGGTGTCGCTCGAGTTCGGCTACCTCGAGCACCGGTTCGACGAGCAAGTGCAGCTGCGCGCCGGCATGGTGCTGATGCCAGTCGGCCTCGTGAACGAGCAGCACGAGCCGACGCTGTTCCTGCCCTCGGCGCGGTCGCAGACGGAGACTCGCATCCTGCCGACGACGTGGCGCCAGATCGGCATCGAAGGAGTCACGACGTTCGGCGACCTCGATGCGAGGGCGTTCGTCGGCACGGGCCTCGACGGCGAGGAGTTCGACCACACGGGCTTGCGAGCCGGCCGGCAGAAGGGCAACCGCGAAGCCGCGGACGACATCGCGGCGGCGCTGCGGGTCGACTATCACGTCGGCCTGAACCTGCTCGCCGGCGGCTCCGTGGTCTACCAGAAGGCGGGCCAGGACGGCTTGCGCGGCACGACGCCGATTCCCGAGATGGACACGGTGATCGCCGAGGGCCACGTCGACTTCCGCACGGGTCCGTGGATCGTACGCGGCCTCTACGCGACGGTGTTCAGCGACGACGCGCAGCAGTTCGCGACGGCGACCGGCCGCAACCTCGCCGAGCGCTCCTACGGCGCCTACGGCGAGCTCGGCTGCGACGTGGCGCCGTGGCTGTGGCCGGAAGGCAAGGCGGCCGTGATCCCGTTCGTGCGCTACGAGCACATCGACACGCAGGCGAAGATGGGCGAAGGCATCGCGGCGGACCCGAGCCAGGACAGCACGATCCTGACGTTCGGCGTGCACTGGCGGCCGAACGACCGCATCGTGTTCAAGGCCGACTTCGAGGAGTGGGACGATGCCTTCGACCGGTTCAACCTCGCGATGGGTTATGTCTTCTGATCCTGGGTCACCTGATCGGGCACGACGGTTCTGCGGCGCGCTTGCGTGCACGCTGCTCGCCGCGGTGCTCGCGGCGCAGACACCCGCCGAGGGCAACGGGTCGACTCCGACCGAAGCAGAGGCAGCAGCGCTCGCATTCCCCGGGTGCACGGTGACCGCGCAGCAAGCGTCGCTCTCGGCCGAGAAGCAGAAGCTCGCGAAGGACGCCGCGAAGGTCGATGCCGTGCCGGCGTGCGTGCAACGCTACGTCGCGACGAAGGACGGCAAGGTCGCCGGCTACGCCTACGTGGACCGCCGCATCGTGCGCACGCACGCGCAGAAGCTGCTCGTCGTGCTCGACGCAACCGGCAAGGTCCTGCGCATCGAGATCCTCGCGTTCGACGAGCCGCGCGAGTACCTGCCGCGGCCGGCCTTCTACGCGCAGTTCCAGGGCAAGGATCTCGGCGACCCGTTGCAGCCGCGGCGCGGCATCCAACCCGTGGCGGGTGCGACGCTGACCGTGCGCGCAACGGTCGACGCCGTGCGGACGGTGCTCGCGATCCACGCGCAGCTCGGGGCGAAGTGACTCCGGCGCTGCGCGCCGCCACGTGGAGCTCGACCGCGGCCGTCGCCGCGACGGGCCTCGTCTACGGGTGGATGGCGTACCTGATGTCGCCCGAGAACCCGATGGACGTCGTGAACCATCCGTGGCAACCGACGCTGCAGTATCTGCACGTGCTCGCGGCCCCCGTGTGGCTCGTGGTGTTCGGCGCTCTGTGGCACGCCCACGTGCTGCCGAACCTCGGCGCGCCGGCCCGGCGGCGCTCGGGGCTCGTGCTCGTGGCGCTCGCGATCCTGATGGCGGCGAGCGGCTACCTGCTGCAGACGGCCGTCGAGCCGTGGGTGCGCCGGCTGTGGATCGTCACGCACGTCGCGACCTCGCTCGCGTGGCTGCTCGTGCTCGCGGTCCACGTCATGACGCGCCTGCCGCGCACCGCGTGATCGGCAGGCATCACGCCGCCACGGCCGCGGCTTCGCTCACGCGGCGCGGCAGCAGCAACACGGCGACCGCCGACAGCAGCGCACAACCGATGCCGACCCACAGCGCCGGCGCGAACGAACCCGCCGCCAGTGCACCGCCGATCGCGGGCTTGACCGGCAGCTGCACGCCGCGCGCGAGCGCGTAGAACAGCGCCGCTGCCGTCGCGCGCAACGCGACCGGATAATGCCGTCCGAACAGCGCGCCGAAGCACGACCACGTGCCCGCGCCGATGCCCATCGCCGCGACCGCGAACGTGAACGCGCCGAAGTCGGCGGCCGCCGTGTCGAGCCGTTGCAGCACGAGCCACTGCCCGAGCGCGAACACGAGGCAGAACGCGACGAACACCCTGATCCGCCCGAGCCGCGCCGCGAGGAAGCCGAACAGCACGTCGGCGACCACGTGCACGGCGTTGACCTGGATCTGGAACCAGCCGACGTCCTCGATCGACACGCGATGAAGCCTCACGAGTGCGCCCGGCAGCTCGGCGTAGACGCACCAGAACCCGGCCATGTGCAGTGCGAGGACCGCCAGCAGCACGCAGCTCGCGCGGCGGTGCTCCGGCGCCAGCAGGAGGCGCGCCGGCATCCGTTCCGCCGCGGTCACGGCGCGATCGGGCCCCGGCATCGCGGCGCGCGCCCACAAGCCGAGCACCGCGAGACCCGACGAAGCGAGGAACACCGCGCGCCACCCGACCTCGGGCAGCGGGGCCACGAAGCAACCGACGGCGGCCGCGAGCGCCATCGCGACAGGGCTGCCGGCCTGCAGCATGCCGTGCACCTTGTCGCGCTGCGAGTCCGACCAGTGCTCGGCGACGACCGCATGTCCGATGCCCCACTCGCCGCCGACGCCGAGCCCCGTGACGACGCGAGCGAGCAGCAGCGACCAGAAGCCGCTCGCGGCGCCGGTCAGCAGCGCACCGAGCGAGAACACGACGATGCTCGCGACCATCGCGGGCCTGCGGCCCTTGCGATCCGCGAAGCGGCCGAACAGGAACCCGCCGGCCGCCGTCGCGAACAGCGACCAGCCTTCGATCCACGCGACGGCGCCCGCGACGTCGAGCCCGAGCTCACGCGCGACGTCGTGCTTGCAGAAGCTGAACAGGATCAGGTCGTAGAAGTCGAAGACCCAGCCGAGCCAGCAGAACAGCAGCACCTTGCCGCGGCCGCGCGCGAACAGGCCCGGTTCGGCCTTGTCTGCAGGAGGCATCGGCATCGGCTCGAGACCGTAGCACGCGCGGGCCACGGGCCCGCGGCACGCGGCTCACTTCTTCGCGGCCAGCGGCTCGAGGCGCAGGTTCTCGAGGAACAGCACGGCGTCGTTCACGGCCATCAGCCAGCGGCCGCGCATCGCGCGGTCGCCGCACGGCCACGTCCCGACTTCGACGCCGCCGATGAGCACGCGGACCGCCGCCTTCGTCACTTCGACGCCCACCTCGAACGGCTGCTTCGGGGCGATCGGAGCGTTGCCCTCCTTCAGCTGCTCCCAGTCGCCGCCGGTCTGCCACCGCTTGACCTGCCACTTCCCGACGCGCAGGAAGACGCCGATCATGCTCTTCTCGTCCCAGTCGAGCTGCACGCGGCACGAGTCGTCGCCGCACGGGTGCAGCTCGAACGTGCCGCGGATCGCATAGTCGCTCTTCGGCGGCAGCTGCACGGCGTGGAAGGACGCCGTGTGGTCGTCGTTGCCGGCCATCATCAGGCGCTTGCCGCGCACGGCCGTCATCGGCAGGTTCTCCTTCCAGACGGGTTTCACGATCTGGCCCATCTTGCTGAACAGCGACTCGGTCCTGACCCAGTTGTCGCCGAGCACGCTCTCGATCGCCTGCAGCCGCGCCTCGACGCGTGCCGTGATCTTCTTCGCCGGCTTGGACAGCAGCTTCTTGGCCCAGGTCCCACCGGTGGCCGACATCATCTGCGCCATCGTGCACTTGCGCTCCTCTTCGTCGTCGTGGTCGCGGCGCGTTGCCGGCACTTCGAAGTCGAGCACCATGCTCTTCAATTGCGGCGGCTGGCGCGCCTCGAGCAACTGGAAGTAGAACGAGCGCCGCGTGTCGTAGGCAGGCTCGAGGCCGAACGTGTGCTTCGGATTCACGATCGACTCGAGCACCGCGTAGGCGAACACCTCGGCGAGCCACGGATCCTTGACCGCGGCCGGCGCTTGCTGGGCAGCCGACAATTGCGCGGCACGCGACACGATCGCCTGCGCGGTCGGCGACGGCAGCCCCACGATCGCGAGCGCCTTCTCGGACAACTGTGGCCACATCAGCACGTGGGCCTCCTGCGCATCGAGCTTGCCGAGCGACTCGACCGGGACGCCGCCCCCACCGAGCCGCTTCTCGACCGCGCGGAACGCCGCCTCTTCGGCGTAGACGTGCACGGCCGGCGGCTTCTGCTCGCGCAGCGACAGCAGCTCCGCGATCTTGGCCCACGCACTCTCGGCGGCCGCGAGCGACTCGTCGGCGAGCTTCCCGGCGAGCGCGGCCGGCAGCTTGCCGCCGTGGAAGTGCACGACGAAGTGGGCCCCAGGACGCACGAGCGGCTCGGCGGATTGCGCGCGCGTCACGGTCAGCAGAGCAGCAGCGGCGACGGCCGACATCACGATCCTCGAGCAATGCGTTCCCATGCGTTCGATCGTAGCCAACGGTGCTTGGCAGGCCAGCGGCGCTACCGTCGCGGCGCCTCCTGCCGCGTTCGCGCGCGATCGCCGGTTTCGCCGCGAACGGCAGCTGGCACGCGGCGGCTGCTGGTATCGTGTCGCCCATGTTCGTGCCCGTCCGCAGGAAGACCGTCCCGGTCCGCATCGGTGCTTGCACCGTCGGCGGCGACAACCCCGTCGCCGTGCAGTCGATGACGAACACCGACACCGCCGCAGCCGCCGCGACGGCGGCCCAGGTCGCCGAGCTCTACCGCGCCGGCAGCGAGCTCGTTCGCATCACGGTCAACAGCCAGGAGGCCGCGGCGGCCGTGCCCGAGATCCGCGCGCGCCTCGCGGACCAGGGGCTCGCGGTGCCGCTGATCGGCGACTTCCACTACAACGGCCACGTGCTGCTGCGCAAGTTCCCGCGCTGCGCCGAGGCCCTCGACAAGTACCGGATCAACCCGGGCAACGTCGGCAAGGGCGCCAACCACGACAAGAACTTCGCGACGATGGTCGCCTGCGCCGTCGAGTACGCGCGGCCAGTGCGCATCGGCGTCAACGCGGGCTCGCTCGACCAGGAGCTGCTCGGCGAGCTCATGGAGGCGAACGCGAAGTCGTCGATCCCGCAGGACGCGACGACCGTGTTCCTCGAAGCGATGGTGCAGAGTGCGCTGCGCTCGGCGGCCGCCGCCGAGGAGCTGGGCCTGCGCCGCGACCAGATCGTCCTGAGCTGCAAGATCAGCCGGGTCCAGGAGCTCGTGCGCGTCTACCGTGCCTTGGCCGACCGCACCGACCACGCGCTGCACCTCGGCCTGACCGAAGCCGGCATGGGCATGAAGGGCATCGTCGGCTCGACCGCCGGCCTCGGCCTCCTGCTGCAGCAGGGCATCGGCGACACGATCCGCGTCTCGCTGACGCCCGAGCCCGGCAGCTCGCGCACGCAGGAGGTGCGCATCGCACAGCAGATCCTGCAGGCGATGGACATCCGGCCGTTCCTGCCGCAGGTCACCGCGTGCCCGGGCTGCGGCCGCACGACGTCGAGCTACTTCCAGGAGCTGAGCCAGCAGGTCGAGAAGTTCCTGCACGCGCGCATGCCCGAGTGGAAGCAGACGAAGCCGCAGGCCGCTTCGCTGCAGGTCGCCGTGATGGGCTGCGTCGTGAACGGGCCCGGCGAGAGCAAGGCCGCGCATCTCGGCATCTCGCTGCCGGGCACTGGCGAGGCGCCGCGTGCACCCGTCTACGAGGACGGCGTGCAGGTCGGCACGCTCGAGGGGCCGTCGCTCGCGCAGGACTTCCTGGCGCGCATCGAGGCCTACGTGCAGCGCATGCGGTGAGCGCAACGCGGCGATGCCCTACGATCCCTCGCGACACGGTCCACGCCGCATCGTCGGCCCGGGCTTCCACAAGAAGGTGCACGCGTTCGTGCGGCAGGTGCCCGCCGGCCGGGTCACGACCTACGGCGACCTCGCCGAAGCACTCGGCAGCCGCGGCGTCGCGCGCCAGGTCGGGTTCGCGATGGCCGCACTCGGTGGTGGTTCCGACGTGCCGTGGTGGCGCGTCGTCGCAGCCGGCGGCCGCCTCGCCGTGCAGGCGGCGCGGGCCCAGGCCAGGGCGCTTCGCGCGGAAGGTGTCGCCGTGAAGAGCGAACGTGTGCAGCAGTTCGAAGCGCGCCGGTTCGTTTTCGGCGACGCAGAGGAACAGCCGTAGCATCTGTCGCGCGGCGTTGGCGCGAACGCGGTGTCGGCTTGCTCTCGCGCAGAGCCGCGGCGGCAAGGGCAGGACCGTCACCGCGACGAGCGGTGCAACGGCTCGAGCGTCGCGAGGGAGCCGGGGAAGACTGACAGCGTTCGCGAGCGAGCGCGCCATCTCGTGGACCGTACTTGCTCCGGCATTCCTCCACGCGGCCCGAATACCCCGTTCCGCTTCGGCGAGGATTCGCTAGCGTCTCCAGCCACCGTTCGCGCACCTCTGTGTGCGACGGTGGTGGCAGCCCCCGCTGCGACCTGTTCGCTCACGACGTTTCCAACACCAACACAATGCACATCTACTCGATCCTCGCAATCGGGCTCGCCGTCGCGTCGGCTGCTGCCCAAACCACCATCCTCCCCGTGGCCGGCACCGGCGCCGCGGGCACGTCCTCGAACTCGTTCCCGTGGGGAACGAACGCAAACACCTTCCCGGGAATGCGCATCCAGGCCATCTACGACAGCTCGCACTTCACCGGGGCTCCGACGCCGATCACGACGCCGATCCTGATCACCAACGTCAGGTGGCGCGGCAACGACGTGGCGACGACGACGACGTGGACCGGCGCCACCTGCAGCATGGCGACGATGGCGCTCGCGACGGCCGCCGTCGATCAAGGCGTGGCAACGACGAACTTCGCCACCAACGTCAGTCCCGACTACATGGTCGTCCACACCGGCCCGGTGACGATGTTGCCAGGCAGCGGCAACGGCGTCGGCGTGCCAGGCCCCATTGTCGTCGACATCCCGGTCAACCCGCCGTTCCTCTACGACCCCAACCTCGGCGACTTCGTCGTCGACACGGACTTCCTCAGCGGTACGTTCAGCGGCGGCTCGCTGGCCGGGATGGACACGTTCTCGACGGCACAACTCGCCCGCCGCGTGTTCGCGAGCTCGATGCACCCGCTCGCGAACGGGACGGACACTGCCGCGCCCGTGATCGAAGTCGCCTTCGTGCCCGCGCCCCCCGGCACTTTCGCGAGCAACGCGCTGATCGGCGCCGGTTGCATCACCGTCGCAGACGCTTCGTCGTACGAGCTGTTCTCGACGTCGGCTAGCTTCGATCTCGCGAACAGCGGGATCACGATGCTGCGCAGCAACAACGGCTACCTGGCCCTGCCCGGCGCGTCGCCCTTCATTCCGCCGAGCGGAGCCGCGACGGTCCTCGCGCTCACCGACAACTCGCAGGCAGTCGTGACCCTGTCGCAGGCAATGCCCGTCGGCCGCACCGCGTCGACGACGACGCTGAACGTCTGCTCCAACGGCTTCATTACCATGGGCGCAGCCATATCGACGACCGGCACGCCGTCGGCTGCGACCTTGCTCAGCAACCCGCGCGCCTACTGGGCCGTCAACTGGCACGACATGAACCCCGCGATCGTCGGCAGCGGTCAGGTCAAGTTCGAACAGGTCGGCAACCTCGCGATCATCACGTGGGACGGCGTCTGGGACAACTCGGGCACCTCCGTGGCGAACGCCAACACGTTCCAGGCGCAGTTCGAAGTGACGACGGGCAGCGTGCACTACGTGTACGGTGCGATCAGCACGCTCGGCAACGCGCGCCTCGTGGGCTTCTCCGACGCCGGCGGCTCGCTGAACGCGGGCACCATCGACATCTCGACGCTGCTGCCCAGCACCTACAACGCGGCGACCTTCCGGCTCGAGCCGTTGACGCTCGGCCCGACGAGCCGCCCGATCCTCGGCACGAACTGGAACCTCTCCGTCACCGACGTGCCCCCGACCGGCACGATCGGCCTCGAGGTCTTCGGCGTGTCGGATCCTGCCGTGCCCGACCTCGCGATCCTCGGCATGCCGGGCTGCGGCCTGCGCGCGTCGCTGGACGTGCTCAACGTGTGGCTGCCCTCGGGCCCGTCGCACGCGTACTCGCTGGCGATCCCGAACAGCGCCCCGCTGATCGGTTTCCAGTTGTTCACGACGGCGGTCATGTTCGAACCGGGCGCCAACCCGTTCGGCGCGATCATCAGCAACGGCGTCCAGGGCACTCTCGGCGACGCCTGATCGCAGCGGCGGCTCGCATTCCGCGCGGCGCACGCAATGCGCCGCGCGCCGCCTGACGACGGCCCGTACCGTCACGCATGAACCGCCGGCTGCTTCGGCGTTACGGCGGCCGGCGCCGCGGCTATCGTCGGCACCCCGAGTCCTCGAGGATCGCATGCGGAGATTGCCAGTCCATGCCTCGTTGCGCGCACGCGCGATGGCTCTCATTTTCGCACCGGCTCTCGCCGCGTCGCTCGCGGCTCCGGCCGGCGCACAAGCCTTCCAGCTGCTCGAGCGCAAGCACACCGACGCGTGGTCGATGCATCCCGACCAGGGCATCCTGCGCGACGCGGATGGCAATGGCACCATCGACGTGCTGCTGCGCAGCGGATCGTTGCTGCTGAACGACGGACAACTCGGCTTCCCGTGGTATCCACCGGGAACGCGCATTCCGTGGCAGGTCGTGCCAGGGTTTCCGCTCGTGACCCCGCAGACCTTCGAGCTCGCGGGCGACGTCGATCGCGACGGCAACATCGACCTCGTGCGGGTGCGCAACTCGCTGATCCCACCGAGCAGCGAGATCGCCGTGAACTACGGCCAGCCAGGAGGATTCTGGGGGCCGATGCTCGCCGCGAGCCCGCCGCACGCCACCTTCAACTCCCAGGCCGTGGCGATGGCCGACTTCGACGGCGACCAGTACCCCGACCTGCTGGTCTTCCGCGGTTCCGCACAGCAGCTCACGCAGTACCGCAACCAGCAGAACGGCCAGTTCGTCGAGTTCGCGGCGCTGCCAGCCGCTGCGGTCTGGGAACGCACCGCCGTCGGCGACGTCGACGGCGACGGCGACGTCGACGTGATCTGCCGGCCTTCTGGCCAGCTGCAGGTGCTCGCGAACACCGGAGCCGGCGGCTTCGCGAACGTCGGGCCCTCCGGCTTGACCGCGACGCCGGACCTGCAGGGCCTGCACCTCGCCGACGCCGATGCCGACGGGGATCTCGACCTGCTCGGCGTGCCCGCCAGCGCCTCGCCGCTGCAGCTCTGGCTCAACAACGGCGCTGGCGTGTTCGCGCCGGGTCCGTGGCAGATGCCGATCGCCGGAGGCGGCTGCGCGTTCGCCGACCTCGATCACGACTCGCGCGCCGATCTGCTGCTGATCGAGGTGCCCGGCGCGGCCTCGCTCGTCATGCGCTGCCTGCGCAACACAACGGCTGGCTTCGTTCAGGCTTCGACGACCTCGATCGACGAGTGGGAGATGCTCGGCAATCCGGCGATCGCCGACCTCGACGGCGACGGCGACGACGACGCGGTGCTGGCCGGCACGCTGCTGCTGCTCCACGACGGCGCGCTGGGGTTCCACGTACTGCGCAAGCTGCCGTTCGAACGCACCGCGAACGCCAGCACGGTGTTCGCTGCCGACCTCGACGGCGACGACCTGCCGGAGGTGATCGCCGGCGACAGCGTGCACCAGAACGGCGGCGACGGATGGTTCGACCTCGGGGGCAGTCCGGTGCCGGCCGGTGCTGCGGTGCGCGCGATCGCGGACCTCGACCTCGACGGCGATGTCGACGCCGTCTGGACCCGTTCGACCGCCGGCGCGGGCAACTGGGGCATCCTGCGCAACCAGGGTGGCACGCTCGTCGCGCAGACCATGGCCGGTGCGCCGGCGTCGGGCCGCGTGGTCGTCGCCGACTTCGACGGCGACGTGTTCCCCGATCTCGCGACGCAGACGGGCACTCTGCTGCGCAACACCGCCGGTGCCGGGTTCGCCGCCATCGGCGCGCTGCCGGTCGGCTCGAGTCCGTTCGCCGCCGGCGACTTCGACAACGACGGCGACCCGGATCTCGTCGTCAGCGACGGCTCGACCTGGCGCATCTACGCGAACTCCGCCTTCAGCTTCCAGCCGGCCGGAACGCCGCAACCCGACGGGCTGCAGTGCGCGATCGCGCGCGACCTCGACGGCGATGGCGACACCGACCTGGCGGCGCTGTGTTTCCCGCCCTCGCAATCGACCGAGTTGCGCGTGTGGACCAACCAGGGCGGAGTGCTGCAACTCGTGACCTCGCGTCCGGACGGTCGCTCGACGAACGCGATCGCCGCCGACGACTTCGATGGCGATGGCGACGTCGACATCGCCACCGGCTGGGTGTGGGAGAACCTCGGCGGCTGGAGCTTCGGGAACCTCGGCCAGGAGTCGTCGGGCCACGACCCGTGCCTCGTCGACATCGACGGCGACGGCGACGTGGATCTCGTGCGCGGGTCCTCGCCGGCTGTGCCGAGCGCGTCGCAGCGCCCGCAACTGCACGCCAACATGATCCGCCACCTGAGCGCGGCCCGGTTGCCGGTCCTCGGACAGCCTTACGCGATCCACATGTCTTCGCGCGGTGCCTCGATCGGTGGCGACTTCGTGGTACCGGCGCTGGCGACGACGCGAATCGCGCCGTTCGCGCTTCCCGGCCTCGGCCTGCTGCACCTCGACCCGACGACGACCGTGCTCGGCCCGATCGGCACGACGGACCCGAATGGCCAGTGCGTGTTCGCGTTCACGCTGCCCGCCACGCAAGCACTCGGCGGCGTCGAGGTCTACTGGCAGGGTCTCGTGTTGACCGCGAGCGACCTGCGGCTGACGAACCTGCTGCGCGACCTGCTGCTGCCCTAGCGTCGCGGACCGTCGGCGAGCCCGCGCATCTGATCACGTGCGAGCACCCGCTACAGCCACGCTTCCAGCCTGCGCAGCGCCCGATGATGCAGCGCCCGCGCCGTGTCCTCGTTCTTGAAGCCGAGCTGCATCGCGATCTCCGAGTACTGGAGGTTGCAGCGATCGCGCAGCACCAGGATCTCGCGGTGCGTGTCGCTCAAGGCCAGCATCGCCCGCTCGACGCGATCCTCCAGCTCCTGGGCCTGCGCCACCTGGCTCGGCGAAGCGTCGCGGCTCGCGATCGCCGGCGCCCCGCCGCTGACGGGACCGTCGAGCTGCAGCTCGACGCGATCCGGGTTGCGGCGCTGCCGCGCACTCTTGCGCGCCGCATCGCGGACGTTGTTGAGCACGATCCCCGCAAGCCAGTTGCCGAACGAGCCTTCGTGCTCGACGAAGGCCTCCAGCGAGCGGAATGCGTCGAGCAGCGATTCCTGGACGATGTCGTCGAACTCGCACCACTCGCGCCACGGCCGCCGCAACCGACTTGCCACCGCCTGCCGCACCCACGGCAGGTAGCAGGTCAACAACTCGTTGAGTGCCGTGCGGTCCCCGCTGCGCGCGGCGCGGACGCGCTGCACGGTGTCGGCGAGATTCGGCGAGACCAGGGGCTTTGGATCCACGCGAGGCGAGGGGGTCGGGCCCAGTCTACCGGTGCCGGCACGATGCGTCGGAAAAACCCCGCAGAAGCTGCTTCGACGGCGGTGCGCGCGGCGCATGCCCAGGTGGCGCGACGACGTTCGTGCCGGGGAAGTACACATGCAATCCACCGTCTGTCCGACCGGTTCCCGTCCAGCTGTCTGCTCTCTGCTGTTCCTTGCCGCGCTGCCGGGCCTCGCCGTCGCCCAAGCGGGCGCCATCGACCCGAGCTTCGGCACGAACGGCGTCGTGCTCGCCGACCTGCTCGGCCCCGGCAACCCGTCCTACTTCGGCTGGAGCGCCGCGCGCAACCCGGCGACAGGAGAGTTCGTCGTAGCCGCGGGCATCCGAGGCGGCGAGAACCACGAGCAGTGGACCATCATGCGCTTCGCCGCGAACGGCGCCCTGGACCTGTCATTCGGCACCGGGGGCCGCGTGCGCACGGACTTCCAGACCTTCGACGCCCACTCCGACCACCCGAGCGCGATCGCCTTCGACACCAGCGGCGCGCCGGCCGGGCACCGGATCCTCGTGGCCGGATACGCGACGGTGCCCGACAGCCTCGGCTACGCGGTTCAGCAAGTCGCGGTCACGGCCTACCTGCCGGATGGCAGCCTCGACCCGAGCTTCGCGGGCGACGGGGTGTTCCTGTTGGCCGGCTCGTACTCGGCCCAGGCGATCGCGGTGCGCGCACTCGCCGACGGCCGCGTCGTGGTCGTCGGCCAGCGCGACGCGGACGGCGTCGCTTTGCGCCTCCTTCACGATGGCAGCCTCGACCCGACCTACGGGGACGGCGGCATCGCCACCGTCGTGGGGAACGGCGCCTCGATGGTCGCTGCAACCGTGCACGCGGACGGCAGGGCCATGCTCGGCCGGTTCGCCACCATCTGGCCCACCGAGCCGCCGTGGATCGTCCTCTACGAGTCGAAGCTGACCCGGCTCGACGCGTCGGGGGCGCCCGACGCGGGCTTCGGCACTGGCGGCACCGCGGCCTTCAGCGGCGAGTTCGTCGTGGGGCTCGCGGCCCGACCCGACGGCACGCTGATCGGCTTGCACGCGCCGATCGAATATGGCAACCCGTACCGGCTCCGGCTCTACGCCAGCGACGGCTCCGTGACCGGCGCCGACACCACGCTGGCCGCGGGCTTCTCGCCGGGTTCGCTGGACATTGCCGCCGACGGCGCCGTCGTCCTCGGGGGGAGCTCGGCGTCCAACTACACGCTGCTCGCGGCCGCCAAGACCACGCCCAGCGCCGCGCTCGACGCGACGTTCGACACCGACGGCTACTCGCTGCTCGACCTCGGCGGCGCCCAGTCCAACGCCCGCGCCATGGCGCTGCCCGATGGAAGCGTCGCGATCGCCGGCCTCCGCACGGAGCCGGTCACCGGCATCACGAGCTTCGTCGTCGGCCGTCTCGACGCCGCCGGCGCAGAGGACACCGGGTTCGCGGGCGGCGCAGGGTTCGGCGCCATCGCGAGCCAAGGCTCGTCGCCAGAATTCGGTCGCGACATCGCCGTGCACCAGGCCGACGGCAAGCTGGTGGTGCTGGCGCGCACTTTCGGCGACAGCGCCGCAACCGTGCTGCGCTACCTGCCCGACGGCTCGCCAGACGCCAGCTTCGGCCAGAACGGCGTACGGCGGCTGCTCGAGCCGGGCGTGATGGGCGTCGACGGCTCGGGCATCGCGTTGCAGTCGAACGGACGGATCATCGTCACCGGCCTGCGCTTCGAGTGGCTGACGGCGCCGCCGTGGATCCAGTACGAGCTCGTCGCCGTAGGGCTCACCCAGCAGGGCACTCTCGATCCGACCTTCGACGGCGATGGCATCGCGGCGATCGTGCTGCCAGGCGTCCAGTTCGCGTCCGGCGGCGGGATCGCGCTGCAGCCCGATGACAAGATCCTCGCGTGCACGAGCTCCTATGTGTCGTTCCCCTACCAGCAGATGACCGTCGCGCGCTGGCATGCCAACGGCGCGCCCGACACGGGCTTCGGCAGCGGCGGTCTGGCCTGGGTCGGCAGCGCCGGCGCCTCGTCGACCGCGAACTCGCTCGCGGTCGCCGCCGACGGGCGGATCGCCGTCGGCGGCACCGTCGAGACCCCGTATCCAAGTCCTTCGGCGACGGTGGCCGTGGCGTGGCTCGGCACGACGGGAACGTTGCTCGCGGGCCCGGACACCACCGTTCCCGGGTTCGGCGTCGACGTGGCCGTGGACGGTAGCGGCCGCGCGGTGGTGGCCGCGCAGCGCTACTGGGGCACGCCCGTCTACAACGAGTTCTGGGAAGTCATCGACGTGATCGGCGAGAGTCCGTGGTCCCTGACCGACTACGCCGCCGTGCGCGTGCTCCCGAGCGGCGCGCTCGACGCGAGCTTCGGGACCGGCGGCGTCGCCGTCGTGCCGGTGCCGGCCGCGACCGAGGGTTACGTCACCACGCTCGCGATCCAGCCCGATGGCAGGATCGTGCTCGCGGGTTCGTCGACGCTGAATCCGGCGCCGGACACCTACGTCCGCGACTTCATCGTGCTGCGGCTCCTGGCCACCGGCGCGCTCGACGCGTCGTTCTCGGGCGACGGCGCCGCCAACGTCGACGCCGGCTCGTTCGACGTGCCCAGCTCGGTGCTGCTGCAGAGCGACGGCAAGATCGTGGTCGTCGGCACGTCGCAGGCCTGGGGCAGCGGTTTCGAAGAGAAGAACGACGTCGCGGTCCTGCGGCTCCTGGGCGTCGGCAGCCCCGACGCGCTGGTCGAGGCGCTGCTCGGCGTCGTGCAGACGATGGCCGAGCAGCAGATGCTCAACCAGGGACGCGCCCGCGCCCTGAGCACCATGCTGCAGGCGGCCATGAACCAGATCGACAACGGCAACCGCACAGCGGCCAGCCAGCAGATCGCCGCCTTCCGCAATCAGGTGCTCGCCTTCCATGCCGCCGCGATCCTCGGCACCGCCGACGCGATGGTGCTGCTCGCCGCCGCCGACGGGATCCTCGCGCTGCTCGCGATTCCGTGACGCGGGGCCGGGCGCGTGCCGCTGCGGCGCGGCGCGCGCAATCCGTCACTCGGGTCCTTCGCGGGCCGCCCCCCGCGCGAGCTCAGCAGGTCGCGCATCGACTGCGCTTCGGCGACGTCGCTAGCGCGAATAGCCGAGCGCCTTCCAGCGCCGCTCGTAGAGGCCGCCCTCGACCGGCGCGAAGGAATGGCAACCGTCCATCTCGCCTCCGTAGACGTGGATGGTCACGGCCGGACCCGGGTCCGCGTTCTCGATCACGTGGTAGTCCCACGGCGGGATCAACGCGCCGGCCTCGGCGAGCCCGGCGGTCAGTGTGCCCTCCTGACGGAAGCGGACGCGGCCGCCGGACTCCTCCCCCAGCAGCTCGTACGAAGTCACGCGGATGCGGCCCTGGAACACGCACTCGACGCACCACAACCCGGCGTGGTCGTGGATCGGCGTGCCCTGGCCCCGGCCCCACACCATGACGACGATCGAGTACCGCGCACCGGGATCGCGGTGCAACAGGCGCCGCGCGTAGCCCTCGCGCGCCGGGACGAGCAGGGCGGCAGGGAGCGTGAGCTGGCCACCGCCGACCTCGTCGGTCAGGATCGCCTTGACCGCAGGGCAGATTCGCGCGGCGTCGCCGGAGGCGACTGCCGCATCGATCCTGCCCACGAGTCGGGTGATGGACGCGTTCTGCATCGGTGTCGGTCGCTGAAGTTGGGCGTTCGCGCAGTCTCGATCCCGCACCAGCTGGGATCCTCGAGCGCACGATACCGGGCAGGTCCGTGCGCTCGTAGTGCCTGCGGATCCAAGTCGTCGACCCGACGCCTGAACGCGGGGCGGTTGCAGCGCGCTGCTGTTTTCCACCCTGCGGCGAACCGATAGCATCCGCGCCTTGAAGCTCGGTGACCTCGTCGATCTGGAGTGGCTGCTCGCCGAACCCGCGCGCATCCCGGACGACGTCGTGCAGGCGGCGCAACCGGCAGCGCTGGCTGCGGCGGCCCCGGGCGGCGCCGGGCGCGCCGTCGACACCGACTTGAAGCTGCGCCAGCGGCTGTGCCGTGCGCTGCTCGCCGCGGCGCGCGCGGCGAAACCCGACCTGCCGGGGCGCGCCGTCGACCGCGCGTTCGCCATCGCCGGCTTCCTGCTCGCGGTCGCGGGCCTGATCACCGGCGCGGGCATGGCGCTCACGGTGCTCGCGTACGACGGCACGACGCCGGTCAACGTGCTGCACTTCGTGCTCGTGTTCTTCGTGCTGCAGCTCGCACTGCTGCTGCTGCTCGTGTGGTTCCTGCTGCGCACGCGGGCGAGCGGCGCGGTCGGGCCGGCGGTCCCCCACTGGTTCGCCGCGTGGCTCGTCGATCGTGTGCTCGGCAGGCGCGGGCGCCATGCGGCGGACCTGCTGCGCGTGCTGCGCGCGCGGCAGCCGCTGTACGCCGGCGTCGAGCGGTGGTCGCTGTTCACGCTCGTGCAGCGCTTCGGCGTCGCGTTCAACGTCGCGGCACTGGCGGTGATGCTGCTGCTCGTCACCGGCACCGACCTCGTGTTCTCGTGGTCGACGACGCTGGGCCTCGACGGGGCCGACGTGCACGCGTGGACGACGGCGCTCAGCGCGCCGTGGTCGTTCTGGCCCGCGGGAGTGCCATCGCTCGCGACGGTCGAGGCGAGTCAGTGGGTGCGCATGCCGGGCGCGTTCGTGCACGGCGAGCTGGCCGCGCAGTCGCGGCACGGCGCGGAATGGTGGCGCTTCCTCGCGGCCGGCCTCGTGGCGTACGGCATGCTGCCGCGGCTGTTCGCTGCGTGCTTCGGCGCGGTCCGCCAGCGGCGCGCGCTGCGCACCGCCGGACTCGATCACGCCGGCTTCCACGCGCTGTACGAACGGCTGCTGCCGCGCCCCACCGGCTTCGCGGGTCCCGACCCGGCGACGGTGCGCGGCGCGCCGCCGGCCGCCGGTGCCGCGCGCACGGCGGCGCCGAGTGCGCCGGCGCAGCCAGGGGCCACCGCCGTCGTGCTGTGTTGGGGCAGCGTCGCGCGCAGCGCGGCTGCCGTCCGCGACGCCGCGTCGTCGCGCTTCTCGCTGCGTGTGCTCGCCGCGCTGCCGGCCGGCGGCGCGTCGCTCGCCGGCGACGCCACGGCCCTGCAGCAGCTCGCGCAGCACGCGCCGCAGCGTGCGCTCGTCGTGTTCGCGGCGGGCCAGCAGCCGACGGCCGAAGCGCTGTCGTTCGTGCGCTCGGTGCGCGGCGTGCTCGGCGCCGCGCGGCCGCTGCTCGTGCTGCTCGCGGGCAGCGCGAACGGACTCGCGGACGCCGAGCCCGACGAGCAGGCGATCTGGCGCCGCTCGCTCGGCACTCTCGGCGATCCGTACCTGTGGCTCGAGACGCTCGGGGCAAGCCGATGACCGCCTCGCTGCCGCTGTTCGTCGTCGTCGGCAACGTCAACCAGGGCAAGTCCTCGGTCGTCGCGGCGCTGACCGAGGACGAAACGGTGCCGATCGACGTCTACCCCGGAACGACGCGGCGCGCCGCCGAGTACGTGTTCTCCGCCGGCGGCGAGCAGCTGTTCCGCATCGTCGACACACCGGGCTTCCAGCGCGCGAGGCAGCTGCTCGCCGCGGTGCAGCCGCGCGCCGCGAACGCGGCCGAGCGGCCCGCCGCGTTGCGTGCGTTCGTCGCGTCACCCGCCGCCGCCGCGACGTTCCCCGACGAGGTCGAGTTGCTGCGGCCGATCCTCGCCGGCGCCGGCATCCTGTACGTCGTCGACGCGTCGAGCTCCGTCGAGCCGTCGAACGAGGCGGAGATGGAGATCCTGCGGTGGACGGGGCAGCCGGCGATGGCGCTGCTGAACCGCGTGCGCGGCCGCGACCACGGCCCGGAATGGCGGCCGGTGCTGACGCAGTTCTTCCACATCGTGCGCGAGTTCGACGCCCACCGCGCGCGCTTCCCGGAGCGCATCGCGCTGCTGCGCGGCTTCCGCGAGATCCGGCCCGAGTGGAGCAGCGCGATCGACCGCGCGGTCGCGGCGATGGAACGCGAGTGGCAGCAGCGCACGAACCGCGCGGTCGCCGTGCTCGCGGACCTCGTGTTCGCATCGCTGCCGCACGTCGAGCGCGCGCCGTTCCCCGAAGGCGCCGACGAGCAGGCGCTGCGCGGCAGGCTCGACGATGCGTACCGGAAGGCACAGCGCCGCTTCGAAGCCGACGCACGCAGCCGCATCGAAGCGCTCTACCACCACCCGGGCCTCGGCCGCGACGATCCGGAGCTCGACCTGCTCGCGACCGATCTGTTCAGCGAGGAGACGTGGCGGCTGTTCGGGCTCACGCGCGCGCAGCTCGTGCGCAACGCGGCGGTCGCCGGCGCTCTCGCGGGCGGCACGATCGACGTGATGGTCGGTGGTGCGAGCCTGCTCGCCGGCGCCGCGCTCGGCGCCGCGGCCGGCGCGGCGCTCGGCTTCGTCGCCGGCACGCAGATCGCCTCGGTGTGGAGCAACACGAACCGCATCGCGCGCTCCCTCTTCCCCGGCGACACCGGGCGCTTCCTCGCGATGGGCCCCGTCGGCAGCCCGCGCTACGCGTTCGTGCTGCTCGACCGGGCGCTCGTGCACTTCCGCGCCGTGCGCGACCGCAGCCACGCGCGTCGCGGCCCGCTCGACGCGAACGAGCGCGCGACCGGCATCGTCGCCGCGTTGCCAACGGGCCAGCGCGACGCGCTCGGCCGCGCACTCGCGCGCGTGCTGAAGGACGTGCGCGCGGGCCGCACCGATCCCGACACGCGCCGCGAGCTCGAGGTCGCTCTGCACGAACTGCTCGCGGCCCTGCCACCGCGCAACTGACCGCGCCCCGGCGAGACCTGCAAGCGTTGGCCGCGGCCATCGATGGCCTCGGTGCAGCGCGCGGGCGAGGCGTCTATGCTCCCGGCATGACGCATCGCGCCCCCTCGCTGTCCGTCCTCGTCCCCATTCTGCTCGCTGCCGCGGCGTTCGCGCAGGGCCCGCCGCACAACGGCCCCCGCCCGGCGGACGCAGGTTGGTTCGCGCTGACCGGAGCGCGCGTCGTCACGTCGGCCGGAGCCGTGCCGGCGAACGTCACCGTCGTGCTGCGCAACGGCCGCATCACCGCGGTCGGCGACGTGCCAGTTCCCGCGGGTGCCACGGCGGTCGACTGCGCGGGCCTCACGATCTACCCGGGCCTGATCGAGCCGTTCTACGCGAGCGACGTGCCCGCGCTCGATCCCGCGACGTCGGGCCAGCACTGGAACCCGATGGTGCAGGCGCAGCGCAACGCGCTCGACGGCGCGCTCGTGGCACGGCCGGACCGCGAGGCGCTGCGCGCGCTCGGCTTCACGACCGCCGCGGTCGCGCCGTCGGGCGGCATCCTGAAGGGCACGGCCGCCGTCGTGCTGCTCGACGAGCCCGAGGCCACCGCACCGGTGCGCGTCGTGCGCAATCCTGTCTATGCGGCGGCGAGCCTGCAGACCAGCCGCGACGGTTACCCCGACAGCGAGATGGGTGCCTGCGCGCTGCTGCGCCAGATGCTGCTCGACGGCCAGTGGTACGAACGCTGCCAGCACGCGATCGCCGCGGACGCTTCGCTCGCTGCGAACGCACCGCCGGCGTCGCCCGTGCTGCAGGCGCTCGTCGACCAGAAGACGCTGCCGCTGTGGTTCGACGTGCAGGACGAGCTGCAGGCGCTGCGCGCGTCGAAGATCGCGGCCGAGCTCGAACGGCAGGCCGTCGTGATCGGCAGCGGCATGGAGTTCCGGCGCGTCGCGGCGCTGGCCGCGGCCAAGGCGAAGGTCGTCGTGCCGCTCCACTTCCCGGAGGCGCCCGACGTCTCGACTGCAGCGGCCGCCGACCGCGTGTCGCTGCGCCAGCTGCAGTCGTGGGAGCAGGCCCCGACGAACAGCAAGCGCCTGCTCGACGCCGGGATCCCGATCGCGTGGACGACCGCGCGGCTGCGCGAGAAGAAGGAGTTCGCGGCGAAAGCCCGCGAGGCCATGGCCTGCGGCGTCACGGCCGACCAGGCGCTCGCGGCGTTGACGACGGTGCCCGCCGCGTGGCTCGGCGTCGCCGGCGACTGCGGCGCGATCGCGCCGGGCAAGCTCGCGAATCTCGTCGTCACGACGGGCGACCTGTTCGGCGAGAAGACCGAGGTGCGCGACGTCTGGGTCGGCGGCATCCGCCACGTCGTCGGCGAGGTGAAGGACCGCGGCCTCGACGGCACCTGGTCCTGGCACTCCGGCTGGCCGGGTGCCCAGCTCGCGAGCCCGGCCGTGGTCACGATCGCCGGCGACAAGGTCACGTTGCGCGCCGGCGAGGCGAAGCTCGACGTCGCCGGCGTCGCGCGCACCGCGACGTCGCTGACGTGCCGTCTGAGCGGCAAGGAGCTCGGCCAGGACGGCGCATTCTGGCTGCGTGTGCAGCGCGCACGCGGCGGCGCTGCCGCGCTGACCGGCGTGTGCACGGCGCCCGACGGGACCGAGCGCGAGTTCCGCGCCGGCAAGAGCGAGCCGGTCGCCGACGCCGCGCACAAGGAGGCTGCGAAGGACAAGGACAAGGCCGAGAAGCTGCCGCCGCCCGCGATCGGGCCGTTGCCGACGCCGCTCGGTGGCTACGGCTTCCTGCAACAGCCCGTACGCGAGTCGTTCGCGCTCGTCGGTGCCACGGTGTGGACCAGCGACGGCCGCGGCAACGTGCGCGATGGCGCCGTCGTCGTGCGCGACGGCGTGATCGTGTTCGCGGGTCCGCGCACCCAGATGCCGGAGCTGCCCGCGGGCACGACGGCGATCGACGCGACCGGCAAGCACGTGACCCCGGGCATCATCGATTGCCACTCGCACACCGGCATCTCGCGCGGCGTCAACGAAGGTGGCCAGGCCGTGTCGGCCGAGGTCCGCATCGAGGACGTGATCGATCCCGACGACGTCAACTGGTATCGCCAGCTCGCCGGCGGCGTCACGCTCGTGAACCAGCTGCACGGCTCGGCGAACGCGATCGGCGGCCAGAGCAGCACGACGAAGGTGCGCTTCGGCGTGCTGCACCCCGACGAGATGCGGCTCCAGGGTGCTGTGCCGGGCATCAAGTGGGCGCTCGGCGAGAACCCGCGCCGCGCGAACGGCACGGCGCCGAACCCGCGCTACCCGAACACGCGCATGGGCGTCGAGGCGCTGATCCGCGACCGCCTCGCGGCGGCCACCGCGTATCGGGCCGAGCACGCGGCCTGGGCGGCGCTGGCGCCGGACCGGCGCGCGAAGGCGCTGCCGCCCAGGATCGACCTCGAGCTGCAGGCGATCGCCGAGATCCTGGCCGGCACGCGCCTGATCCACTGCCACAGCTACCGGCAGGACGAGATCTTCATGCTGTGCGGCCTCGCCAAGGAGCACGGGTTCAAGATCGGCACGTTCCAGCACGTGCTCGAGGGCTACAAGGTCGCCGACGCGATCAAGGCCCAGGCACTCGGCGCGTCGTCGTTCAGCGACTGGTGGGCCTACAAGATGGAGGTGCAGGACGCGATCCCCGACAACGGCGCGATCCTGCACGAGGCCGGCGTCGTGGTGTCGTTCAACAGCGACAGCAACGAGCACGCGCGGCGGCTCAACAGCGAGGCCGGCAAGGCGGTCAAGTACGGCCGCGTCGCACCCGAGCAGGCGCTCGCGTTCGTGACCAGCAATCCCGCGAAGCAGCTCGGGATCTTCGCGCGCACGGGCTCGCTGACCGCGGGCAAGGACGCGGACCTGGCACTGTGGTCCGCCGACCCGCTCGGCTACGAGGCCGTGTGCGAGATGACGTGGGTCGACGGGCGGCTGTTGTTCTCGCAGCAGCGCGACGCCGAGCTGCGGCTCGGAATCCAGATGGAACGGCAACGCCTGCTGCAGCGCGCGTTGGCCGGCGGCAAAGGCCGCACCGCGCGCGAAGGGGACCCGAAGGACGCCTACTGGGCGGCCGAAGACCTCGGCGAGGACTACTGCTGCGCCAACTGCGAAGGAGGCCGCTGATGAGCACGTTCTCCCCCATCGTCGCGGCGGCCCTGCTGCCGCTGTTCGCCGCCTCGCTCGCGAGCCAGGACCTGCTGCCGAAGGGTGCGCCGCAGCGCGGACCGATCGTGCTGCAGAACGCCGTGCTGCACACCATCACGGGTGGTGTGCTCGAAGGCGGCACGTTGTGGTTCGACGGCGGCGTGATCCGCGGCGTGTTGCCGAAGGGCGAGCAGCCCGCGCTGCCGCCCGGGTCCTCGCCGCGAGTGATCGACCTGCAGGGCAAGCACGTGTTCCCGGGGCTGATCGCGGGCGCGAGCTCGCTCGGTCTCGTCGAGCTCGGCATGGTCCGGCAGTCGGTCGACACCGACGAGCTCGGTGAGCTGTCGCCCGAGGCCCTCGCGATGGTCGCCGTGAACCCGGACTCCGCGCATCTGCCGGTCACGCGCTGCAACGGCGTGCTCGCGACCATCGTGTTCCCGATCGGCGGCTTGTTGCCGGGGCGCGCGTCGGCATTCCACCTCGACGGCTGGACCAACGCGGACCTCACGGTGCGCGCCGACGTCGGGCCCGTCGTCGCGTGGCCGGCGCAGCCGGGCGGCATCGAACGCGGCCGGCGCGGCCCACGGCCCGGCAGCCCCCAGCCGGCCGAAGCCGCCGACGCGACGAAGAAGGCGCGGCAACGCATCGACGACGCGTTCGTCGCGGCGCGCGCCTGGCTCACGGCTCGCACGGCCGAGCCGGCGCTGCCGGTCGACATCCGGCACGAGGCGTTGGCACCGGCGCTGCGGCGCGAGGTCCCGGTGTTCGTGCTCGCCGACGAGCTCGAGCAGATCGAGTCGGCGGTCGCATGGTGCCAGGAACGCGCGCTGCGCTGCGTGATCGTCGGCGGCCGCGATGCCGCGGCGTGCGCCACGGTGCTGAAGGCCGCGTCGGTGCCCGTCGTGGTCACGGGTGTGCACAAGCTGCCGCGCCGCGAGGACAGCGCCTACGACGAGCCGTTCACGTTGCCAAAACGCCTGCTGGACCTCGGCGTGCCGTTCTGCATCGCGAGCGGCGGCGAGGCCGCGAACGAACGCAACCTGCCGTATCACGCCGCGACCGCCGTCGCGTTCGGTCTCGACCGCGAGCGCGCGCTGGCCGCGATCACGCACGACGCGGCGACCATCTTCGGCGTTGCGGACCGGCTCGGGTCGCTCGGCGCGGGCAAGGACGCGACGCTGTTCGTCGCCGACGGGCATCCGTTCGCGCTGACGACGAAGATCGAGCTCGCGTTCGTGCAGGGCCGCACCGTCGACCTGCGCAACAAGCACACGGAGCTCGCGCAGAAGTACCGCGAGCGCTACCGGCAGCTCGAAGGCAAGTGACGCGCCTGCTCGACGACGAGGCGGACAAGAACGCCGCGAGCCTGACAGCCGCACCCTGCCGCGGTAGGTTGGTCGCCCCTCGGGCACGTCGCTCCGCCCCCGACTCTGCATCGCGCTGCCGCTCGCAGCCTGCGATCTCGACCTACCTGAAGCTGCCCGTGAATCTCGACACGATGTTGTACGTGCTGCGCAACGACCAGGACGAGCAACGCGACCAGCAGCGCACGCGCGCTGCAGCCCAGGATCTGGCGACCGCACGGCTGCAGGCGATGCAGCGCTGGCTGGCCAGCCGGCTCGGCGCAGGCGGCGAGGCGCGCGTCGTGCCCGCGCGCCGGCAGCGCGGCTGAGCGCCATGGCGAGCGATGGACGCTGGCAGGCGGTGCTCGATCCGGGCAAGGCGACGGACTTCTTCGATGCACCGCGCGGCCGGCCCGCATTCGACGCGCGCGCGACCGCGTGGCAGGCCGGCCTCGCGTGGTGGTGCAGCGAGATGTCGCGCGCGATCTACCGCCGCGACGGTCGCGGGGCGTTCTTCGCGAGCGCCGGTCTCCGCGAGCTGCAGTTCTTCGACGCCGGCAGCACGCAGGCCGGGCTGATCGCCGGCGACGGCTTCGCGGTGCTCGTGTTCCGCGGCACCACGGGCCTGCGCGACTGGTTGACGAACCTGCGCGTCGCGCCGGTGCCGTGGCAGCGCGGCGGGCGCGTGCACGAAGGCTTCGCGCGCGGACTCGCCCACGTCTGGCGCGACGTCGAGCCGGCGCTTCTCCGCCTCGACGTGCCGGCGTTCGTCACCGGGCACAGCCTCGGCGGCGCGCTGGCGACCGTCGCTGCGGCGCAGCACGCGTTCGCGGCTGCCTACACGTTCGGCGCGCCGCGCGTCGGCGACGACGCGTTCTGGCGGACGCTGCGCTGTCCGCTGCATCGCGTCGTCAACGGCAAGGACGTCGTGCCGGCGGTGCCGCCGCGGCGGCTCGGCTACGCACACGGCGGCGAGCTGCACGAGGTCGGCACGGCACCGCTGCCACGCCGCCGGTTCGGGCCGCACGAGCGCCTCGTCGATCACGCGCCGGTCAACTACTCGGCGGGGCTCACGCCGTAGGGCTCCTGCGCGCAGCGAGCATCGCGGCGGCGTGTCACCCGCCGAGCTTCTTCAGCAGCTTCTCGGCCGCACCTTTCTGTTCGCCGGGGTTGCCGGCGACGAACGCGCGCAGCGCGGCGATCACCTCGGGCTGTTTCGCGTCGAAGCGCTCGAGCAGCCCCAGGGCATCCTCCCTCATCCGGCCTGCATCGGGGTCGCGCCGCGGGCTCTCGAGCACGCGCAGGCAGAGCGGAACGACGAGCTCCGGCTTCGCCTTGATCCTGCCGAGCGCCGCGAGCGACCTCGTGGCGACACTGAACAGCATGATGTCGTTCTTCGGCAGCGCCTCGTCGACGACGGCGACCAGGCCGGGCACCGCCGATGGATCGCCGATTGCTCCCAGTGCGTCGGCAGCACCTTCGCGGCCACGGACCCCACGCTTCGCGAGCAGCTGGAGCAGCGCCGGCACGGCAGGCTTGGCTGCCGGGCCCATCGCGGCCAGCCCGTCGCACAACTCCAGGTTGACCGCGTTGTCCTGGAGCCCCTCGATCACGTGCTTCAGCCCCGGTTCGCCGATGCTGGCAATCGCCGTGGCGACGGTCTCCCTGGCTCCGGGCGTACGCAGGCACTTGACGATCGCGGGCACGAGATCGGCTGCCAGGGCGCCGAGCTGCCCCGCCGCGCGCACGGCTGCGAGCTGGCGGTCGCGGTCGGCGAGCGCCTTTCCCACGGGTCCGACTGCCGGCTTGCCGATCTTGCCGAGGGCGTCGGCAGCGGCGTTGCGCACCTCGGACACCTCGTCGCCGAGCACGGCTGCCAGCGCGTTCGCCGCGGGGGCGGCATCGGGCCGCGCGGCGAGCCGCTGGCCGTGCGAACACAGTGATGCATCGCTGCCAGTCCACGGTTCGTGGACTTCGACCAGGACGGCAAGCTCGACTTCGTCAGCGGCTCGTACGACCCAGGTGAGGTGTTCCTGTTCCGCGCGCTGGGCAAGGGCCGCTTCGTGCACGGCGACATGCTCTTCGACGACGCAGGGGTTCCGCTCGTGCATCATCCGGTGGAATGGCGCCAGCACGAGTCGCTGCGCGGCAGCAAGGATGCGCAGGATCCCGAGCTCACCGCGGCGAAGGTGGCCTCCTACGGCAGCTTCCCGATGCCGCAAGCGTGCCGCTCGAAGCGGCGGGCGCGCGGCTGAAGGTGCACTCGCACGCCGATCCGTTCGTGGCGGACTTGGACGGCGACCTCACGTGGGATCTGATCGTCGGCGCCGGTGACGGCAGCGTCGCCTGGTTCCGCAACGAAGGCACGCCGAAGGCGCCCGCGTTCGCCGCGGCGCTCGAACTCGTGGCAGCGAAGTCGGACACCGACAGCGTCGCACGGCAGGCCGACGCCGCGGGCGCACCGCTGCCCGCGACGCGCGCGCAGATCTGCGTCGCCGACCACGATCGCGACGGCCGCATGGACCTGATCGTCGGCGACTACGCGAGGCCCGGCGCCACGACGAAGGGCAAGACGAGCTACGTGTGGCTCTACCGGCGCGCAGGGCCGACGACGCCGTCCGCGCGGCGCTGACGCCTGGGCGAACGCGTGTATCCTCACGGCATGAAACGCCTGCTGCTCTCCCTCGCCGCCGTCGCGGCCACGGTCCTCGCGCAAGACGCCGCGCCGGCCCCCGCACCGGCTCCCGCACCGGCACAGCCACCGGGTCTCGCGGCGCTGCGCGAGTCTGCGCAGACCCTTCGCCCGCTGATGCAGGCGAAGACGCCGCCAGGCGCGGGCGACTGGCTCGCCGAGCACGAGGAAGAGGGACAGACCTTCGACCAGTACGCGGCGTCGCGGCCGAACCGCCCGACGGCAAAGCGCACGACGCTCTACATCCAGCCGATCGGCGACTTCACGAAGGCGCAGCAGCAGCTCGTGAAGGACACCGCGGAGCTCATGGGCGTCGTCTTCGGCGTTCCCGTGAAGATGCTCGACCCGCTCGCCGATGCCGCGATCCCCGAGAGCGCGCGCCGCACGCACTGGGGCAAGAAGCAGTTCCTGAGCACCTACATCCTCGACGAGGTCCTGCTGCCGCGGCGGCCCGCGGACGCCGTGGCCGTGCTCGCGCTGACCGCGACGGACCTGTTTCCGGAGCCCTCGTGGAACTTCGTGTTCGGCCAGGCCTCGCTGCGCGGCCGCGTCGGCGTGTGGTCGCTCGCGCGCTACGGCGATCCGGAGCGGGAACGCGCGACCGTGCTGCGCCGCACGCTGCAGGTCGCGACGCACGAGACGGGGCACATGTTCGGCATCCAGCACTGCACGATGCACGAGTGCGGCATGAACGGCTCGAACAGCCTGCCCGAGAGCGACCGTGCGCCGCTCGCGTTCTGCAGCGAGTGCGAGCTGAAGCTCTGGTGGGCCTGCCGGCTCGATCCGCTGCCGCGCTACCAGAAGCTCGCCGAGTTCGCGCAGCGGAACGGCCTCGCGAACGAAGAAGCGGAGTGGCGCCGGCGACTCGAGGCGCTCGGGAAGAAGTAGTCGCCGACTGCGGCGCGCGGCTGCGCACGCGCCGTCAGTCGAGCACGACCGTCGCGGTCAGCGCCGAGAACACCTGCCCGGTCGGCGCGAAGGTCCCGAACGCCGACACGGCGAACACTCCGGACGACACGAGGCGCGCGGCCAGGGCCGACTTGAACGCCGAGAAGTCGGCATACGCGGTGACCTGCGCGTCCTGCACGATGCGGTAGTAGCCGGCCGTGAGCAGCGGCTGCAGCACGGGCGCCGGCGACGCCAGCAGCGTCACGGGCGCGAAGCCATCGCCGATCACCTTGACGTCGGCATCCGCGATGCCGGTCACCGTCAGGTTCGTGCCGGCGCTCAGCGCGTTCAGCGACGCGGGCGCCCACAGGCAGTACAGCACCTTGCCGGCGTTCGTGCGGTCGACGAGCGAGACCGCCGTCGCGTCGGCGCCGGCCGAGCCGACGGGCGCGATCCACGCGAACGCGCGGATGCGCGAGTTCGTCGCGATGCCCTCGGTCGACAAGCCGGTGACGTCGACCGTGAACGCGTTCGGATCGGCCTGCACCTGGCCCGAGACGCCGAAGTCGAACGACGACACGAGGCGATGGTCGAAGCGGACGACGTCGAGCGTCAGCGTGTTGTCGTCCACGGGCCCCGCGGCGATCCCGAAGATCGACGTTCGCAGCATGCGTGCGACGCCGGTGACCGCCGTCGCGTCGAGCGTGGTGCCGGTCAGGTCGCCGAAAATCCAGACGAGCTGGCCGACGTTGATGGCGTCGCTGTCGAGGCTGTTGCCCGCCCCGCGGCGCAGCACCTTCGTGTTGGCCTTCGAGACGTTCACCGTGTGCGACGTGTTGAAGGTGCGCGTGCTGGTGCCGACGTCGAGCGAGCGCCCGAGCACCGTGAGCGTCGCGTCGACGCCGGCCCCGCCCGTGCGCCCGACGACGTGACCGGCGACCCAGTCCTGGCCGTTGCCCGGCACGCCGGCGCCCGACTCCACGGCGACTGCGGTCAATCGCGAGCTCCCGGCCGAGAACAAGCCCTGCACGAACACGCGATCGCTGATGTTGCCGACCAACGAGCCGAGACCCGCGGCGCCGACCTGTACGACGCCGTCCAGCTGGAACACCGTCGAGGGGCCGATCGCGACCGTGAACGTGTGGATCGCGGTGTTCGAGACGTCGCGGCGCTCGAGCGCGAACGTCAGCGCGTTGAGGTCGACGCTCTGCAGGATGCCGGTCGTCGCGATCGGCTTCGGATTGGCGGGGTTCACCTGCACCTCGAGCACCGGCGAGAACCGGATCGAGTTGGTGCCGGCGTCGACGGCCACGCTCTGGTCGAGGTCGAGGTCGAGCGCGAACAGGTTGTTCCTGCCTGCGCCGACGAACAGGCGTGAACCCGATGCGAAGTCTACCGTGACGTCGACGGTGCCCGTGATCGGCGCGCCGCTGGCGTCGTTCACGGTCGCCGGCGTCAAAGCACCGACGAGCACCACTGCGGCGTTCGCGAAGTCGAGCGTCAGCGTGACGCGCGTGTAGACGCCGGACTCGAGGTCGACGGCGGTCACTAGCTCGTTGATCGACTCGAGCTCGACGAAGTCGACGCGCGTCGTGCGCGACAGTGCGCTGACCGTCGCGCCATCGCGTCTGGTCAGCACGAGGTTGCTGACGTCGACCTCGAACTGGGACAGCTCCTCGGACGCGCTGTCCGTCAGGACGACGCTGACCGTGCCGGTGCCGGCGTCCTTGTTGCTCGAGCAGCCCGCGCCGATCAGCGCGAGCACGAAGGCGGTGAAGAATCGGTTCATGGGGAGGCTCCTGGGATCGAGCGGACGGGCGCGCCGCTGTCCCGATGCTATCGGGAGTTCGGGGGTCCGGACGTGAGCCGCGGTTCTCCGTTCTTTCGGCCCGGGATCCCGGCTGCCAGGAGCGCTTGCGCTCAGCGCACCCGCAGGCCGGCGGGAATCAGCGCGTAGACGTGCGCGCGCCCGCTGCTCGTCAGCGCGTCGTGCAGCACCGCGACGACCTCGCCGAGGTGCCCGAACCGAGCGAGCACGGCACGCAGTGCTTGCACGTCGCCGCCCAGCTGCACCTGCGCGTCGAACATCGACGCGAACAGCGAGTCGGCGAAGTTCTTCGGCTCGGGCACGTGCACGACCTCGACGTCGTCACCGACCTTCGCCGCGGCCCGCACGCGTGCCACCGCGTCGTCCACGCCGCCGATCGCGTCGACGAGGCCGTTCTCGACGGCCTGCTGGCCCGACCACACGCGGCCGCCCGCAATCGCGTCGATCTCGGTCTTCGTGCGCTTGCGCGAAGCGGCGACGATCGTCAGGAAGCGGTCGTAGACCTCGTCGACGAAACCCTGCACGCGGCCGCGCGCCGCATCGCTCCAGGGCCGGTCCATCGCGTCCATCAGCGGACCGTCGTCGAGGTGCACGATCTCCGATCGCACGCCGAGCCGCCGCATCAAGGCACCGGGCTGGAAGCGCATGCCGAACACGCCGATCGAGCCCGTGATGGTCGCGACTTCGGCGAGGATCGGCGCGCCGATCGCCGTGATCCAGTAGCCGCCCGAGGCGGCGAGCTCCCCCATCGAGAACACCACGGGCTTCTTCGCGGCGAGGCGCTGCAGCGCCGTGCGGATCGCTTCGCTCGCCGTCGCCGAGCCGCCCGGCGAGTTGATGCGCACGACGACACCCTTCACGTGCTCGTTCGCGGCCAGCTCGTCGAGCTTCTTCACGGCCATGCCGCTGACCATGCTGCCGGGCGCGGGCTTGTCGCCGTCGACGATCTGACCCGCGAGGTGCATGACGACGATCAGCGGATCCTCGAGCTCCTCCTCCTTCTTCTGCCGCAAGATGTTGGCGAGGATCGACATGATGTCGCGGCTCTGCGCCTTCTGCTTCGGCGCCGCGTCGGCGAGCTCGAACTCGTCGTTGCCGCGCACCGCCGCGAGCGCGCGCATTGCACCGCTCCACGGCACGAGCCGGTCGACGAGCCCCTTGCCGAGCGCGTCCTTCGCGGTGAACAGCCGTTCCGCCTGCAGCGCGCGCACGTCCTCGGCCTTCAGCTTGCGGCCCGCGGCGATGCGGCGCACGACGTCGTCGTTGATCGAACGCAGCATCGTCTCGTAGTGGTGCCGCAGGTGGTCGGACATCGCGGGCAGCATGTAGGGCTCGACGGCCCCCTTGAACGCGCCGACGCGCGTGACCTCGACCTGCACGCCGACGAGGTCGAGCGCGTCCTTCATGTGCATGACGGACATCGCCGGCGAGCGCAGGTCCAGCATGCCCATGTCCGCCATCAGCACCTGGTCGCACAGCGACGCGATCTGGTAGGTGCCCGCGTCGGCGTTCTCGAGGTAGCACGTGATCTGCTTGCCGGCGCCGCGCACGCGCGCGATCGCCCGCTCGAGCTCGCGCAGCTGCGGCAGGTTGAACTGCGCCCTGCCCGAGAGGTCGAGCACGACGAGCGACTCGGGCACCTTCGCGAGCGCGTCGACCGCTTCGAGGAAGCGGAAGAACGGCTTCGGCTGCGCACCGCCGTCACCGAGCAGCGACAGCGGGTTGAAGCCCGTCTCGGCGAGATCCTCGTACGAGCCGTTCGGCCGCAGGAACGGCACCCGCGCCTTCTCGGGCGGCTTGGCGGCAGCCGCGTCGGTCTTCGCGGCCTCGGGCTTCGGCTTGTCCTGGTTCTCCTGCGCGGTCGCGGGGCACAACGCAGCCAGCGACAACGCAAAGGTCAGGAGCGGGAACGAACGCGGCAACGCGAGTCTCATGGGGCGAAGGTTAACGCGAGGGGACGGCGGGAGCGCGGCAGCGGCAGGCAAACAGGCCCCCTCGTGGCCGGACGGCACGGAAGCCTGTCGATGCCGTGCGGCGAGGTCGCAGGAACGGAGCACGCGGCTGCAGCGCGGAGGGCTGCCGAGCCTACCGCGATGGGGACCCGACGCGTGGCAGATCGCCGACGTCCACGACAGTGCGCGAACCGTCGAGCACGAAGTCGAGATGGTAGTCGTCCTTCACTTCGGGCCACTTCCAGCCGGGCCACCACAAGCGGTGCACTCCGCGCCCGAGTCCGCGCATGACGACGACGCCGTCCAGCGAGCTCCAATGCACACCCGTGATCGCCGGGCCGTCCGTGACAGTGGTCCACGTCTGAACGGACTCTCCGCGCCACACCGGGTCGAGGCGTGCCACGGCGAGCTGTTCGCGTTCGAGTTGCACGTCCCCGAGCGCCACGTCTTCCGTAGTGGCTGGCGCCCGTTCCGCCAGCGCAGGCACGGGCATTCCGACGGTCAGGTGGCACGGTGCGCTCACGCCCATCCAGATGGCCTCGTTGCGAGGGCAATCGGGCGCCGACCAACTGCCGTCGACGCCGGTGCGGGCGACTCGCCAGAACTCCGGAGACTCGCCCCAACAGAGCGTCACGCGCGCGCCGGCAAGCGGACCGTCGGGGCCGAGCACCCTCCCCCTGCAGCGAACGCCTGCTCGCAGGTCGACGACGATGGGTTCTTCTGCATCGTCCTTCGCCCGGCCGACGAACTCTTCGTGCCCGGGGACCCGGACCTGGGGAGTCATCGACGTTGCCAGCCGGCAACGCAGCATCTTGCCACCGGCATCGACGACCACGTTCGGGACCTCGTGACCATCCGCTTCGATGCGCTCCGTCTCGGGGAACGTCCGGCCCGGTGCAGCGCGCAGCACGAACTCCTTCAAGGGCTCCGGTCGCAACCGCACGACATACGTGTCGTTCTCGAGCACCACGGGCGGTTTGGGCGGCAGAGCGCCCTTGTACCTCTCGTCTACTCGCTCGAAGTAGTCGTCGCGCCAGCGAAAGAGCCGCAGGGACGGCATCGAACCCGCCAGCGGCTCCAATCCCCGCACCTCGGCGAAACCATCGTCGTCGGTCGTGGCAACGACCTTCGACCATCGGCCCCCGACGCGAACACCACCGAGCGGGCGATCCGTGCCGGCTTCGAGCACACGCACGCGGATCGGTTCGTCCGGCTGCAGCTCGATGAGCTGGTCGCGGCCATACCGCCACTCCGCAGTCGGGTGGACGATGCTGACGAAGCCGGCCGCTGCGACTGCGAACTCGTGAAAAGTGTCGTGCTCCAGGTACGGCAGCCGCGCCTGTCCCCGTGCGTCGGTGCGCGACGACGCGCCCGGCCCGGTCACCTCCGCGCCGACGACGGGCCGCTTCGCCGCATCGACGATGGTGATCGTCACCCAATCGGGATCGAACGCACGCGGCAGCGGCCCGCTCGCACACGCGGCGAACACGATCGCGAGCGACACGACGCGCGCACGTGCGGCGAGCTGCGGAACCGATTGGCGCCACCTCATACGCGGAGCGTAAGGCTTCCGAACCTCCATGCACGCAGCTCGCGGCCTCGCGCGCTAGCCATCGGTGGTCACGTTCACCGTCGCCACCTTGCGCTCCTCGACCGTGACGTGCACCAGACTCCTTGCCACAGCCGCTGGATCGCCGCCCGCGCACGGCGTCAGCATCCACTCCCCTGCCGTGGTGTACGGGATGCGATACCGACCGTGGCGATCGGTGAGCACGGACACCGGTCCGGCGCTGATGCGGTTGAAGATCATCGCCCGGGGCCGCCGGACGTTCGGGTCCGACATCGCTGCGAACAGCATCGCGGAGGGAACCGGCTTCCCGCCGGTCCTGGTGACGACGCCGCGCACTTCGCCCATGGGCGCCCACTCGAGGGCGCCGACTGCAGTCGTGCCGCCGGCCGGCACCTCGACCGCGACCTTGCCCATCGGCACGGCGCCCGCACTGACGGTGAGCAGATAGCTGCCGGCCGGCAACCCGGCGACGTCGAGCCGTCCCGCGGCGTCGGTCGCCGTGACCACGGTCTTGCCCCCGGTCATCGCGAGCTCGACGCGCCTCGCGGCGACCGGCACGTTGCCGGGCCCGCACAGCGTCGCCGTGACGGCACCGGCTCGCGTCGCGTCGAGACGCACCGGCTGCAATGCGTTCGCCGGGACCGTGAACCACGTCACCCCGTCGTTGTCCAACTCCGCGCGCGGATGGCCGAGCCGCCACAGACGCGACGCGAGCCCGAACTGGCAGAGCACCTTCTCGCTGACCGGCACGTCGATCGCGAACGCGCCATCGCCCGCCGAGGTCGCGGTGGCGACGCGCTCGGGGTCGCTTTCGTAGCGGCTCATGATCGCGACGCCCGCGATCGGCACCCCGAGCTCGTCGACGAGCTTGCCGGTCATCCGCGTGCTCGGCGCGAGTTGCGCGACGGGCACTGCCGTCAACGCGAACGACAACTCGCGCGGCTCGTCGGGCCTGCACCGGATGCAGACCGGCACGCTGCGCCATCCCGGCGCGACAACCCGTACTTCGCAACTGATCTTCAGATCCCACACCGTCGCGGTGCCACTGGCGTCGACGGCCGCCTCGGTCGCCAACGCGGGCAAGCGATAGCCGGTGCGCCGGGCTTCGGGGCCGAGGTCGCACACGACGCGCATCACGTTGCCGGCCGGGCCGCCGGTGACCGTCACGGGTCGCGTCGCCAGCTCGCCGGGCGGGATCTGCACCTGAACGTTGCGCCGCCAGTCGCGCGCCACCGTCTGCTCGGCGATCGGTCGGCCCGCCGCGAACGCACGCACGACCAGCGGCCGCATCGGAGCCAGCGGCAACGACCACGCGCCGTTCGCGTCTGCCGTCGTCTCGGCCCACCAGTCGAACGGAGGCTCCAACGGCGTTTCGCACGCCACCACGACTGCGGCTCCCGCCGCCCGTGTGCCGTCCGGCAGCTCCACGGTGCCGCGCACCGGATCGCCGTCCTCGAGCATCAGCGTCGCCTCGCGCACCAGCCCGCTCGCCGCGACGGCGATGCTGCCCTCGACCTTGTCGCCGCCCCGCGCGTGGATCCGGAGGCGCACGGATGGCAATCGCCCGACCTGGTAGCAGCCGTCGCCGTCGGCGATCGTGCGGCCGAGCCGGTTGCCCTCCGTGTCGGTGACCCACACCTCGGCCGCGGGCACACCCTCGTGCAGCACGGACACGACGCGGCCGACGAGTCGCACTTCGCCCTTCGCGGGCGCGACCGCCTGCGCCGGCACCGCCGCGAACGACATCAGAGCCAACCCGGCTGCAGCCACGGTCGTGTGCATGAAGAGAGTCTCGGTCGCCGCGAACCTGCCTCCCGGAGCATACCGGGACCGACTCGAGGAGGGTGCGATCGCGGCCGCCGGGGACGCCGCGTTGCCCGGCGGTCGTCCGTGTCTGCGGCGCACACCCTCCGGTAATCTCGCGCCTTCTACCGCGAGGATCCATGAACGCGCGACCCACTTCGTTCTCCCGACAGGCGGCACTGCGCACGGCGATGCTGCATGCCTCGATCGTGTTCCTGGTGGTCAGCGGCGTGGCATCATCATGTCGCGCGCAGTGCCAGCTGCAGGTGCTGCCAGGCCAGGGCCTGCCGGGCGTCGACGGCACGGTGAACGCCGCGATCTCGTGGGATCCGGACGGCGGCGGACCGCTGGCGCCGCTGACCGTCGTCGCCGGGACCTTCGCGTTCGCAGGATCGGTCGCGGCCAACAACATCGCGGCCTACGACCACGCGACCGGCGTGTGGTCCGCGTTCGGCAGTGGCACGAACGGCGTCGTGGCGGAACTCGCCGTGCTCGGCAACGGCCGGTTGGTCGCCTGCGGCAACTTCGCGACGGCGGGCGGCGTGCCTGCCAACGGCATCGCTGCGTGGGATGGCTCTGCGTGGCAGGCGCTCGGCTCGGGCACGAACGGCGTGGTCAGGGCCTTGCTGGAGTTGCCCAACGGCGACCTGATCGCGGGCGGCAACTTCACGCTGGCCGGCGGCATCGCCGCGCAAGGCGTCGCGCGTTGGGACGGTGTCATGTGGTCCGCGGTCGGTGCACCGGCGGGTCTGCACGGCGACGGTGGTGTCGCTTGCCTCGCCGCGCTGCCGAACGGCGATCTCGTTGCCGGCGGTAACTTCTCGCCGTCGTTCGGCGCGGTCGCCCACCGCGTGGCGCGCTTCGACGGCACGACCTGGTCGGCGATGGGAGCCGGCATGAATCGCGCCGTGTGGACCTTTCACGTGCGACCGAATGGCGAGCTGTTGGCAGGCGGCGAGTTCACGCTCGTGGGAGCGAGCGCCGTGAACCGCATCGCGAGATGGACCGGCACTGCGTGGGCGCCACTGGGGTCGGGAATCACGTGGTCCTTGTTCCCACCCGTGACGGCCTACGTCGCCGAGATCGTCACGCTGCCGGGCGGGGACGTGATGGCGGGCGGATTCTTCAGCCACGCCGGAGGTCTCCCAGCGTACTGCATGGCGCGCTGGAACGGGACGACGTGGTCCCCGTACGCGCTGGGAGCGGTCGGCGTGACCGCGATGTTGGTGCTGCCCGACGGTTCGTTGCTCGCGAGTCACCACCCTGGCATCGGCGTCGCCGTGTGGAACGGTACGACGTGGGTCGCGATGGGGTCCGGCATCGGGTCGACGGTGTTCGCGGCGACGGCGTTGCCGGGCGGCGACGCCGTGGTCGGCGGGTCGTTCACGAGCGCCGGGGGCCAGCGCGTCGACTGCGTCGCCCGCTGGAGCAACGGCGTGTTCTCACCGCTCGGCAGCGGCATGAACGGGGAGGTGCAGGCGCTCGCGACGCTGCCGGGAGGCGACGTCGTGGCGGGTGGCGCCTTCACGACGGCTGGCGGCGTCAGCGCGAACCGCATTGCGCGTTGGGACGGGTCGACGTGGTCGCCGTTGGGCCTCGGGTTCACGGTGCCGAACATCGCCGAGGTATGGTCGCTGTTGCCGCTGCCGAACGGGGACGTGATCGCGGGAGGATGGATCACGGCGACCGGTGCCACGCCGCTGAGTTTCATCGCGCGCTGGGACGGCACGGCGTGGTCGTCCCTCGGAACGGGCGTGAACAACATCGTGTACGCGCTCGCGAGGCTGCCGAACGGCGACATCGTCGCCGGTGGCGCCTTCCAGATGGCCGGCGGCGTGCCGGCGAACTTCATCGCGCGCTGGAACGGCGCTGCGTGGCTGCCCATGGGCAACGGAATGAACGGGGGCGTCGAAGGGCTTGCCGTGCGCGCGGACGGCCAACTAGTCGCCGTGGGCAGCTTCACCGTCGCCGGCAGCGTCCTGGCACCGCGTGTGGCCCGCTGGGACGGCACGACCTGGTGGCCGGTCGGCAGCGGACTCGACGGCATCGCGAAGGACGTCGTGGTCCTGCCCGGCGGTGACCTGATCGTCTCCGGCGAGTTCACGCAGGCGGGCGGAGCGCCAGCACTCCGGCTCGCCCGCTACGGCGCGGCCGGGTGGTCCGCGCTCGGCTCCGGCGTGACGGGAACGGCCCCGCTCCCAATAGTCCCGAGCGTGGAAGCCGTGGAACTGCTCGCGGACGACAGGTTGTTGCTCGGCGGCACCTTCCTGACCGTGCACGGCCAACCGTCCGCCAACGTCGCGGCAATCGCGTCGTCGTGTCCGGCGACGGCGGCGAGCTACGGCAGCGGCTGCGCGGGCGCGGGAGGGACCAACGTGCTCACGGCGACCGCGCTGCCGTGGCTCGGATCGACGTTTCGCGCGCAGGCCAACGGCATGCCGTCGATCGGCCTGCTCGCATCGGTGCACGGATTCGCGCAGGTGGCGATCCCGATCGCGGCGGTGCTGCCACAGGGCCTGCCCGGTTGCTTGCTGCACGCTAGCCCCGACCTCGTCGGCGCGAGCTTGTCGAGCGGCAGCACGCTCGACACGGCGATCGCGCTGCCGCTCGCTCCGAGCCTCGCCGGTCTCTCGTTGTTTCATTTCGTCGTGGCGTTCGAGTTCGACACGCAGGGCTTCACGGCGATCACGAGCACGAACGGCCTCGCTGCCGTGCTCGGTGCGATGTAGTGCGCAGCGGGAAGCTGCGGCGGCTGGTCATCACGGACTCCCGACACCTCGAGCGCCGCGATACGGCTGCGTTCCGTGCTGGCCTGCGCACACCGGCGGCGGTGCAGTGGTCCGCGTTCGTATTCTGCGGGGGGCGCGCGGTGAGGCACCATGCCTGCACGAGCCGGTGGGCGCCGCACAGGATCCGCCGGCGTTCGCAATCGTGGTCCATCTTCGACCCTGCGCAGACTGGCGAGCACTGCGGCAGCCCGCCGCTGGAGGTGCACAATGTTCTCTCGCAAGAAGCCCGAAGTCCTGATCGTCGGTGCCGGCCCCGTCGGCCTGTTCACCGCTCTGGCGCTGACTGCACGGGGCATCCCGCTGCAGATCGTCGAGACGGCCTGGTGCCCCGGCCTGCGCAGCTACGCGCTGGCACTGCACGCCGAGACGCTGCGGCTCTTCGAGCAGTTCGGGCTGCTCGGCAAGGTGCTCGAGCGCTCGCGGCGCGTGCGCCGCGTCGGCCTCTACGAGGGAGCGTCGAGGCGCCACGAGATGCGCATCAGCGAGGTCGGCGAGGACCACTCGTTCCTCGCGATCCTGCCGCAGGACGCGCTGGAGCAGATGCTGATCGAGGAACTGCAGCGTCGCGGCGTCAAGGTGACCTGGAACCACGAGGTGCGATGGCTCACACAGGACGAGAGCGGCGTCGACGTCACGGTCGATCGCTTGAGCCAGGACACGGTCGGCTACGTGGTGGAGCACACCGAATGGGTCGTCACGAAGACGAGCCGCATGCACTTCCCCTACGTGATCGGTGCCGACGGCCACTCCTCGATCGCCCGCAGGGCGCTCGAGATCGAATGCCCGGTCGTCGGTCCCGCGAAGGAGTTCGCGGTGTTCGAGTTCGCGACCGACGCCGACCTCGGCGACGAAGTGCGCATCGGTCTCGACGAGCACCGCGCCAACGTCTGCTGGCCTCTCCCCGGCAAGGCCTGCCGCTTCAGCTTCGAGTGCCTGCCCGAGGATCCCGATGTCGACACGCGCGCGAAGGATCGCGTGGGCACGCAGGCTGCGGACGATGTCGGCGACGGCCTCGGGGACGACCAACTGCGGCGCCTGCTCGCCGCCGGCGCGCCGTGGTTCCGCGGCAGTGTCGAAGACGTGCACTGGCGCATGCGCGTGCGTTTCGAGCAGCGTCTCGCCGACAGCATCGGCCACGGCCGCGTCTGGATGGTCGGCGACGCCGTGCACCTCACCGGCCCGCTCGGCATCCAGAGCATGAACGTCGGCTTCCGCGAGGCGCTGCTGCTCGCGGACGCAATCCAACACAGCGTCGCCGGCGGGCACGCGGCGAGCGTCTTCGCGGCGGCCCAACGCGCCTGCCTCGAGGAATGGCGCGGTCTGCTCGGGATGACCGAGCTGCTGCAGTCCACGCCTGACACGCCACCGTGGATCGCCGCACGAAGGGAGCGCCTCGTGTCCTGCATCCCCGCTTCGGGGACCGGGCTGATCCGGCTCGCGGGACAACTCGGTCTGCGTGCCGCCGCACGGAGCGGCTCCGACGCCGGGACCACCGCGGCTCTGTAACCCTTGCTGCAAGGTCGCGCACCTGTGCCTGCCGACGATCGGGCCCGCGCATCGGGCTTCCGCGCGGCGCGCCGTCAGTCGGCGCGCCGATGCAGACCGCAGCCCTGCTTCTTGGGCACGAGGGGGGCGGTCAACAGGCCCGCGAAGAGCCCCACCATGAGAGCCGGCTCCCAACCGGTGAGTTGGCGCACGGCGAAGCCGACGCCGACGGCCAGGATCACGACCGCGATCCGTTTCTTGGAGTTGAGGGCTCAGAGCATGCTGTGATCGAGGCGCTGCGTCCTCGGTGTGAGGCACTTGCCGGCGGAGGACTACGGCGAGTCGCGACGACGCGTGCTGTAATGCGCGAGGAGCGGAGCGACAAGGTGGCCAGTGGTAGCATCGGCACCCGTTCGCCCGCATGGAAGTGACGGGTCGCCGGGGCATCACGAGCGCCGTCGGGCCTGCCGCGAAGGTGTCTTCGCCATCGTCGCACGGGGCGGGCCGGACGCCGCAGTGGATTAGCGGCCACGGCAAGGTCAAACTACGCCGCCACGATCAGCTCCGCGAATGAACGCCGACCGCACCGCCACCAACTCTGCTGCTCCCTTCGACGTCGTCATCTGCGGCGGCGGCCTCGCCGGGTTGTGCCTGGCGCGCCAACTGCGCCGCGAGCTGCCCGAGGCCACCGTCACGGTGCTCGAGAAGACGAGCCGGCCGCTGCCGGAAGCCTGCTTCAAGGTCGGCGAGTCGTCGGTCGAGATCGCGATGCACTACTGGGAGCGGCTCGGCCTCTACGACTACATGCGCGAGCGCCAGCTGCTGAAGTGGGGCCTGCGCTTCTACCCCGGCGGCGGCGACCTGCCGCTGCACCTGCGCACCGAGATCGGGCCGTGCGCCGAGCCGCCGTTGAAGACCTACCAGCTCGACCGGGGTCGCCTCGAGTCCGACCTGCGCGGCATGGTCGAGGCCGACGGCGCCACCCTGATCGAGGGCGCCAAGGTCACCGCCGTCGAGATCGGCAAGGACGGCGCGCGCCATGTGGTCCGCTACGAACGCGGCGGCGCTTTGCACGAGCTGCGGCCGCGCTGGGTCGTCGACGCGAGCGGATGGACCGGCTTCCTGCGCAAGAAGATGAAGCTGACGCGCGCCTCGCCGCACGTCGCCAGCGCCGGCTGGTACCGCATCGAGGGCAAGTTCGACATCAACGACATGGTGCCGCAGAGCGAGGCCGAGTGGCACCGCCGGCCGATCAGCGACCAGCGCTGGCTGTCGACCAACCACTTCATGGGCGACGGCTACTGGGTCTGGGTGATCCCGCTTTCGAGCGGCATGACCAGCATCGGCGCCGTCATCCACGAGGACACCCACGACTGCCGAAACATCGCGGGCCTCGAGGCGACGCAGGCGTTCATCAAGAAGCACGAGCCGCACCTGTTCAAGGCGATCGAGAACTACCCGGTCCGCGACTTCGTCTGCCTGCGCAACTACGCGCACATGAGCGGCCGCGGCTTCTCGGAAGACCGCTGGACGACGGTCGGCCCCGCGAACGGCTTCTCCGATCCGCTCTACAGCCCGGGCTCGGACCTGATCGCATTCGCGAACTGCTTCACGCTCGAGATGATGCGCACCGACCTCGCGGGCGGTGACATGAAGGGCAAGGCGGCGATGCTCAGCGCGCAGTACCGCGCGATCCTGAACGGCTCGACGCTGGTCTACCGGTATGCGTCGCCGTGCATGGGCCACCCGTCGGCGTTCGCCTACAAGGTGTTCTGGAACAACTTCGCCTACTGGTCCTTCACCTGCCAGTACTACAAGCAGGAGCTGTGCCGCATCGACGACGCCGGCCAGGAGCGCATCGCCCACTACGGCGGACGGTTCCTCGACCTGATCCGCCGCATGGAGATCCTGCTGGCCGAGTGGGCGCGCATGGCGCCGGAGCGGCCGACGCCGGTGTTCAAGGGCGCGCCGGCATTCCCGTCGGTCCTGATCGACGCGCACGTCGCGACCGGCCAGGCGATGACGTTCGACGAGACACTCGCCTACTTCGAGATGCGGCTCGCGCAGGGCCTCGAGATCGTCGCCGAGATGGTGCTGCGCATCTGCATGGAGCTCGGGCCAGAGCAGAGCCGCAAGCTGCTCGACCTCGTGGAGTTCCCGGCGTGGGACGTGCCGATCCCGCCGCAGCGCATCGAGATCGAGCGGCTCGGCAGCATCGCGCGCCGGCACGCGCTGCCGCCGCTCGCGCGCGACGTCGAACGCGGCCTCGGGCCGGTGCGCCGTCACCCGCAGGCGATGGCGGCGCTCGAACTGCTGGTGCAGAGTGTGTCGCGCGCCAGGAGCCTCGACGCGTCGTCGCCGTAACGCCGACGCCGAGCCGCTGCGGGACGCGCCGGCACCGAACGCACACAGCACCCTGACCCGGGAGTGGAGTCCTGCCTGCTGGAGATCACCGTCTGACCTTCGAGCAGCCGCGTGGCATTCGTGCAGCGCGCCATCGGAACCGGAGATGCGCGGCGACGCCCGGCGCTAGCGGTCAGTCCGCCTTCGCGACGTGCTCGCTGATCGCCTTGCGAGCGGCCTGACCGAGCTCCGCCCCGATCTGCTCGTGGAAGTCGCGCCGGCTCGCGATGCCGATCATCGAGCAGCTGTGCTCGATCTTCATGTCGATCGAAGCACCGCGAGCGCGTTCGGCCGGCGCATCGGGGCGCATCTGCAGCCGCACGTCGACGTGTGCGTTCACGGTCGCGGACTTGACGAGTGGCCAGCCCGCGAACGGCGCGTCGCACGTGAACGTGACGTCGCCGTACAACCGCCGGCCGTTCGTCAGCCACTCGCCGTGCAGCTGCTGCGCGAACGCGTCGCCGAGCGGGCCGGACGGTGCGTGCACGACGAGGCCGCTGCGGGACAGCCCCGCGTCGGCCGCCTCGTCGCTCCACCCGATCTTCATCGTGGTGTGGTTGGTGCCCGTCCGGGTCAACGACAACCGCAGCGACACCACGCCCGTCTCGCGCAACACGGTCATCGCGAGCACGAACAGGATCGGTGCGGTGAAGCCGCTCCTGCCGCCGAGCACGTCGCGGCCGGCGAATCGCAGGGCCCAAGGCTGCCCGCGCCGCCAGAGCACGATCGCGCGCGCGAGCAGCAACACGGCGAGCACCAACGGCACCTGCAGGACGCCGACGAACATCGCCCACGACAGCCCGACGACCAGGAACGAGCAGACTGCGGTCAGCGCGATCGCGACGCAGATCCAGAACGAGAGTCGATTGGTCACTTGCGCGCGGCCCAGGCGGCCAGCAACTGCTTCTCGCGCTCGGCGGACAGCCCGGCCTTCGGCTGCGCTTGCCGCTCGGCCGGCTGCGTGCGCCACCACGCCAGCGTCTCGCTCGCGGTCACGTCGGTCGCTCGGAACTTCAGGCCGGCCGCGATCTCCTTCGTCAGATCGAAGCGCGCGAAGCCGGCCGTGCGGCCCTTCATGACCTGGAACGCCGGCAGCTCGCGGCCGTACGGGCGCGCGCCGTTCTCGATGAGGTACTCGGCGTCGACCCAGACGAACTTCGCGTCGCCCCCGACACCCTTCTGGATGCTCTCGAGGAACTGGCGGAACGGCTGGCCGCCCTGCGGGCCGACCGCGTTGAAGACGCCGAAGGTCTTGTTCTCGATCAGCGTGACCTGGAACTCGGCGAGGTCGCGCACATCGATGTTCTGCACGTGGTCGCTGCCGTCGCCGGGTGCCAACATCTCCCCGCCGCGTGCTGTGCGCACCGGCCAGTACGTGAAGCGGTCCGTGTCGTCGCCGGGCCCGATGATCAGGCCGGGGCGCACGACCGTGACGCGACCCGGCAGCGCCTCGTGCGCCTTCTTCTCCGCGTAGGCCTTCGCGTGGCCGTAGGGCAGCGGCCGGCCTTCGGCGACCGGGCTGTTCTCGCGCGTCAGCACCGGCGCGTCGGCGTTCATCGGCACGCGGCTCGTGTCCGCGTAGACGGAGCGCGTCGACACGAACAAGTACTGCTCACACTTGTCCTTCAGCAGGCCCGCCGACTGCTCGACCCATTCGGGCGCGCTGCTCTGCGACGCGGACTCGTCGATCACGGCGTCCCACGTGCGGCCCTTCAGTGCCGCGAGGTCGTTCGCGCGGTCGCCGACCAGCTCCTCGACGTCCTTGCCGAACATGCCCTTGCCGCTGCGCCCGCGGTTGAACACCGTCACTTCGTGGCCGCGCGCGAGCGCTGCGCGCACTTCGTGCGGGCCGACGAAGCCGGTGCCGCCGAGGATCAGGATCTTCTTCTTGCGCGGCAGCAGGTGCTCGGGATGCAACACGACGCACGCCCCGAAGGCGGCGCTCGTGCGCAGGAAGTCGCGGCGGCTGGTCATCGGCGCTCCATTTCGACTCGCGCGGTGCATCGCGCCGCGCGGCGCCGGCATCCTACCGTGAGTCTCGGCAGCGATCGCGCCAAAGCCGCAGGCGGACCGTGCGTCAGCAGTTGATGCCGCCGCACGGTGGCATGAACGGCACGATGGTGAAGCGCACCAGGTTGGTGAACTGGATCGGGCCGATGGGGCCGATGTCCTGGCGCGCACCTTGCATCCACACCTGGACGCCCTGGATCGCCGGCGTGTTGGGCAGCGGCCAGACGTAGTCGCCGGCGGGACCCGTGAACAGCGCGATGACGAACGTGTGCAGCGGCCAACCGAGCAGCAGCGAGCCATCGAACACATCGGGCGGCGCGCAGCCGAGCGGGGCGAAGCCCGGGCCGAGCGAGCCGAACAAGCCGTACTGCCCGATCGCTCCGGGCGTGAGCTTGAAGCGCATCGAGCAGCCGGGCATCGGCGTGCCGCAGGACTCGAGTCGCGCCGGCGCCGGGAAGATGGCCGTCACGTCGAGCACACGGCACACGAGGCCGATGTCGGGCCCTTGGACGCGCACGTTCTGGCCGACGAACTGCGCGAGCGGCACCACGGTGCTGCGCAGGAACAGCGACGTGCCGGCGAGGTAGTGGGTCTCACCTTGCATGCAGATCGTCGGGGACGTGACCGGCTGCACGACGCCACTGACGCAGACCTGGGACTGGGTGGCCGCGAACGCCGCGAACGATGCCATGGCGAGGATCGTCTTCATTGTCGGACTCCTGCGGGTGACCGGAATGGGTGCGCCCGCGCAGCCGCATTGTGCCGGCATCGAGGCCGCCAGGCGTGCCCCCGAAGTGCGCAGAGGCGCGGGCGGCCCGGCTGCGCACCGCGGCCATCGCGGCCATGGGTCGGTAGGGCTGCTGCATCCTCGCGGCAACTGCTGCCCCCTTCGGCTTATCGCGGCAGACGACCTCCCGAAGGACGATGTCACGACCATGGACTCGATCCTGCGCCGTTGGCACCCGTTCTTCTGCCTGCTCGCCGTGTCGCCGCTGGTATCGCAGACCGTCCGCGTCGTCGACCCGTCGGGCGGCGGCCAGTACCTGACGGTAACGGCCGCGATCGCCGCGAGCCTGCCCGGCGACACGATCCTCGTCCGCGGCGGTGTCTGGGCGGGTGTGTCCATCGACATCCCGCTGCGGATCGCCTCGGCAGGACCGCGACCCTCCTTCCTCCAGATCGATTTCCGATTCTACAACGCGCGGCCGACGCTGCCGGTCGTGATCACGGGCGTCGACTTCATGTTCGGCACGATCGTCGGCGCGGGCAGCGTCGTGCTGGAGGACTGCACGGCGCGCCATCTCGGCGTCTACGACACGGAGTCACTGCTCGTCGTCGACGCCACTGCCACGGGATTCGGCATTCCGTTCCCGGGCCCGTCCCTCGACCTGCACGACACGCACGCGGCGGTCGTGAGCAGCACGATCGTCGGCTGGACCGGCCAGCCCGCGATCGGCGTCGACAACGGCTCGCTGCAGGCCGCCGATTGCACACTGACCGGCGGCCCGGGCTACGGCTCGACGCCACCGGGCCCGGCGGTCCGCGGCCGGGGCACGCGCATCGCGCTGACGCGCTCGACGTTGGCCGGCGGCGGCACGAACCCGCAGGTCGCTGTCGACGTCGACGACAGGAGCACGGTTGCGGTCGATCCTTCGGTCGTGTTCACCGGCTCGATGCCGCAGATGCTCGAGAAGCGCGCGCTGGCCCACCTGGAGGGTGCAGGTGTCGCCGCGGGCCAGCGGGCGTCCGTGCAGCTCTCGGGGCCGCCGCGGACGTTCGCATTCCTCGCGCTGGCGGACCGCGCAACCGCGCCGGCCGAATGCCCGTTCGGCACGCTGTGGCTCGACCCCGCCGGGTTCTTCGCCACCGTGATGACGGGAACCACGGACGACACCGGCCGGACGACGCTCGCGTACACGATGCCGCCGCTGGTCTGCGGAACGCCGCTGTACTTCCAGGGCCTCGTGCTTCCCGCGTCGGCGCCGCCTTCCCTGACGGTGCCGCTCGCGGTCGTCGTCCGCTGAGCTTGCGAACCGCGCGCGGAGGCGCCAGCTCGTTCGCTTCCGAGCCGCCGCGCGGTCAGAGACCGTTCGAGACGAAGCAGTCGGCGAGGTTCGTCAGGCGCCACTCGCCGTCCTGCTCGATGACGAGCGACTGGAAGGCGATGTAGAGGCCGACCAGGCTCGGGTCGTTCGGGAGCACGAACGTCGTCGTGTGCCCGCCGACAGCCGGCACGACGTCGCCGTTCAGCAGGACCGGAGCGCCGAGCCACACCTGCCCGATGATGCCGGGGACGGCGACCGGCGCGGCCATCGTCGTGCTCGCGAAGGTCGCGAAGAACGAGCCGGGCTCGGCCTGCACGATCGTGTCGAGAGGCCGGCCGATGCCGAACGGCGCGCGGAACGGCGCGGTCGGGTCGCTCTTCAGCTTCACGGTCGGCGTGTGCGCGCCGAACGGCCCCGCCCAGCGCAGCTCGAACGAGAGCGGCGAGTTGTTGGTCGCCGTCGCGACGGCCGCGGCGTGCGCGCCCGAGCCGACGGTGCCGAACGCGTTGATCATGCGCGGCAGGTCCGTGCGGCGCGAGTTCTCGATCGTCTTCATGGTCGCGTCACCGATCGGGCTGACGATCTTCTGGATGTCGATGACCAGCGAGCTCTGGCCGTCGTGGATGTAGTTGTTCAAGAACGTGATCGGCGTGAACTGGTTGACCTGCCAGTTGACGGTCAGGTTCGCGACGTCGAGCAGCGTCTGCGGCTGCAGCAGGTTGTTCGCGAACGTGGCGTTCAGCGACGTCGCCGCCGTGCGCGAGATCCGGATGCGAAGCAGCGAGTAGGTCAGCGTCGTGTTCGTGGCGGCGCCCGACTGACCGAGTGCTGCGAGCCCGAGCAGGATCGCGCCGGGGCCGGGCAGGTGCTGCGCAGGGATCAGGATCTGGGAGTGCGCCTCCGCGAAGAGGCCGGTGGCGCTGCAGCCGAGCGGCGCGGTGTTGCCGTTCGTGCCGACCGTCGACTCCTGGACGTAGGCAGTCGTCTGGATCTGGGCCGAGAGAACGCTCGCGAACGCGAGGCAGGCGAAGAAGCGGATCATGTGGATTCGTGGGGTCATGAGTTCGGGTCTGTGGAGGACGATGCGTCGTGCATCGCCCGGCCCCAGGAGTGCCTTGCGCAACCGCGTGTGACGCGGCAATCGCGACGCGCGGAACACGCGGAACGCGCGGCAAGCGCGCTGCAAAGAACAGCGCGGCCCCGCTCGACACGGTTCGTGTCGGCGGGGCCGCGATGCGGGGCAGGCGCGCGGCGCCGGACTCACCGGGCGCGGTAGAAGACGTACTCGGCTACGTACGGGATCAGCGCGATCTGGCCCGGAATGCCGGGCAGCGCGGGCGCCCGGCCGCCGACGGTGTTGACGCGCTGGATGAACGTGGTGCGCGCGAGCACACCGGGTCCCTCGGCGCTGACGGCTCCCAGCAGGAGCCACGGGATGGCGGTCGGATCCACGACCGCTTCCTGGAGCTTGGTGCCGACGACCGTGCTGCCGCTGAAGGTCATCCAGGTCGGCCCCCCGGTGTGGATCCCGACCAGCGTCGTGAACCCGGCGTCCGAGTACAGCAGCGCGTACGGGTGCGAGAAGGTCCACTTCAGCGTCACCGGGTCGAAGCGGTAGACCTGGACGCCCTGCGCGTAGACGCGGTACGACGGCTTGTGCCCCGCGTCGACCTGCAGGTGCTCGGCGCCCGGCGGCAGCGTCGGCGTGATGCCGGGCTGCGCCGCAGCGGTGGAGACGATCGAGAACAGGGAGAAGGCTGCGAGCATCGCGCGCAGCATCATCGAACGGAACGAAGTCAGGTGATTCATGTCGGTAGGTTCGTTTCGGTAATCGTGTCGGCGCTGCGACGTGCCGCGCCGACGACAGGAGTGCCGGGGCACCCGTGCGCGTGACGGCCTCGCACTCAGCGCCGCGTGATGACGACCTCGAGGTACTCGCTGGGCACGACCATCGAACGGTCCTGCGCGCGGTTGCAGCGCTGCACGAGGGCCAACAAGTCCGCCGTCAGCGCGGCCTGACCCTTGGCGTCGAGCGCGGCGAACGTCTTCACGATCGGACCGTAGACGAGCTTGAAGACCTCGAGCCAGTGCTCGGGAGAGCGGTAGCGGAACACGAACTGGCGCGGTTGCGCGTCGATTTGCGCCTGCCGGCCGAACAGCTGGTCGATCCGGACGCGCGTGCCCCACAGCGACGGCGGCGTTACGCCCGCCGGCGGCGGTGCGTACTTGCCGACGACCTTGAACAGCTGGCCGATGAAGCCGTCGGGCGTCCAGTTCGCGAGCCCGATGCGGCCCTGCCGCTTGCACACGCGCAGCATCTCGGCGGCGGCGCGCTCCTGGTCGGGCGTGAACATCACGCCGAACGTGGACAACACGGCGTCGAACGAGGCGTCGGCGAACGGCAGCGCCTCGGCGTCGGCGACGCGGAACTCGATCGGCAGCCGCTCCGCGGCGGCACGTTCGCGGCCACGCTCGAGCAGCGCCGGCACGTAGTCGGTCGACACGACGTCGCATTGGCGGCGCGCGGCGGCCAGCGACGCGTTGCCGTTGCCGGCGGCGACGTCGAGCACCCGCTGCCCGGCGCGCACGTCGAGCGCTTCGCACAGCGTCTCGCCGACGATCTGCAGCGTGGTGCCGACGACGGAGTAGTCGCCGGCGGTCCAGGCGGCCTGCTGGCGGGCCTTCAAGGCCTCGAGGTTGGTTTGGGGAGCGGAAGAGGACGCGGCCAGAGAGGATGGAGTCATGTTCATGCTGGCAGGAGTGCCGCGCCGGCTCGGCCGTGACGGCCCGGTCGTGACGGCTCGGTCGTGACGGCTGGGCCGCGCGCGCGGATTTTCCGCAGAACAGCCGTCACGGACCGGCACGCGCTGGTCCTCCCCCACCCGCCACCCGCATGCCATCCCTCCTGTGCCTTGACACCCGATGCGGCGCTGCCGATGGTCACGCGCAGCCACAGGCCAGGCGTTCCTTCGCCCACGGCGAAGAGCAACCCGGCCGGGCGATGCACGCCGTGAACCCATCCGAGGAACCCACCCCGTCCGCGATCCTGTCGGCGAGCCGCGGCGATCCGGCGTCGCTCGCGGACGTGCTGCGGGCCTACCTGCCGCGGCTGCAGCGCTTCGTGCACCTGCGCCTCGGCGAACAGGTGCGGCGGCGCGAGGACACGCTCGACGTCGTACAGTCCACCGTGCGCGAGCTGCTCGAGGAGAAGCAGTTCGAGTGGCGCGGCGAGGTCGAGTTTCGCGCCTGGCTGTTCCAGGCGGCGCTGAACAAGATCCGCGAGAAGGTGCGCTTCCACGGCGCCGACAAGCGCGCGATGGAACGCGAGGTGGCCGTATCGACGCAGGGTGGCTTCAACGTCGGCGAAGCGGTGCGCGACCTCGCGACGCCGAGCCGCGTCGCGATGGCGCGCGAGGAGTTGGACCGGCTCGAGGCCGCGTTCGCGCAGCTGACCGAGCCGCAGCGCGAGGTGCTGACGCTGTCGCGCGTGGCCGGCGTGCCGCACGCGGTCATCGCCGAGCGTCTCGGCAAGAGCGAGGTCGCCGTGCGGCAGCTGCTCGTGCGCGCGATGACGGCGCTCGGCAGGGCGCTCGGACAGGACTCGTAGCGGGCACCGATCCTCACCGTGCCATGACTGCGCGACCCGACCCCCCGATCGACCTGCCCGGAGGCGACCTGCCCGGAGGCGACCTGCCCGAATGCGACCTGCCCGAAGCCATCGAGGCGGAAGCTGGTGAGATCCTGCTCGGGCCGCCGGACGCCGTGCAGGCGCGCTTCGAAGCGCTCTGTGCGCTGCACGAACGGCTGCGGCCGGCGCTGGCCCGGCTGCGCGCGGACTTCGAGCGCGCGGCGCACGTGCTGGGCGGCAACGGCGACGTGCCGCACACGACGCTGCCGCGCACGACACTGCCCCAGCCGATCGGTCCGTACCGGTTCCTGCGCCAGATCGGCGAAGGCGCGTTCGGCGTCGTCTTCCTCGCCGAGCAGACATCACCGATCCGCCGCGAAGTCGCGATCAAGCTGCTGCACACGATGGCGTATTCGCCGCAGACGGTCTCGCGCTTCCTCAACGAGCGGGAAACGCTTGCGCGCATGAACCACCCGGCGATCGCGCGCATATTCGACGCCGGCGTCGACGGCAGCGGGCGGCCGTACTTCGTCATGGAGTACGTGCCCGGCGAACCGCTGCACCGCTTCGTCGCCGCACGCGGCGCCGGTCTCGGCGCGCGGCTCGAGGTGTTCCTCGCCGCGTGCGAAGGCGTCAACCACGCGCACCAGCGCGGCGTCATCCACCGCGACCTGAAGCCGCAGAACATCCTCGTCAGCGAAGTCGACGGGAAGTGGCAGCCGAAGGTCATCGACTTCGGCCTCGCGAAGGTCATCGAGGGCGACACCCCGAACCTCGTGCACACGCACGCGGGCGCCGTGCTCGGCACGCCGGCCTACATGAGCCCCGAGCAGGTGCGCGGCGAAGCCGCCGACGTGGACACGCGCACCGACGTCTGGGCGCTCGGCGTGATCCTGTACGAACTGCTGGCGAGCACGCTGCCGATCGACGTCGGCAGCAGTGGCCGAGCACTCGTCGACCTGCAGCGTCTGATCGTCGACAGCGAACCGCCGCTCGCGAGCGTGCGCGCCGCGCAGTCCGGCCTGCCGTACGCACGCAGCCTGCGCGGCGACCTCGACTGGATCCTGCGCAAGGCGATGGCCAAGGAACTGCGCGAACGCTACGCATCGGTCGCCGAGTTCGCCGCGGACCTGCGCGCGTTCCTCGCGCACCAGCCGATCAGCGCCGGGCCACCGTCGACGGCCTACGTGCTGCGCAAGTTCGTGCGCCGGCACCGCGTGCCGGTGGTCGCGGGACTGATCGTCTTCTGCTCGCTGCTGCTGGGGCTCGTCGCCAGTGCGCTGCTGTACCGGCAGGCCGACGCGAATGCGCGGCTCGCGCAGAGCCACCTCGAGGACTTCTGGCGGCTCGCCGACGTCGTCGAGCTCGAGGGCCTCGTGCTTGCCGAGAAGAAGCTGTGGCCATCGAGTCCCGAGCGGCTCGCGGACCACGAGGCCTGGCTCGAGCAGGCGCGCGGGCTGCTTCTGCGGCGCACGCAGCACGCGGACACCGCGAAGTCGCTGCAGCAGCGTCTCGACGACCGCGCGTCGCCGATGTCGGCCAGCGAAGAGCGGGGCGCGCGCTTCCTGCTCGGCCGGCTGCAGGAGCACGTGAAGAGCCTCGACGCGTTCGGCGGCGACCGGAGCACCGTGCGCAGCGTCGAGAAGCGCACCGAGTTCGCGCGCACGGTGCACGCGCGCTCGATCGACCAGCATCGCGAAGCATGGGACCGCACGATCGCGGCGGTCGCGTCGTCGCCGCACTACGGCGGCCTGCAGCTGCGCCCGATCGTCGGGCTCGTCCCGCTCGGCGCCGACCCGGTCTCGGGCCTGCAGGAGTTCGCGCACCTGCAGTCAGGCGCCGTGCCCCCGCGCGGCCAGGATGGCCGCCTCGCGATCGCCGACGACACGGCGATCGTGCTCGTGCTGCTGCCCGGCGGCGACTTCGACGTCGGCAGCCAGTCGACCGCGCCCGACGAGCCTCGCTACGACCCGCTGCGCAAGCCGATCGAGATCGATCCCGCACGGGTCGGCCTCGCGCCGTACCTGCTCGGCAAGTACGAGCTGACCCAGGGGCAGGTCGCCGCCATGGGCGTGCCCGTGCAGGCCCTCGGGCGCATGGGCAAGCCGCAGTTCGAAGGCCCGCCGTTCTCCGCGCGCCATCCCGAGGAATCGCTGATCGGCCCCGTGCTCAGGGAGTGGCTGCCGCACTTCGACCTGCGCCTGCCCGACTGCTTCGAATGGGAGGTCGCCGCGCGCGCCGGTTCCCACTCGGTCTGGGGCACCGGCGATCGGCCGGAGGACCTGCAGGGCTACGCGAACGTCGCGGACGCGACGCTCGCCGAGAAGAGCCCGGGCGGCATCGACGCGGACAAGACGACGCGCGACGGCTTCCTCTCGCACGCGCCGGTCGGCAGCCTGCTGCCCAATCGCTTCGGCATGCACGACATGCTCGGCAACGTCTCGGAGATGACGCTGGCGGGCACCGAGACCGGCGAGGTCGCGGTCCTCGCGCGCGGAGGCTCGTACCGGTTGACGCCGGCCGACTGCCGGATCGGCTCGGTCCGCTACGTGATGCCCAACCAGACGACGCCGGAGCTCGGCGTGCGCGTCGCCCGCAGCCTGCCGCACGACTGACGCTCCTTCGCGCAAGGGCGCCGGACGTCGCTGCCCTTGCGCCCTAGTGCGTAGCAGTCTGCAGGCGGTCCGGAGCTACGCTCACGAACAGCGGCGCCGGCTGCCATGCAGTCAACGCCCTTTCCATGCGTTCCTACAACCGAGAGGTTCCCCCCATGCGTCTCGATCTCTTCTGCGCAATCGCGCTGTCGATCCTTGCCGGCGCCACGCCGGCGGCTGCCCAGTACGTCACCGACTTCGAAGGCCTGACGGCCAGCGCCGGTGGTACCGTGCTCACCGGCCAGGATGGTTACTACCTGCCGGCGGGCAGCGTGGATTTCAGAGCCTTCACCCATGCCGGCAACACGCTTGGCGTCGTGGCCCATCCCGGCGGCGGCAACGTCTTCGTCGCCGGCACCGGACCCGGCAGCCCGGTGTTCGCGCGCGCCCAGCGCGACCTGACCTTCGGCCCCGGGACCTGGCGGATCGGCTTCGACGTGCTGGGCCTGTTCACCGGCACGCTGCCCACGGCGCAGAACCTCGGCAGTGTGTCGCTGCAGCCCTCCGCCACCGCCCAGAGCTTCATCGCGCTGGCCCGCTGGGTCGATCCCGTCACGGCCGCGGCCTGGAATGCCGACTACGTCTGGTTCGATACCGCCGGCACGTCGCTGACCGAGTCGGTCGCCAACCCGGGCTTCCAGAACCTCGCCGTCAACCACTGGTACCGGTGGGAGACCGACGTCGACTTCGCCACCAACCGGATCCTGCAGGTCCGGCTCACGGACCTGACGACCTTGTTGACAGCCAGCCACAACCCGGTTGATCGCTACATGACGGGCGGCGCCCTCGGCGCGCCGGGGCCGACCGGGTTCCGCATGTTCGCGGGCGGTGGCGTCGCCGGCAACACGCTGGCGTTCGACAACGTCGGCATCGGCGCCTTCACGGTGCCGTGCGCCGACCTGGCGGTGAGCGGCAGCGGCGCGCCCAGCGGCACGCTGACCTTCGGCCTCACCGGCGCCGCGGCCAATGCCCCCGCGATGCTGATGATGAGTCCGCAGACGGGCAGCACCGTGAGGCGAATCGGTGTGCTCGGCACGCTGTCCCTCGGGCTCGGTCAGCCGATCGTGCCGGCGATGATGGGCCTGACCGATGCCAACGGCGACGCGAGCCTCGACATCCATGTGCCGCCCGGACACCTGCCGCTGATCACGCTCTACGCGCAGGCGATGACAGTCGCGGTGACGCCGCCGAGCCACGGCCGGCCGAGTCTCGACTTCTGCACCACGGACGTCGTGCCGTTCCTGCTCGGCCAGTAGCGGCAAGGCGACCGCGCGCGCCGTGCCGGCGCCGGTTGTCGCCATCTGCCGTCGCCGCGATCAGGCGCGCTGCCCGGAAGGCTCGAAGCACGTCGTGCTCGATCCGATCACTTTCTTCGAACGCCTCCCTGCGTCACGCCGTCTTGCGCACCGAGCGTGCGAGCACGACGACCGCGAGGGCGAACACGGCGAGGGCGGCCCAGCTCTCCCACGGCATTCGCGCCGGCTCCTGATGGCGGCCAGCACCGGTCTGCCACGCGTAGCCGGCGATCAGCACGCCGGCGAGCCCTTCGCCCGCGACGTAGCCCGACGCACACAGCACGCCGGACTCGACGTCGATCTCGTCCTTGCCGCGGCGTTCGACGAAGCGCCGCACACAGCCGCCGACGAACACGGCCGCGAGCGTCGACAGCGGCAGGTAGATGCCGAGCGCGAACGGCAGCGCCGGCAGCCCGACGAGGATGCCCGTGCCCGCGAGCAGACCACCCGTGACGAGCAGGTCCCAGGGCAGGCTGTCGCCGAGCACCGCTTCGACCATCGTCTTCATCAGGATCGCCTGCGGCGCCGCGAGCTCCTTGGTGCCGACGCCATACGTCTCGCACATCGTGATCACGACCGCGGCGACGACCCAGCACGCGACCGCTGCCGCGATCAGCTGGCCGTATTGCTGCCGCCATGGCGACGCGCCGACCAGCCAGCCGGTCTTCAGGTCCTGGCTGATGTCGCCGGCCTTCGACGCCGCGACGCACACGACGGTGCCGACCGTCAGCACGGCGGCCTGCGCGAGCACGCCCTTCCAGCCGAGCACGAGGAAGATGCTCGCGGTGCCCGCGAGCGTGATCAGCGCCATCGCCGACGTCGGGTTCGACGACACGCCGATCACGCCGACGAGCCGCGACGACACCGGCACGAACAGGAAGCCGAACACAGCGACGCCGAGCGCCGCGACGATGCGCGCCCCGAGGCCGAGCTCGCCCGCGAAGATGCCGGGCACGAGCACGAGCGCCGTCACCAGCGCCGCGATGCCGCCGAGCAGCACGCTGCCAGGCAAGTCGCGGTCCGCCTCGGTGCCGGAACCCTGGCCCTGGCGGCCGACGCCCTGAAACACCGCGCGCAACGACGCGAGCATCGTCGGCGCCGTCTTGATCACCGTGAACAGACCTGCTGCAGCGACCGCACCCGCGCCGACGAACAGCAGGAACCGGGTCCTCAGCGCCGACGCGGCGAGCGGCACGGCACCGTCCTTGCCCGCGTCGACGAGACCCGCGAGGTGCAGCTTCGTCGCGAGCGGGTAGAGCACGAGCGACGCGAGCAGCGCACCCGACACCATGACCGTGGCCGCGCGGTACCCGACGATGAACCCGACCGCGAGCAACGCGGGCGCCAGCGCGAGAGCAACGCTGCCGTTCGGCAGGAACGACGGCGCCCACGCGACCGTCTCGGGCAGCGCGTGCATCGCGCCGAAGAACAGCTTCATGACGAAAGCGACCGCGATGCCGATCACGATCCAGCGGCCGCCGCGGCCGGACCCCTGCGTCGCGCGCAGCACTTCGGCACACGCGCGGCCTTCCGGGTAGGGCAGATCCGCGTCGGCTTGCACGATCAACAGACGCCGCAGCGGCACCATCGCGAGGATGCCGAGCACGCCGCCGGCCATCGCGAGCAGCGCGACCTGCCACACGCTCGGCACGACGCCCCAGAGGAACAGTGCGGGGATCGTGAAGATCGTGCCCGACGCGAGCGAGCTCGACGCGCTGCCGACGGTCTGCGCGAGATTCGTCTCGAGGATCGTTCCCTTGCGCGGCAGCAGCTGGAACACCAGCGCCGACAGCACCGCGATCGGGATCGACGTGGACACCGTGAGTCCCGCGCGCAGACCGAGGTATGCGTTCGCGGCGCCGAACAGCACGCCGAACACGAGCCCTGCGAGCACTGCCTTCAACGTGAACTCGGCGAGACGCGGCGAGGGCGTGTTCGTCATCGCGCGCGTTCTACCGGAGCGCACGGGGCGCGAGCCACCATCGCGTCGCGGATACCGTCCCCCGCGCGGCGAGATCAGCGCGCGAACGAGACCTTGCCGTAGCGGTAGTAGGCCTCGAGACAGAGGACCATGATCGCCGTCGAGTAGACGCGACCACCGTCCTCGCCCCAGGCGTCGACGGGATCCCACGACCCTCTGGGGTTGCCTTCCTTCTCCTGTGTCTTCACGACCGCGTTGGTCAGGTGCCTCGACCACGTCTCCCAGTGCTTGCCGCCGACCTGGTACATCGCGTAGCTGCCGTAGTACCTGTAGTACATGTCGATCGAGCCGTCGTTCTCGTTCCACACGGGTGGCTTGCTCAGGATGGTGTCCGCCGCGGCCTCCATGATCGCGTTCTCCTCCGGATCCTGGTGCATCAGGTAGCGGCACAGCAGCACGACCGCGGTCAGCGCTTCTGTCCTGGTGTGGGGGAACTTGTCCAGCTTGCCGACCGCGCGCGAACTGCCCTCGCCGCGCTTCGTGTAGCCGGCGGCGCCGGTGGCCGGATCGGAGACGCCGTCGAAGAACACCAGCGCCGCCTTCAGCGCGGCGTCGTCGACGTCGAGCTCGAACTCCTTCGCGGACAGCAGCGCCTGCACCATCCAACCCGTGATCGACGTGTCGCCGTCCGTCACGCGCGGCTCGTAGCGCCACACACCGTACGGATTGCGCGCGTTGGCGATGTAGTTGATCGCCTGCTGCGCCGGCTTCTTCAGCCACCGCAGCATGTCCGACAGCCCGTAGGCCTCGCACAGCGCAACGGTCGCGATCGCGTGCGAGTAGATGTAGCCCTGCGACGCGTTGGTGCCGAGCAGACCGTTGTCCTCGTCCTGCTGCTCCAGCAGCCACCTGATCCCGCGGCGCACCTCCTTGCGGTAGGTGCCCTCGCGCATCGTGTTGCCCTCCCCGAGGAACGCGAGCAACGCGAGGCCGGTGACACCGACGTCGTTGGCGCCGTTGCCAGGACCCGTGCACGGTTCGCCGGCCTTGTCGTGCTTCATGAAGCCGTCGCAGTCCCAGTGCCCGTCCTCGTCCTGGTGCTTGCGCAGCCACTCGAGGCCGGCGGTCACGACCTCGTTGACGCGGCCGCCGGCGCCGCCCTTGCCGCGCTTGCCGAATCGGCTGCCGTACTTGCCAGCGCCCGGACGGCGACCACCGTGCGCCGACGGTGCGCTGCCGAAGTGGCCGGGGCCGTCGACGCCGATCGCGGAACCGCCGGTCGTGTCACCGCTCGGAAACTGCGTCAGGTCGCCGGTCGCGTCGCCCGGGTCGGGTTCCTGCTCGGCGAACTCGACGAAGTCCAGGATGTCGCTCGGCAGGATGTCCTGGTCCTTCAGCCGCGGGACTTCGGAGCGGTCGACGATCTCGGGTGTCTCGATCTGCAAGGGTGGCGGCGGTGGCGCGGCGATGCGGATCTCGGTCGGCGACGAGTCGTCGCTCGAAGACCCTTTCGCGAAGTAGAGGATGCTGGCAACCGCGACGACGATGGCGTGGACCAGGAACGCGATCAGGACCCAGGGAGACTGTGTTGCGAGTTTGCGGCCGATCGGCTGGGGCGCTTTGGAATCGGAATTCATGGTGGAGCGCGAATCAGGGAAGCGCAGGCTCCGGGGGGCGAAGGATGCGTGCGGTGATCGGAGGTCGTTCCCTGGACCTAGAGCCGCTCACGCCCGGGTTGCGCGCGAATCGCGCGTTTGACGCGCCTATGACTCGATCGCCATCGATCTTGACCCGGCCTTGACGGCCTGTGCGCAGCGTCCCCCGCGCCGCGACACCGGTCTCTAGCGAGCGGACGCTTCGCCGTGATCCGCCAGCGCGCTCGCGGCCCATGCGACGACGGCCGCGCCGAGCGCCAGCTCGCGTTCGTTGACCATCGCCAGCGTGTCGGCGGCACTGTGGTGGTAGTCGAAGTACTTCTGGCCATCGACCCACAACGCGAAGCACGGCACGCCGGCTGCGTGCAGCGGCGTGAGGTCGGCACCTCCCGCCCCGGCGCCCGTGAGGAACGTTCCCGCGCCTATCTCCTGCAGCGGCGCGAACAGCGCCTTCACGGCGTCGGCGGCGCCGTCACGCAGCGAGCACGAGAAGCCGATCGGCGTGAAGCCGCCGGCGTCGGTCTCGATCGCGGCTTTGTGCCGGGCCAGCTCGCCGGCGTGCGTCTCGGCATACGCGGTCGCTCCGCGCAGCCCGTTCTCTTCGTTCGCGAACAGCACGACGCGGATCGTGCGCGCCGGCCGCACGCCGCATGCGATCAGCAGGCGCACGGCTTCGAGCACGTGTGCAATGCCGGCGCCGTCGTCGTGCGCGCCCTCGCCGAGATCCCAGGCGTCGAGGTGGCCGCCGATCAACACGACTTCGTCGGGCCGCTCGCGTCCTGGCAGCTCCCCGACGACGTTGGCCCCGGGCACGTCTTCGCCGGTCCGGCAACCGAGCCACAGCCGCACGCGCACGGGCCCCTTCGCGAGTGCTTTCGCGAGCAGCTCGGCGTCGGCCGTCGCGATCGCCGCAGCCGGCACCTTCGGCATCGCGGCGTCGTACTGCATCGCGCCGGTGTGCGGGTAACCGTCGATCGCCGTCGTCATCGACCGCACGAGCGCCGCCACCGCGCCGACCTTGCCGGCCTCGATCGCGCCGTTGCTGCGCTGCGGCACCGCCTCGCCGTAGGCCTGGCCCGTGCGGCGCAGCGCGCGCGGCATCGGGCGGTTGAAGAACACGATCTTGCCGCGGGCCCGCTCGCCGAGCTCACGCAGCTGTTCGAACGAGCGGACCTCGACCACTTCCGCCTCGACGCCGTCGGGCGGCGTGGGAACGCTGCCGCCGAGCGCAGTGACGCGCAGCGCTCGAGGCGCCGGGCCAGCGAGCTCGGCCCGTTCTTCGCCGCGCAACCAGCACGGCACGAGGCACGGTTCGGCCCGCACGTTCTGCAGGCCGATCTCGCGCATCCTGGCGAGGCCCCAGTCGACGGCCGCAGCAGCTCCCGGCGATCCGGACAGGCGCTTCGGCGCGGCCTCGATCAGGCTGCGCAGCGTGTGGATCGCCTGGTTGTCGGCGAGCGCGCGCTCGACCAACGCGGCCAGCCGCGCGTTCCCAGCAGGCGCAGCTTCCGGCGCCGCGGGCGGCTTCGGCGCGACTTCGGGCTCGGTGCACGCACAACACAGCACGAACGGGAACGCGAACCGCGCGAACGATGGCACGGCGCGAGCGTGCCGGCGCTCCGGCGGCTTGTCCAGCGTCGGGGTCGTTGCCCTCATTGCCCTGCCGCGCCAATCGCACCTCGAGGCACCGGCGCGCGAACACGAGCGCATTGGACCTGACGATCGACAATGCACTCGACGGCGAGGGCTCGAATGCGCGCGTGTGTTCCGCGAACGTCGGGCTGCGCAGCGAAGCGAGTCGGTGCAGCTACACGGCTCGAATCCGGTGAGACCGGAATCACCGAGTCTGTAACCGCGGCATTTCGTCCAGATACAGCACATCGGCCGATGCCTGCGCGGATTGGGCCGCTCGGCGCGCTAGTCTCTCTCATTGGTTGAGAATCCCTCACACTCTCCACGCGACCCAATGACCACACCGGAGCTCGCTCACCCATTGGCCTTGCCGCAGCGTCGCGGCCTGGACCTGCTGCACGACCCCCGCTTCAACAAGGGCACCGCCTTCACCCCGAGTGAACGGCAGGCGCTCGGCCTGCGCGGCCTGCTGCCGCCAGGCGTGTTCGACGAGGAGGCGCAGCTGCACCGCAACATCCAGGCGCTGCGCCGCAAGGCATCCGACTTCGAGCGCTACCAGGTGCTGTCCGCGCTCGCCGAGCGCAACCAGACGCTGTTCTTCCGGCTCTTGTGCGAACACATCAGCGAGCTGCTGCCGATCGTCTACACGCCGACGGTCGGCGAGGCGTGCCAGCGCTACGGCTACTTCTTCCAGCGCACGCGCGGCCTGTTCGTCAGCGCCGACGACCGCGGCCACGTGGCCGACGTGCTGCGCAACTGGCCCGAGCGCGACATCCGGGTGATCGTCGTGACCGACGGCAGCCGCATCCTCGGGCTCGGCGACCTCGGCGCGCACGGCATGGGCATCCCGGTCGGCAAGCTCACGCTCTACACGGTCTGCGCCGGTGTGCCGCCGCACCAGTGCCTGCCGATCACGCTCGACGTCGGCTGCGACAACGACGCGATGCGCGAGGACCCGCTCTACGTGGGACTGCGCCGGCGCCGCCTGCGCGGCGACGACTACGACGCGATGCTGGCCGAGTTCATGGCCGCCGTCACCGAGGTCTATCCGCGCGCACTCGTGCAGTTCGAGGACTTCGCGAACCACATCGCCTTCGACCTGCTCGAGCGCTACCGCGACACGACCTGCTGCTTCAACGACGACATCCAGGGCACTGCCGCGGTCGCCGTCGCTGGCGTGCTCGCGTCGATGCGCATCACGCAGCGGCCGCTGGCCGAGCAGCGCCTGCTGTTCGTCGGCGCCGGCGAGGCCGGCATCGGCACCGCGGACCTGTTCGTGTCGATGCTGATCGAGCTCGGCGTGAAGCCCGCGACCGCGCGCAAGCAGTGCTGGTTCGTCGACAGCAAGGGCCTGGTCACCGCCGCGCGCAAGGACCTGAACCACCACAAGCAGCGCTATGCGCACGAGCAGCCGGGCGCCGTCGCCGACCTGCTCGGCGCGGTCGAGCTGCTGAAGCCGACGGTGTTGATCGGCGTGTCGGGCCAGCCGCAGGCGATCAAGCAGTCCGTCGTCGAGGCGATGGCGCGCCACAACGAACGGCCGGTCGTGTTCGCGCTGTCGAACCCGACGAGCAAGGCCGAGTGCACGGCCGAGCAGGCCTACACGTGGAGCCGCGGCCGCGCGATCTTCGCGAGCGGCAGCCCGTTCCCGCCGTTCGTGTACGAAGGCCGCGAGCTCGTGCCGGGGCAGGGCAACAACGCCTACATCTTCCCGGGCGTCGGCCTCGGCATCGTCGCGAGCGGCAGCATTCGCGTGACCGGCGAGATGTTCGCCGTCGCCGCGAGGACGCTGGCCGGGCAGGTGCGCCAGCAGGATCTCGAGCGCGGCTCGCTGTACCCGCCGCTCGAGCGGATCCGCGACGTCTCGGCGCACATCGCGGCCGAAGTTGCCGACCTGGCGTTCACGCAGGGGCTCGCGACGGTCGACCCGCCGGGCGACCTGCTCGCGTGGATCCGCTCGCACGTCTACGAACCCGGATACCAGAGCTACGCGTGACGGGTGCGGTGCGGATGCCGGGACGATGACCCGGCTGTGGGAAGGGCGCGAGCACGCCCTCGACGTTCGCACGCGGTGCCGCGATGATCCCCCGCCCAAGGAGTTCATGATGTTCCACTGTTCCACCGCCGTGTCCGCGTTGTCGTTCGTCGCCGCCATCACGCCGCTCGCCGCCCAGGATCTGGTCGCCGGCAAGCCGGCGCCGTCGCTGCAGATCTCGAAGTGGGTGAAGGGCGAGCCGGTCAAGGAGTTCGCGAAGGACCGCGCCTACGTCGTCGAGTTCTGGGCGACGTGGTGTCCGCCATGCATCGACGGCATGCCGCACCTGACCGCAGTGCAGAAGAAGCACGCATCGGCGCTGACGGTCATCGGCGTCACGAGCGAGGACCGGAACAACCCGCTGACCGCCGTCGAGGCGATGGTCAAGGCGAAGGGCGACACGATCGGCTACACGGTCGCGTTCGACGACGGCCAGAAGACCAACAAGTCGTGGTTCGAAGCGGCCGGGCAGGACGGCATTCCGACCTGCTTCGTCGTCGACAAGAACGGCGTCATCGCGTGGATCGGCCACCCGCAATGGCTCGACGTGGTCCTGCCCGACGTGCTCGCCGGCAAGTACGAAGTCGACGCGCTGAAGGCCAAGCCCGCCGCGATCGAGAAGCGCATGCAGCGGGTCTTCTTCGCCGCGGCGCTGAAGCCGGAGACAGCACTGAAGGAAGCGGAACAGCTGACGACGGAGCACCCGTTCCTCGCCGACCAGGTCGACCAGGGCATGTTCAGCATGATGCTCGAGGATCAAGCCAAGCACGCGTGGCCGATCGGCGAGCGCATCGTCAAGCGCGCAACCGCGGCGAAGGACGCGAACGCGCTGAACTCCGTCGCGTGGTCGATCGTCGACCCGCAGGCGAAGGTCGGCGAGCGCAACCTCGAGCTCGCGATGACCGCCGCCGCGAAGGCCGTCGAGATCACCGCGAGCAAGGACGCGGCGATCCTCGACACGCTCGCGCGCGTGCACGCGTGGAAGGGCGACTTCGCGAAGGCGCTCGAGCTGCAGAAGAAGGCCATCTCGCAGTGCAGCGAGGAGGAAAAGGCGAGCTTGACGCCGGCGCTGGCCGAGTACGAAGCGAAGGTCAAGGCGGCCGGCGCCGGGCCGGCCAAGTAGTCCCGGTCAGCGCGATCTGTCGGGTGAAGCCCGGAGGGGGTCTGCAGGTGATGCGCCGGTAGTGCAGTCGCGGCGCGTCGGGGAACGCGCGAGCCGATCGTCGGCGGCCCTACTGGCCGCTCGGCGCCCCCGCGTCGATCCAGGTCTTGAACGCAGCGACGAACTCCGCGTGCGGCGTCGGCACCGGCGCGCGCTCGCCGCCGGGACTCCACCCCCACAGAACCAGCTTGTCGTGGCTGACGTGCTCGAGCAGCTGTGCGAGCGTCTTGCCGCCGTTCTGCTTCGGGTCGGCGAGCGCCTGCGCGAGCTGCGCCGGAGTGCGGCCCTGGAACACCATCGGCGTTGCCGCCGGCGGCAGGTGCCAGTTGGGCGCGCCGGGCGGTGCGTGCGGGCCGTAGCTCGCCGGCGGATTGGCCGCACCGTGGCACGCGCTGCAATGCATGCCGGGAACGCCCTTGCCGTCCTTCCCGCGCGTCACGAACTGCGCGTGCGGCGAGCCCGCGTCGAACTGCAGCGGCGCGTCGCCGGCCGGGTGACAGTTCTGGCAGCGCGGGTGCTGCAGGACCTGGCGCACGGTCTCGAACGCGATCAGGCCGGCGGAGTCGCGGATGCTCTCGGCCGGCCCGTTGCCCGACGCCGAGCCGCACGCGCCCAGCGCCGACAGGCCGGTCATCACGAGCATGCCGAGAATGCGCAGCGGCAGGCGCCGCAGCCGCTGGCCCGTCGCGGCGAACACCGCGTTCGCGACCGCGGGCGCGACCGAGGGAACGCTCGGCTCGCCGATGCCGCCGCTCTTCGCGTCGCTCGGCACGAGGTGCGTCTCGACCGCGGGCATGTCGGGCAGACGCAGCAGCGGATGGTCGTGGAAGTTGGACTGCACGACGCGGCCCTGATCGAGGCTCAGCTCGCCGAGCAGCGCCGCCGACAGCGCGAACGCGGCGCCGCCCTCCATCGAAGCCGCGACGCCGAGCGGGTTGACGCTGA
>DASVAL010000116.1:0-14020 GCA_036376355.1 Planctomycetota bacterium
GCCCTGCGCGCGGCCTTCGTGAAGGGCAAGGACCGCTTCGGTTTCCGCACGATCGAGCGTCCGACAACGGACGCTCGATCGTGGATGTTGACGATCGGTTGGCGGCGGCACGGACTGCTCTCCGTGCACGAGCTGCCGGCAACCGGCTGAGGCGCCCGCTGCCTCGGTCCTGGTTGCGCAACCTCCCGACTCGCATCCGGCTCCGTCACGGGCGCACCATGCGCTCGAGGAAGCTCTCGTAGCCGATCTCCCGGCACAGCTCCGCGAGCTCGGGCCGCACACCGCGCCACTGCAGCTCGTCGAGCGATTCAGCCAACGGCACGTCCGTCCTCAACGTCGCGAGCTGCTTGTAGAGCCGCGCCTCGGCGCGGTGCGCGGCCAGGCTCGCGGCCAGCGCGTCGGCGCCGCGCACGGACACCTCCCACGCCGCCGGATCGTCGGGGATCTGCTCGAGATGTCCGTAGTGCGCGAGCACGGCCGCGGCCGACTTGCCGCCCCAGCGCGGCAGGCCCGGGATGCCGTCCTGATCGTCGCCGACGAGCGCGAGCAGATCCGGAATCGACGCGGGGCCGACGCCGAACTTGGCGCGCACGCCGGCTTCGTCGAGCACGAGCTTCTTCTTGCGGTCGAGGCCGACGATGCGGTCGCGCTGCACCATCTGCGCGAGGTCCTTGTCGGGCGTGCAGAGCCACACGCGCTCGACGCGCGGGTCCGCGCCGTAGCGCACGGCACCGGTAGCGAGCGCGTCATCGGCCTCGAACTCCACCATCGACCACACGACGACACCGAGAGCAGCGACCGCGCGTTCCGCGAGCGGGAACTGCGCCCACAACGCGGGGTCCATGCCCTCGCCGGTCTTGTAGCCCGGGAACAGCAGGTTGCGGAACGACTCGATCACCGTGTCGAACGCGCAGGCGACGTGCGTGACGCCGGGCTCGCGCAGCAACGAGCCGAGGCTCGCGAGCAGGCCGCGCACGCCGCCAACCTCGCGGCCATCCGGCGCGGTGGCCGGAGGAGCTCCGTAGTAGCTGCGGAACAGCTCGTAGGTCCCATCGACGAGGTGCACGTGCACGACTGCACGATACCCGGCTCGACGTGCGCCACAGCACAGTTCGCACCTGCAACGCGCCAGCAATGCGAATGACGTTACTGCCGGGTAACGAGTCGAGCCGTCGTGCATGCAGCACGAGCCCTCGCTTGCACGCGCCCCGTTACCTGTCGATCGCCGTTGGATACACAACGCGGCCACAGCCCTCCGACAATGCGCTCTCGATCGGTACTGCTACTCGCAATCGCGGCCGTGTTCTGGCCCGCGCTCTGGGGCACCTGGGTCCTGGACGACCAGGATCTCGTCGCGGGCAATGCCGCACTGCGTCACAGCGACTTCGCGTGCATGCTCACGCAACCGCTGTTCGGCATCACGCACGGATTCTGGCGGCCGCTGTCCGCGCTGCTGATGTGGATCGGGCACAGCCTCGGCGGGCCGTTCGGCATCCACCTGCTCGCTTTGTCGCTGCACGCGGCGAACGCGCTGACCGTGCAGGTCCTCGCCCACCGGCTGCTCGGCGACGCGAGCCGCGCATTCTGGGTGGCCCTGCTGTTCGCGGTGCACCCGGTGCAGGTCGAGAGCGTGTCGTGGTGCTCGTCGATCAACGACCCGCTCTGGGTTGCGTGTGCGCTGCAATGCACGCTGGCGGCGCTGCGCTGGCGCGACCGTGGCGCGGGCGGCGCACCGTGGGCCGCGACCGCATGGTGCTTCGCGGCGCTGCTCGCGAAGGAGACCGCAGTCACGTCGCTGCCGCTGGTCCTCGCGGCGCTCCTCTGGGTGCCGCCGGCGGCGGGCCGCGCGCCGCCGCACGCGCCCTGGAACCGCGTGGTGCTCGCGTTCCTGGGCGCGTGCCTGCTGTGGGCCGCCGTGCGTGCGATCGCACTCGACGAAGGACTCGGTTCGGTGCTGCTCGCCGAACCCGGGCGGCCGCTCTCGACGGTGCGGTTCCTGACCGCGCCGTTCGATCTTCTGCTCCGCCACCTCACGCTGCTGGTGCAACCGTTCCCGATCACGCCGTTCCGGACGCTGCCCGAGCACGTGTCTGCCGTTCGCCTCGCAACGCTGCTGGTCGCGATCACCGCGCTGATCGCGGCGCTGCAGTACGGCTGGCACCGCATCGCGGGGTCGACGGGGTTCGCGTCGGTCGTATTGCTCGTGCCGCTGCTGCCTCCGGTGTTGTGTTTCCGATCGGTCGGCCTCTACCCGATCGCGGATCGCTACCTGTACCTGCCGGTGTTCGGGTTCGCGCTGCTCGCGGCTCACGTGGCCGGCGCGAAGTGGTCGCGCTGGCTGCTGCTGGCCGCGGTGCTCGCCTGCGCACCCGTCTCGTTCGGACAGACGTCGATCTGGCGCTCGCAGGAACGGTTCGTCGAGCACGCATTGGCGCTGCGGACCGACGACCCGAGCTTCGAGGTGATGGCCGGCGATCTCGCGCTCGAGGAGGCTCAGGCCGGCTCCGCGGCGGCTCTGCTCGCGGCGCGCACGTACTACGAGGCCGCGGTCACCGGCACCGTCGTGGTGCCGGAGCAACGCTACGTGCCGCGCTCGCTGTCCGCAGGGCTGCTCGGCCTCGCGTGGTGCATGCTGCTCGAACAACAAGGGCGCCGCGGTCCGGACACGCCGGCGTTGCTCGACGCCTTCCAGCGCGCGATCGACGCCGGCCAGGAGAATCCTGCGGCCTGGATCGGTTTCGGCGTCGCCAACGCGATCGCGGAACGCTACCCGGACGCCGAGCGCGCGCTGCGCAAGGCGCTCGCGATCGACGGCAGCCGCAGCGAGGCCTGGTTCAACCTCGGCCTGCTGCAGGTCCGCACGAACCGGGAGCGGGAGGCAGTGGCGAGCCTGCGCCAGGCGCTGTGGTGTCAGCCCGACAACTCGGCCGCACGCGAGCTGCTCGTGCAGATCGAGAAGCCCTCCAGTTGCCGCGTCGCGAGCAGGACGGCCCGGTCCAGGTAGCGGCAGGTAGGCGTGGGCGCTACCCGCGCAGCTCACCGCCGATCGTCGCGGCCTGCTCGCGCACCTTCGTCAGGTACTTGCTCTCGTCCTCGTCGTTCAGCGTGCGGTCGTCGGCGCCGAGCGTGACCGTGAAGTTCAGGCTCTTCTTGCCGGCCGGCAGCTTCCCGCCGCGGTAGACCTCGAAGAGCTGCACGTCGCGCACGAGCTTGCGACCGATCGTGCGCAGGAACTCGCTCGCCTGCGCGACCTGCGTCGCCTCGCCGACGAGCAGCGCTATGTCGACCGGCAGCACCGGGAACGTCGGCACCGGCGCGTAGCGCGCGATCTTGCGGCCATTCGCGAGCAGCGCGCGCACGTCGAGGCACGCGATCGCCGTCGTCGCGGGCAGCTCCATCGCTCGCGCGATGCCCGGGTGCAGGTGCGCTATGTAGCCGACCGGCGAGCCGTCGCGGTCGATCGCGACCGCGCGCGACGGGTGCACCCACGGCTGGTCCTTGCCGTGCCAGACCCGCTGCATGTCGGCCGGGTAGCCGAGCCGCAGCAGCAGCGCACGCAGCGCCTCGCGCAGCTCGCCGAACGGATGCTGCCCCTCGCGCCGGCTCCACGCGAACGCGAGCTCGCGCACCTCGTGCGGCAGCTTGTGGTCGCCGACCATCTCGGCGTGGTACCCCTTGCCGTGCTCGCACAACCGCACGTCGGCGTGCAGCCTCAGGTTCTGCGGCAGGCTCGCGAGCAGGCTCGGCAGCACGTGGCGGCGCACGCGCGTCTGCTCGGGCGCGACCGGGTTCTGCAGCTGCACGTAGGCGTGGCCCAGCGCGTCGCAGGCCTTCAGCACCTGATCGGGCACGAAGGTGTAGTTGTAGACCTCGCTGTTGCCGTGGTCGAGGCACGCGACCTCGAGCAGGCGCCGCACGAGGAACAGCTCGTCGTTGCGCACCGGCGGCTCGACGAGACCGTGCAGCGGTCGCTCCGGGATGTTGTCGTAGCGGAACATGCGGCCGACCTCCTCGATCAGGTCGTCCTCGATCGCGATGTCCTTCGTCGCGCGGAAGCTCGGCACCGCGACGTCGAAGCCGGTGCTCGTGACCGCGACGCCGAACTGCAGCGAGCCGAGGATGTCCGCGACCTTCTCGTCCTCGAGCTGCAGGCCGAGCTTCTGGTGCAGCCGCGCGCGGCGCAGCACGACCTTCTTCGGCTCGTAGCGGAAGCCCGCGGGATCGACGAGCGGGCCCGCGGCCTTCGCCGAAGGACAGTACTTCTGCAGCCACTGCAGGAAGTGGTGCACCGCGAGCTCCGCGTTCGCGGGATCCTGCGCCTTCTCGAAGCGCGCGCTCGCGTCGGTGCGCAGGCCGAGCCGCATGCTCGTGCGCCGCACCGTCGACGCGTGGAAGCTCGCCGACTCGAGGAACAGGCTCGTCGTGGTCTTGCCGACCATCGTGCCGGCACCCCCCATGATGCCGGCCAGCGCTTCGGGCCGCTCGCCGCTGCAGATCAGCAGGTCCTGGTCGGTGAGCTTGCGCGCCTGGCCGTCGAGCGTCGTGATCGCTTCGCCGTTCTTCGCGCGGCGCACGCGCACGGGGCCGGTGCCGACGTGGCCCGCGTCGAACGCGTGGATCGGCTGGCCGAGGTCGAGCATCACGTAGTTCGACAGGTCGACCGGCAGGTTGATCGAGCGCTGGCCGACGGCCGCGAGCTGCCAGCGCAGCTCGTTCGGCGAAGGCCCCGACACGACGCCGTCGATCACGAGGCCGCAGTAGCGCGGGCAGCCGGCCTTGTCCTCGATCACGACCTCGACCTTCCTGCCGCCCGCCGGCAGCGGCTGCGGCACGACGGCTGGCGCGAGCTTGCGCCGGTAGATCGCCGCGAGCTCGCGCGCGAAGCCGTAGTGCCCCCACAGATCAGGGCGGTGGTTGATCGACTTGTTGTCGATCTCGAGCACCCAGTCCTGCACGGCAGCGACCTCGGTGAAGCGCTTGCCGATCGGCGTGTCGGGATCGAGCACGAGGATGCCGTCCTGCTCGTCGGACAGCGCGAGCTCCGCCTCCGAGCAGATCATGCCGTGCGACTCGACGCCGCGGATCTTGCCGACCTTGATCTTCAACGCACCCTTGTGGCCGGCCGCCGGCAACGTCTCGCCGGGCTTGATCACGACGACGCGCTGGCCCGCCTGCACGTTCGACGCGCCGCAGACGATCTGCAGCACGCCGCCGGCCGGCCCGAGGTCGACGTGGCAGACCGAGAGCTTGTCGGCGTCCGGGTGCTTCTCGCGCTTGCGCACGTGGCCCGTGACGAGGCACTCGAGGCCCTCGCCGAAGCGCACGAGCCCTTCGATCTCGGCCGTGCTCATCGTCAGGTCGGCCAGGATCTGCTTCGGCTCGATGCCCGAGAGATCGACGTGGCGCTGCAGCCAGCGCAGCGAGAGCTTCATCGCGGCACCTCCGGGAACTGGTGCAGGAACCGCAGGTCGCCGCCCATGAACTGGCGGATGTCGTCGATGCCGTAGCGCAGCATCACGACGCGCTGCAGGCCCATGCCGAACGCGAAGCCCGTGTACTCCTCGGGGTCGATGCCGCCCTGCCGCAGCACGACCGGGTGCACCATGCCGCACGGCAGGATCTCGATCCAGCCCGACTGCTTGCAGACCGAGCAGCCCTGCCCCTTGCAGAACGGGCAGTTCACGTCGAGCTCGAAACCCGGCTCGACGAACGGGAAGAACCCGGGCCGGAGCCGCACCTGCACGTCGCGCTCGAGGATCACGCGCAGGCAGGTCTTCATCGTGTGGATCAGGTTCGCGATGCTGACGCCGCGGTCGCCGGCGACGCGGTCCACGACGAGCCCTTCCATCTGGTAGAAGGTGTGCTCGTGGCTCTTGTCGACGGTCTCGCTGCGGAAGCAGCGGCCCGGCACGATGACCTTCAACGGCGGATGGAACCCGTGCTTCGTCAGGCGCTGCATCGTGCGCACCTGCACCGGCGACGTGTGCGTGCGCAGCAGGTTCTTGCCCAAGCCCGGGTGCGGCGCGAGCCAGAACGTGTCCTGGCTCTCGCGCGCCGGATGGTCGGCCGGGATGTTCAGCGCGTCGAAGTTGAAGTACTCGGACTCGACCTCGGGGCCGTCCTCCCAGCGGAAGCCCATGCTCGTGAACAGGTCGACGAGCTCGTGCTGCACGATCGTGATCGGATGCAGCGAGCCGCGGGCCGCGCGCGGGCCGGGCTCGGTCGGATCGAAGTCGGAGGCCGAGACCTCCTTGTCGAGCGCCTGCTTCGCGAACTGCTCGGCGCGAGCGGCGAGCGCCTGCTCGACCTCCTGCTTCAGGGTGTTCGCGGCCTTGCCGAAGGCCGGGCGCTGCTCCTTCGGCAGCGAGGTGACCGAGCCCACGAAGGCTGGCACCTCACCCTTCGCCCCGAACAGCCGCGTCTGCAGCTCGGCCAGGGCCGCCGCGTCGCGCGCGGCCGTGATCGCGCCGAGCCATTGCTCGCGCCGTGTAGTGGTGTCCATGACGTCCATGGCAATCGACTCCGTACAGCTCGCCGGCGTTGGCACCAGCCAACGCACCGGAGCATCACGCGCGACCAGCATCTGCTCTTGCGGCCCTACCGGGCCGCAAGATCAGGCGAGCACTGCCTTGGCCTTGCTGCAGATCGCTTCGAACGTCGACGGATCGCGGATCGCCAGTTCGCTCAGTTCCTTGCGATTGAGCTGGATGCCGGCCTTCTGCACGCCGTGGATGAAAGCCGAGTAGCGCAGCCCGTGCAACTTCAGCGCTGCAGTCAGGCGCGTGATCCACAGCGAGCGGAAGAAGCGCTTCTTCTGCTGCCGGCCCGCGAACGCGAACGCGTCGGCGCGGATGCCGGTGACCATCGCCTGCTTGAACAGGTTGCGGCGGCCCTGGCGGAAGCCCTTGGCGCGCTTGAGGACGCGATTGCGGCGCTGCCGGGTGGCAGGACCATTCGTTGCGCGAGACATGTGTTACCTCCCACCCAGGAGCTGCGCCATGCTGACCGCGACCTTGCCCTTGCAGAGGCCCTTCTGCCGGAGCTGGCGCTTCCGCTTGGAACTGCGGCGCACCAAGAGGTGCGACGTGAACGCGTGGCGGAACTTGACCTTGCCGGTCTTGGTCAGCTTCATGCGCTTGACCACCGCCTTCTTTGTCTTCTGCTTGGGCATGGTGCCGTCTCGCTCGGGCTTTTGGAGGCGGAGGACGCTACCGATCGCGCCAGGACCCGGCAAGCGCGGCCGGGGAAAAGTCTGGCTTTCCTGGCCGCACGGCGTGAAAACCCGCGCGCCCGCCGCCGGCGAGCCCACACGCCATGGATGCGCTCACAGCCTGCCTGCACATTGCCGCCTACGGAGCGCTCGCGATCGCATTGCCGGTGCCGCGCGCGCGCAAGGTCGCACTGCTCGCGCTGCTGATCGCGGCGCTCGTGAGCATCGTGCAGGGTGCGCTCGGCGAGGGCGAACGCACGCTCATCACCGTGCACACCTACCCCGGCTACGAAGGCTCGGCGGTCGAGGTCAGCGTCGTGAGCTTTCCGACCGGCACCGTGTCGGCGCCGGCGTGGATGTGGCCCCTGCCGTGGGTTGGATTCGCCGGGTTGTGGATCCTCGTGCTGCGGCTGCTGGGTCGACGTCCAGCCGGCCAGGGCCACGCACTGCACGCGCTCGTGCTGCCGCTGCTGTTCGCGTGGTCCGCGACGGCGGCCTGGCTCGGCATGCAATGCCTCGCCGCGCCCGCGCCGGTCGTGCAACCGTTCGGCCTCGATCGTTTCCTGTTCCCGTCAGGCCTCGCCGTCGCGATCCTCGCGGCGCGAGCGTGCAAGACGCTGCGCGCGATGTTCGTGACGATCGGCGCCTCGACGATCGCGGCGCGGCTGCCCGCGGCGCTGTTCAGCAAGATCGCGAGCGACCTGCAGCTCGGCACCAGCCTCGACATCAGCTCGGTGCGCGACATCGTGAACCCGATGAACCAGATGCAGTTCGAGCCGCGCATCGAGCCCGGCTCGGGCCAACAGCAGTTCTGGCTGATCTGGCTCGAGCACGTGATCATGTTCCCGGCGCTCTACCTGATGAGCCTCGTCGGGATCGGGTTCGCCGTGTTCATGTTCCACAAGCACGGCCCTGAGCACGCACCCGGCGCGCCGGCAGCACCGGCCCGCGGCACGTGACTTCGTCCGGCAACCGCCCCGAGGCGGTTGTGCACATCGCGTCATTGACAATGATCGCCGCCCGCGGCAGGGTTCCCACGTCCACATCCTCCCAACCCCTTTGAAGGAACGACCCGTGCTCCGCCGACACTGACGCCGCTGAAGCCGGCCTGGCTGGGGTGCGGTCTGCATCCCATGGGGCCAAATCGCGCGCAGCGCCCTGCGGGTGTGACGTCCTTTCATTGACCGTCACCGCCGGGGGGCGGTGGTGCGGTTGCTTTTGGTGCGAGCGACGCGTGTCGCTCGGTGCCGGATGAGCTCGGTGTCGCTGACACCGCATGAACAAGCTCTCTCTCTCGCTGCTCGCGGCGGGTACGGCCGCGTGTTTGCCGTCCCAGGAGAAACCCGCAGGAGCGGCCGAACAGCCGACCGACATCCAGTGGAAGGACCTCACGCGGTCCGGGTTGCCGATCAAGTTCTACGGCTTCCTCCGCCTCGACGCGTACTACAACACGGCGCGCATGGACAGCGTCGTGATCCCGTCGCGCGTGCTCGCGGAGACGGGCAAACACAACGACGACCAGTTCCACCTCGATCCGCGGCTCACGCGCTTCGGCCTCGACGTGATGCCGATCGATGCCGGCGGCAGCAAGGTGTCGGGCAGGCTCGAGATCGACTTCGCGAACTTCCCGACCGGAGTCTCCGAGTCGCGACCCACGCCGCGCATCCGCGTCGCCTACATCGACATCGGGAAGGACGAGCTCGGCCTGCGCGTCGGCCAGGACTGGGACGTCGTCGCTCCGCTGTTCCCGGCCGTGAACCACGAGCTGCTGATGTGGAACGCGGGCAACCTCGGCGACCGCCGCGCGCAGATCACGGGCCGCTACGTGCCGAACGCGACGTTCGAGGTCAAGGCGATGCTCGGCCTCACGGGCGCGATCACCAACGAGGACCTGGACACCGGGAGCGCGGCCGGTGAACGCGACGGCTTCGACTCGGGTTTGCCGCAGGGCCAGATGCGCGCGGGCTGGAAGCCCTTCGAGCTCGTCGAGAAGAAGGCCGCCGAGCTCGGTGTCTGGGGCATGTACGGCCAGACCCAGAGCGACACGTTCTTCGACGGCGAGAACCGCTTCGACACGTGGACCGCGGGCCTCGACTGGCAGGTTCCGCTGACGAGCGCCTTCACGCTGCGCGGCGAAGCGTGGACCGGCGAGAACCTCGGGGACATCCGCGGCGGCATGGGCCAGACGATCAACACCGATCCGGCGAGCGCCGCCTTCGGCGACGGCATCAGGTCCTCGGGTGGATGGACCGAGGTCGTCTATGCCTACACGGCGAAGACGAAGTTCCATCTCGGCGCGACGATGGACGATCCGGAGAACGACGACTTGTCGACGACGCTCGCGAGCGCGAACAAGCGGCTCAACCAGGCCGCCTACATCGGCACCGTGGTCGACTGGGACAACGGCGTGCGCACGGGCTTCGACACGATCTACTGGCAGTCCGAGTACATGGGCCCGAACGGCACCAACGGCAGCCTCGGCAACACTCTGCGCTTCAACCTGTACTTCCAACTCAACTTCTGAGGAGAGGCATGAAGATCACTCATTGTCCGTTCACTTTGCTCACCCTCGTCGCCTGTCAGAGCCCCGCGACACAGGATCCCGCTGCGAAGGCGCTGTTCCCCGATCAGGGCACGTTCCGCGTCGAGAACACGCTGACGGTGCCCGTGGCCGCCGGCGCGAAGGAGGTGCGCTACTGGTTCCCGCTGCCGCGCAAGGAAGAGGGCCAGACGATCACCGACGAGAAGATCGAAGCGCCCGCCGGCTGGAAGGAGGCCACCGACAACCAGGGCAATCGCTACGTCTACGGCGCCGTCGCATCGCCCGGCGACAAGGTCGTCGTGAAGACGTCGTTCTCCGTCCTGCGCCAGGAGGAGAACAAGAGCGTCGACGCGACGAAGTCGCGCCCGCTGACCGACGCCGAGCGCACCGAGTACGGGCCGTGGCTCGGCAACGACAAGAACGTCGTCGTCACCGACGAGATCGAGAAGCTCGCGGCCGAGATCTGCGGCGGCGAGAAGAACCCCGTGCTCAAAGCGCGCAAGCTCTACGACTGGACGCTGCAGAACGTCGAGTACTGGGTCAAGGACCCGTCGAAGTGGAAGGCCTCGCCGGTCGGCAGCAGCGACTACTGCCTCAAGAACCGCACCGGCAACTGCACGGACTTCCACTCGCTGTGGACGGCGCTCGCGCGCGCGAGCGGCATCCCGACGCGCATGAAGTACGGCAGCATCTTCAAGCCGTCGCTCGACGGCCAGGACCGCGATGCGAGCTACCACTGCTGGCCCGAGTCGTGGTTCCCAGGCCTCGGCTGGGTGCCGAACGACGTCGCGGTCGCCGACATCTTCGTCTCGCCGCCGATCGCGCTGAACGCCGACAACAAGGAGAGGGTCACGCTGACGACCGCGAACGGCTACGAGGGTCCGAACCAGGCGATCGTCGACTACTATTTCGGCAACCTCGACGCGCGCCGCGTCACGTGGACGCTCGGCCGCGACCTCGTGTTCGCGCCGCGGCAGGCAGGTGGTCCGGTCAACGCGAATGCCAAGGGCTACGTCGAGATCGACGGCACCGAGTTCGCCAAGTTCGACCGCAAGATGACCTATCGCGAAGTCAAGTGACGTGAACCTGCCCGACGACGACCCGGACCTGCTGCCCGCCGCCACGCTCGCGGAGCGCACCGCGGCGTTGCAGCGCACGGTGCAGCAGCTCGAGCACACCGCGTGCCCGGGCTGCGGCCATGCGCTGTGCGGCCACGAAGCCGTGCTCGCCGTCGTGTTCGGCTACAAGAACGCGCCGCGCTGCGCTGTCTGCATCGCGGCCGAGCTGCGCGAGAGCGAACAGTCGCTCTGCGAACGCGCGCTGCAGTGGATCCGCCGCCGCGACTGCTTCCTGCACGTGTGGCAGCAGGCGGGCGAACGCGAGATCGGCGGCGGACCGTCGCCGCGCTGCCGCTTCGCGAGCGGAGACCTCGCGGCCGCCGCGACGCCACCAGGCGTCGCGCCGGCTGCGCCGATCGCGCCGGCGGTGCCCGCCGCGGCAGCGACCTTCGACGCGGGTGACCTCGGCTGCGGCGACCTCGTGCTCGAGCTGCGCCTGCGCCTGCGCGAGCAGGCGCCGGGCGCCGTGCTGCACGTGACCGCGCGCGATCCCGCGGCACCCGTCGACCTTCCGGCCTGGTGCGGCCTCTGCGGCCACACCTTGCTGCGAGCTTCCCACCCCCATTACTGGATCCAACGCAAACGAGACTGAGCCATGACCAACAAGTTCTGTGTGAGCCTGACCTGTGCCAAGAACGACTCCGACAAGGCGACCGTCGCCTTCGTCGTCGCGAACGCCGCCGTCGCCTCGGACAAGGAGACCGTCGTGTTCCTGAGCACCGAGGCCGTGCGCCTGTGCCAGGACGGCTATGCCGACGACATCCGCGAAGAGGGCTTCGCGCCGCTCAAGGAGCTGATGGGCAACTTCGTGAAGGCCGGCGGCAAGGTCTGGGTCTGCTCGCCGTGCTTCAAGCGGCGCAAGCTCGACGAGAAGAAACTCGTGGCCGGCTCGACCATCGTCGGCGGCGCGAAGCTCGTCGAGTTCCTCTCCGACGGCTCGCCGTGCGTGAGCTACTGATGGCGACCGAGCCAGCGCTGCCGCCGCCCGACGCCACGTGCGACGGCGGCGACCTCGACTGCGGCAGCGGGCTCCTGCTGATCATCCGCAGCGCGATGGCGCCGCTGCCGCCCGGCGGCGTGCTGCTCGTCAAGAGCCGCGAGATCTCGGTCAAGGAAGACCTGCCCGCGTGGTGCCGCATGGTCGGCCACAACCTGCTCGCGGCCGCGCCCGCCGGCGCCGGCTACACGCACTACCACCTGCGCAAGAAGGAGGGCGACGACAAGCTCGCCGGCGACCTGCAGCAGGCGCGCGACCACGTCTGGCAGACGCGCGTGCGCTGGGCCGGCGGCATGCTCGCGAAGGCCGCCGTGCGCAACCACGGCTTCCTGATCGGCCAGCCCGCGAGCTTCGACACCGAAGACAAGGCCCCTTCGGCAATCGAGTACCTGCTCGCCGCGGTCGGTGGCGCACTGACCACGGGCTTCCAGTGGCGGCTCTCGCAACAGGGCATCGAGGTCAGGAACCTCGAAGTCGTCGTCAAGGCCCGCTCGGCGAACAGCCTCGTCTTCCTCGGCGTCGAGGCGGACGGCAGCCCGGCGCTCGCCGGCGTCGAGGTCGCGCTGTACATCGATGCCGATTGTGAAGGCACCGTGCTCGCCACGACGCTGCACGAGACAGTGCGCCGTTGCCCGGTCACGCAGTCTCTGCTCCAACTCGTGACGATCTCGACGCAGATCCGCACGACGTAACCCGCTGCATCACTCGATCAGAACGCACCCGATCATGAATGCACAACGCCCGATCCCGCGGTTCCCCGTCAGCGTCGTCGGCAGCTGGCCGCGCCCGCGCTGGCTGCTCGAGGCCACGCGCAAGAACGCGCCCGATCTCGCGGAGCTGCGCGACCAGGCGACGCTGCTCGCGATCAAGCAGCAGGAGGACGCCGGCGTCGACGTGATCAGCGACGGCGAGCAGCGCCGTGACAACTTCTACTCGTTCCTGACCGAGAAACTCGACGGCGTGCAGCTCATGACGATGGCGGACCTGCTCGACTACGTCGAGGACAAGGCGGCCTTCGAGACGCTGCTGCAATCGCTCGACGTGCCTGCCTACGCGATCAAGAACCCGACCATCACTGGCCGCATGCGGCGCCGCGAGCCGCTCGCCTTGCGCGAGACGCTGTTCCTGCGCGCGCACACGACGCGCGCGTGCAAGGTCGCGCTGCCGGGCCCCTACCTGCTGTCGCGCTCGATGTGGGTGCAGAAGCTCTCGGCCGCGGCCTACCCGACGCGCGAAGCGCTGTGCGACGACGTGGTCCGCATCCTGCGCGAGGAGCTGTTCGAGCTGGCCTCGCTCGGTGTCGAGATCGTGCAGTTCGACGAACCGGTCCTGACCGAGATCGTCTTCGCGGGCAAGGCCCAGAAGCGCAGCTTCATGTGCGCAGCACTGGCCGCCGCATCGGACCCGGCCGCAGAGCTCGAGCTGGCCGTCACCCTCGTGAACCGCGTCGTCGAGGGTGTGCAGGGCACCCGCACCGCCGTGCACGTCTGCCGCGGCAACTGGAGCCGCCAGGAAGAGGTGCTGCTGTCGGGCACCTACGAGCCGCTGCTGCCGCACCTCGGCCGCATGAAGGTCGACCAGTTCGTGCTCGAGTACGCGACGCCGCGCGCTGGGCCCGAAGCGCTGCTCGCCCAGTTGCCGAAGCGCTGCTCGGTCGGCTTCGGCGCCGTGAACCCGCGCACGGAAGCCACCGAGGACCCGGTGGCCGTCGCCACGCGCGCGCGAGCCCTCGCCGCACTGCTGGGCCCGGACCGGCTCTGGCTGAACCCCGACTGCGGCTTCGGCACGTTCGCCGACCGCCCCGTGGCGACCGCGGACGTCGCCGCGAAGAAGCTCGGCATCCTCGCGACCGCGGCGCAGTTGCTGAGGCGGTGAGCAACGGGCGAAACGTGAGGCGGACGCGATGACGAGAGCCGAGCTGTTGCATCACTTCGAACGCGTCCGCGGGCTGACCGAACGGCTCATGGCCACGCTGTCGGACGAGGACTTCCGCGTGCAGTCGATGCCGGACGTGAGTCCGCCCTACTGGAACCTCGGCCACACGAGCTGGTTCTTCGCGGCCAACGTGCTGCGCCCGTTCGGCGTCGCCATCGAGGGCTTCCCCGGCTTCGACTACACGTTCAACAGCTACTACGAGGGTCTCGGCCCGCGCC
>DASVAL010000053.1:0-9715 GCA_036376355.1 Planctomycetota bacterium
GCGTGCGCGAGATCGAAGACGCCGTGTCCGGCCAGCGCGATCACCACGAGCCACAGGGAGCGCCGGAAGCCCGCCACCGCAGCGGTGACGAAGAGCGCGCCCACCAAGAGCTCCTGGACCAGCACCTGCGTCGAGGCGCCCATCACGGCGAAGAGCACGTAGTAGGCCGCGACGACCATCGTCACGGCGGGATAGAGAGCCCGGTCGCGGTCCATGCCGACGCGCGAGGTGAGGAGCCCCACGGAGAGCGCGAGCAGGACTCCGATCAGGAGCGCCACGCGACATCTCCATCCCAGCTCCGATGGAGGCGCGCGCTCAGATCCACCGCCTCACCCGCGCCATGTAGGCCGCGAACTCCGGCCCGAAGGCGGCCAGCAGGACCCGCTCCTCGGGCAGGATCTGGAAGCGCGTGAGGTACGCGCAGAAGAGGGCCGCCAGCGCGTAGCCCGCCAGCGTCGACCGCCAGGCCGCCAGTCCGAAGAGGACCAGGGCCATGCCGAGGTACATGGGATTCCGGCTCCATCGATAGAGCCCGCCGGAGACCACCTTCGATGTCCGCTCCGGCGTCATCGGGTGCACAGTGGTCCCGGCGCGGCGGAACTGCCACACGCCGGCGAGCGCCACGAGCGTGCCCGCGAGCATCGCGGCAACCGCAGCGAGGATCCCCCCCGGGAGCGGAACGCGCGCCAGGGGAACGAAGGCCGAGACCAGCCCGATCCCGCCGGCGAACACGAACCCAACGACCACGGGCGGGATGCGCAGCTCGAGTCCGGGCACGCCTCATGGGTACCCGAGCGGCGGGCCACGGAGAAGGGGCACGCGGTCGCGTGGGCTCGCCGGCTCTTCAACCTGAGGGTGGCCGGGTGGCCAGCTCGAGCGGCCGGGGAACACCGCGGCGCGTCGACTGCCCTTGCCCCCCGGGGACACGGTCGTGACGGGCAACTTCGGGCTGCTCGCCGTGGCCGACGGGGAACTCGTCGTCCACCTCGTCCGGATCGGCGCGAGCAACTCGAAGCTGCGGGCAGCGCCGGTGCCTCGCGCGTGGTCCGACCTCCGCTGCTCAGAATGCGGCGCTGCGCTGGATGACCCAGAACATCGCGACGCTGCCGATGGCATACGCCGGAACGGCTCGGGCCCAGCGCGGCGCGGGAATCGCCGTGCGCCGCGCCAGCGCGGCCAGCGCGAGCACCACGCCGATGAACATGAAGTGGCCGGTCTCGACGCCCAGGCTGAAGAACAGCAGCGCAGTCGGAATGTGCCCGGTCGGCAGGCCGGTATCGCTCAGCCCACCCGCGAAGCCCAGGCCGTGCAACAGGCCGAAGCTGAAGGCCACGATCCATGGCGCGCGCGCGGTGATGCCCTCGAGACCGCGAGCCTGGCGCAGCATCTCCGCCGCGACGAACACGATGCTCAACGCGATGACGGCCTCGACCGGGGCCTGCGGTACGTGCACCAGGCCGATCGTCGCCGCCGTGAGCGTCAGGCTGTGTGAGAGGGTGAAGGCGGTGACGGTCTTCACCAGCTTCCAGCCGCCACGCGTGATGACCAGCAAGGCCAGCACGAACAGCAGGTGATCGATGCCCGTGAGGATGTGCTCGAACCCGAGCACGGCGTAGGTGCGCACGACGTCCCACGCGCGCGGCGCAGCAGCCACCACGAAGGAGGGTTCGGAGGGCGTGAGGCGCGTGACCTGCATGCTGCCGTCGAGACGCTCCACGCGCACCAGCACGTCGGTCATCGTCGCGGAGAGGCCGGCGATGCGGATCGTGCCACCGGTCAGCCCGCCCGGGCAGGCAACGCTCCACCGCTCGGTGTAGGCGTTGTTGAGCATCGAAGAGCGCGGCTCGCCGAGGTTCGTGCAGCCGGCGGGAAGCTCCACGTAGAGGCCGAGGCGCAGGTTCTCGCCCAGGCCAGGCACCTTCCAGAGCACGTCGTAGGTCTCTGGCCCGCGCTGGCGCAGCTCGAGATAGGCCGGGCGCACCTCGTGCGCGAACGGCGCAGGAGCGAGGGTCGCGAGCACGACCAGTGCCTGGAGAGCGCGCTTCATTCGGACTTCTCGGCCGCGAGGACTCCGGACTCGACCGGATCCATGCCCTCGATGCTCACCGTGTAGCGCTCGAGCAGCCTCCGATAGAACGCCTCGTTCTCCGCGATGCGCCGGGCGTTCTCCCACTCGCGCCGCACGGCATCGCGCACCTCCGCCAGCGCGGGCAGGCGTCCTTCCTCGCGCTCGCTGATGAAGACCAGGTGCACGCCGTAGCCGGATTCGACCGGCCCTTGCCAGCGACCGACCTCGAGCCGGCCGAGCTCGAGCGCGAACGGTTCGCCGAACTGCTTCGAGACCTCGCCGGTCGGCAGTGCGGTGAACTGCGGCTCGATCAGGAGCGAATCTCCCAGCATCGAGAGGTCGGCCTCGGCGCCGGCCTGGTTCAACTGCACCAGCAGCCGCGCAGCATGTTCGGCGAGCTTCTCGCCATGCTTCCCCGGATCGAGATACACCTGCCGGAACGTGTAGCGCGACTCGACGCGGAACGAAGCGGGATGGGCGCGCAGGTACTCTTCAAGCTCGGCGTCGCTCGGCTCGGCGAGCGCGGCGATATCGTCGGAGACGAACTCCATCTTCTGCCGCAGACGGCGGCGAATGACCGTGTCATCCCTGTCCAGGCCGAGCGCCAGGGCCTCGCGGCAATAGACCTCTTCGCGCACCCGGTCGCGAACCAGTCCCGCCAGCTCCTCGGACGTGGGCGGCCGCTGCCAGGTCTTCGCGAAGGTCGCCGCCAGCTGCTCGATCTGTCCGAGCGTCACGACGATCTGTCCCGGCTCGCCGCCGCCGTTCCTCTGCAGCAGGCCGTAGGCGAGGAAGAGCCCCGCCCCGAGCAGGAGGAAATGCAGCAGCGGCTCCTTGAGTATTCGTCCCATGGCCTCGGGATGGGGTCACGTCCCCGGCGTGGACCAGATCGTCGAAGTGCGAGCGCGCTCGATGACGGCCGGTGCAGCTCCCGGAGGCTGCTGCCCGAGCGTCGCCGCATCTGTCGAACCGATGTCGCTGGAGCTGGGCTCCTGCGCGAGAACGGGGAACGAGCCGGCGCTCGGGGCCAGCGCGAGGGCCGTGTACCGACGGTACTTCATCGCCTCGATCCGTCGGGCTGTCGTGCTCGCTTTCAAGGCGTGTACCAGATCGGGGAGGTGTAGGCACGCTCCTGCGTCGTCATCGGGACCTCCGGAGGCATCTTGATCCCGAAGCGCAGCGCCTCGTACGCGGTCCAGCGCGGCGTGGGGATCTCGATCACGCGCGCGTAGTAGAACGCCGGCTGGCTCGCATCGAAGCTCGGGTCCGTCCAGGTGGTCGAGAGCTCGGGTGCACCGATCGTGTTCTTCCAGGTCGCCTTGGCCACGTCCACCGTGTTGCCGACCGGCGGGAGCTTGCCGTCGGCGCCGGGCTTGCGCTCGCCGCTCCAGGCGACGTCGTAGACCTTCTCCTGTGGCTTGCCATCCTTGTCGAGCCAGCCCTTGACGACCTGGATGCGATCGAGGTTGCCGCTGAGAGCGTCCTTGAGCGCGGCGACGAGGAAGGTCGGGGCCTTGCCGCCCGCGCTCCTGCGCAGGTCACCCCCCATCGGCACGCCCTTGGCGTAGCCGACGCCGGCGGGCTGGCGCGACTGCGCATCGTCCGGGGTGAAGTCCCAGCCGCCGAAGAATCTCACGACCATGCGCGGGCCGGTCGTGGCGTACGTCTCCTTGCGCTTGATCGCGTCGAAGATCGCCTCGCGCGTGTTCTCCGTCGCCCAGACGCAGGCATAGCCGGCGGCGGCCTGCTGCCAGCCCTTGATGGTGAACTCGGGATCGGGCGCCTGGATGACGACGTGCTCCCAGCGGTGCGGCCCGGGCTCGACGCCCGAGTGCTTGCCGAAGAAGTTGTCCTCCTCCACGGCCGCCATCGCCGTGTGCGCGTCCGTGCTGCCGACCATCCCGAACTTGAACGGGTTCACGCCCAGCTTGCGCTCCAGCGAGAGGCCGGTCTTGAGTGCCTCGCGTGCGTACTCGTACTGCAGCATCTCGGGCTTCTTCGCCTCGGTGCCGTTGAGGTTCGACTTGTCCCACCTCTCGTAGGCGGCGAACTCGTCGTTCGGCGAGAGCGCGGGATGCGCCTCGCTGTCGCCCTTGATCTGCGTGACCTCGATGATCGACTCGAAGCGCGCTCGCAGCGCCGCGAGCTCCTTCGTGTACGGCTTGCCGTCGAAGGTCTCGACCGAGAACATGCGCCCGTTGCTGAGGTTGCCGTTGTGCGGGATCGCCAGCACCTCCCCGCCCGTCTGCTTCTCGAACTCGGCCAGGAACCTCCACAGATCCTCGGGGTTCTGGCTGTCGAACTGGGAGAAGGGGACCGTGCGGTTCGCCAGGCCGGAATCACCGCGGAAGAGCACGTTGCGGTGCAGGTTGTTGCCGCCCATCGTCGTGTACTCGAACCCGATGATCGCGCTGAAGCGACCCGGCTCGTTGTACTTGTCCGCCAGCGCGGTGTAGGCCTGCCAGGCATTGCGCACGGCCTTGTCGCTCTTGATCGGCGCCTCCTTGGTGGAGAGCGAGGCGACGATCTCCATGGCTGTCGCGAAGGCCTTGTCGCTGTCGCCGCTCGTCAACGCGTCGTACCACTTCCTCCCGATCTCCGTCGCGAGGATCTCGGGGTCGCCACTGAGCAACTGCGGCATCAGGCCGTACATCTCGGCGTGATCGGCGATCACCAGGAAGTCGAGCGGGCGCGAGAGCTTCGCGCGCAGTCCACCCGTCGAGGTGATCTCCTCGCCGCGCGCGAAGCGGAAGGCCTCCTCCTGCCCGACCCGGCACATCGTTCCCGCATCGACCGAGATCGAGGTGTGGAGGTGGGTGTCGCCGAACAGGACCCGCGTCGGGAAGTTCCGCCCGGCGTAGGGCGAGAAGTGCGGCTTGGTGAGGTTGGCCACGCCCTCCTTCGTGGTGCCCTCGTGGCCTTGCTGCGCCGAAACGGCGGACGCGAAGGCCCAGACTGCGAAGGAGAGCGATGCTCGCTTGACGTGCTTCATCGGGGTGACTGGCGTCCTCGGGTTCCGTTCGGCGCCGAGAGATCTACCACATCGGGCCATCAGCCTGCCTTGACCTCACGCACTTCCGCGGCGCGTTCGTCGACCGGGATGGGCAGAGGCCTCGACGGAGGTAGATTCAGCCGCACGGCTCGCCCTTCATCTGCTTCGCAGCGGCGCCATGCGGGTCGCGGGGGTCCAGCAACGAGGTGATCACGAACCCATCGGTACCCGGGATCCAGGCCAGCGCATCGATGAACCCGCGCTGGCCGGAGCGCTGATCGAGAGCCTGGACGAGACGATCGACGAGGGTGCCGAGGCACTCTGGGTCGAGGAGATCGGGCGACGGCAGCGGGAGCTGGATCAGGGACAGGTACGGACCATTCCCTGGAGCCAGGCGCGTCGCGCGATCCAGGGCGGGTGATGGCGGGCCAGCGGGTCGACTTCCATCCGGAAGCCGTCGCCGAAGCGCGCGCCGCGTACGCCTGGTACGAGCAGAAGGACCCGCGCGCAGCGGCAGCCCTCCTCGGCAAGGTGGATCACGCCGTGGCCCGCATGCTGGAGTCGCCGCGAGCCTGGCCCCCATTCGGGCGCGCGCGTCGCTGTCTCTTCGATCGGTTCCCCCTTCTTCCTCGTGTATCGCGAGTTCGAGGATCGAATCGAGGTCATCGCAGTCGCCCACGCGAAACGACGGCCGGGCTACTGGCGCGACCGATGACCGATCCGCCCATGCACCAGGGCGCGGAGAAGAAGGCCTAGGACGCTTCAACGCAAGCCATCGGATCAACGCCGATCAGCGCAACCCCGCTCCCTCCAGCGCGTTGCATGGTGGGCCACACTGGATTTGAACCAGTAACTTCCACGCTGTGAACGACTCGCGCGCCAGGCGCCTGCTAGCCGCGTAACCCCTGGGGTTCAGAGAACTTGGGGCAATCTAGCGGGACGATCCACTACGCGCAATCGGTCTCACTCAGTCTCACCTGGTCTCACTCAGAGGCGTGGGGTCTCACTCAGAGCGTGGACTATCCACGGCCCTCTCACGGTGCCCCTCGCTCGAGTGCGTCTCGAGTGTAGTGGAAGGTCGGCTTGCTGTGCTCCGTGCGCCGCGTGCTCCGCGACAAGTTCGCCGAGCTCCCTGGGTTGGCGCGTTTCCGCAGTGCCGTCGTGCGCGCGTTGCTTTCTGTGCGACCGGAGACAACCCGCCCCCCCCCGAGGTCCCACTGCGTTACGGCACGGCTTCGCAGCACTACCATGCACGTCCCGATCCGGACTTTCCCCGGACTTTGCACACATGCTGCCAACCTTCCTGATCCACGTCGCGCTCGCGGCAACCCTGCCAATGGCGCAACCTGTCCTGCAGGAACCGTCGCGCATCGTCGTGCTGGATGCGGCGACGGGGCGGCCCACTGCGAACGCAACGGTGTGGATCGTCGATCGCCGCCACCCATCGCGGTTTGTCAAACGCGATCCGCTGGTCGACGATGCGACCTACCTCACCGCCGCGGGCCGAGTGTTGCACGCGGATGCCGAGGGCAATGTGGCGGTGCCCGCCGACCTCGAGCCTGTGCAGATCGGAGCGCGCGCCGGGGCGCGCTGGGGCATGGTCCTTGTTCCGACGCCGACCCCGCCGCGGATCGTGCTGACGCTCGGTGAGGATCCGGTCGTAGACGTCAACCTCGTCGACCGCGAAGGTAAGCCGGCAGCGGTGACCGCCTCGGCGTGGCGCGTGTATCCGCAGAGAACGGGTCTCTCGGGCACCGCGCGACTGCGCGGCGATGCACGCGGAGTGGCGCCGTTCCACCCAGCCGCATTGTTCTCCGAAGCCTATTACGGACAGAAGCAACCGGGACGCATCGACGATGGTGCACTCGTCCAGCTCCAGCTCGACTTGGTCGCTCTGCAGCCTGTGCTTGCCGCACTGGACGAACGCGCGCTGCCCACGCAGGTGACGCTGGTCGCGCCCGAGGTCGGCACGGTGCTCGTTCGCGCCACCACGAGCACCGACCAACCACTGCTTTCCGGCTTCGCCCACTTGTCGGCAATCGATGCGAAGATGTCGACAAGCGATGCGAAGACCCCTGCGGCCTACGTCCCGGGCCAAACGGTCCCCATCGTCGACGGCGTCGCGCGCTTTCCCGCCGTGGCGCTCGGGCTGCGACTGCGGTTGCAGATCCAGAACGGCCAGTTCCAACGCGGGCGGCTGGACACGGAGCTCGTCGGCCCGACGACCGCGGGACAGGTCGTCGAGCACCGTGCCCGTGTGCCCGATGGCCGCGCCGACGGAATGGTTGCGCATGACGTGCTTGGTCGGTTGCGCACCGCGACGGGTCTGCCGATCGCCGACCGCCGTGTCGTTGCCACCGTGCGACGCAACGGCGCGCTGCACACCAAATTGACCGCGTGGGGCATCAGCGGCTTGGATGGCGGCTTCACGCTGCAGCTCGTCGACATGTTCGAGGCGGGCGATGAAGTGGTGATCGCGGTCAGCGGAGAAGCGTTCGGCAGCGTGCTCGATCACGTCGTCGTGCAGAAGCTCGCGGTCGATCGCGCCGAGACCGTGGTCGGGGGCGTGGTGCCACAGCCAGCGGCCTTGCTGTGCTCGGGGCGCATCGTCGACGCCCAAGGCAATCCCGTGTGCGCGAGGCTCTCGACCCGGTGCGTCGGGAAGGAACGGGAATCGATCGAACTCGCGCTACCGGGAGCCGCCGGCGTGACCGATCACACTGGGCGCTTCGCCGTCTACGCCGCCGCGGCGACGACGGCCCGAGTCGAGTTGTGCGTGACGCCCCCGGGGCGGCACCATGTGCCAGTGCAAACGATCGTCGCCGGCAGCAAGGACGTGGTGGTCACGGTGCCAACGACGCGCACCCTGGAGGGCCGCGTGATGCTCGCGTCGGCACACGCCGCGAACGTGCTGACCGCGCTCCTCGTGCCGACCGACACCTACGACAGGCCATCTCACGACCTGCTGGCGCCAGTGTCGGCACCGATCGCGGCCGACGGCAGCTTCGTCACGGCCCCAACGCTGCCCGGCAGCTACCACCTGCTGATCCTGCTCGCTGACGCATTCGAAGTGGCCAAGGTCGAAGCCGTGGTCGTGTCCGAACAGGGCCCGCTCACCGATGCGCGTCTGCAAGCGATCGATCTGCTCGCGGCCCTGCGCGCCGTCACGGTGCAGGTCGAGGCGAACGGCCACTCGATCGATGGCCTGTCCGAGCTGCGCATCGCCCCGCGCGCCGGATCGCTGGCCTTCCCGCAGATGCGGTTGCCAGCAGTCGTCGCCGAACTGCGGCCACGGCCCCTGCGCGTTTGGTTGCCGAAGGGCGATTTCGTCGCGACCGCGCAGATCGGCGATGTAACCTCCACACCCGTCACAATCGAAGGGGACACGGTCACCATCAAGCTGCCGAAGTGAGAATCGTTGAACTGCCCCGACGGCATGGCACCGACACCTTCCGCCGCAGGGAGGCACCTGCACCAGCGCGCCGGTCCGCATGCTGCGCGACGCCGGGACACTCGAGTCGCCGTCGCATCCCAGGCGGGGAGGGCGCGGGGTACGCGGGCGGCATCGAGTCGGCGGCGATCGGCGGCCTGCGCATCGCGCACCGGATCGTGTCGCGGCTGAGAGCGTAGGATGAGGCCATGAGGCCGATCGTTTGTGCGTTCGTCCTGGCCGTGGCGGCCTGCGCTGGCTGCGTGAAGAAGACCGAGTCTTTGTCGGAGAGCGGCACGATGTCGGGCCCGCAGCCGATCGACGCGGCGCGCGCCGTCGAGCTGTTCCGCGTGGCCTGGGGCGAGAAGGTGCTCCCGGCGGTGCCGGAGAAGGAGCGAGAGTCGGCGGCGTACATGTACTCGCTGATGCAGAAGGAGCCGGACAAGCTGGTGGCAAGGCCGGAGAGCTGCCGCGCGTGCGCCGCGCACGTCCGCGAGCTCGAGGCGCTGACCAAGGGCAACTACGGGCTGTACGGTACGCTCGACGCGCTCGACCGCGACGGCGACTGTTGGGCCGTCATGTACCAGGGCGGCATGAAACGCGAGATCGAGGGCTATCTCACTCCCGACACCGGCGAGCTCTTGTACGTGAGGCGCACCCCCGAGGGCTGACGGTGGCAGTCCCGGTCTGACAGCAGTTTCGCCAGACGCGCCGCGCGGAGCAGCGCAGCACAGCGCAGTCCCCGACGACGAGATCGGTGTTCAGCACGTCCCAGTGAAGCGGCAACATCCACGCTCCGTGCATCGACATCACCCGTTCGACGGGGACGTCAGCGTCCGTCGCAACTCTCGTCGCAGCAAGGAATTGGTGGGCCACACTGGATTTGAACCAGTAACTTCCACGCTGTGAACATGGCACTCTGCCGATTGAGTTAGTGGCCCACGTTCGAGCCGTCCAGGGCAGGACGGAGCGTCGAAGGGTGGAGAGGGTAGGGCGCGGAGGGCGGGCTGGCAAGCCCGGGCGGCGGGGCGCGGGCTACTTCGCCAGGCGCGTGCGGGTCAGCTCGAGCAGGTGCGCCTCGGCACGCTTCAGGAGCATGCGCACGGCGTCCTCGGAGCGGCCCTCCATCTTCTCGCCGGCCTCACGGAGGGAGAGGCCCTGGAAGAAGACCAGGGTGATCGCGGTGCGGTGGTCGGGGGAGAGCTCGGCCAGGGCGTCGCGCAGG
>DASVAL010000141.1:0-72753 GCA_036376355.1 Planctomycetota bacterium
GTGATCTCGCCGCCGTGGTTCCTTACGATCGAGTAGCTGATGAACATCCCGAGCCCGCTGGCATCGGGCCGTTCCTTCTTGCTGAAGAACGGATCGAACACGCGCGGCAGATCCTGCGGATCCATGCCGGGCCCGTTGTCGTCGACGTGCAGGTGGACCTTGCCTCCCTCGCCATACGCGCGCACCGTGATGCAGCCGTCCTCCTTCTTGTCCATCGCGTCGAGCGAGTTCAGCAGCAGGTTCAGCATGACCTGCTGGATCTCGTGCGCGTCGCCGTGCACGGACGGCAGGCCCGGCGCGAGATCGACCGTGATCGACACGCGATGCTTCGACAGCCGGTGCTCGACCAGCGCGCGTGCACCCTCGATCGCGGTCGGCAGCGAGAACCTGGTTGCCGTGACGTTGCGCGGCGAGAAGTCGAGCAGGCGCGACGTCGTGCGCGCGATGCGCTGCAGGCCGTCCTGCACGAGCTTCAGGTAGACGATCTGCTTCTCGGTGAGCCCCGGCACCTGTAGCAGGCGGTTGACGGCGTTCTGCATGCCGCCGATCGGGTTGTTGATCTCGTGCGCGACGCCGGCGGCCAAGGTGCCGATGCTGGCGAGGCGCGCGCTGAGCACGAGTGCACGCTCCTTCTGCTTCGTCTGCTCGACGGCGTCCTGCACGGCGCGCTCGAGCGTCCGCGTGTTCTCCTCGACCTGCGCGGCCATGCGATTGAAGGTGCTGACGACCGGCGCGAGCTCCGTGACCTCCTGGCGCTCGGGCAGGCGCACGTCGTAGCGGCCGCTGGCCACGGAGGCCGCGGCCTTGGCGAGAGCTTGCAGCGGCCGGCGGATCGTGTGCCGCACGGCCCAGAACAGCACGATGCCGAACATCAGCGTCGCGGAGGCGACACCGAGCACGGACGTCCACAGCGGCAGCGCCTTCGGCAGCTGTTGGGAGACCTTCGGCACGAACCACAGACTGCCGACGACGGCGCCGCGCTGGCGCAACGTGTAGCAGTTGCCACCGGCGACCCCCAGCATGCCGTCGACGCCGCGGGCCTCCTCCATGCCGGCCACGATCCGTTCGTGCTGGAACAGGTCCGGGTCGCGATGCACGGCGCCGAGCGGACTCAAGAAGACGCCTTCGAACGGCGGGCGACCGGTCGTGACGATCACGTCCTCGTAGAGCTCGCGCATCGAGGGGTGCATGAGCAGTTTCCGGACCTGCGTCGCGTCCTCCGCGGCGTCGCTGACTGCCTTCGGCGTGTAGATGCGTTCGAGCTCCGCGAACGACTCCGTCACGCTCTCCCTGAGCACCTCCCTGACGTTCGCGAACCAGCTCTGCTGTGCGAGGTGCACGACGACCTGCACGGTGCCGACGGTGACCGCGTTGATCGCCAACGCGAGCAGCAGGATCCGCCAGCCGAGCGACACGCTACCTCTTCGTGCTCATCTGCTGCATCATCGTGATCAGCGGCATGAACAGCGCGAAGACGATGAAGCCGACGGCCACCGCCATCACGACGAGCAGGATCGGCTCGATCAGCTTGAACGTCGTCTCGACCGTGCGGTCGACCTCGGACTCGTAGCGGTCGGCGACCTTCGCGAGCATGCGGTCGAGCTCACCGGTCTGCTCGCCGACGTCGACCATGTTCACGACGATGTCGTCGAACATGTGGCTCTCGCCCATCGGGACCGCGAAGCCCGCGCCCTCGCGGATCGACGCCTGCACCATGCCGACGGCCGAACGCATGTGCACGTTGTTCGTCGAGGCCGACAGGATGTCGAGCGCTTCGAGGTGCGGCACGCCGCTCTGGATCAGCGTGCCGAACGTGCGCGCGAACCGCGCGACGAGGCTCTTGTGCACGAGCTTGCCGAACAACGGCACGTGCAGCGCGAACTTGTGCATCAGGCTGCGGTAACCGAGCACCTTGGCCATCAACAGGCGGTGCAGTGCGAGCACGAACACGATCCCGACGAGGTAGCTCCACCACCACCCCTTCATGTGGTCGCCGATGCTCATGACGAGCTCGGTGGTCCAGTGCAGCGAGTTCTTGCCGATCGACTCGAACACGGCCTTGAACTTCGGGATCACGAACGCGAACACGAGCAGCAGCACGAGCAGCGCGACCGTCAGGATCGCGACCGGGTAGGCAAGCGCGCCCTTCACGCGCGACTTGATCGCCTCGCTCTGCGTCAGGAAGCCGCTGAGGCGGTTCAGGATCTCCTCCTGCACACCGCCCGCTTCACCGGCGCGGACCATGTTCGTGTAGAGCGGATCGAAGACGAGGTCGAACTTGGCCATCGCCTCCGACAGCGCGGTGCCGCCTTCGACGTCGTCGACGAGCGACGCCGCGATCCGCTTCATCGGCCCCTGCGGCAGCTGGCCCTCGAGGATGCGCAGGCTCTTCGTGATCGGGATGCCGGCGTTCAGCAGCACGGCGATCTGGCTCGTGAACTCGGCGAGCACGCGCGCCTTGACGCGGTTGCGTCGCGAGAACAGACCGGGTGACGCGGCACTACCACCCCCGCCGCCGCCCGCGGGGACCATGGCGGCGGTCGTCTTCGGAACAGGGAGCTTGCGCTGGAGTTTCTTTGGCATCGGAATCGAGAGGGCCAGCATCGTTGCGCATTCCGCGTCCGCGGGCAACGGGGTGCAGCGAGCACCGCGAGCCAACTTCCCTCGGCACCGACGGCCGCCCTACGGTCACTTCCCGCCGAAGAACAGCGTCACCGACCTCGCAGCCAATCGAGCAACCATCCTGACCCGTCGATGCCGAAGGCCCACCGCAGCACGGCGTGCACCAGCCAGAGCAGCGCAACGGTCAGCAGCACCCAGGGCCACACGGGCGGACGCAGCGAGACCGGCTTCGGCCACCGATCGCGGTCGCTCGGGCGTTCGTCGCGCGGCAGGTCGACCTCGCGGTTCGCAGACAGGTCCGACGCCTCGAGCACGTCGACGACGACGGCAGTCGCGTTGTCGGGACCGCCGGCGGCCAGGGCCTGCGCGACGAGCGCCTCGGCCACGGCCTGCGGCTTCGACCGTTCGGCGAGCCGCTGCAGCAGTGGGCCCGGCACGACGCTCCAGACGCCGTCGGTCACGAGCAGGAAGCGATCGCCGGGCTCCGTCCTCCACTCGGCCTGGTCGACGTCGCAGGTCGCGTGGCCACCACCGATGCAGCGCAGCAGCATGTTCGACGGCTCGCGCACCGCGTGGTCCGTGGTCAGCTGCTCGCACACGCCGCCGCGCAGCCGGTAGGCGCGTGTGTCGCCGACGTGGCCGAGCCTCGCCATGCCGTCGCCGAAGCACAACGCCGTCAGCGTCGTGCCCATGTCGCGCAGCGCGGGCACAGCATTCGCCGCGTCGAAGAGCCGCACGCTGGCCGCTGCGAACCCCTCGCGAACGCGCTCTTCGTGCGGGAGCTTGGTCGAGCCGTCGAGCACGGCCATGCCGAGCGCCCACAGCGCCGTGCGGCTCGCCTCGGCGCCGCCGGCAACGCCGCCCATGCCGTCGGCGATCGCACACAGGAACACGCCGTCCGGTGCCGTGCCGACGAAGTAGTCGTCCTCGTTGTTTCCGCGCACGCTGCCCGTGTGGGAGCAGACGCCGACGTCGAACCCGGCGGGCACCTTCACTTCGGAGCCCCGGGCACGAACGTGGCCGATGCAACGCCGCCGCGGATCGTGCCGACCAGCACCTGCACCGATGCTGCGCCGAGACCCCGCGGCAGCGGCGCTTCGTAGTGGAAGACCGCACCCTCGCGCGTCATCGAGGCCAGCAGCGCGCTCTCGAACCCGGCCGCGACGTCGGCCGGCGTGCCCTCGCAGCGCAGCCGCACGACGCTGAGGCCCTCTGTCGACCGCACGGTGACGCGCGGGCCCTGGTCGTTGTCGACGAGCATCACGTTGGCCGCAGCGCGCTCGCGCAGGTAGCGGCGCGTCGACTCGCTCTTGAGGTCGCGCGCGAGGTTCAGCAAGAGCCGGCGCTGCGTCAGGTCGCGCACCTTCGCGCCGACGACCTCGCGGTCGTCGGGGACCCAGAACGGCGGGATCAGGAGCGACGAGATGATGCCGAGCAGGCTGCCGCGTTCGAGCAGCGACAGGTCGATCGGCACCGAGACGAGCAGGTGCTCGTTCAGCACGCGCCCGGTCGGCACCTCGCGCATCGTGACGCGCAGCGTCGCGCCCGACTCGAACGTCTGGTCGGGGACCAGGAAGCCGAGCCCGAGCAGGATCCACGCTGCGAACGTCAGCGGCCAGCGGCCGTTCGTGCCCTGGTACTCGATCGGGCCGTCCTGCAGCTCCTCGACGACCATCAGCACGTCGAAGCCGTCGTCGCGCACCTCCTGCAGGAAGCGCCGCACGTCGGCATCGCCGTGGCCGGGCTGCAGCCGCGCCCGCACTTCGCGCCGATGCAGCGGATCGGGATCGGCGGCCACGACCTGGAACACCGCGCCGCGCTGCAGCACCTCGATCACGGCCGACAGCGGGATCGGCTCGTCGGGCGCCTGGCCGGCCGGGCTCTCGGGCATCGCGGCGGCGGGGTCGAAGAACGTGCCCGCGGTCGGGACCACCTGCGTCAGGAACGCGCCGCCGGTCACCAAGACCGCGCAGTCGAGCGGCGGCAGCTCGGCGAGACCGCTCAGCTCGCCGGACGGCGAGACACAGGCAGCGAGCAACAGGACACTCGGGAGCAGGAGCCGCCGACTCATCGCCGGCCCCGCAACCTGGCCAACGCCGCCGCCGCGGCCACGACGCGGAACCCGGTCCGCGCGAGGCGCGGATCGCCGCCGTGCGACAACAGGCCGCTGCCGTCGCGCAGCAGCTGCTCCGTGCGCAGGCAACCCGGCACGGTGTCGGGCACGGAGCTCGTCGAGCCGTGCTCGAGCCGGCTGCCGTCGCGACGCACGAGACCCTCGCGTTCGCCGAGCGCGAGTCCGCGCACGACGCCGAACCTGCGCAGGTCGCCGATCAGGTCGGTCGGCGATGTCCATCGACCGTCGGCCAGTGCTTCAGCCTTCTCGAGGTGCGTCGACAGATCCTTGATCCACTCGGCGATGAGGCCCTCGGCGCCCGTGACGTTCGGCAGGTCCAGGACCCATTCGCGCACGCCGAAGTCGAGGCCGAGGATGTCCACGCCGTACGCGGTCGGGATGCGATCGCCTGCCGCGCGCGTATCCTCCGCCGTCGGCGCCGCCCCGCGCGCCAGGATCCGCGCCGCCGCGACGAACGCCTGCATGTCGACGGCCCCGCCGTGCGCGGCCACGCCGTGGCAGGCCCGTCGCGAGGCGCTGCCGAACGCCGCGAGCTCGAGCTCGCAACCGAGCGGCAGCCGGAAGAGCTCGGGGTCGCCGGCCAGCGCATGGCCGAGCAGGCGGCACAGCGTCCAGGCCTGGTAGAAGTTGACGCCGCTCAACAACTCGTCGCCGGGCGCCTTCACGGCATGCTCGGGCAGCAGGTTCCCGGCCGACAACCGTGCCTTGCCGAGCGGATCGGCGTCGTGCACGAACCGCCGCGGTGTGCCGAGCGAAACCACGAGTTCGAGCTGCGCCAGCAGGGCCCGCGCCTCGCCGCAGCTGATCTCGCGATCCTGCAGCAGGATGTCCGCGAAGTTCTTCACGGCGACGGCTTCCTGCGGGCGGAACACGGAGCGCGGCGGCGCATCGGGAGGCACGGGCTCCTCGAACGGCTGGCCCGGCGCGAGCAAGGGCACGAGCCGGATCGACGCGAGCGGCTCGAGGCCGCCGAGCTCGGCCAGCCTGACGGGCTGCAGGTTGCTGCGCGTCGTGCGCACGCGGATCACCTCGTCTTCGTACTGACCCGCCGGCGTCTCGATCTTGACCTTGAACTCGCGGACCAGCTGCTCGGCAAAGTCCTCGCGCGTCTTGCCGAGCAGCCCGGCCGCGACGCTCCAATGCTCGAACTGCAGGTCGAACGCGACGACGCTCGTGTCACCGGCCCGTTCCACTTCGGCCGCCTGGACGGTGCTCTGCGCAATGCTCAGCTGCAGCGAGCCCAGCTCGCTCGACAGGAACGGCAGCGGAAACCGCAGCCGCAGCCGCACGGGCTGGCCGTGCTCGCCGATCAGCTCCTCGACGAGTCGCTCGGGCCTCTTCTCGTTGAACCAGAAGTCCGCGATCACGGAGATCGCCTGGCCTTCGTGGTGACGCTGTTCGACCACGCCGTCGCCGGCCAGCAGGCGGACGGGCCGGTCGAGCACGTCGCGCAGGTCGAGCGCGAGCACGTTGTGGCCCGAGACGGGCGTCACTCCGGGCAGCAGCGGCTCGGTGGCCGATTGCCGGACCGGCAGCGGCAGCGAGACCTTCGAGTCGGCGCCGACCCACAGCGTGCCGCGCAGATACGGCACCAGCGACGGATCGACGAACCACGCGCCCTCGCCGTAACTCTCGGTCGCCGAACGGAAGGCCAGCACGCCGGAGTCGACCAGGTCGCGCAGGAATCGCGATCGCGACGGAGGGATCCGGACGTCGATCGAGGCCGGCAACACGCGGACGGGCACCTCGTGCGAGATCTCGACCGCGGGCACGACTTCGCGTTCCTGCAGCTGGCAACGCAGCACGTGGCTGCCGGGCGGCAGCGTGCCGAACTCGAGCCGGCACGTTCCATCGGCCGCAGGTTTGCAACGCAGCTCGACGCCGGCATCGCGGCTGCCCTGCGCCGTCGTCAGCTCGAGCGCCGCGCGGACGACGGCCATGTTCTCGCCGGCCGACGCAGCGACGGCGCCGCCCGCCACGGCCAGCACGAGCTCGCGTCCGACCTGGCAGACGCCGGGCCCGTCCGGAGCGAACGCGAGCCGCACCGTCTGATCGCGCCAGTGCAGACCATGCTGCTTGGTCGAGCGGTTGGTGAACGCGTCGACGACGTGAAAGTCCAGCGCTCCGACGCTGCCGTTCGTCGCCGGCGGCGGCACGACGAACGTCTGCGAGAGCTCGGTGGGCGACAGCGGCAGCGTCTTGAGCAGCGCCCCGTCGACCGTGTACAGAAGCAGGTTGCAGTTCGGTTCGAGCGCCGAGAGCCTCACCCGCAGTCTCGCCTGGTCACCACTCCACGGCACGAACGACTCTCCGGACGGACCGGTCACCTCGACCACCATCGGCACGCCGACATCTGCCTGCTCGAAGACGATCGGCGCGAGCTTCGCCTCGTTGCCGGCGAAGTCGCGCGCACTGACGACCAGCGTGCCGCCGCCCAGGTTCCCGACCGATTCCCGCGCGGCTGCGATCGCCTTGCCGAGCCCGAACGAGCCCGAGAGGCCTTCGAGCGGCAGCTGCAGCTGCGACTGATCGGCGAACACGACGTCGACGCGGCACGAGGCGAGGCCGTTCTCGTCGCTGCCCCGCCACTCGAGCAGCGACCTCCCGACGATCACACCGTTCTCGACCTCGGTCAGTTGGGCTGACAGCCGCGGCGCCGTGTCGTCGACGCGCACACGCGCGGTGCCGAGCAGGGCCGCGCCGGGCACGACGAACTTGATGTCGACGGGCCCCTTGTCACTGCTGCTGGTCAGGCAGTGCAGGACCTCGCGCCACTGCGCCTGCTCGCGCGAGAGCCGCAACGCGCCGGCCGCGGCGTCGACCTCGGGACGCAGCGCCACGCGCGCCAGGACGTCGCCACCCTGCCAGACGTCCGCGCGCAATCGCGTCGCGTCGAAGCCGCCGAACAGGAAGCTCAGCGAAGCGAGCTGCTCGCGGCGCAGCACCTGCGGCGACGCATCGAGGACCTCGGTCGGACCGACGAGCTTCACGTCGCTGCCGGTCTCGAGCTCGAGGAACGGCGGCGACGCGCTCTCGCCGAACGCGAAGCCGACGACGACCATCGCGGCCGCCGCGATCGCCGCGCGCGCGATGGCCGGCCGGCGCGCGCCTCGCAGCGACTCGAGCTGCAGGCGGATGTACGTGGCGGACGCCGGGCGCCGCTCCGGATCGCGCTGCATGCATTGCAGCACGAGGCGCTGCAGGCGGCGCGGCACGCCGTGCACGCGCGGCCACGGGCGCAGGTCCCCTGCGGCAACGGCCAGCGCCGCGCGGCGCGGATCGGTGTCCTCGATCGGCAGGCTGCCGGTCAGCAGCAGCCACGCGAGCGTGCCGAACGAGTAGAGGTCTGCCCGCGGATCGACCTTGCCGCCGCCGAGCACTTCTGGCGCGGAAAACGCGGGATTCGCGAACCCGGTGAACTCGCTGCCGCCCTTGGGCTCTGCGCCCGCCAGCGTCGCGCTGCGCGCGATGCCGAAGTCGAGCACCTTGACTTGCAGCTGGCCGCCGCGCACGGCGACCATGACGTTGCGTGGCGAGAGATCGCAGTGCACGAGGCCTGCGCCGTGGATCGCTTCGAGCGCTTCGGCGACCTGCAGCAGGATGTCGAGCGCGTGCGACGGCGCGAGCTTGCCGCCGCGCATCAGCACGTCGAGCGTCCTGCCCTCGACGAGCTCCATCGCCAGGTAGGCGACACCTTCCTCGGCCTCGCCGACGTCGATCAGGCGCGCACACCGCGTGTGCGTGACGGTCGCGGCGCGCCGCGCCTCGGGCAGCAGCGCACGCCGGTACTCGGGCCGCCCCGCGAAGCGCGGATGCAGCAGCTTCAGCGCGACGGCCATCAGCGAGCCGATGTGCATCGCCGAGAACACGGTGCCGAGACCGCCGCGGCCGAGCACGCTCTGCAGCCGGTACTTGCCGTCGATGACCGTGCCGAGCAGAGGGTTGCCCGCGTCGGTCTCGCCGAGCCGCACCGGATAGTGGACGGAGTCGGTCGGCAGCAGCCAGCCGCCGCAATGACCGCAGCGCGCCGCTTGCGCGTTCGTCACACCTTCACAGGACAGGCAGATCTTCAAGCGTGGAAACCTACGACTCGATGATAGTGCAGCGCCGGGCCGGCTGCTGGCTCGCGATCCGCAGGCATCAGGGCGAGCGCGCGAGCAGCGCGCGCCAGAGTTCGAACACGGCCCGGTCGCGCACGAACGCGCGGCCGAGGTCCGGGAGGCGCAGCGTCCAAGCCCTCGTGCCATCGGCGCTCGCGAGTCCGAAGCAGACCATGCCCACCGGCTTCTGCGCCGTGCCACCCTCGGGGCCCGCGACGCCGGTCGTCGACAGCGCGACGTCGGCGCCGAAGCGGGCGCGCGCACCTTCGGCCATCGCGGCGGCCACGGGCTCGCTGACCGCACCGTGCTGCTCGAGCACCTCGCGCGCGACACCGAGCAGATCGACCTTGCTCTCGTTGCTGTAGGCGACGACCCCGCCGCGGAACACGGCCGAAGCGCCCGGCACGTCGACGAGCCGCGCGGCCGCCTGGCCGCCCGTGCACGACTCGGCCAGCGCGAGCGTGCGGCCCGCCGCCTGCAGGCGCTGCACGACGGCTTCGGGCAGCTCGACGTTGCCTTCCGCGAACAGCCAGTCGCCGAGCAGCGGTCGCAGCTGCGCTGCCGTCGCTGCGCACTCCTGCACGGCTTCCTCGCGCGTCGCCGCCGACGCGACGATGCGGATCGTCAGCAGGCCGCCGCTCGCCGTGATGCCGACCGCCGGGTTGCGGTTCGGCACCATGAACGGCTCGATGCGTTCGCCGAGCAGCGCCTCGGACGGTCCCAGGACGCGGAGCCAGAGCTGCGCGAGCGGCTTCAAGCCCGGCATTGCCAGGATCGCCGGCAGCACGTGCTCGCGCAGCAGCACCTTCATCTCGCGCGGCACGCCGGGCACCGCGAAGAACCACGCCCGGCCGATCCGCACCTGGAAGCCCGGCGCCGTGCCGACCGGGTTCGGGATCGCCACAGCGCCCGGCGGCAGCATCGCCTGGCGCCGGTTGCTCTCGGGCACCGGCCGCCTGCGCGCGCGCAGCAACTGCTGCACCTGCTGCCAGCTCTCTTCGTGCAGCCACAGCGGCCCGCCGAGCACCTCGGCCACGACGTCGCGCGTGCGGTCGTCGAGCGTGGGCCCGAGCCCGCCGGTCGCGACGACGACGTCGGCGCGCGCACAGCTCTCCATGATCGCGGCCCGCATCGCGGCCGGGTCGTCGCTCGTGACCGTGAACCGCTGCACGAGCGCGCCGATCGCCTCGAGCTCGACGGCCAGGTACTTGCTGTTCGTGTCGAGCAGAGCGCCGTGGATCAGTTCGTCGCCGATGGCCAGGATCTCGGCAGTCAGCGTCACGTGGTCACCACCACGGCCGGCGCTTCGTGCCGGCGGCCGATCGAGGTCAGCACGAGGCCCAGGCCGTACAGCAGCAGCATCGGCGCCGACATCAACAGCATCGAGACGGGCTCGGGCGGCGAGAAGATCGCCGCGGCGAGGAAGATCAGCAGCACCGTCATGCGCCAGTTCTTCGCGAACCCGCTGTGCGTGACGAGTCCGACGCGCTGCAACGCGATCATCACGAGCGGCACCTGGAACAGGAGCCCCAACGCACCCGTGAACGCGAACAGCAGGTTCAGGAACTGACCGATGCTCAACATCGCTCCGACCTGGGCCGGATCCATGATGCTGAACAGGAACGCGAGGCTGTACGGCAGCACGATGAAGTAGCCGAACCCAACGCCCGAGATCAGCAGCAACATCATGAACGGGAAGTAGCGATAGAAGACGCGCCGCTCGTGCTTGTAGAGCCCCGCCGCGATGAACGCCCACGCCTGCCAGATCACGACCGGTGCGGCGAGCACCAGCGCGAACACGAGCGACGCCCACATGAAGGACATCATGTCCTCGAGGCCGCCGACTGCGAACAGGTTGTAGGGCACCGGGTACCCGGTCTTCCCGGGCAGCACGTGCGGGTACGGCATCGTGCCGGCGAGGATCGCCGACTTGTGCTTGCGGCAGAACGCGAGGAACTCGGTGCCCATCTCCTCGAGCCCGCCCGCGGCGTTCCGCGCCTCGAGCTCTGCGACATGGTTCGTGAAGCCGTGACGCCACTGCACCCTGTAGGGCTCGATGATCACGTCCTGCACCGGCCCCTTGAAGGGCAGCAGCGCGACGATCGCGACGGCGATCGCGCCCAGCGACCAGAGCAGCCGCTTGCGCAACTCGTCGAGGTGGTCGCCGAACGACATGCGCGGCAGCGGCTCGTCGTCGTAGGCAGCGCGGATCTTCGGGTCGTCGAGCGTCACCATCGCGGGCAGAGGAACACGGCCCGCAATCTACGCCACCGCTCCCCACCCGCACCACTGGCAAGCGCCCGCCCAACCCGGTGGTCGGGTGGGCGGCTGGTGGGCGGCGTCGTCAGCCGGTGGCAGGCAGCTCGTGCACCGAGAGCAGCCCGTGCCGCCGCCACCCGATCGTCAGCATCCAGGTGTGTGCGTCCGTGACGGGGCGGATGACGACTTCCAGACCGCGAACGGTCACGCGTTCGCGGAATCCGTCGAACCAGGGCGCCGACGTGAACGTGTCGATCGGGCCCGGGACCCGCACCTCGCGGCCTTCCGCCGCGTGCTTCCTGCCGTTCGCCAGCACGTAGCAGAGCGCGTTCCGGACCTCGCGCGGCGTCTTCAGGATGCGGTCGTGGTAGCGGTCCGCGAACACGGTGCCGCGGCGACGCCAGAGCTTGTTCAAGGCTCTGGCGACTCGAATGGCGAGGCCCTGCAGGCCGCGCCGCAGAGCAGCGCGGTCGGGAGCTTCGACGATCAGGTGCAGGTGATCGTTCAGGACCGCGTAGTGGCACAGCCGGAAACCGAAGCGGCCCTTGCCCTTCACGAAGGCCGCGCGCAACGCAGCGTACTCGTCCTTCTGCCGCAGCCGTGGCAACCCCTTGCGCAGCTTCAAGGTGACGTGCACGGGGAACCTCATCGCGAGCGCGGGGCGCTCGCGATGAGACACGCCAGCCGCGCCGTTCTTCGGCTTGCGACCCGAGCCTTTGCGAGGGCCGCCCCAGCTCTTGAACGGGAGCTCCCCCTGCTTCGGCTTCCGACTCCGGGTCGCTGCGGCCTTCATCTTGGTAGGGCACTAATCGTATCGTCGCCGCCAGGCCACGTCAAGCAGCTTCGGCTACGGGCGTGTCCCGTGTGCGCTTTGCATGGTGGCCACGCTGACCGTTGCCCCTGGCAGACACCGACAACCAGCCGTGCCGGAGAAGGCGGCTACTCGAGCCACAGCGGACCGGAGACCTCGGTTACACGGCCACCCGGAGACCGGAGACCTGGGTGACCGTGCCCCATCCCCAGCGCAACCATCCCCCAGCGCTCCCCCACCGGACACGCACTTCACTCCCCACGAAGCAACACGGGCCCCGGAGCAAGCTCCGGGGCCCGGCCTGTTGTTTCGTTTCGCTGGCGTCAGCAACCGGCAGGCGCGCGGACAAATCGCCTACAGCTTGATCAGGTCGCGGATGATGTTCAGGTAGGTGAACTCGACGTTGAGGCGGTGCGCCTCCTTGTACTCCTCCGAGTCCTTGACCGAGGTGAAGCCGTCCTGGGCTTCGTTGACGGGGTCGTTGCCGAGCACGACCGTGTCGACGCCGGGCGCCATCTTGTCGACGACGCGGTTGCCGAGGCGCTTCAGCAGCAGCGTGAGCTGCTCCTTGTTGTACGGCGCCGTGAAGCGACCCATCAGGTAGATCGTGCGCGTCATGCGCGGCGTGAAGAGCGGGTTGTAGATCTGGTCGCCTTCGCGGGCGAAGTCACCGATCGGGTCGACGAAGTTCGTCAACGCGACTTCGGCGCGCTCTTCCTCGACGCGCGTGACGGTCGCGTAGCCCTTCACGGCCTGGCTGTTCGGGTTCTTGATGTGGAACATCGTGCCGGGCTGCAGCAGGTCCTTGCGGCCGAGGTTGATGAAGCCCGTCGGCACGCCGTTGCGCGCGACGATGACCTTGCCGTCCGCGACGTCGGGCGGATTGCGCAGGCGGTCGCGCTCCGTCATGGCCGACAGACGGATGTCGCGCTTGGTGATCTCGCCGCGCAGCTCCTTCTCCTTCTTGGCGGCCTCTTCGCGGGCGGCCGCGAGCTCGTCGTTCTTCGCGGTCACCGCCTGCGTCAGCGAGGCGGCGTTGGCGTCCTTCTGGGACTTCGCGGTCTCGAAGTCGGAACGGGCCTGATCGAGGTTGCGGGCGAACTCGTTCGCCTTCGTACTCGCGTCAGCGGTCGCCTTCTGGAACTCCTGGTCGATCGCGGTCTTCTCGGCCAGGACCTTGTCGCGCTCGGTCTCGGTCTCGGTCACGCGCGTCTTGCTCGCGTTGACGCTGGAGATCATCGCGCCGAGCGCGTTCTCGAGGCTGCTGCTCGCTGCGGAGATGCCCGCGGCCGTGCACGAGTCCTCGAGCAGCTTCTTGACCTCGGTCGGGTTCATCAGCTGAGGAGAATCGAGCGCGGCGCCGCTGTAGTCGAAGCCGGAGCGACCCGGGTACTTGCCGAGCTTGCCGATGACCTTGCCGATGTCCTCGATGTAGTGCTCGGCGAGCTGGTTCTTGTTCTTCAGCGTCCGGGCTTCATCCCGAGCATCGACGAGCTCCTTGGCCAACTTGCCGTTCTCCGTCACGGTGTTGTAGGCAAACACCAATGCCCCGATGAACAGCAGCAGGAGCATGATGAAGAACATCATCGGGACGGTCGTGGCGCCACTCTGGCGATAGTGCATTGGAAGCGACTCCAAGGGAGGGGGAGGGGGTCTGTTCAGGGCGTTGCCGCGGTGTCAGTCCGAGGCAATGGGGAGTGATTCGCGCCCCGCTCGAGGGCACGGGCGGGGAACAGGACGACTGGGATACCGGTCGGAGCCTGCGGACACGAGGTGCGGATCTTAGAAAGGAAGGCGGGAAGGTCAAGGCGGCGCCTCGAACGTGCTTGCCCGACCATGCAGTCTACTTCAGGATGAGACGCATGCCGACCGATCCCACGGCGGCGGTCCCTGCCGTCGCTGCCTTTCGACCCCGAAAGCCCGTAGTCATCGGGATCCTGGGCGGCATCGCGGCGGGCAAGAGTGCCGTCGCGAGGATCTTCGCGGAACACGGCCTCGTGCTGCTGGATGCCGACCACGAGGCGAAGGTGGTCGCCGACGAGCCAGCGGTGCAGCGCGACGTCGCGGCGGCGTTCGGCCCGCAGATGCTGACCGCCGACGGCCTCGATCGCCGAGCGCTCGCGGCGCTCGTCTTCGCCGATCCCGGAGCCCGCAAGCGGCTCGAAGCGATCATGCACCCGCGCATCCGGGAACGCCTTCTCGCGAGGCTCGACGACGCGAAGGCCAGCGGCGATTCCGCCGTGCTCGACGTGCCGCTGCTGCTCGAGGGCGGCTTGATCCGGTGGTGCGACCGCGTCGTGTTCGTCGACGCGGCACCTGCCGTGCGCGCGGCGCGCGCGAGCGCGCGCGGCTGGCGCGAGGGTGAGCTCGAGCAGCGGCAGGCGGCCCAGGCGCCGCTGCACGAGAAGCGCGCCCGCGCGAGCCACTGCATCCAGAACGACGGCGATCTCGCCGACACGCGGCGACAGGTCGCCGCCGTGCTGAACGACCTGGCCCGGCACGCGCCATGACCGGCGATTCCCCGGCACCTCGCGCGGACTTCGCGATCTGGCAAGCCATGAGCAGCCAGACGCTGCTGCCGTTCGCGGTCGCCGAAGGCTTGCAGCCGAAGCCGAACCAGGATCGCGTCGAGCTGCTCGCGGCGCTGCTCGAGCAGCGGCTCGCGGCAGGCGGCACCGTTCACGCCGAAGGTGTGCTCGACGTGCTGCCCGAAGGCTTCGCGTTCCTGCGCACGCGGCAGCTCGCCTACGCGGTCGATCCGGCCGACGTCTACGTGAGTCCGAGCCAGGTGCGCGCCTTCGATCTGCGCGCCGGCCACCGGCTCTCGGGTCCCGTGCGGCCGCCGAAGCGCGGCGAGCGCTACTTCGCGCTCGTCAGCATCGACCGCGTGAACGGCGAGCCCGCCGAGAACTGGCGCTCCGTGCTGCCGTTCGGCTCGCGCACGCCGCTCCTGCCGACCGAGCGCCTGCGGCTCGGGCACGAGCACGCGGCAATCGACCTGCGTGCGATCGACCTGCTCGCGCCGTGGGGCAAGGGCCAGCGTGTGCTGCTGACCGCGCCGCCCGCGTGGCCGCGCACCGACCTGCTGGCGCGCATCGCAACGGCGCTGGCGCACAACCACCGGGAGCTCCAGCTCGTCGTCTGCCTGCTCGACCAGCGCCCCGAGGACACGACCGCGGCGCGCCGTGCGCTCGCGAACGTCGCGCGCTGCGAGGTGCTCGCGACGACTTTCGACGAACCACCCGCACGCCACGTGGCGCTCGCCGAGATCGTCGCGGCGGCCTGCCAGCGCGAGGTCGAAGCCGACCGCGACGTCGTGCTGCTGATCGACTCGCTGACCGCTCTCGCGCGCGCCTGCCACCTCGTGAACCCGCCTTCGGGCCGCTTGCTCTGCGCGGGCCTCGATGCGTCGGCCACGCAGCGCGGCAAGCGCCTGTTCGCTTCGGCGCGCGCCTGTGAAGAGGGCGGCTCGCTGACCGTGATCGCGACCGCGTTGGCCGGCACCGACTCGCCGATCGATGCGGCGATCGCGGCCGAGTTCCAGCACCGCGGCAACAGCGAGGTCGTCGTCGATCCAGCGCTCGCGGCGGCCGGCGTCGAGCCGCCGCTCGACGTGCAGCGCACCGCCACGCGGTGCTTTGACGAGATCGGCCCGCGCGCCGAGGTCGCCGCACGCGCGCGCTGGCGCCAGGAACTCGCGGCGCTGCCGCCGGCAGAACGCCTCGCGCGTGTGCTCGCTGCACTGCCCGTGCACGGGCAGTGAAGCGCACGGCTCAACCCGAACGCAGGTACCGTTCGACGTCGCCCGCACTCGCGCGGTGCCCGCCGAGCCCCGCCAGCGTGCCGCGCAGCTTGGCCCACCCACCACGCGGCCCCGACAGCAGGCTCAGCGGCCAGCCGAGCACGTCGAACAGGAACCAGCCGGCCCACGTGCGCAGCGTGCCGCGCCGCCGCAGCCAGCGCACGGCGTTGTTCGCCATCAGGAATTTGCGCAGCGGAGAGCGTCCCCCACCCGACGACTGCCCGGGCGCGTGCTCGACGCGGACCCACGGCAGCCACACGATGCGGCCGCCGCGCGCGCGCAGCCGGTCGCAGAGGTCGACGTCCTCCCAGTACATGAAGTAGTCCTCGTCGAAGCCCCCGATCGCGGCGAGCTCGGCGGTACGGAACAGCACACACGCGGCGGGCAGGAACTCGACTGCCTCGGGGCCGTGCTCGCGCGGGTGTGGCGCCTTGCCGTGGCCGCAGAGCCGGACGGCGTTCGGCATGAAGCCCGTGCGGCCGCCCTCGGCCCACACGCGGCCATCGGGATAGAGCACGGTCGGCCCGACCGCCGCGACGCCGGGGTCGTTGTCGAGCACGGTCACGAGCGGTGCCAGGAAGTCCGGACCGAGGCGCACGTCGTTGTTCAGCACGAGCACGTAGCGCGCAGAGCGCTGCCCGGCCCAGCGCAGGCCGTGGTTCATGCCGCCAGCGAACCCGACGTTCTGCGCGAGCGCTTCGAACTCGATCCGGTGCGGCGCCGCCGCGGCCCCGAGCTCGTGCACGGCCTTCTGCAGCACGTCCTCCGAGTCGTCGCCCGACCCGTTGTCGATCACGAGCACTTGCAGCACGGCGCCCGTCGTCGCGAGCAGGTCCCGCAGGCACGAGACCGTCATCGAAGCACGCCGCCAGTTCAGCAGCAGGGCCGCAACCGCGTGCGTCTCAGCCACAGAACCTCCGCACCAACCACCAGTAGCCCGCGAAGAAGCGATCGAGCGTGCGCCGCAGCAGACCGGCCCAGCCCCGTTCCGCGAGGCCCGGGTTCAGCGTGACCGGCGTCGCGACGAGCAGGTCGCGGTCCGGCACGGTCCGCCCCGCCTGGGCCGGCCCGCGCGCACGCACGGCCGCCGGCAGCAGCAGCAGCAGCTCCCACTTGCCGCGCAGCCAGTCGCCGACGTGGCCGTGCCGCCAGCCGAAGCCCGCGTAGACGAAGCCGTAGACGAGCTGTGCCGGCACCGTGAGCCAGAACGTGCGCCAGCGCATGCACGAGATCAGCACGTACCAGCGGTTCCGGCTGTGCAGGAACGTGCGCCGCCCCGGATACGCGTTCGTGCCGCGCAGCGACAGGCCCGCCGTGCCCGCCTTGTGCGTGCACAGCGCTTCGGGGCAGAGCCAGACCGTGTGGCCGCGCATGCGCAGCTTGTACGAGAACTCGTTGTCCTCGTAGAGGATGAACAGGTTCTCGTCGAACCCGCCGACCGCCGTGTAGACGCTCTTCCTGGTCAGGAAGCACAGGGCCACCGCGGCGCCGACCGGACCCGTCGGCTGCACCGCGTCGCGCAGCGGGCGATACCAGTTGTGCAGCACGAGCGTGCCGAGGAAGTGCAGGTCGCCGCCGTCGTAGTGCACGACGTTCGGATCGTCGCCGCACAACGACCGCGCCTGCACCATCGCGGCCCGCGGGTCGCGATCCATGCATTGCTGCAACGCACGCAAAGCACCCGGGTGCAGCACGACGTCGTTGTCGAGCACGAGGCAGCGCTCGTGTGCTGCCGCCGCGACGCCGACGTTGCGCGCATGGCAGGGCCCCGCGTTGCGGCCCGTGTCGATCACCCTCACGCGCGGGTACTTCTCGGCGACGAGCTCGCGCGAGCCGTCGTCGCTGTGGTTGTCGACGACGATCACCTCGGCGGCCGGAGGATCCTGGGCCAGCACGGCATCGAGGCACGCAGGAAGGTATGCCTTGCCGTTCCAGTTGACGACGATCGCGCTGACCACGAGCGGCGGAATGCTAGCCAGCACGGGTCACGCGGTCGCCCGCGAAAACTCGCGGATCCACGCAGCACGCCATTGCCTTGCTGCTAATCCATGCAGCATGGTGCAGCCCGAAGATCGCTTCCGGCAGTGGCGCGACGCCGGCGACGCCGGAGCGCTGGCCGAGGTCTACGACCTCGCGGCGCCGACGCTGCTGCGCCTCGCGCTGCACCACGTTCGCCATCCGGCGTCCGCCGAGGATCTCGTGCAGGCTACGTTCCTCGCCGCGATCCAGAACGCCGGCAGCTACGACCCGCGGCGTCCGCTGCTCGCGTGGCTCGTCGGCATCCTGCACAACCAGGCGAAGTGGCTGCAGCGCCGCGAAGGCCGCGCCGTCGATCCGACCCGGCTGGCCGACCGCGCGGAGCACGACCCGCTCGCGGCGGCGTCGTCCGCCGAGTTCTCGGCGCAGTGCGACGAGGCGATCGAAGGCCTGCCCGACGTCTACCGTCCCGTGCTGCGCCTGCACCTGAAGCACCAGCTCACGGCCGCGGAGATCGCGCACGTGCTCGGCCGCCCACCCGGCACCGTGCGCAGCCAGGTGACGCGCGGGCTCGAGCTGCTGCGTGCGGCACTGCCGGCCGGCATCGCGCTCGCTGCGTTCGCGGTGCTGACGCCTGGCCGCGGCCTCGCAACGGTCCGCGACGTCGTGCTCGCGGCGGGCCAGGCGAAGGTCGCGAGCTCGCTCGTGGCGGCGGGAACGGGCGCAGCGATCGGAGGCGTGACGATGAAGAAGTCGATGCTCGGTGTGGTGGTCCTGCTCGCGTTCGCGGCCGGTAGCTGGTGGGCGGTCGCCGGGAACGTGGACCCGATGCTCGTCGAGCCGCAGGCGCCGGCCGTCGAGACCGCGACGACCGCTCCTGCCGCCGAGGCGAACGCAATCGCACCACCGGCACCCGCGCCCGGGTTGTCGCGCGATGCGGCCGCGGCCAGCACACCGTCGTGGCGTCTCGTGGGCCGCGTGTTCGAGGAGGACGGAGCGCCCGTTGCCGACGCCAGCGTGCGCGTGCAGTTGCTCATCGACCACGAGCGCGAGCCGCTGGCCGACGCGCACACGGGCGCGGACGGACGCTACTCGGTCGATCTCGGAGCGCTGCGCGTGCTGCCGCCGATCGACCTGCGCCGCGCCAAGCTGTCGGTGTCGCTCCACGCGCCCGGCCGACACGCCGGCGGGCAGGTGACGCTGCCGCACCACGACCCGACGCAGAGCCTCCTCGCGATCGGCGACGCGCAGCTCGTCGGGGCCGCGGTCGTGTCGGGCCGGGTCGTCGACGCCGACGGCATCCCCGTCGCCGGCGCCAGCGTGCAGCTCGGCCCGAGGGCCAGCGGCGCGAGCGCCCCGAACGCAGGGGCGACGAGCGATGCGAACGGCCGCTACGTCGTCGCGGCGCCGCTCGCGTCGGGCGACGTGCTGGTCGCCGCAACCCACATGGGCGTCGGCCGCGCGCAGATCGAGTGCACGCTGGCAGAAGGCAGCGAAACGACGTTGCCGGACCTGCGGCTGCAGGCGAGCAGCACGCTGCGCGCACGCGTCGTCTTCGCCGACGGCGAGCCCGCGGCGCACGTGGGCATCGGCATCTACCAACCCGGCGACGGCAGTCGGACCGTGGCGATGGCGCGCACCGGCGACGACGGCCACCTCGTCGTGCGCACGCTGCCGCCCGGTCGCTACGTCGTGCGCCTCTCGTCGTTCGGCGGTGAAGGCTCGCACCCCTCGACCACGGTGGCCACCGACGAGGATCCTCCGACCATCGTGCTCGGCCGTGTGCACGTGCTGCGCTTCTCGTTCCGCGACGAAGCCGGCCGCCCGCTGCGCCACATGGACGTCGCGATGGGAATCTGGCCCGCGGGCGACCAGGCCGCCGCCGCATTCGCGGCCGGAGCCCCCCTCGATCCCGAGCTGCAGGACCGATTCTTGTCCGCCGCCGGTTCGTTCCGCTCCGTCGTCGTCGCGCGCGGCACCTGGGTTCGCGTCGAAGCCTACCACGACGACGCGCGCGCCGAGGTCATGGTGCAGGCGATGCCGCCGCGCAACGTGATCGAGACGGTGCTGACGCTGCGCGATCGTTCGCGCGATGCCACGCTGCTGCTGCAGCTCGAGACACCGGACGGCAGCGACCTTGGCGACGTGAAGGTCCGCCTGCGCCAACTCTACCTCGGCGAACCGGGCTCCTACGAGCGCGCACCCGAACACGACGCCGAGGCCCGCTTCGTGCGCTGGTTCCCGGGCCGCTACCGGCTCGAAGTAGCACCGAAGGAAGCAGGCATGGACCTCGGTTGGTTCGCGCCGTTCGAACAACCCGTGCAGCTGCGGCGCGGGGAAACGACGACGGTCCACGCCACGGTGCCCGACGGCGGCCGCGTGCGATTCCACCTGCACACGCCGGACTCGCGCGCGCGCGGGAACGTCGTCGACTTCGCCGCCGAGACGCAGGCGGCGACCGGGCCAGCTGGACGGCAGCGGCGCGTGTTCATCGAGACCACGGCGGACGGCTGGAGGTCGGGCGGCGACCCGCCGGCCGGAGTGCCGCTGCTGTGGGCACCCGTGCTGCCGCCAGGCAACCACGTGCTCGCGATCCGTTCGCGCGACTACGCGGACACCTCGGTGGCCGCCGTCGTCAGCGCACGTGCAGTGACCGACGTGCACGTCTGGCTGCAGCCGCGGTGAAGCCGTGACTGCTCGCTCGCGCATCGTCGTGATGCCGCGAGCCAGGGACGAGATCCTGCGCATCGGCGCATGGTGGAAGAAGGAACGGGCGCGCGAGGCCTTGCCGGGCGCGGAGCTACCAGGTCTGGCGCCAGTAGACGAACAGCAGCTCGGCTGTCCAGTCGTCGACACTGGCCTGGTCGCTGTAGCGCATGTCGCGGAACTCGATGCCGAACGTGCCGTGCGGCGGCAGCACGCCGAACTGCAGGTCGGCGCGCCATTCGAGCAGCGTCACGTCGAAGTCGCCCGTGGTCTTGGACCACGACGCGGTGAACTCCCATCGCACGCGCGGGCTGGTCTCCGCGATCAACGACGCGGCCAGCGTGTTCGTGTCGCCCTCGAAGCCGACGAGCTGCGGCGTCGGCGTGGCGCTGAAGTAGAAGTTCGTCAGCGTCTGCGAGTCCACGCGCGCGAACGTGTAGCTCGCGAAACCGGTCAGGCCGTTCGCCGAGACACCACCGGACACGCCGGTCGCGAGGCTCTCCTCGCGGTGCTCCGAGACGGGGTTCTCGCCCCACCGATGCCGCACGAAGACCGTGCCGTTGTGGCGCTCGTCGCGGTAGCCGAGGCTGCCGCTGGCCGCGCGCGAGCGGTTCGGCGCGAGCTCGTGCAGGAAGACGCCGTCCTGGCCGTAGTCGCGCACGTCGGCCCGCAGCGTCCAGCGCTCCACCGGCCGCCAGCGCAGGCCCGCGAGCAGACCCTGGTCGTGCACGCTGCCGCTGCGGTAGTCGCCGGGATCGGCCGGAGTCAGGTTCGGCACCGTGAGCGTCTCGTGCGCGTAGCCGACGCCGACCGTCACGTCGAGCGTCTCGTGCGGGCTCACCTCGAGCGCGAGCGAGCCGTCGAACAGGCGCTGGTCCGTCCGGTTGTCCACGGCCGTCACGACGGTCACGGACGTCGAGAGCGTCGGGTAGACCGCGGTGTCGGTCTGCTGCAGCGACATGCGTTCGTGGTGGTCGCGCCAGTGGGCGTCGATCACGACGCGGACGTGATCCGTCAGCTCGAGCGCAGCGCTGCCGTCGAGCAGCAGCGTCTGCGTGTCGCCCTCGCCGCCCGCGACCGTCGTCTGCGTGAACTGCGCGATGTCGTAGCCCTGCCCGGTGCCGTTCGCCGCGAGCTTGCGGTCGCGGTCGACGTAGCGGCCGGTGAAGTCGAACGTCAGCGGCCCGGTGCCGTGCGAGAGAGCGATGCGCGCGCCAGGGCCGCGCAGCGACGTGCCCGACGTGAAGTCCTCGCTCTCGGGGAACGCCGGGTTCGCCTGGGCCGGCCGCGAGTACGACCAGCGGTCGTCGATGCTCTCGTCGAAGTACTGGGCCGCGATGCTCCAGTGCCAGCCGTCCGTCGTGCCGCGCAGACCGATCTCGGCCTCGTCGCTCGCGTAGCGCCGCGGACTCTCGACGCCGTCGACGTAGCTCTGCACCGCGAGGTTCTGGTTGCCGATGCGCTGCGTGAGCCAGAAGCCCTCTTCGTGGGTGCGCGCGAAGCTCGCGAAGACGCGCAGATCGTGCCCGAGCCACACCTCGGCGTCGTAGCGGCTCTGGTCGAACTTGCGGTCGACGCGGTGGTAGTCGCCGCTGGCTTCGTAGCGGTAGCGGTCGCGGCGATAGCTCGCACCCGCGCTGAAGTCGCGCGTGCGGTCCGCGCGCAGCGCCGTGTCCCAGCGCGGGTCCCCGACGTCGTGCGCGACCAGCGACACTTCGTGCAGCGGCGCCGGATCGGCACCGGCGCCGCGGAGCTCGAAATCGCGCAGCCGGACGCCCGGATCGAGGTCGACGTCGGTGTCGTAGCCCTCGAGCGAGCCGGTCTTGTGCACGAACCGGTAGCCCGCGTCGAGCAGCCCGGACCAGCGCAGCGCGCTGCTCTGTTCCCGCGCCGCGAGCTCCTGCACGAGGCCCACGTGCGGAGCCGTCGCGTCGGCGCGCAGCGCCGCCTCGGGCTCGAACGGATGCAGCGCCTGCGTCCACTGCAGCTCGCGGTCGCCGTGGCACTGCACACAGGACGAGGCCGCGACGCGCGCGACCTTCGGCGCCTGCGCGCCGCCCGGGCGGGCCATCGCTTCGGCGTGAGCCTTCTGGTCGCCGTGGCAGGAAGCACACGCGTCGGCCCGGGCGAGCAACGAGGCGTGCGGCGAGCGCGCGAGGCCCCTGGCGGCGCCCGGATGGCAGACGCGGCACGAGACGGCGTCCGCCGCCGGACCCGCCTGCGCGCGGTCCTGAGCGCGGCACTGCGCGAGCAGAGCTGCGAACACGAGCGCGCACGCCACGAACAGCGGCCCGCTCATCGGAACAGGTACCGCGCGTGGTTGCTGCCGTGCACCTCGGTGTGGCAGCGGATGCAGTTCGTGAAGACGGCCCCCGGCGTCTGGTCGTGGAACGCCGGGAAGTCGCCGTGGCACTGCAGACAGTTCTGCTGCGTCGTGACCTGCTTCAACAGCCGGCGGTTGCTCGTGCCGTGCGGCTCGTGGCAGACGACGCAGCCGTCGCGGCGGCCGGCCTGGTGCGCGAACACGAACGGCCCGCCGTAGCGCGGGTGGCACTCGACGCAGCGCCGCTCGGTCAGCTCGAGGTCGCGCACGCGATGCCGGTCGCCGTGCACGTCGTGGCACGAAGCACAGCGCATGCGCCCCTCGGGCACCGGGTGGTGGTTCGGGAACGCGAACTCGGCCGCAACCGCGGGGTGGCACCGTCTGCAGGCCTGCTCTGCCGCATCGGCGACGTGGATGCGGGTGGCCCCGTGCAGCGGAGCATGGCACTCGACGCAGCCGACGCCGGCGCGCTCGTGATGGCCCTGCTTCACGTGTTGCAGCGCGCGTTCGTCGCGGTGGCACTGCAGGCAGCGTTTCGCCTGCAAAGCACTCGGCTGCCCGCGCACGCCATCGACGAGATCCTTGCGGCCTCCGGCCGCGGCGTGCGCGAGACCGCCCTCGTGGCACGTCGCACAACCGCGGTCGAGTGGCAGGTCGAGGCCGCCGAGCGACGCGTGCGTCGAGCCCGGCATCGTGCAGAGCGCCGGCGCATGGCATTTGGCACAGGTCCTGTTCGTCGCCGCCGGCCCGGCCGCGGCGGGCGCTGGAACCGCGGCCATCGGCGCGGCGTCGGCCTTCGCCCCCGGCTCGAGCTGCGCGCCCGGCTTCGGCACGTGGATCTGGTGGCAGGTCGTGCACGTGACGCCGCTGGTCAGGAACGGCTTGCGCTTGCCGCGCCAGTGGAACTCCGTCGCGTCGACGGCGGCGTGGCAGCTGCGGCACGTCGCGATCCCGTCCGCGGCGCGGTCGGGCCGCGTGATCAGGCGCGCGAGGCCCTTCGAGCTCTCGTGCAGCGAGCCCTCGCCATGGCACGTCTCGCAGCCCGATGCGTGGGCACCGGCGGCGAGGCTGCCGTGCACGCTCGCGGCGAGCAGCTGGTCGCGCAGCGGATGGCACTCGACGCACGTCTTCGTGCCAGTCGGCTCGGCGGTTGCATTGCACTCGCGGCGCGTGCGGAACCTGGCCTCGGACAGCGGCACGGCGCGCGACCGCACGTGCACCTCGTGGCAGTCCGTGCACACCTTGCCGGCGTGCACGAAGCCCGCGAAGTCGCCGCCGTGGCGCGCGATCTGGTCCTGATGACAGCGCCCGCAGAACGCGACCTGGTCCTTCATCGCGAGCTTCGCCGGCATCGTGATGCGCTTGCCGTCCTCGCCTTCGTCGGCCGCGTGCAGCTTGCCGGGCCCGTGGCACGTCTCGCAGGCCGGCAGCGTCGCCGAGTCGAGGATCGCGGCATGCGCACCGCGCTGCAGGCGCGGCAGCTGGGCTTCGTGGCAGCGCACGCACTCGGCCTTGCCGATGTACTCGCCGGTGCGCGGGAACGGCGCGGTCTCCTGCGCGCGCCCCAGCCCTGGCAGGCCCAGCCCGGCCAGCCCGAGCCCGGCCAGCAGCAGCGCGATCCGCGTCAGCAGCGATTGCCGCCAGGGCCGTGCACGGGCGTTCCTGGCGGCGGCAACCACGGTTACCTGCTGCTCGCTCCAGCCTCGATCCACAGGCGCACGATCTCACGCTGCACGGCGCTCATCGGCGTGCCACCCTGCGGCATCTGCACGCCGACGGGTGGGATGCGGTCGGCGAGCTTCCGGTAGAGCAGCGACGCTTCGGCATCGAACGGCACGATCGGCGCGTACGGAACTCCGGGGCTCGCGGGAACCTCGGCCAGCCGCCGCGTGTCGAGCCGATACGTGCTCTGCAGGCTGCCCGCGAAGTGGCAGCTGCCGCACTGCTCGAACAACAGCGGCCGCACGTGCTGCGACCACGTGACGGCCGCCGCAGGCACGCCCGCGTCGGCCGTGTCGCCGACGAGGATCGCGCCGGCCAGCAGTGGCAGGCGGCCGAACGGGCCGCCCGCGGCGCCGGGCTCCTTGATGCCGTTCTGGTTCGTGTCGTCGATGCCGTCGCCGAACAGCTCGCCGCCGGTCCCCCACTCGGAATGCGCGAGCACGGCGCGCACGGTGGCGAGCAGGCGCTCGAGCAATGCGTCGGCCGGCAGCACCTCGAGCTGCAGCGCCGGCGCACTGCGCAACGCGGCGAGCAGGTCCGCGAGCACCGACGGCGTGTAGCGCGCGAACGCGTGCTCGGGCACGCTGCGGAACGCACCGGAGACCGGGTCCGCGAACGCGGTCAGCAGATGCTCGGTCGCGCGCCGCGCCGCGGCCTTCACCGACGCGTCGGGCACACGCTCGATCGCCGCCAGCAATCCGGCCGCCGTCGCAGCCTGGCCCGCGAGATCGGCCGGCGCCCCGCGCTGTCCGCTCGCGAGCTCGATGTCGGCCGCGACGCGGCCCGAATCCGGGCTCACGAACCGCGTCGCGAACTTCGTCGCCGCTTGGAGCACCGCGGCCGGCCGCAGACCGCGGAACTCGAGGTCCGGCATCACGGCGGCCGCGGCCTGCAGCGCGCGCAGCGCCGCACCGGTCGCAGTCGCGGTCGCGATGCCCGACGGCCCGTCCCCTTCGTGGCGGTGATGCAGCGCGCCCGTCACCGGATCGAAGTGCATCGCGACGAGGTTCACGAAGCAGACGCGCAGCAGGTCCTGGCCGACCACGGGCGGTACTGGCGCCGCCGGCGGGAACTCGAGCGCGCCGGCGTCGATCCAGTCGGCGATCAGCTGCCTCTCGGGCGCGGGCAGGCTGGGACTCTGGAACGGCATCCGTGGGATCAGCCTCCCCGGCAGCTGCTGCGGCCCGGTCAGGATGCGGTGCAGAAAGCTGCTCGCATGGTCGCCCGGCACGATCATCGTGTAGCTCTGCGCGTGCACGCCGCCCGCCATCACGGACGCGAGCGACACGACCGAGAAACCTCCCTCCACGGGTTGGGCGAAGTGGCAACCGGCGCAGCGAACGATGATCAGCGGTTGGATGTTCTGCTGCCAGTTCAGCACGGGCGGCGGCGGCGGCCCCGGATCGGGCGGCGGGAACGGCTCGCCCTGGAACACCGCGCGCAGCGTCGGGCTCGGGTTCACGGCGCTCGCGGCCCAGACCGTCTCGGCCGCGGCTTCGAGCAGCAGCGAGAGGCCGAGCAGGTCGCTCGCGACGTCGGCCGTCCTGTATCCCGTGGGGATTCCAGGCCGTGCTGCATCTTCGAGCACGGCGAACGCTGCCGGAAACCAGTGCAGGCCGGCGTCCGGGTCGTACTCGGCCGGGTCCGGCACGGGACCGAGCGGCCCGCCCGTCGTGCTGTCGGTCGCGAGGGATTGGAGCAGCGTCTCCTCGGCTGCGAGCAACTGCTGCGCGAGCAGCAGGCCGAGCAGGCCCTCCTCGCCCGTGCGGCCGACGAACGCGCCGTGCCCCTGCTCGAGCAGGCGCGCCGCCGCGAGCGCGCGCAGCCGCATCGAGGCAGCGAGGTGCTCGAGGCGCACGACGGCGCGCCCCGGGTGCTGCAGGCGCCAGCTCGCGGGATCGGGCTCCTGTCCGGCCGCGAGCGGCGCGCGGAGCTGCGCACTCGTCTCGGCCCACGGCAGGAACGGCTGCACGACGCCGGCCGGCATCGCAACGCCCGCGAACGCCGCGATCCGCGCCGACTCGGCGGCCGCGGTCTCGTCGAGGTTCGTGCCGTTCTGGTTCAGGTCCGCCGGTGCGCCGGGCTCGAGCGCGAGCCGCCGGACCAGCTGCGATCCGGCGAGGTCCGGGCCCACGCCGTCGGTCGTGACGATCGTGCGCAGGTGGTCGAACGCGATGTTCGCGACGGCCTCGCGCAGCCCCGCGGCAGGCAGCGCGAACGCGGGCCGCAGCGGCGAGGCCTGCACGGTCCCGGTCACGAGCATCAGCTCGGCCGCGAGCCGGTCGGCGTCGCCGCTCGTGCTCTGCGACTCGATGCGCGGCTCGGCCGCGGCGGCTAGCGTCCCGGTTGCGGTGCCGCCATCGCTGCAGCCGCAGACGAGCAGCAGCGCACCGCAGGCGATAGGGGCCACCGGTACGACGTGCCGCTGCCGGTTGGGGCGCCCGGCGGCGAGGGGGCTATCGAGTTGGCGCATCGGGCGGGGAGAGTGCGGATGGCAAAACCGCTCGTCGTAGGACGATAGCACCACTCACCGGGATCCGTTGCCGGGCCGGGGAACCTTTCCCCTTACAAGAAACTCCGGCGCGCGGACTACCGCAGCGGCGGTTCGAAGTCCGGATGCGTGCAGACCCGCCGCTGGCGCAGGCAGTGCGGCAGCGAACCCAGCGCCGCGAACGTCGCGATGAAGCAGATCCCGTAGCCCCACTTCACGGACTTGATGTTCTCGAACAGACCGATCGTGCCGACCGCATCGGCGACTTCACCGCCGCCACCCTGCTGCTTGCCGCCGAGGCGCTTGCTCAGGAAGCGGAACGGGAACGCGAGCACCTGGCTCCACGGCAGGTATTTGAACGCGTAGAGCCAGAAGTTGCGCACGTGGTAGTAGAGGCTGCGCGCACCGTGCCGCATGCCGAACGGCGCTTTGTGGAAGACCTCGACCTGCGGCACCATCTTGACGCGGTAGCCGAGGTTCAGGAGCCGCGTCGCGAGATCGCGCTCGTTGCCGAAGATGAAGAAGCGGATGTCGTACCAGCCGGCCTCCTTGATCAACGCGGCGCGCGCCATCGAGCCGCAGCCGCGGAACGTCGGCAGGTAACGCTCGGTGTTCACGCTCGGCGAGTCCTTGTACCAGTCGGGCATCTGCGGCTCGATGACCTTCGGCGACAGGATCGCCGTGGTCTCCGGCTCGGTCGCGAACTTCGCGAGCATGTGCTCGACGAACGTCGGCGGCAGCACGACGTCGTCGTCGAGGATGCCGACGAACTCGCCCGATGCGCTCGCGAAGCCGACGTTGAACGTCTCGCACGCGCCGTAGGCCGAGTGCGGCATCACGATCAGCTGCACCCACGGGAACTCGGCGCGCACCATCTCGGACGTGCCGTCGCGGCTACAGTTGTCGACGACGACGACCTGGTCGGCGCGCACGGTCTGCGCCGCGATCGCCTTCAGGTTGTCGCGCAGGTCGTCCTTGCGGTTCCAGACCGAGATGACGAGCGAGACCACGGGCTTGCGCGGCGGCACAGCACTCACGGCGCCTCCCGCTGGATCTTGCGGTGCAGATCGTCCTGCAGCGCGTGCACGTCGCGGACCTCGGAGGGCGTCAGGTCGAGGAACAGCTCGCCGTAGAGAACGCCCGGGATGTCGACGTTGACGGTCGCAGCGCGGCAGCGGTGCTCGCTCATGCCGGGCAGGTCGATGTAGGCGTTCTGGCTCGCGTAGGCCTGCAGCGCGCGGTAGCAACGCGGATAGACGTCGGTCACGTCGAACAGCGTGCCACCGGGCGGCACGAAGTTGACGCCGTAGAGCAGGCACCGGCAGTCGGGCAGCAGTGCCGGCGCCGCGGCCGCGGTCGCCGCGGCGATCGCGCGGTGGTCGCGGTGCGCCTCGCCGGCGTGGAACGAGTAGAGCGTGCGCGGCTTCACCTCGCGCATCACGTCGGCGATGCGCGTGGTCAGCGCAGCGAGGTGCTCGGGCAGCTCGCCGTCGGGCAGGTCCCAGTGGCGCGGCTCCGCGATGCCCAGACGCGCGAGCGCCTCGACGCCCTCGGCGCGGCGCACGGCGCGGATGTCGTGCTCACGCTGGCCCGGGTCACCCTTGGCACCGTCGGTCGCGTGCACGACGGTGACCTGGTGGCCGGCTCTCGCGTGCCACGCGAGCATCGAGCCGGCGCCGATGACTTCGTCGTCCGGATGCGCGGCGAGCACGAGCACGGGGCCCTGCAGCGGGTCGCGCGGCAACAGCGGACTGAACAGGTGTTTCATCGGAGGCGCGAGTAGAGCTCGTGATGGCGTCGTGCCGAAGCGGCGATCGTCGGCAGCGTCGCCGGGATCGCGGCCCGCAGCGCGGACAAGCGGGCCGGAGAGGCTACCAGCTCGCGCAGCACCGGCGCCAACTGCGCGACCTCTGTCACGACGACGCCCGGCGTGCCGATGCGTTCGCGCAGAGCGCCTGCGTCCGATACCACGGTCGGCACGCCGTGCGCGAGCGCTTCGTCGACGACGAGGCCGTAGGTCTCCTGGCACTTCGAAGGGAAGACCGCGAGGTGCAGGTTGCGCGCCGGATGGCGCCTTTCCGGCGTGTACGGGCCGTGCAGCACGCAGCGCAGGCCCTGCGGCGCGCGCAGCTGCAGGCGCTGTTTGATCTCGCCGCCGTACAAGCGGCCGCTCAGGTGCAGCTCGCACGGCAGGCCCGTGACCGCGTCGATCAGCTCGAGCACACCCTTGTCGGGCACGAGGCCGCCGAACGTGCCGACGCGCAGCAGCTCGCCCTTCTGCGGCGGCGGCGCGCGGTCCTCGGGTGCGACCTCGCGCAGCAGGCCGTGCGGGATCACCTCGATCCTGCCCGCGTACGCGAGACCGTCGCGGATGAACGCGGCGGCCGTCGAGCTCGGTGCCGTGCACGCGTCGGCGAGTGCTGTCTCCGCGCCGAGCAGGCGGTCGCGCTCCGCGAGGCCTTCGGCGACGACCGCCGGATCGGTGCGCAGCGTCGCATTGATGCACGTGACGCACGGCGTGCGGTCCGTGTCGACGGGGCACGACACGCCGCCGACCGGCACGCGGAAGTAGCGCGCGCAGATCACGTAGAGGTCGTGGAACGTCATCACGAACGGGATGCCGAGCTCTCGAGCGATCTCGCCGAGGCCGGCGCCGATCGAGGCGAGAGAGTGCACGTGCAGCACGTCGGGCCGTTCCTGTTCGACCAGCTCGCGCACGAGCGCGAGCAGGCGCGGCCGCACGAAGCCGTGGTGGTCCCCTTCGCCGGGGGACCGGCGCAAACGATGCACGGCGATCGAGTGGTGCTGCTCGTGCTGCACGTCCTCGCCGGCGTGCGGCTCGTCGCTGCCCGAGATCACGACGACCTCGACGCCGTGGGGAGAGAGCTCGCGCGCGAGCGCCGTCACGACCTGCTCGGTGCCGCCGTACACCTCGGGCGGATAGTTCGCGGTGACGAAGCAGACCTTCACGACCACAACTCCGCGGCGGCCTTCTGCAGGTGGTCGCGCTCGGCGCGCCGCCGGCCCGCGTCGTGCGGATTGCGCCGGCCGATCTTCCACCACTCCTCCCAGATCCGCAGCCGCACGCAGATGCGGATCCAGCACGCACCGAGCGCACCCCAGTGCTTGCTGTAGAACGCGAGCCGGTTCTTGTGCCAGGTCACGAGCATCTTCGCGAAGTTCCGCGTGCTCGCGCCGCGGTGGTGCTTGACCTCGGCGTCGGCGAGGTAGCGGATCGTGCGGCCGCGCGCCGCGAGCCGCTTGCAGAGGTCGACGTCGTTGTAGAACAGCGCGAGCGTCTCGTCCAAGCCGCCGAGCTCGCGCCATTCCGCGGTGCGCATGACGAAGCACGCACCGGGCGGCTGCTCGACGTCGCGCGACTGCAGGTGGTCGAAGTCGCGCATCAGGTAGCGCGCCTGTACGCGCGATCCGGGCCAGAACGTGCCCCACCACGAATCGAAGCACAGCGCGGTCAGCAGCGTCGGGAAGCGCTGGCACGCGTGCTGCACGGATCCGTCGGGATCGCTGAGCCGCGGCGCTGCGGCGCCGTAGGCGGCGTTGCCGCGCAGGAAGTCGACCAGCAGATCGAGCGCGCCGGGCCGCACCTCGGTGTCCGAGTTCAGCGTGCACAGGTAATCGCCGGCCGCGAGCGCGGCACCCTGGTTGTTGCCGGCCGCGTAGAGGCGGTTCTCGGCGTTGCGTACGAGCCGCACCTGCGGGAAGGCCGATGCGATCGCGGAAGCACTGCCGTCCTCGCTGCCGTTGTCGACGACGATCACTTCTCGCGCGTGGCGCGGTGACTCGGCGAACAGCGCGCGCAGGCAGGCCAGCGTCAGCTCCTTCGTGTTCCAGCTCAACACGACGACCGACAGCACCGGCGCGTTCACGGCACTCCCTCCGCGCTCGAGACCGCGGCCGGCCGCGCCGGCTCGGGCACGACCGGTACGCCGAGATGCGACCGGCAGCCGTAGCGCCACGTGCCGATGCGCTCGAAGCGGCCGCCCGTGACGTCGTAGGCCGCGAAGTAGAACGTCGTCGCGACGAACACCGAGAACGCGGCCGGGCTCGGCGTCCAGCGCGCGCCGCTGCCGAGGATGCCGGCCGCGAGATAGAAGCGCGCGTCGAGCGACAGCAGCACGAGGAAGCGTTCGCAGTGCCGGCCGAACTCGAGCACGGGCGGCTTGCTGCTGTCGCCGAGATCGACGAGCGGCGTCGCGAACTCGAAACGCCGCAGGCGCCGCAGGGCCTTCGAGCCGAGCAGCCACGCCGAAGCGCGCAGGGCCTGCCTGCCGATCCATCCGTACCACTTCTCGTAGTAGAGCTGGCGGCTCACGTGGTGCCGCTTCCAGACCGCTTCGTCGTCGGTCATGCCCGAGCGGTTCACGAAGTGCACGAGGTGCGCGTCGGGCACCTGCACGATCTTGCGGCCCGCGCGCCGGATCTTGACCGACAGGTCGGTGTCCTCGAAGTAGAGCGGGTAGCGCTCGTCGAACAGCCCGACCGACTCGAAGAAGCCGCGCTCGACGAGGAACATGCAGCCCGACATCATCGGCAGCGCGATCGGCTGCTCGGCGGTCCACACGGCGAGCCACTTCCTCGCGAGGCGCCTGGCATACCAGTGGCTGATGCGGCGCGAGAACGCGCCCCACGTCGTGAACAGCAGGTCGGTCAGCGTCGGCAGCGTGTTCGGCGGCAGGCGGCCGCTGCGGTCGGGATCCCAGAAGCCCTTCGGCACCGTGCAGCCCGCGGTCGGATCGCGCTCGAGGTGGCGCTGCAGGCGCTCGATCAGGCCCGGCAGGAACACCACGTCCGGGTTGCTGACGAGGATGAAGCGGCCGCGGCTGTGGCGGAACGCGAGGTTGATGCCCTTGCCGTAGCCGCCGTTCTCGGTGTGCATCACGAGCCGACCGGCCAGCGGGTCGCGCTGCTGCTCGCCCAACTGGCGCAGCTCGTGCTCGACGGCCGCGATCAGTGCCTGGTCGCGGTGCGGCGACAGGTTGTCGACGACGATGCACTCGAACGGCATCGGCGATCCGTCGGCGTGCTTCGGGCCGTGCGCGCGCAGCGTCGCGATCGCCGTCGCGCACTCGCGCCACGAGTTGTAGTTCACGATCAGGACCGACAGCTCTGCGGTCCGGGTCACTTGAACACCGAGCCCGGCACGCGTTCGACCTGCCAGCGGTGCGCCTGCAGGAACAGGCCGAGGTCCTTCGTACGGTTCTGCACGACGAGCTTCTGGTCGACCGGCCGCTCGTGGAAACGGTGGATGCCGCGCTCGTCGAACAACCAGATCGGCAGGTTGAACTCGCCGCTGAGCAGGCACAGGCCGTCGAGCGTCAGCGTGACGACGAACTCGCGCTGGTCGAGCGACACGCCGTCGAACTGCGTGCTGTGCGCGAAACACAGCGTGCCTTCGCTGCGCATCGCGCCGATCGCCATCGCGAGCTTCTCGGGCGTCTTGCTGTTGCGCACTTGCACGCGGATCGCGACCGTCTCGCCGGGCGCGAAGTGGTTCCTCGGCTGCCCCGTCGCGGGATCGACGATCTGAGCGCCGACGATGCGCGGATGCAGCTCGTCGTCGGGCGGGTTCTTCGGATCGAACTGGCCCGCGGCCGGCAGGTTCTCGTAGCCGGACTGGTCGGGCTTGTCGCGCAGGTGGCTCTCCCACGTCGCGTACTCGTTCGTGACCATGACCGCGTCGGCCATCATCTGCACGCGGCCGTCGCGCAGCCAGATCGCCTGCTCGCAGATCTGGCGCACGTCGTAGAGCGAGTGCGAGCAGAAGAACATCGTCTTGCCGCGCGCCTTGTAGTCCCAGATCTTGTCGACGCACTTGCGCTGGAAGGCCATGTCGCCGACGCCGAGGATCTCGTCGATGATCAGCACGTCGGGATCCGTGGCCACGGCGACCGAGAAGCCGAGCCTTGCGCCCATGCCGGAGCTGTAGGTGCGCACCGGCGCGTCGATGAAGTCGTGCAGCTCCGAGAAGTCGAGGATCTGCTTGAAGCGCGCGTGCGCCTCCTTGCGCGAGAACCCCATCATCGCCGCGTTCATGTAGATGTTCTCGCGGCCCGTGAAGTCCTGGTGGAAGCCCGCGCCCAGCTCGAGCAGCGCCGAGATCTTGCCGCGCACGGTGTAGCGCCCCGACGTCGGGAACGTCGTGCCGGTCAGGATCTTCAGCAGCGTCGACTTGCCGGCGCCGTTCTTGCCGATCACGCCCGTGCACTGGCCCGGGCCGACCGCGAAGTCGATGTCGCAGAGCGCGTGCACGGGCTTGTGCAGCGGGCGCTTGACCCACGGCATCTTCTCGAGCAGCCGGTGCCACGGGTTGCCGTAGAGCCGGTAGGTCTTCGACAGCCGCTCGACCTCGATGACGTTCTTGCTCATACGAGGTCCGCGTACTTGTGCCGGCGGCTCATGAAGACCGCGTAGCCGACGAACAGGAACGCGAGCGCCCACAAGCTCGCGTGCAGCAGGTGATCACCGAGGTTGCCGAAGTCGCTGAGCCTCTCGACCAGCGCGCCGTCGACGTCCTTCGTGTAGGGCACGGGCTGCGCGCCGAGCACGAGGCGGTGCGCCTGCAGCAGCGGATACGCCGGGTTCCACGCGAACAGGCTCTTGATGACGTCGGCGACGGCCCCCTCGAGCGCGTGCGGGTACCAGAACACCGGCGTCAGGAACATCCACGCCGCGCTGAAGATGCCCCACAGCTGGCTCGTGTCGCGCGAGAACACGTGCGTGTTCGCGAGGAACAGGCCGATGCCGAGCGTCATCACGAACTGGATCAGCAGCACGACCGGCAGCAACAGCAGCGACCAGCCCGGCTGGAGCACGCCGTACGCGAGCCCGACGCCGAGGCAGACCAGGGCGCCGACCACGTAGACCGTCAGCGACACGAGGATCAGCGGCACCGGCAGCAGCTGGCTCGGGAACGCGACCTTCTTGACGAGGTTGCCGTTGTCGATCACGCACGTGCACGACCGCGACGTGCCCTCGATCAGCGCCGTGAACGCGATCACGCCGCTGAACAGGTAGAGCGCGTACTCGGGCGTCGGCGCCGTCCCGACCTTCTGGTTGCCGAACAGGTAACCGAAGACCAGGTAGTAGACGGCGAACATGAAGATCGGGTGCACGAGCACCCAGAACAGTCCGAGCGCCGACCCGCGGAAGCGGCCGAGCAGGTCGCGGCGGAAGAAGTTCGCGACCAGGTAGCGGTGCCGCCAGATCTCGAGCGGGTAGCCGACCACCGGCACGAGGCTCGCGAGCACGGTGTGCCGCGCCGTCTCGGCGGAGTAGGACTGTTCGAACGGAGCGGAACCCGAGGTCATGCGGGGGAGAAGGGTGGATCGGCGCGGCTGCGATGGCAAGCAAAGCACAACCGCGGACCCGAAACCAAGGCCGCGTTGCCGCGATGCCAAGGCACCGTGCTGCGGACCTCCGGACTCCGGCACGCAACCGCCGGATTGCCCGGCTGCCCACAGCGCCCCCCGACGCGACTACTTCTTCTCGCCGGGCTTCCCGGCCGGCTTCTCGCCGGTCGCTTCGGCGGCCTTGCCGCCGAGGTGCTTCTGCAGGAACGCGCGCGCTTCGGTCCACGCGGCGGCGGCGTTCTTCTGGTCGTAGCGCGCGCCGGACGGGTTCGCGAACGCGTGCTCGGCGTCGTAGCGCAGCACGCGGACGTCCTTGCCGAGCTTCTTCATGCTGCCTTCGAACGCGGCGACGGCCTGCTCGGGGATGCTGCGGTCCTTGCTGCCGAACACGCCGAGCACGGGTGCCTCGATCTTCGCGAGCTCCGCCTCGTCGTCGACGAGACGCCCGTAGTAGATCACGCACGCGTCGAGGTCGCGCTCGGCGATCGCGAGCTTCAGCGACCATCCGCCGCCGAAGCACCAGCCGATGCAGCCGCGTTTCGTCGCCTTGATGCGGTCGTCGCTCGACAGGAACGCGAAGGCCTCGCGCAGCGTCGCCGTCGCCTGCGCCGCGTCGACCGCCCCCATCGCCTTCTGCGCTTCCTCCGACGTCTTCGCGACGGTGCCCCGGTAGAGGTCGACGGCGAGCGCCGCACAGCCTTCGCCGGCGAGCCGGTCCGCCCAGTGCTTGATGTGGTCGTTCAGTCCGTACCACTCGTGGATCACGATCACCGCGGGCAGCGGCGCCTTCTTGTCCTTCGGCAGTGCCAGGTAGTGCGCGGCCTCGCCGACCTCGACCATCGTGCCGGTCGGCTTCGGCGGAGCCTCCTTCTTCAGCTCGTGCAGTGCCGCGAACTCCTTCTCGCTCAGCTCTCCGTGCATGGGCGTCGCCGCGGGCGTGGCTTTCGGGGGGGACGGGGGATCCTGCTGCGCCGCTGCGACCGCAGCGAGCAGCAACGTCGGTATGACGATTCGCATCCCGCGACGATATCACCGGCACCGCAGCACCGGGACGGCGCAGCTGCGGGTGTTCGCCGTATTGCGCCGGAAGGCCGGACCAGGAGTCGCTTCAGTGGTTCCCATCGCCGCGGGGCGACCCACGAACCAGCGGAACATCACATCCGGCCGCCCGATCTCGGCGATGCTGCTAGTTGTTGGTGTGGTTGAAGTCGAACTGGATCGAGCGCTTCGCCTCGATCGCGAAGGACAGCGGGTTGCGGACGTTCTGCAGCTCGTTCGGGCCCGTCCAGGCACCGACGTACCAGGTGCCCTCGGCGAGACCCGGAACGCGATACCGCCCGTGGCGATCGGTGAGCACCGGTGCGCCATTGTTCACCATCCAGGGTACGCGCGCGGCCCCTCGCCCCTTCGGCGGCGCACCCACGCCGAAGACGCCCGACGGCATCGGGTTTCCGTCCGCGCCCCTCACGATGCCGATCACCTCGCCAGCCGCCGCGAACTGCAGCGCCGGCAGCGTCGACTCGCGGCCGATCTCGACGTCGACCTCTGCACTGCCCTCGGGCAAACCCAAGCGTGTGACGAGGACCGTGTAGCGTCCGGCCGGCAATCCCGCGACGTCGAGGCGGCCGGCGGCGTCCGTCGCGGTCTCGACGCGCGGCACCTTCTCGACGCGCGGCGCCTTCTCGTCGCGCGCCACCACGGGGCTCAGCGTCACCTTCGCGGCCGCCAGCGGCGCGCCCCCAGGTCCCAGCACCGTGCCGCGCACCAACCCGCCGCGCATCGCATCGAGGCGCAGCGGGCGCTGCGGGTCCGCGGTCACGGTCAGCCACGACACGCCTTCGGTGCCGAGCTGCACCTTCGGCAGGCCGAGCCGCCAGGTGCGCGACAGGAGCCCGATCTGGCACAGCACGCCGCTGTTCGCCGGCACGTCGAGCTCGTAGCTGCCGTCGGCCCCGCTCGTCGCCGACGGCCCGAAGTTCCCTTCGTAGCTGCCGACGATGGTCACGCCGGCCAACGCCTGGCCGAGCTCGTCGACGAGCTTCCCGGTCATGCGCGTCCGCGGCACGAGGTCGTCGCCCTCGCGCGGCACCAGCACGAACTCGAGGTTGCGCACGGCGTCGGCGTCGCACGGGATGCAGACCGGCATGCTGCGGAACCCGGCCGCAGCGATCCGCACCTCGTGCGGCACGGGCAGCGCGTACAGCGAGGCGATGCCGTTCGCGTCGACCTCCGCTTCGATCGCCCCGCGCGGCAGGCGCCGCGGATACCTGCGCCGGTCCGTGCCGAGGTCGCACCACACGCGCACACCCTTGCCGGCCGGCGCGCCGTCCACCTTGACGCGGCGAAGCGCGATCTCGCCGGGCAGGATCGCGACCCGCACGTCCCCGGCGCGCCCACTCGCGACGTCCTGCTCCGCGATCGGCCGGCCCGGCACGAACGCACGCACGACCAGCGGCCGCAGCGGCGCCATCGGCAGCGACCACTCGCCCTTCGCGTCCGCCGTCGTCTCCTGCCACCAGTCGAACGGGGGCAGGACGCGTGTCTTGCACGCGACGAGCACGGCGGCACCGGCGGCCGGCTTGCCGTCGGGCAGCACCACGGCGCCGCGCAGCGGCTCGCCGTCCTCGAGCATCAACGTCGCTTCGCGCACGAGGCCGTTCGTCGCGACGGCGACGCTGCCTTCGACCTTGTCGCCGCCGCGCGCGTGCAGCTGCAGCGGCACGGGCGGCAGCCGCGTGAACTGGTAGTAGCCGTCGCCGTCGGCGACCATGCGGCCGAGCACCTTGCCCGCTGCGTCGGTGACCCAGACGTCCGCCGCGGGCACACCTTCGTGCAGCACCGAGACGATGCGGCCGACGAGCCGCACGTCGTTGCCCGGTGGCGCCTGTGCCGGCGGACTCTGTGCCGGCGAGTTCGCGGCGAGCAAGCCCATGGCCAGCAAGCCGAGAGCGAGAACCCGAGCTGCCATGACGGTGTTCATGAGGACCTGCGCGTGGCCGAACGCCTGCAGCTTACCGCAAGGGGCCGAAGCGCTCGCACTGCAGCGCTCAACGCCTGCGCGACAGCTCCTCGGCGACCTTGTTGAGCACCTTCGGATCGCAGTCGATCACGACGACGGGATCGTCCGCGCCGCGAACGTCGATCTCGCTCGGCTCCAGCGGGCTCTTCTGCCAGTGGTTCCACGACTCGTTGACCACCACGCCGCCATCGATCAGGAGCCAGAGTTTGAACTTGCCCTGATCGGAGATCGGGACCGCGCCCGTCGCGCGCGCGTCGAGCACCGCGCGCCCATCGCCGTCGAGGCGCTGCAGCGACCCGCGGGGCGTGTGCACCGCCACCCGTCGGTCGCCTGGGCGCAGGAAGCACACTGTCTCGTCGCCGTCGTCGCGGTGACACGGTTCCAGGCAGACCTCGACGCGGTGCCCGGCGAAGCACTCGGCGACGCGCGGCGCGAGTTGCACGCGCGCATGCAGGCACGGCTCGAGCTGCACCCGCAGCGACGCCTCGGTGATCCGTTGCCGCTGCCACAGCCGGTGGCCAGGGACCGCCACGACCACGTCGACGGGATCGGGCCCGACCAGGAGACGCGCTTCACCGCGAGCGTCGAACAAGAGCCCATGCAGCGTGCGCGCGGGCTTCCCGCTCGGGAACGCGAGCACGCCGCCGTCCGTGATCGGGCGACTGCCAGGCGCCAACGGCTCGACGGCGACGGTCAGCGTGCGCGTGCGCTGCCGGGCGTCGATTGGATCGAGGCGTGGGTCGGGGGCGCCTTCGCCGACGCGGACGCCGGGCACGACGACGAGCGGCGGCGCGAGACCCGGCGCGAACACCTCGACACGGTACGAGCCACCCGGCAGCGCCGGCCACGCGAACGTCGCGGCCTCGCCGTCGAAGTCGGCCAACGAGCCTTCGCTGCGCGGCGACGGCTCGTCGTACGAGCGCAGCGGTGCTATGGCCGGCAGCTCGGCGCCGTCTTCGCGTGCGACGCGACACGTCACGGCCCGCGCGTACGCCGGCGGCGCGAGCACACGCGCCCGCAGCGGAAAGCCACGGCCGACGGCGAGCCGCACGTCGCGCGCCCCGGTGCGGACCACGACCGGTGCCGATTCGAGCACGTGGCGATCGGTGCGCACCGAGAGCCGCACGTTCGCCGCGCGCGTGACGCCGCGCAGTTCGAAGCAGCGGGTCCGAACCGCGTCGACGGCCACTTCCGCGAAGCGCTCGAAGGCGCCGTTGTCCGCCTGCTGCTCGCACAGGATCGTCAATGGCCCACTGCACCACGGTCCAGCACCGACGTCGAATTCGCCGGACACGACGAGCGCAGGCTGCTCGAGCGTCAGCGTGCCGAGGTCGTGCTCGCCCGGCGCCGGCGGCGAATCGAGGCGCCACGCCCCCTGCCAGAGCGGCGTATTGCTCCAGCTGTCGCGCATCGTCACCGCGCCGAAGGCAGGCTGTGCGGAATCGATCGTCCACGTGAGCCCGCCCGCCTCGTCGAGGTACGACCAGGCACGCTCACGTTCCACCTTGCCCTCTGCCTGCCTGACGTGCGCCTGGACGTTCCGCGGCGGCAACGAGCCGTCGGCAAGACGCAGGCGCGCGCGGACGACGCACGGCTCGGTGGCCGCGCGCAACGTGACGACGACGTCTTCCCCAGCCGCGCGCGGCCCGACCGCGACGGCGGACACGGGCGTGCCGTCGGATTGCGTCTGCGCCCTGACCGTCCACGTGAGCCCGACCTGGACGTGCGGGATGCGGTAGACCCCCGGCTCCCACTGTCGCCACGGATATCCCTCCATCGAGTCCCCGTGCGAGATCGTCGCGTCGATCGCGCCCGGCCACAGCGCACCCGACGGCGTGCGCAGTTCGACCGTCATGCTTCCGGTCGCGGGGCGCGGCACGTCCGTCACGCGCTCGAGCGCCGCCGGCAGGTCGAGCTTCACCCGGGTCGAGGGACCGACGGTGAACGCGTGCACGCTCGGCGGCGTCCGGTCGCGCGCCCACGGCATGCGGATCATGCCGTCCGCATCCGACGGGCCCCGATGACCGCCGTAGCCGCACGACGCCGCAACGACGGGCTGCGTCTCCGAGTCGCTCACGTAGACCAGCTCACCGGCGACCGGCGCACCGCTCGACGCGTCGACGAGGCGCAGCCGGATCCACCGCGGATCGTCGAGCCACAGCGGCGCTTGTTCGCCGGGCAACAGCGTGCCCGGGGCGACGTGCGCACGGACCCAGCGGTCGCCGTGCGACGCGATCACGGAGGCACCCGAGCGCGGCAGGCGGATCGCGGCACTCCCGTCGGCGCCGGTGCGGGTGCGGCTGCCGAAGCGTTCGACGAACGAGTCCGACGAGAGCATCTCGCGCAGCACACGATCGGCGCGAGCCTGCGGATGCAACACGTCCACGCTGAACGCCTGGAACACGACCTCGGCGCCCGCGACGGGCTTCCGCGTCGTGATGTCGAGCACGCGCACGACGACGTCGTCGATCGGCTCGTCGCGCACCGGCCACGGGAGCCGCTCGCGCGGCGGGTCGAACGACGGTGCAGCGGCGGGAGCACTCGCGCGCACCGCGTCCTGCGGCGGCGGCGGCGCTTCGTTCGCGGTTCCCGTCGCCGCGGCGAGCGGCGCCATGACCGCGGCGTCGTGCCGCGCGACCGCAGGTGCTTCGGGCCACGCCTGCCAGGTCGCGAACGCGGCGAGCAGCACGAACGCGGCGACGGCGAGTTTGTGCGGCGCCGACGCGGCTGCCCCGACGGGCAGCGTGGACGGCACCGGATCGCGCGCCAGCAGCCCAAGCGGCCCGACCCATGCAGCGCGCACCCCGTGCTGGCCGTCGAGCCCAACGCGCAGCCGTTCGAGGCCGCGCTTGAGCCGCGTGCGCACGGTCGCCTCTTCGACGCCGTCGCGCGCCGCGATCGCGGGCGTGTCGAGGCACTCGTAGAAGCGGGCCAGCAGCGTGGCGCGGTACGGGTCTTCGAGCGCCAACACGGCGGCGACGACGCGCTGGCGCACCTGCTCGCACGCGACGATCTCGTCGGTCGACGGTGCCATCGCAGGGCGCATCACCACGGCGCGCTGCTCGCGCGCGACGCGGCGCCTGTCCGCGCGGCGGCGGTTCGCAGCGAGGCGGGCCGTGATGCGCGCGAGCCACGCCCGCGGCCGCTGCACGGCGTGCCCGTGCCGCAGCGCCGTGAGCCACGTGTCCTGCGCGAGGTCGTCGCCGTCGGCGCTGCCGATCAGCTGGCGCGCCAGTGCGCGGACGAAGTCACCTTCGGCGAGAAGTTCCTGCATGCGGGGAAGCGGAGGAGCCATCGTCCACGATAGACACCACCGACCCGTTTGGCGTGTCAGCGCCACCCTGGCAGCCGGATCGATGACGGGCCTCTGCACCTCGGGCCCTTACCCCGGTGCATTACCGGGGAACAGGTGACCCTGCGTCCGCGGCAGGGTGCGTAGAGGGAGAAGCAGGGCCCCCTCGACGACCTCCATGTCAGACCACGGCGCGATCCAACCAGTCGACTTCGCGCACTTCGCGCGTTCGGCAGCAAGCAGCCTGCTGCGGCGTCAGCCGGGCATCCTCGTGCTGCTGGCGGCAACGGTCGGTTGCGCCGTCATCGCCAGTGCCGCTCAGTTCCTCGGCGGCGACCCTCTGGCCCGGTCACCAGCCCAGGTTCCCGGCCCGGCGCATGCTCCCCCTGCCGTCCCGCCCGTCGATCGCGTGCAGGTGGCTCTGCCGGAGGAACCATCCGCCCCGGCATCCCCCTCGCCGGCCGAGCAACAGCCCGGACCGGACGAAGTGGTCCTTCCCACCATCGACGACAAGCCGTTGGACCAGGACCAGCAGCAGTTCCTTCGCATGCTGGCGCGCGCGATGGCAGACGCCGGTCTCTCGTGCTCGATGCCGCGCGACCTCTCGCGCGCTTCGTGGGAGTTGCTGCAGACCTGGACGTCGCCGTTGCGGAACGAGCGAGGCGAGTTGGAGCAGCAGAGCCAGAAGCTCGTGTCGGACGCCGTGAGTGCGCGCTTGCAGGAGGGCCGCTACGAGCTCCGCGACCACCCCCCGGTGAAGAGCCCTCCAGGCGACTACGTGGGCTGGCGGCACGCAACCGATGCTCGCGGACGGAACGTCGTCCACTTCGTCCGCATCGGCGCCGGCGAGCTCCCGAAGGCGGACTCCATGCGCGAGCGATGCTCCGCGATCGACCGGGACATGGCGTCGCTGGCCAGACACCTGTTCGATCGCCTTTCGAAGTGACGTCCGATGTGCCTGGCTCGGACTAGGTCTTCGGCGCGAGTCGCCGCGCGAGCCGCTCGCCGAGCAGGGCCTCGCGTTCGTTGTACTGACCGGCCGGCGACCAGTCCCGCTCGCTCGGGTTCACCGAGTTGCGCAGGTCCTTCACCTTCTCCTGCTCGATCGCGTACTTGATCGTCCAGCCCTTCTCGGCCGAGCCCTCGTCGAGCAGGATCTCGGCGCGCAGGCGGTAGCGAGCCGGGTGCCCGTAGTCGCTGACGCGCTGCCGCCAGCGCGACTGCCAGATGCCGAGCCCGCGGTCGCAGACCGCGTTGTCGGCGGCGAACCCGTCCTTGCCCGCGATGTAGACGAGACCGTCGTAGCACTCGCCGACCGGCATCGGGCCGCTCGTGACCTCGCGCCAGTCGAGGACCACGTTGCAGCTGGTGAGGAGCAGGCAGAAGGGCAACCAACGCAGGGCAGACTTCATGGCGGGCCGCGGAGTATACCGGCGTGCCTTGAGCGCTCCCCTGCCTTTCCTGTTCGACCTCGACGGCACCATCGCGGACACGCTGCCCGACATCGCCGCGAGCACGAACCACGTGCGCGCACACCACGGCCTGCCGCCGCTGCCCGAAACCGCGGTGCGGTCCTTCGTCGGCGACGGCGCGCGCACGTTGCTGCAGCGTGCGCTGACGGACGCGCTGCCGCCGGACCCCGCCGCACGCGAACGCGCGCTCGACGAGGCGTTCGCCGTCTACTCGGCGCACCACGAAGACCAGTGCACGAAGCACGTGCGCCTGTTCCCCGGCGTGCGTCAGCACCTCGACACCCTGCACGCGCAAGGGCACGGCCTCGCGATGGTCACGAACAAGCCCGAACGCTTCGCGGTCGCGATCGTTCGGCACCTCGGCCTCGCGGACCTGCTGCGGATCGTGATCGGCGGCGACACGCTGCCGCAGAAGAAGCCCGACCCGGCACCGCTGCGGTGGGCACTGCGCCGGCTCGGTCACCCGCACGACAGCGGCACGATGGTCGGCGACGGCGTGCAGGACCTTCGCGCGGCCAAAGCGGTCGGGTTGCACACCGTCGCGTGCCTGTTCGGCTACGGCGATGCGCAGCGCCTGCGCCGCGAAGGGGCCGGTGCGTACTGGCGCGCGTTCGGAGTTCCGGCGGCCGACCTCAGCGGAACATCCTGACCAGACCCTGCGCGAGCTTGTCGTCGAAGCAGCCGTGGTAGGCCTGCGCGAGGATGCGCAGCGCGTCGAACACGCCGACCCTGGGCTGCTGCGACGAGTAGACGTTGTCGAACGTGTTCGCGAGCCCGACGATGTGCGCGAGCTGCGGGATCGCGGGGCCGCGCAGCGCCTGCGGGTAACCCGAGCCGTCCCAGCGCTCGTGGTGCAACCGCGCGGCCTCGACGACGGGCCCCGGCAGCCCGAGATTGCGCAGGTAGGAAGCACCGCGCGTCGTGTGCTCGGGATCGTGCTCGAGGCCCTCGTGCCCGACCTTGCCGATGTCGTGCAAGAGGCCCGCGAGGCCCGCCTGCAGCAGCGTGCCGGCGTCGGCGGCGAGCACGCTCTTCGCGAGCCCCATCGCGAGCACGCTGACCGTGAAGCAGTGGGCGGTCAGGCCCGGGCTCGCGTTCATCACGCGGCGGATCGCATGGAAGCCATGGGCTTCGCGCAGCATCAGCCCGCTCGTCGCCATCATGACCTTCTGCGCGCGCTGGATCGTCGCCTTGTCGGGCAGCACCCTGAGCAGGTCCTCGGTGACGCGCGTCGCGACGCCGTGCAGCACGAGCGCACGCCGCTCGAGCGTCAGGTCGCGCTCGAGCATGATCCGGTCCAGCGACGACTCGACGCGATCGAGCCAGACCCCGCGGTCCACGTCGCGGATGAACAGTTCCTCGACGCCCTCGGACCGCAGGCGGCCGACATGTGACTCGTCGAGCTCGGCCGTGGCCGGCCGGTACAGCACCCAGCTGTTCTGCGCGGTGCGCAGGTAGAGCGGGAACGGCACGGCGTCCTTCGCGACGAGTCCCACCAGTGGGACACCCACGTAGGTCGTGACTGTCTGTTCGCTGGACGCCGTTGTACCGGTGAACGGAGGTACCATCATCGCAAGCGATCGGCGCGCGGCCGGCGTGGGCTTGATCGCGGCTTGGATCGGCCGGTGCCGCCGCCCGCACCGCGGGCCGTTCGGCGCTACTGGTTCTTCAGCCAGTCGAGGAACGCGGTCTCGATGGCCTGCAGGTCCTTGCCGAACAGGCGGTCGAACCCGGCGACCGCGGCCTGCGTCTTGCCGAGCTGCATCGTCGAGGTGGCGCCCGGCAGGGCACCGCGGCACTCGGCTTCCCACGCGAGGAACTTCTCGCGCCAGACGCCGCCCGGCTGCAGCAGGAAGCGCTGCAGCGCCCAGCACTGCGCGTAGAACCGCATGCCCTTGCCGTGATCGGTCGCGAGCAGTTGGGCCGCGTCGCCGGCCAGCAGTTCGGCCAGCGCCATCGGCTCCTTCTTCACGGCGTCGAGGCGGTCGCGCCGCATGAGGCCGCCGAGCGTCAGCTTGGTGCCGTCCCACGTGAACGTGCCCTGGCCGCCGAACGACTCGGCGAATCCCTCCGCGTACCAGTCGGGCATCGCGATCGGCGCGCAGCCGAACCAGAACAGGTGCGACAGCTCGTGCAGCACGAGCGCGTGCAGGTCCTCGTCGGCGAGGCCCTCGGCGCAGACCAGCGTCTGGAACGTGCCGTAGTCGCAGAGGCCCGAGCCGCCGAGGGCCGAGCCGTGGCCGCAGGCCCTCAGGTACTCCTCGTAGTCGGCGCGCTTGCTGAAGACGAACAGGCCGAGCGGGCGGATCGGCGTGCCGCCGAGCCGCTCCTGCAGGAACGGCCACAACGCGACACCGAGCGTGTGCAGCTGCTCCACGACGGCGCCCGGCACGTCGGTGCGCACGACGAGCTGCGAGCTGCCGACCTCGCGCACGTTCGCGACGCGCGGCGCCTTCTCGCCGGCGGGCTCGAAGCGGCGTTTGCCGCCGTTGACCTCGGCGGTCTGCTGCTGCAGCCATTCCGCGAACTCGGCCGGCACGGTCTCACCCTCGATCTTGCCGACCCCCTTGCCGATCTCGATCCTGGCACCGAACCGCAGCACGTTGAGCCAGTGCTCGGTCATGCGCCCGTTCAGCTTCGCCTTCTGCGCGAGCTTCGCGAGCTTGATCTGCCCCTTCTGGTCCTCGCGCTCGATCGCCGCGGCGCGCTTCTCGTAGTTCGCGAGTGCCTGCTTCGACGGCGTCTTCTTGCGGTCGCGCCAGAACGCCTCGCCGTAGTTGCGCACGATGTTCAGCACGAGCTTCGCGCCCTCGTGCTCTCCCTCGGACAGTTCGACCGCCCGCACGTACTGCCACGTCGCCTGCTGGATCAGGCCGCTGTCGCGGATGTCCCAGCCGAGGTCGACGTGGCGCTGGCCCGTCGCAATCAGCTCTTCCTTGCGCCGCTTCTGGTACTCGGCGACGAGCAGGTCGTTCGCGGACTGGGCCGCGGCGCCAGCACCGAGCCAGAGCAGGGCGGGCAGCCAGGCGCACGCGGCAGCGGACATGACTCGCCTACTTCTTGGCGAGCTTCTGGACCTTGCCGATCAGCTTGCTCGTCGAGTGCGTCTTCTTGTCGCCGACGAACACGGCCTTGATGTCGCACTGCCGCAGCGTCTCCTTCTCGGGCAGCGTCTTCAGCGAGTAGTCCTTGCCCTTCGCGTAGAGCGTCGGCCGCAGCGTGCCGAGCAGTTCGTCGGCCGTCGGCTCCTCGAAGGTCGTCACGTAGTCGACGAACGACAAGCCCGCGAGCACCTCCATGCGCTCGGCAGCGGGCTGCAGCGGGTGGCCCTTGCCCTTCAATGCCTCGGCCGACTTGTCGCCGTTCACGGCGACGACGAGCAGGTCGCCGCGCGACCGCGCATCCTCGAGGCAGCGTGTGTGGCCGACGTGCAGCAGGTCGAAGACGCCGTTGGTCAACACGACGGTCTTGCCGCTGGCGCGGAGCCCGGCCAGGATCGCAGCCAGACTGCGGCGGTCGGTGACGACCTTGTCTTTCGATCGCTGCTTGCGTGGGACGACGACCAAAACCTTGCCTCCGGTTTTCTCGAGAGCTTGGAGGGCAGAAGGATGCCATGCCGAGGTGGCCGCGGCAACGCTTCACTTCGAGCCCGCCCCCGCTGGCAACGCCAGCAACCGCTGGCTTTCGGCCAGGAGCCAGTCGACCTGCGTGAACGGCTCGAACGAGATGTCCTGCCAGCGCACGCGGCCTTCGCCGTCGACGAGGAACGTGCCGTGCAGCGGCATCGACTCGAAGTCGTCGAAGCAACGCCAGGCCTTGAAGGCCGCGAGGTCGGGGTCCGCGAGCAGCGGGAACGCGAACTTCTTCTCGCCGAGTGCCGCCAGGTGGGCCTGCGTCGTCGCCAGCGGTTCGTCGCCGATCGCGACGATCTCGATGCCGGCCGCGGTCCAGTCCCTCGCCTTCGGCGACAGCGCCTCGAGCTGCTGCACGCAGCGCAGGCAGCCGAAGCCAAGGTAGAAGACCACCAGCACAGGCCTGCCGCGTTGCGAAGCGAGCGACCGCCGGCCGCCGTCGGCGCATGGCAGGTCGAAGCCGGCCGCAGCGAACGGCCGCCAGTGCTTCGGCCCGAGCGACGCCAGCTTCGGACGCGGGCCGAAGTCCGCGGCGAATGCGGGCTCGGACTCCGGGAAGAGCGGTTCGTCGTCGCCGGGGACGGCGAGGCGCGTGCCCGGCCCGGGCTTGTACCGCTGGCTGCGCTTCCACAGCGGCGTCTCTTCGAAGACGAACCGGTCGCCGAGCAGCAGCTTCTCGAGCTCCTCGCGCCGCGTGCCGTGCTCGGGTTTGCCGCCTGCCTCGTACGCGAGATGCAGGCGCAGCGTCGTCGCGAAGCGGTGTGGCCGCTCCTTGACTTCCTTCTCGAGCAGTTCGATCGCCTTGTCGGGCTGGCCCGCGGCCACGAACGCGTCTGCGAGCAGGCCCTTCGGCAGATCCTTCAGGGCCTCGAGCTCGGCGAGCGCACCCTTCGGGTCGCCCGTCGCGAGCAGCCGCTCCGCGGCGAGCTCACGCTGTAGGTCGAGCACTGCCTTGACACCGTCGGTGCGCTGGCGCCCTGCTTCGGCGATCGCATTCCGCGTCTTCTCGTCGGTCTCCTTCGCGGCGAGCGACTTCGTCTCCGCTTCGTCGATCGCCGCCGCGCGCTGCGCGCGCGCCTTGACGAGCAGGCCACTTGCCTCGGTCGCGATGCGTTCGGCTTCGTCCAACCGCCGGAGCCGGAACAGCGCGCGCCCGAGCAGCCCGAGCCGCGCGGCCTCGGTCGGCACGTGCTCGCTCGCCTCGAGGAAGCCGCGCTCCCGCAGCTCGACGGCCTCCTGCCACATCTCGTGCTCCTCGCAGATCGACAGGAGCCGCGCCCGCGCGTAGCCGGCGATGTGCCCGCCGTCGTCGAGCTTGTTCCACTTCGGGTGACGCGGCAGCTCGGCGAGGTTCTTCGCGACGGCGAGCGCCTCGCTGGCGCGCCCCACGTACGAGAGGCTGCGCGCGAACCACTCCTGGTTGTGCGCGTAGTTGTGGATCAGGAACGGCATCACGCGGTCGCGCTGCATGTGCGCGTGGTCGACGCGGCTCGAGGCCTCCTGCTGCCAGGCCCCTTCGGCGTGGCGGTGCAGCTTGTCGTAGACGTGGCCCGACATGTGCCACTGGTGCGCGATGCCGGGCGCGCTGTCGCCGTTGCTGGCCGCGGACCGCAGCGCGCGCTCGGCCTTCTCGCGGTCCCAGAGGTGGATCCGGTAGTGGTGCGCCGGATGCAGCGGCGCCTTCGCGAACACCTGGTCGAGCAGCGCGTCGACGGCCGTGTGCGAGACGATCTCGATGCCCTGGCCCCACTCCCAGGCGCGCCAGATCTGCACGGCGAGGAACGCCTTCGCCTCGATGTCCGCGGGGAACTCGTGCACGATCGTGCCGAGGTCCTTCAGCAGCTGCCGCTCGAGCTTCTGCTTCTGCTCCTTCTCGCGCGTCTTGTTCCTGGCGACGAGCTCCGTCTTGGCCTTCGCGACGCGGACCGCGTCGCCGGACTGCAGCTCCTTCCTGCACGGCTCGTCGATCAGGTAGCAGCTCGCGATCGCGTCGATCCAGAGCTGCTGCTCGCGGCCCGCCTGCGCGGAGCGCTCGACCGCGTTCGCGATGAAGCCCGCGGCGCGCTGCGCGTTCTCGACGTTGGCCATCGCCATGCCCCAGTAGGCCATCGCACACCCGGGCTGCAGCTTCGCGACCTGGCGGAAGCTGCGCTCGGCCTCGAAGTACCAGAAGCCGTGCTGCTGGCAGACGCCCTGGTCGAAGAAGCGCTGCGCCTCCGTGCTCAGCCCCGCGACCGGAAAGTGCACCTGCGCGCTCATGCCCTCCATCAGGTAGGCGCTTTGGCGCGGCCCCTCGTCGAACTCCGCACCGTGGCGCGAGTGACCGAAGGGTTCGGCTCGCTCCTGTGCAGGCAGCAGCATCGCGAAGGACAGCAGGGCGAGGGCGTGGACGCGCATGCCGCAAGGCTAACCCGCGGAAAGGCCGCGCGGCACCTGCCGCTGCGTCCTGTTGTCCGTATCGTGCCTGCCATGCCGCGCCCCCCCGCCTCGATCCTGTTCTGCGCCCTGCTGTCCGCCTGGCCTGGCCTGAGCGCGCAGGCACCGGCCGCACTGCCCGAATGCGCGCCCGCGCTCGACGTGCAGGAGTTCAGAGCGCGCCGCGAAGCGCTCGTGCGATCGATCCATGGCCAGTACAAGGACGGACCGTTCGTCGTGCTCGTGCGCGGTGGCATCGAGCGCGCCGACATGGGAGCGTTCGCACAGGATCAGGACTTCCTCTACCTGTCCGGAGTCAGCGAGCCGAACCTGGCACTGCTGCTCGTGCCCAATCCGGACGGCACGCTCGCGCGCGACGAGCTGCTCGTTCCGCCTCCCTCGCGCTTCCAGGCGACCTGGGACGGCAACTTCCTCGCACCCGGCGAAGCAGCCGCGCAGCGCACGGGCTTCGCGACGGCCGGCAACGTGCGTTCGCTGCCGAGGCTGCTCGAGCAGCTGCTGGCCGTCGACGACGCGCAGGCGAAGCGGCCTGCCCTGTTCACGCTGATGAAGGCGGCCCCGCGGCTCGGCAGCACGCAGGACAAGGCGGCCCAGGCCGCGGGCGGCACGAGGGCCGACCGGCTCGATGGCCGCGACAGCCGCGAAGCCGCGTTCGCCGAGAAGCTCGCGGAGGCCCATCCGGGCCTCGAGGTCAAGAGCCTCGAGCCGTTCGTGCACCGCATGCGCTGGCACAAGAGTCCGGCCGAGCAGGAGCTGATCCGCCAGAGCACCCGCATCGCGGCCGAGGGCATCGGCGAGGCGATGAAGGGCACGCGGCCCGGTCTCTACGAGTACCAGGTCGCCGCCGTCGCGCGCTACGTGTTCTCGCTGCGCGGCGCCGGCCCCGACGCCTACGCCGCGATCGTCGGCGGCGGCCCGAACGGCTGCATCCTGCACTACAACGCCTGCACGCGGCGGCTCGAGGACGACGACCTGATCGTGATGGACTACGCGCCGACGCTGCACGGCTACGCGAGCGACGTCACGCGCACGTTCCCGGCGTCGGGCAAGTTCACCGAGGCGCAGCGCAAGCTCGTGCAGGACGTCTACGAGATCCAGCAAGCGCTGCTCGCCGACGTGAAGCCGGGTGCGAGGCTGCGCGATCTCGACCGGAAGTGCGGCCTGCTGCTCGAGGAACGCGGCTACACCAGGGACCACGGGCCCTGCCACCACGTCGGCCTCGCCGTGCACGACCCGTCGGTCGACGTGCTGCAGGAGGGCATGGTGATCACGGTCGAGCCGGGCGCCTACCTGCGTGATCAGGGCATGGGCTGCCGCATCGAGGACACCGTGCTCGTGACGGCGTCGGGGCACGAGAACCTGTCGGGCCACCTGCCGTCGACCCCGGACGCGATCGAAGCGTTCATGAAGCAACGCGGCGTCATCGAGGTTCCGGTGGGCCTCGGGCCCTGACGCGAGGGATCGCAACGAGGAGAACCATGACGACCACGCCGATGATCGGTCCGCTGTTCCTGTTCGCCGCGTTGCTGCTGGTCGGGGACAGCCCTGCCGCGGCCCAGCAGACACCTTCGCCGCAGCTGCTCGCGCAGTCGACGCACGAGCTCGTGCAGAAGCTCGCGAGGCTCTCGGAGATCGAGGACCCGAGCTTCGCGCAGAAGGCCAAGCTCGAGGCCGCGCAGAAGGAGCTCGCGGACCTCGTCGCGACGATGGCGAAGGGTGAAGGCATGACCGAAGACCACTTCGTGCAGGCGAGCAGTCCGCTGATCGAGACCCACACGCGCGAAGCCCTCGCGATCAGCGAAGCGGGAGTGAAGAGGTTTCCCGAGTCGCGCTTCCTGCACGACCACACGGGCTTCGCGAACACCGCATTGGCCTTCCGCATGCAGCCGTCGGCGGCCCGACTCACAGCACTGCTCGCCGCGGAGACCGCGTTCCGCAAGGCGCTGACCTGCAAGCCCGAGACGTTCCACGCGCACATGGGGCTCTACCAGGTGCTCGACCCCCTCGGCAAGTGCAACGAGGCCCTCGTGGAACTCGAGATCGCAGTCAAGGACCCGACCGCTGCCGAAGCACTGAACCTGCTCTGGAGTCGTCGCGCCTCTCTGCTGATGCGCAGCGGCAAGCCGAAGGACGCCCTCAAGTATCTGCAGGGGGTCGAGGTGCCCGACGACGAGAGCGTCATGAAGTTGCGGTCAGTGGTGCGCGCGAACGCCCTGGCCGGCGACGCCACCGCGACGCAGGCCGCGATCAAAGCCATGCGCGATGCCGAAGCTTCGCCGAGCACGCTGATCGAAGCCGCCGACGCGCTCGCGTATCTCGGCAAGAAGGCCGAGGCGCTGAAGCTGCTGGCCGAGCGGCCGCCGAAGGGACCGTTCAAGACCGAAGAGGAGCGCGAGGCGCAGCTCTACTCGCAGTCGGGTGCGGCGATGGAGGAGTTCTTGAAGGCGACCGACTACTCGCACACGGGCCCGCTGCGAGCAGCGCTGACCAAGGCCCTCGGTCATTCCTACGGGTTCTACGACTCCGGCAAGCAGATCGACCTGTCGAGTTCGCCCGTGATGATGAGCAAGCTGCTCGCCGACATGCCGCTGTTCGATCAAAAGATCAAGGACTGGGGCAACCACCTGCTGTTCGTCTTGTCCGTGCGCGCCGCGCCCGCACACAAGCCGGGCCCGGACGAACAGAAGATGCTCGGCCTGCTGAAGGGACAGCCGATGCCCACCGCTGACGACATCGCGGCGCGGCTGCTCGCGCTGCGCTACAACGTCGGCGAACCCGACGCGGTCGGCGTGCTGATGGGTCTACGCGCCGCCGAGAAGCTCGAAGTCAAGGCCGCACCGGCGTCGGCACCCGCGAAGAAGTAGGTGCGCCCAGCAACTCCTTGGCGGGCGAGGGCTTTGAAGATGCCGAATCGCGGCGCAACTTCGCGCCGATCGATCTGGCGCTACCGCGCGATGAGCACGGACACGTTGCCGGAGCCGCGGTTGGCCGTCACGAGATCGGGCAAGGTGTCCCGGTCGAGATCCGCGATCGCCACGCAATAGGGCAGCGTTCCCGTGGCGAACGTCGCCGGGGCCCGGAACGTCCCGTTGCCGTTGCTCAACAGGATCGACACGTTGGCGGACTCGTAGTTGGCGGTGACGAGATCGGGGAAGGCGTCCCCATCGAAATCCGCGACCGCCACCGATTGCGGTTCACCTCCGGCGGCGAACGTGACCTGGGCCTGGAACGTGCCGTCGCCGTTGCCCAACAGGATCGACACGTCGCCGGAGCCACCATTGGCCGTGACGAGATCGGGGAAGGTGTTGCGGTCCAGGTCCGCGATCGCCACCGATTGGGCACCGTCTCCGGCGCCGAATGTCGTCTGGGCCTGGAACGTGCCGTCGCCGTTGCCCAACAGGACCGACACGTTGTCGGAGTTCCAGTTGGCGGTGACGAGATCGGGGAAGGTGTCTCCGTCGAGATCCGCTATCGCCACCGATGCAGGGAAGCTCCCGGCGCTGAACGAGGACTGGGCCTGGAACGTGCCGTCGCCGTTGCCCAACAGAACCGACACGGTGTTGGAGAAGGCGTTGCCAGTGACGACATCGGGGATGGTGTCCCCGTCGAGGTCCGCGATCGCGGCGAAGACCGGAGCGTCACCAGCGCCGAACGTGGCCTGGGCCTGGAACGTGCCGTCGCCGTTGCCCAACAGGATCGACACGTTGTCGGAGTTCGGGTTGGCGGTGACGAGATCGGGGAAGGTGTCCCCGTTGAGGTCCGCGATCGCTACCGACTCGGGATTGTCGCCGGCGACGAACGTGGTCTGGGCCTGGAACGTGCCGTCGCCATTGCCCAACAGGATCGACACGTTGCTGGATCCACTGTTGGCCGTGACGAGATCGGGGAACGTGTCCCCGTTCAGGTCCGCGATCGCCACCGAGAAGGGGTTGTCCACGACGCCGCACGTGGCCCCGGCTTGGAACGTGCCGTTGCCGTTGCCCAACAGGATCGACACGTCGTCGGAGTTGGAATTGGCGGTGACGAGATCGGGGAACGTGTCCCCGTCGAAGTCCGCGATCGCTACCGATACAGGATTGTCTCCGGCGCTGAACCTGGTCTGGGCCAGGAACGTACCGTTGCCGTTGCCCAACAGGATCGACACGTCTTCGGAGTAGGCGTTGGTCGTGACGAGATCGGGGCGGCTGTCCCCGTCGAGGTCCGCGATCGCCACTGAAGTGGGACCGACTCCGGCGCCGAACGTGGTGTGGGCCTGGAACGAGCCGTCGCCGTTGCCCAACAGGACCGACACGTTGTCGGAGCCGAGGTTGGACGTGACGAGATCGGGCAACGTGTCCCCGTCGAGATCCGCGATCGCCACCCCGATGGGACCACCGCCGACACCGGACGTTGCCTGGGCCTGGAACGTGCCATTGCCGTTGCCCAACAGGATCGACACGTTGGCGGAAGAGTAATTGGCAGTGACGAGATCGCGGAAGGTGTCGCCGTTGAGGTCCGCGATCGCTACCGCTTGAGCACCGTCCCCGGCACCGAACGTGGCCTGCGCCTGGAACGTGCCGTTGCCGTTGCCCAAGAGGACCGACACGTTGTCGGAGTAGAGGTTGGCCGTGACGAGATCGGGGAACGTGTCCCCGTCGAGGTCCGCGATCGCCACGGCGTGGGCACCGTCTCCGGCACCGAACGTGGCCTGCGCCTGGAACGTGCCGTTGCCGTTGCCCAACAGGACCGACACGTTGTCGGAGTCGAAGTTGGCCGTGACGAGATCGGGGAAGGTGTCCCCGTTGAGATCCGCGATCGCCACCGACCGGACACCGGCTCCGACGCCGAACGTGGCCTGGGCCTGGAACGTGCCGTCGCCGTTGCCCAACAGGATCGACACGTCGCCGGAGTCGATGTTGGCCGTGACGAGATCGGGCACCGCATCCCCATTGAAATCGGCGATCGCCACGCCGTGGGGCACGAGACCTACGGAGAAGCACGGCGCATCGGGGTAGTACTTCGCCACTACCGCGACCGGATCCGCTGCGCTGCTCTGCGCTCCGTCGGAGACGACCAGGCTCAGGACATAGGTCCCCCGGACATCTGCAACGAAAAAGGGCGTCGCCGTGCCCGCTCCGCCCAGCACCGCGGTGCTTCCCTGCGGCCTCGTCTGCAGCGACCACGCGAAGGTCAGGCTGCTGCCTTCCGGATCGGCGCTCTGGTTGCCGTTCATCACGCACGTCGCACCCTTGAGGATCACCTCGTCCGGCCCGGCGTTGGCGATCGGAGCCGCGTTGCGGTTCTTGGAATGGCACGCATGGAGGATGCTGCAGCCGAGCATCACCAGAATCACGCTCGCGCACCGCGACCGCGCTCGCCGCTGCAGGATGGTCATCTTGGGAAACGGAACCACCGAAGTGCCTAGGAGAGATGGGACCATGCACCCATCGTAGAACCCGAGCTCCTCGGCCATCGCTACGCCGAGCTGGGCAGCGACGCGACGGCACAGTGCCACCAGAGCTCCCACGAACGACGCAGCCTGCGGGTCGCCGGGGACTATCGCGCGATGAGCACGGACACGGTGCTGGAGCCGCGGTTGGCCGTCACGAGATCGGGCAAGGTGTCCCCGTCGAGATCCGCGATCGCCACGCAATACGGCAACGCGCCCGCGGCGAACGTCGCCGGAGCCCGGAACGACCCGTTGCCGTTGCTCAACAGCATCGACACGCTGCGCGACCCGTGATTGGCGGTGACGAGATCGGGGAAGCCGTCCCCGTCGAGGTCCGCGACCGCCACCGATTGCGGTTCGTCTCCGGCGTCGAACGTGAATCGGCCCGGGAACGCACCGTTGCCGTCGCCCCACAGGAGCGACACGTCGCCGGAGCCACCATTGACCGTGACGAGATCGAGCACGGGATCGGCGTCGAGATACGCGATCGCCACCGATCGGGCACGGTCTCCGGCGCCGAACGTCGTCTGGGCCTGGAACGTGCCGTCGCCGTTGCCCAACAGGACCGACACGTTGTCGGAGTTCTCGTTGGCGGTGACGAGATCGGGGAAGGTGTCCCCGTCGAGATCCGCGATCGCCACCGATGCAGGGGAGTTCCCGGCGGCGAACGTGGCCTGGGCCTGGAACGTCCCGTCGCCGTTGCCCAACAGGACCGACACGTTGTTGGAGAAGGCGTTGGCCGTGACGACATCGGGGAAGGTGTCCCCGTCGAGGTCCGCGATCGCGGCGCAAACTGGAATGCTCCCGGCGCCAAACGTGGCCGGCTCCTGGAACGTGCCGTCGCCGTTGCCCAACAGGATCGACACGCTGTTGGAGGCCGCATTGGCCGTGACGAGATCGGGGAAGGTGTCCCCGTCGAGGTCCGCGATCGCCACCGACCTGGGACCGCTTCCGGTGCCGAACGTGGCCTGGGCCCGGAACGTGCCGTCGCCGTTGCCCAACAGGATCGACACGGCGTGGGAGCCGCTGTCTGCCGTGACGAGATCGCGGAACGTGTCCCCGTCGAGGTCCGCGATCGCGACCGAATGAGGATCGTCTCCGACACCGAACGTGTTCTGGACCTGGAACGCGCCGTTGCCGTTGCCCAACAGGATCGATACGTCGTTCGAGCTGATGTTGGCCGTGACGAGATCGGGGAACGTGTCCCCGTCGAGGTCCGCGATCGCGGCCGAGTAGGGATCGTCTCCGACACCGAACGTGTTCTGGGCCCGGAACGTGCCGTTGCCGTTGCCCAACAGGATCGACACGTCGTTGGAGATGGCGTTGGCCGTGACGACATCGGGAAAGGTGTCCCCGTCGAGGTCCGCGATCACGGGGAAGACAGGAGCCGTCCAGGCGCCGAACGTGGCCGGCGCCTGGAACGTGCCGTTGCCGTTGCCCGACAGGATCGACACGTTGTCGGACAAGCCGTTTGCCGTGACGAGATCGGCGAACGTGTCGCCGTCGAGGTCCGCGATGGCTACCGCACGAGGACCGCCTCCGGCAACGAACCTGGTCTGGGCCTGGAACGTGCCGTTGCCGTTGCCCAACAGGATCGACACGTTGGTGGAGTAGTAGTTGGCCGTGACGAGGTCGGGAAACGTGTCCCCGTCGAGGTCCGCAATAGCCACCGAGTGGGGACCGTCTCCGGCGCCGAACGTCGCCTGCGCCTGGAACGTGCCATTGCCGTTGCCCAACAGGACCGACACGTTGTCGGAGTTCACGTTGGCCGTGACGACATCGGGGAACGTGTCCCCGTCGAGATCCGCGATCGCCACCGAAAAGGGGTAGTCCCCTGCAGCGAAGGTCACCGGGGCCTGGAACGTGCCATTGCCGTTGCCCAACAGGATCGACACGTTGTCGGAGTTCAAGTTGGTCGTGACGAGATCGGGGACCGTGTCCCCGTCGAGGTCCGCTACCGCGACCGAAACGGAACCACTTCCGGCGGCGAACGTGGCCTGGGCCTGGAACGTGCCGTCGCCGTTGCCCAACAGGACCGACACGTTGTCGGAATCGTAATTGGCGGTGACGAGATCGGGGCACGTGTCCCCGTCGAGATCGGCGATCGCCAGCGAGTGGGGGGCGAGACCTGCAGGGTAGCTCGGCGCATCGGGATAGTACTTCGCCACAACCGTGACCGCATCCGGTGCGCTGCTCTGCGCTCCGGCAGTGACGACCAGGCTCAAGACATAGGTCCCTCGGACGTCCGCAAGGAAACTCGGCGTCGCCGTGTCCGCGCCGCTCAATACCGCAGTGCTGCCCACTGGCCTCGTCTGCAGCGACCACGCGAAGGTCAGGCTGCTGCCCTCTGGATCGGCGCTCTGGTTGCCGTTCATCACACACGTCGCACCCTCGAGGATCACCTCGTCCGTCCCGGCGTTGGCGATCGGAGCTGCGTTGCGGTTCTTGGAATGGCAGGCGTAGAGCATGCTGCAGGCGAGCATCACCAGCATCACGTTTGCGGACCGCGACCGCGCTCGCCGCCGCAGTCTGGTCATCTCGTTCGTCGGAAACGGAACCACCGAAGTGCCAGGGAGTGATGGATCCATGAAGGCATCGTAGGACCCGAGGTCCTCGGCCATCGCTACGCCGAGCAACGCACCGGCGCGACGGAACAGTGGGGCCAGAGCGCCTACGAACAACGGGACCGACGCGCCAGGACCTCAACTCTGCTCGCAACCGCGTGAACATCGCCATCAGTGGATCCGCGCGCGCCGACACGGCGGGGCCACCCACCACTGCGAATCGCGCCTGCAGCGAAGCGCCGGCCGGATGTCTGCAGGCGCAGATTCTGCCGCATCATGTCGCGACCGTGGGCGGACATGTCGAGCGACATCGTCAGCTTCTGCCCCCGGCGCTGCTACCATCGTGCGATGCAGAGGCGGGATGCTGGCGGAAGCGCGCGTCGCCGACATGCCTTGGTCGCGACAACGTTGCTCGCGTTCGCCGCTGCGTGCGTCTCCAGCGAGAACGAGGACATCGACGTTCGCGAGCGGGCACTGCTGTATGCCGGCCGCGTCCAGTTCCATCCGCGCCAGATCCAGGCATCTGCAACTCCGGGTGCGTGGTCGAGTGAGTCGCGAGAGGCCCAACAACACAGGACGACAAGGCAGCCCAGTGCCAAGCCTGCCCGCCAACGACTCCGGTGACCCGGCGAGGGGGTCGGAGTCGTGCGAACTCGCGGAATACCAATCGGCTTGCTCACCGGGCCGACCTCGTGGGGCCTTGTGCCAAGCACTCTAGACTAGCGCCCTTGCTTCAGGATCTTCTCGATCACGTTCGTGGTCGAGCACCCGGGTACGAGCGGCACGAGCACGACCTGACCGCCGTGCGCCTCGACCCACTCGCGGCCGACGACGCCCTTGTCACGCCAGTCCTCACCCTTGCAGAGCACCTGCGGCGTGATCGCCTCGATCAGCGCTTTCGGCGTGTCCTCGTCGAACGCCACGACGTGGTCGACGGCCTGCAGCGCGGCGAGCACGAGGCAGCGAGCCTCGAGGTCGTTGATCGGCCGGCCCGGCGCCTTGTTCTGCCGCTGCACCGAGGCATCGGTGTTGACCCCCACCATCAGCGCGTCGCCGTAGGCGCGCGCCTTCTGCAGGTAGTCGCAGTGGCCCGGATGCAGGATGTCGAAGCAGCCGTTGGTGAACACGAGCCGGCGGCCCTCGGCGCGCATGCGGTTGCCGACCTCGACGGCCTGCTCATGCGTCAGGATCTTGCCGCTCTCCGCGGGCGTCTCGCCGAGCAGTGCCAGGATCTCGCGGCGGCTCGGGGCCCACGTGCCGAGCTTCGCGACCGTGATGCCCGCTGCGAGGTTCGCGAGCCGCAGGCTGTCCTCGAGCGACACGCCGCAGGCGCGGCAGTACGTGAGCGCTGCGACGACCGTGTCGCCGGCACCCGTGACGTCGAACACCTGCCGCGCTTCGGTCGGGATGATGCGGTGGCTGCCGTCCTCCTTCTCGAAGAAGATGCCGTCCTTGCCGAGCGTGATGACTGCCGTGCGCGTGCCCGTGATCTCGCGCAGCCGCTGCGCGACCTTGTGCATGTCCTCGGTGCGCTTGATCTTGATGCCGGTCGCCGCTTCGGCTTCCTCGCGGTTCGGCGTCAGCAGGTCGACGCCGCGGTAGATCGAGTAGTCGGTGCCCTTCGGATCGACGACGGTGACACCGCCCTGCGAACGCGCCGCGGCGATCGCGGCCGCGATGACCTTCGGCGTCAGCACACCCTTGCCGTAGTCGCTGAGCAGCACGCTCTTCCACGGGAACGGCCGCTGCTGCAGCAGTGCGAGCAGCGCGCGCTCGGCGTCGCCGCCGACCGGCAGGCGGCTCTCCTCGTCGACGCGCAGCACCTGCAGCGTCTTCGCGACGTAGCGCGTCTTGCGCGTCGTCGGCCGCGTGTCGTCGACGACGAGCGCCTGCGTGTCGATGCCGGCGCCGGCCAGCAGCGAGCGCAGCCGCGAGCCCGCCTCGTCGTCGCCGATCACGCCGAGCACCGAGGTGGCCGCACCGAGCTCACGCAGGTTCGCGGCGACGTTGCAGGCGCCGCCGAGCAGGTAGCGCTCGCTGTCGAAGTCGAACACGAGCACGGGCGCTTCGGGCGACACGCGGCTCGCCTTGCCGTCGGCGTAGCGGTCGAGGATCAGGTCGCCGACGACGAGGATGCGCGTCGTCGGCAGGCCCTCGAGGATGGTCGCGAGGCGGCGATTGTCTGCGGCGGTGCTTTCCATCAGCGTGGTTCCCGCAGGCAGCCGCGCGCCTCTGCCGTCGTGAGGATCGCCTGGTGCAGCAGCGGCAGCACGATCTCGTGCATCGCGATCACGTTCCGGCCCTCCTTTGGCGGGCGCTGCACGACGTTCGTCACGGCGCGGTAGTGCTGGATCATGTCGAAGTTGCAGGTCAGGAAGTCGGCGCCGAGCTGGCCGCGGTTGCGCGCGATCGACACGGCCTTCAGGAACACCTCGGGCATGATCACGGCCGAGCCGACGTTGCACCAGACGCCGTGATCGAGCCGGCCCACGGTGTCGGCGAGGATCCAGAAGTCGCGCATCGTCGCCGTGCCGAGCGAGGCCGCGTCGAGGTCCGGGTCCATGTGCGTGATGTCGCAGCCGAACGCGACGTGCACGGTCGCCGGGATCTGCAGGCGCGCGGCTTCGGCGAACACGGACAGGTGCCGGTACGGCAGGTCGTGGTCGAGGATCTGCCGGCCGATCGCGAGGCCGAGCCCTTCGTTGCGCAGCGCCGCGCGCGTGCTCGCGTCGTTGAGGCCGTCGAGCGTCTCGCGCCAGAAGCCGAACGAGCCGTCGGGCAGGCCCGCGGCGACGTCCTCGCTCGTGGCACCCTGGTAGGCCGTCTCCCAGTCGTGGATCGCGGAGGCGCCGTTCGTCGCGATGTGCGTGACGAAGCCGCGCCGCATGAGATCGATGAGGAGCGGCGAGAGGCCGACCTTGAGCACGTGCGCGCCGAGCGAGAACCCGATCTCGCGGCCCTGCTGGTGCGCGTCGACGATGCGGCTGACGACGAGCTTCAGCGCCTTGCTGCCGTAGATGTCGGGCAGCGCCTCGAACCACCGCAGGAAGCCCTCGACGGGCGGCAGCACCTTCGCGAAGTCCTGCTTGTCGACCAGGTTCTTGCGTTCGGCGAGCGGGCGGATGCGCAGCGGGCGCGGCGTGTTCTCGGGTTTCGGTTGCTGCGCGTCGGCCATCGGGTGCTTGCATCGTGCAAGACCGGGGGCCGTGGGTCCAGCGTGCGCTCCGGAACGGCGGTTCCGGCGCGGGCGCGCGGGCCGCCGGGCCGCGGGTGCGGCTCGGCGGCGATCGCTTCGCGTCGGCGCCAATCAGCGGCAATCAGCGCCAGAACAAGCGCAGCTCGCGCACGGACACGGGGCCGAGGTTCTTGTTGAGCACGAGGTCGAAGCGAATCACCTTCGCGCGATCGCGATTGACCGAGCTCTCGCCGCCGGGCACGAGGCTCGTGCGCCACGGGCCGATCGTCGACGGCACGACGAGGCTCGTCAGCGGATCGAGCCGCGCGCCTTGGATGCGCAGCACCACGGCGCCGGTCGGGTCGTCGGCGCGCAGTGGCGACACCGCGGCGTCGTCGCTGAACAGCACCGGCGAGCCCGCGACGTCGGCGACGAGCTCGTAGCGCAGCCAGACCGGCAAGTCGCTCGTCGGCGGCAGCATCCAGAGCGAACGCGAGCCCGAGCGGTCGTCGCGGTCGGTCAAGGGCCCGCTGTTGTCGGCGGCCACGTAGGCGGGCGTTCCCGTGCCCGCGAACGCAACCGCGCCCGCCGCCTCGAGGCGGTAGAAGCCCGGCGCGCCAGAGCCTGCTTGCGAGACCTGGTTGAGGACGGATGGCGTGATGAACGCCGTGCGACTGCCAGCGCCGCCCGCCGTGTCGACCGTGCCCAGGAAGCTCACGGTGTCGCTCGACTGCAGCAGGAACGAACCGCCGGACCCACCACCTCCTGGCGACGAGATCCCGTTGTTGAGGTCCGGGACGGCCGGCGTGAGGTGGCTGTCGCCGTTGACGACGACTCCAGCACCTCCCTTCGACCGCAGCGTCGCGGTCGAGGAGACCGTCAAAGCACCGCCGCTGCGCACCGCGACGGCACCTCCACCACCCGTACCACCGTGGCCTGCCTGGTAGACGTTCGGCGGCACGGTCGCGACCGACGTGAGGCCAATCGTGCCGAACGGAGCGCTTCCGCCGCCACCACCGCCCGAGCCGCCGACCAGGAAATGGTCCAGCGACGTGTAGCCAGGTGGCGGCGCAACGGGCGGGAACGGCATCAGCGGGAACGCCGCGCTGGGGCCGACCGTGAGGCTCAGCTGGACGCCGATCAGCGCCGTGCCACTCGACTGTCCACCTGGCCCCGAGAAACCACCGCCCGATCCACCCTGCGAGAAGTGGGGGCGGTAGAGCGCGCCGACGAGCGGTGTGTTGACCGTGAGACCCGAAGCCGGATGCAGCACGCCGCCGCGACCGCCGGTGCCGACCGAGCTCGCCGCGTACGCGTGGCCAGCGGACACGCGCACGTCCTGCCCGACCTTGCCGTCGTAGGGTGGCGGGAGGCCGGGCACGATGTCGGGGCCCGTGCTGCGGCACTCGTTGGCGCCATCGCCGCCGCGACCACCACCACAACCCGGGGCGCCGCCCGGTTGGCCATTCACGAAGCTGCCCGGCGGGGTTGTTCCGCGCGAGTTGAAGGTCGACACGTGCTGGCCGGCGGCTGGGGGAATCGTCGGGACCCAGAACGGCATCTCGGCGCCGCTCACGTCGATCGTGCCGCGGATGTCCGTCTGGCCGCGCACGAAGATCTGTGCCGGCACCGATCCCACGAAGCGCACCGTGACTCCGGCCGGCACGACGAAGTCCGTGAAGGAGTACTTGCCGTCGGTGATCACGTAGGCCAACCCCGTCAACGAACGCTCCGCAGTTACCACGAAGTTGTCGTTGTCGAACTCGAACTCGCCGGCCGGATTCAGCGTGCCGTGCGTGTGGTCGAACGAGCCGTGACGGCCGTCGCCGCCGAGCGCCACGGGGCTCACGTTGCCGCCCACCCAGGCGTCGCCCGAAGCGAGTGGATCGCGATTGCTCGGCGAGTTGAACGTCTCGACGAGGGGATTCGCAGCGAGCGGCAGACCGACCTGCACCTCGAGTCCGTTCGTCGAGTCGAGCACGCCCGTGCCATCGAACTGCACACCCTGCGCGTCGTAGCGCTGGCCGAGCAGCACCGATGCGTTGGGCAGGGTCAGCAGGAGCTGCGCGGGCAGACCGGTGCCGAGGAAGCTGAGGATCGCCGGCTCGACCCGCATCTGGCAGTTGGCCGGCCCTAGCAGGAACGGCGTCGGCAGCGGCATGCCGAGGTAGGTCGTGTGCGAGAAGCCGAGCAGCGCGAACGTCCAGGACGTGCCGTTCGGGCCCTGCACCTGCAGGCGATGGCTCGCGCCAGGCTGCGGCGAGTCACCGGGCACGAGCCCGAGCTGGAACTGCGGACTCACGCAGGGTGTGCCGTGCGCCGCCGCCAACGGAACGGGATCGGGTGCCCAGCGCCAGACCGCGAGCGGCCCCGTGGTCACGACGTGGATCGCCTCGGATCGCGCCGGGTGGAACGCGATCGCCGGCGACGGGCTCGCTGGCGGAGTCGCACCCGCGAGGGACGACCCGGACAGGCCATCCCACTCGTAGGTCCCGTTCGGCACGCCCGGCGCCATGAGGACGAGCCGGCCGCGATCGCGGTCGAACGTCGACAGGAAAGCTGCAGCGGCGAGCGACGCATCGGCACCGGTCTGCACCCAGGCTCCGTTGCTCAGGCGCCAGGTCGTGAGGCCAGGAGCAAACGCGAACAGGGCGAGCTCACGGCGCACGCTGTCGTGGTAGATCGCGACCGCTCCGGGCGGGGCCAAAGCACTCACCTGCGTCCAATCCCCGAGCGCGAAGCGCCAGGTCTCGAACACGCCGGCGTTGGAGCCACCGAGGATCATCGTGCTCGTGGCCGGATCGAACGCCATCGACGGCTGCGCCAGCGACGGTGGTGAGGTCAGTGTCATCACCTGCGTCCACGCGGTGCCGTCGAACGTCCAGGTGTCGGTCAGTGGCCCTGACTGCCCTGTGCCGCCGAACAGCACGAGGTTGCCGGTCGACTCGTCGACGGCCATCGCGTGGAGCTGGCGCCGCGGCACCGGGGTGGTCACCTGAGCCCACCGGATGCCGTCCCACGACCACTCGGTCGCGGCCGGATTGGCGACGTCACCTCCGAACAGCAACAGCTCCCCGTTCGGCAGCGCAGTGAGCGTGAAGCCGGAACGCGACGGCGGCGCGTTGAGGGCGGGAACGGGAATCCACTGAGCAGCGAGCGGAGCTCCCGCGATCAGTACGAGGGAAAAGCGTGCGGCACGGCTGACAGCCATTTGTCAGTCTCCAGGCGAAGTGGGTTGCACGGGGTTGGGGGCGTGTTCGCGAGGACCTGGTGGTGTTGGCACCGGCCGTGGAGCGGAACGCCCGTGCGATGGGCAGGATCTGCCCACGTGAGGATCGTGTCAACGGGGTCGCGCGAGCGCTGCAATCGCACGATCGCCGGCCTGCGACTTCATCCGCCGGGGCGTAGCAGCGGGCGCCGCGAGCACGGCACGTGACTCCGTGTCGTGCGCGCGACGATCGCTGTGCGAAGCGCAATCAGCGCCAGAACAACCGCAGCTCGCGCACGGCGACGGGGCCGAGGCTCTTGTTCAGAACGAGGTCGAAGCGAATCACCTTCGCGCGATCACGGTTGATCGAGCTCTCACCGCCCGGCAGCAGGCTCGTGCGCCACGGACCGATCGTCGACGGCACGACGAGGCCCGTCAGCGGATCGGTGCGCGCACCCTGGATGCGCAGCACCGCGGCGCCGTTCGGGTCGTCGGCGCGCAGCAGCGACACCGTCGGGTCGTCGCTGAAGAGCACCGTCGAACCGGCGACGTCGACCGTGAGCTCGTAACGCAGGTAGACCGGCAGCTCGCTCGTCGGCGGCTGCATCCAGAAGGAACGCGAGCCCGAGCGGTCGTCGCGGTCGGTCAGGGGTCCGCTGTTGTCACTGGCGACGAAGGCCGGCGTTCCCGTGCCCGCAAAGGTGATCGCGCCCTGAGCCTCGAGGCGATAGAAGCCCGGCGCGCCGGAGCCGGCTTGCGTGATCTGGTTGATGGAGGCCGGCGTGATGAACGCCGTGCGGCTGCCTGCGCCGCCCGCAGTGTCGACGATGCCCTGGAAGGTCACCGTGTCGCTCGACTGCAGCAGGAAGGAACCGCCGGACCCGCCGCCTCCGGGCGAAGAGACCCCGTTGTTGAGGTCCGGAGTGGACGGGGTGAGCGGGCTGTCGCCATTGATGATGACTCCAGCACCTCCCTTCGCTCGCAGCGTCGCGGTCGACGTGACGGTCAAAGCGCCGCCGCTGCGCACCGCGACGGCACCACCACCACCCGTACCGCCGTGGCCGGCCTGGTAGACGTTCGGAGGCACTGTCGCGACCGCCGCGAAGCCTATCGTGCCGAACGAAGCACTGCCGCCGCCACCACCACCCGAACCGCCGACCAGGAAGTGGTCCAGCGATGTGTAGCCTGGCGGAGGCGTTGCGGGCGGGAACGGCATCAGCGGGAACGCCGCGCTGGGGCCGACCGTGGGGCTCAGCTGGGCGCCGATGAGCGCCGTGCCGCTCGACGTGCCACCCGGCCCCGAGAAGCCGCCGCCCGACCCACCCATCGAGAAGTGGGCGCGATAGAGCGTCCCGACGAGCGGCAAGTTGACGGTGAGGCCCGAGGCGGGATGTAGCACGCCGCCGACGCCGCCGGTGCCGACCGAGCTCGCAGCGTATGCGTGGCCTGCTGACACGCGCACGTCCTGCCCGACCTTGCCGTCGAAGGGCGGCGGGAGGCCGGGCGCGATCTCCGGGCCGATGCTGCGGCACTCGTTGCCGCCATCGCCACCGCGACCGCCGCCGCAACCCGGTGTGCCGCCCGGTTGGCCAGTCTGGAACTGGTTCACCCCGCGCGAGTCGAAGGTCGACACCTTCTGGCCGACGGCAGGCGCGATGGTCGGGACCCAGAACGGCATCTCGGCGCCACTCACCTCGATCGTGCCGCGGATGTCGGTCTGACCGCGCACGAAGACCTGTGCTGGCACCGAGCCCACGAAGCGCACCGTGACTCCGGCCGGCACGGCGAAGTCCGTGAAGTAGTACCTGCCGTCATTGACGACGTAGGCCTGCCCCGTCAACGAGCGCTCCGCCGTGACCAGGAAGTTGAGGTTGTCGAACACGAACTCGCCGGCCGGATTCACCGTGCCGTGCGTGTGGTCGAACGAGCCGTGCCGGCCATCGCCGCCGAGCGCCACCGGGCTCACGTTGCCGCCGGTCCACGCGTCTCCCGAGGCGTGCGGATCGCGATTGCCAGCGGTCGCGAACGTCTCCACGAGCGAATTCACGTCGAGCGGCAGGCCGACCTGCACTTCGAGTCCGTTCGTCGTGTCGAGCACGCCCGTCGCGTCGAACTGCATGCCCTGCGCGTCGTAGCGCTGGCCGAGCAGGCTCGACGAGTTCGGCAACGTCAGCTGCAGCTGCGCGGGCAAGCCAACGCCGGCGAACGTGATGATCGCCGCCTCGACGCGAAGCAAGCAACCGAGGGCACCGAGCGGAATCGGCGTCGGCAGCGGCACGCCCGAGTAGCTGATGTGCGAGAAGCCGATCAGCGCGAACGTCAGGAACGGGCCGTTCTGCCCCTCCATGCGCAGCCGATGGCTGGCGCCAGGCTGCGCCGAATCACCGGGCGCGAGCCCGAGCTGGAACTGCGGGCTCTGGCACGGTGTGCCGTGAACCGTCGCCAACGGAACGGGCTCGGGCGCCCAGCGCCAGACCGACAGCGGCCCGGTCGTCGCGACGTGGATCGTCTCCGACCGCGCCGGGTGGAATGCGATCGCCGGCGACGTGCTCGCCGGCGGAACCGCACCCGCGAAGGACGAGCCGGACAGGCCATCCCACTCGTAGGTCCCGTTCGCAACGCCTGGCGCCAGCAGGATCAAGCGGCCGCGATCGCGGTCGAACGTCGAGAGGAACGGCGCAGCGGCGAGCAATGCGTCGGCACCGGTCTGCACCCAGGCTCCGCTGGTCAGCCGATGGATCGTGAGGCCAGGAGCAAACGCGAACAAAGCGAGCTCGCGGCGCACGCTGTCGTGGTAGACCGCCACCGCACCGGCAGGGACCACCGCGCCGACCTGCATCCAATCGGCGGCCGCGAAGCGCCAGGTCTGGAACACGCCTCCCGTCACACCGGCCAGGATCATGCCGTTGCTGGCCGGATCGAACGCCATCGACGACTGCGTCAGCGACGGTGGCGAGGTGGGCGTCATCACCTGCGTCCACACGGCGCCGTTGAACGTCCACGTGTCGGTCAGTGGCCCCGACAGGCCTGTGCCGCCGAACAGCACGAGATTGCCCGTCGACTCGTCGACGGCCATCGCGTGGCCCTGGCGGCGCGGAACCGGCGTGCTGACCGGAGCCCAACGGATGCCGTTCCACGACCACTCGGTCGCGGTCGGGTTCGTGATGTCACCTCCGAACAGCAACAGCTCGCCGTTGGGCAACGGCGTGAGCGTGAAGTCCGTCCGCGCAGGCGGCGCGTTGAGGGCGGAAACAGGAGTCCATTGAGCAGCGATCGGTGCGCCCGCGATCACTGCGAGGGACAAGCGTACTGCACCGCAAACAGCCATGACTCTCTCCAATCACACTGGGGTGCACGGGTTGGGGGTCTGTCGCGCGGATCGGGTGGGTGTTGTCACCCGGTCCTCGCCCGGGAGAGGCCGTGCCACCAGGAGAGTCCGCCTTGGCAAGAACCCTGTCAACCGGTGCAAGACGAGAGCTGATGGTTCGAGTGGAGCAGGGCGCAATCCCTGCGATGCCTTGCCTGCTCCGCGCAATCCGCGTGGTCAGCTCCACGCAGACCATCAGTTCCCACGGCACGCTTCTCGCGAAAGCACATCGTGGGCCAGTGAGCGTCCACGGGGTCGTGCGAGGGCCCGGACACGACCGCGGCCCGCAACGTCATGCGCCCGGCGCGCGCGCGGGCAATGCCGCGAGCACGGCGCGCTTCTCGTCGTCGCTCATCGAAGGCCAGCGAGCGATCTCGCGCAGCGTGCGCTTGCAGCCGCGGCAGAGGCCGCGCGCTCCCATCACGCAGACCAGGATGCAGGGTGACGCGACGCCACCCGACTGGACGCCGGGCAACCGCGGTGGCTCCGTTCGCTCGCGCGGCGGCTGCTCCCCGCCGCTCATCGCACGCTCGGCCGCGCCGCGTCGGTGCGCGGGTAGACGCCCTTCTGCTGCAGCAGCCCGACGAGCGAGTCCTGGTCGTTCTGCCGCGCGAACTCTACCTCCGCATCGGTCGCGCCGACGAGGTGGAACAGATCGACGCGCCCCGAGGCGAGCTCGAACGCCGAGGCGTAGTGCTTGGGCTGCTCGACGAGCAGCCAGCGGATCGCGCTCGCGAACGCCGGCGTGATCGAGCCGTTCAGCGGCACGCGGTTGCCGTACTCGAGCAGCTCCGCACCCTCGTAGGTGCCGACCGCGACGAGCAGTTCGTAGGCCATCAGGTTGTGCAGCAGCGGCACGGCCCAGTCCGCGGGACCGGGCGTCTCGATCGCGAGCTCGAAGCCGAGCCCCGAGAAGCCCGACGGGTCGCGGCCCGGGCGGTCGAGGTTCCACGGGTTGCTGAGGCCCGACGTCACGAACAGCCAGCTCGGGCGCGCTTCGTTCGGCGGACACGCGAACACGCCGTGATTGAGCCAGCCCGGGTGCGGCTTCTTCTGGAAGCGGTCGTAGACCGAGGCCCCCGCCGCGTAGACGCCGTCACCGAGGTTGCCGAACAGCGCCTTGTAGACGCGGTCCTCGCGGTCGGACCATACGGCTTCGAACCACTGCGCGAACGGGGCCTCACTCATTGCGGCGAACAGGCTAGTGTCCCACTACCCGCGTGACCACCCGCGAGGCAGGTGACCCATGCGAACGAACCCCCACTGCGTCCTTGCTCTGGCCCTGCTCTGTGCATGCGCGAGCATCGCCATCGGCGCCGTCGGCGACATGAGCAGCCTCGGCGAAAGCGACTTCTGAAGCGGCGGCGTCCCGCGCGCACTCAGAGCTGCGACCACGCGAGCGGGATCGTCTGCTCCGCCGTGCCATCGCCGTCCGCGTCGAGCAGGAGCTCGACGTCGACCGAGTCGACCGCACGGATCGTGAGCCTGCTGCCGGAAGCACCACGCACCTCGAGCTCGCCGACCGACGGGTCGGGCAGGACCTGGATGCCCGTGAACGGCACCTTCGTCTCGAACTCGACGAGGCCGCCGATCACGTCGCTCGCGACCGCGCCGGCGCCGTACTGCGCGAACGTGAAGTCGAGCACGTAGTCGTGGTAGGCGAACGGAGTCCCGGCCGCGACCTCACCACCGTCGACGGCGAGGCCCTCGGCCGGTTCGAGGTCCAGCGTCATGACGGTCGCGCGCTTCTCGCGCGAGCACCACAGCGGGCCGCGCAGCGTCGTGGTTCCCGCGGCCGAGTCGACCGCGACGTCGTCGAAGTGGAGCCGCGCGTCCAGCAGCCAGCTGAGGCCGTTCACGAGGTCGCCGTCGACGACGAGCGAGTCGAACGACATCTCGCCGTCGAGCACGAGGCCGTCCTCGCCGAAGCCCGTGAAGCGCAGCACGAACAGGTCCCCCGTCGACACGCGCGCGTTCTCGTCGCGATCGTCCCACGTGCGCACGACTTCCCCACCGCCGCTGCCCGGGATCGTCGACGTCGGTTCAGGCGGTGTTGCAGTGATCACCGCGACTGCGATGCCGGCGACGTCGGCGAGTCCCAGCGAGGCGCCGACCGCCGCGCGCGCGACGAGCACCGCGTTCGCCGACGTGATCGGGACGGTCGGCATCGGCGGGGCGGGCGCATGGTCGTCGACGTTGCAGGCGGCGAGCAGCGAGACGCAGAGCAACGTGGTCCGCATGGGCGAGGGTCGGGGCATGCCGGAGCTTGCAGCGCGTTTCGCGCGCGCGCCACCACGCCGGTGCCGCAAGCCGACGATTGATCGTTCCTTCACGCGGAGCTCACGGCAGGGCGCGACGAGAGATCGCAGCGCGGCCTCGCGCGCATTCTCCAAAGCGTCACCGGCCCTTCACGGCGTCTGCATCCAGCGGCCTAGCTTGCGTTCCGGTCACAGGGCAACCACTCGGGTTGCTCCTGCCATTTCTCTCCTCCCACCCAGAAACGAACCAATGCAACAGCAACTGATCCTGAGCGGATTCGCGATCGGCTTCGGTCTCTGTGCCAGCGCCACAGGCCAGATCGTGATCAACTCGAACATCGCCACGTCGACGACGTGGACCTCGAACAACGTCTACCAGCTGCAGGGCGACATCTACGTCGAGCCGGGCGCGACGTTGACGATCCAGGCCGGCACCGTCATCGCGAGCACGAACAACAGCACGCTCGCGATCTGCCGCGGCGCGCAGATCATCGCGAACGGCACCGCGACGAATCCGATCATCATGACGTCGGACGACGACCGGCTGACGTGGACCGGCGGCAACCCGCAGACGGGCACCTACCGCCAGCTCGCGAACAACGAGTGGGGCAACCTGACGATCATGGGCAGTGCCTACATCTCGGAGAACCAGATCGGCTCGAACACGCCGGCGCCGAGCGCTTCGAACTACGCCGACATGGAAGGCCTGACGCCCGCTGTCACGTCGCTGAACGACTACGGCGGCGGCAACGACAACGACGACAGCGGCAGCCTCAGCTACGTCTCGCTGCGTTACGGCGGCCGCACGGCGGCGGTCGGCGTCGAGTTGAACGGCCTCTCGCTCGGCGGCATCGGCCGCAACACCGAGATCCACCACATCGAGGTCCTGAACAACCTCGACGACGGCATCGAGGTCTGGGGCGGCACGGTCAACCTCGAGTACCTGAGCATCTGGAACATCGGCGACGACAGCCTCGACCTCGACCAGGGCTGGCGCGGCAAGGCGCAGTACGGCCTCATCGTGCAGGGCCACAGCGGCGCCGGCGCGCAAGGCTCCGGCTTCGGCGACAACGCGATCGAGATCGACGGCGCCGAGCTCTGCCACTACCAGCCGGTCACGACCGCGTCGATCTACAACTTCACGGTCATCGGCATGCCGCACCCGACCAACGGCTCGACGGCCGGCGACCACCTGACGGCCTGGCGCGACAACGCGAACGTGCAGTTCCGCAACTGCATCTTCATGGACGCCGGTGACAACGTCGTCAACAACGACATCTCGGACTTCGAGAACGGCAACACGGGCTACGGCTGCAACGGCACGCTGGACTTCGCGGCGCGCTGGACGACGGCCTGCACCGTGACCTCGGGGATCAACCCGTTCGCGAACCCGGCCGCGGCCTACACGGCGCAGGCGAGCGGCAACCTGATCGACTTCCGCGACAACGTCTTCTACAACAACCTGCGGGCCGCGGCCTACACCGAGGCCAACACGCGGCTCGTGTTCGCGGGCGGCGGCGGCACGGCGAACGCGAACAACACGATCGTCGCGAGCTCGCCGATCGTCTCGATCACGCGCGGCCCGGCCGTGCTGACGAACGGCGTCAACACCTCGCAGCCGGTCACGTTCCTCGACCCGACGCCGGCCAACGACGCGCTCGTGGCCGTCGGGTTCGCGCCGAACGACGGCTTCTTCACCTCGTCGCGCTTCCGCGGCGCGTTCCCGCGCGGCAACAACTGGCTGATCGGCTGGACCGCGACGGCCCGCTTCGGCCTCACGACGAACAGCAAGGCGAACGTCTACATCGCGGCCGAGCGGCCCGGCATCGTCGGTGCGCCCGTGCACTACACGACCGGCAACTGGGCGCCGAACACGAACGTCACGCTCGTCGTCGAGAACATCGATCCGCTGATCAACGTCGGCATCCTCGTGTTCGGCGGCCCGTTCCAGCTCGGCCTGCCGATCTTCGGCGGCATCCTCGTGCCGACGCCCGACACGATCATCGTCGCGGTCGGCGCCGGTGGCACCGCGGCGGTCGGTCCGATCTTCGTGCCGCCCGGCATCGCGGGATCGGTGTTCCACACGCAGTTCGCGAGCTTCGACCTCGGCGTGCCCGGCGGCGAGTTCGCGTTCTCGAACGCGCAGTCCCACCTGCTGCCCTGATCGAGCAGACACCACGCGCGGCGGCCGCAGCACGAGGTGCTGCGCCCGCCCGTGCCGCTCTCGCTGCCACTCCGCTCCCCCACGATGTCGCACCACCTCTCTCGCTGCTTCCTTCCCACCCTGTTGCTGCTCGCTCCCGCCTGCTCGGACGGTGGCGCGGCAGTCCCGACCTCGCCGAGCGGTGCTCCCGCGGCGGCCGCGCTGACGGCGCCCCCGCTGCAGCCTTTCCAGCTCGAGCTGCTGCGGCTCGCGTTCCGCGCCGCGTCGGCCTTCCCGCTCGATCCGCACGGCAAGAACCGCTCGCGCGCGCAGGAGGTCGTCGTCGCCGGCTGCTTCCAGATCGAGCAGCCGCAGCTCGCACTCGAGCTCGCGCAGGGCATCGCCGACTGGCGGCGCGGCTGTGCCGAGGCCGACTACGCTGGCTTCTGCGCGCGGCGCGGCCAGCGCGACGAGGCGCTGGCCTTCGTCGCGCGCGCCGAGAAGTTCGCCACCGAGCTCGCGGCCGGCCCGAATGCGCAGCTGTGGCGGCGCGACCTGATCCTCGCGAAGCTCGCGCGCGCGTGCCGGCTGCTCGGCGATCCGGCGCGCGCCGACCAGCTGGCGGCACGCATCGACGCCGCGTCGAGCAATGCGGTGGACCCCGACCAGGCCAGCACGCTGGCCGACCGCGCGCTGCTGCTCACGGAGGCCGAGGTCGGCAACGAGCTCGCGGCCATGCACGCGGCGTTCCCGACCATGAGCCTCGGCCAGCAGCACACGGCCGTCCTGACGCTGCTGCGCGTGCACGAGCGCTTCTTCGACGTCGCGGCCCACCGCACGGTGATCGAGCAGCGCATCGCGGTCGGCTACGACAAGCTGCCGCCGCTGATCCGCCTCTCGGCGCTGGCGCAGCTCGCGGCGACGTGCCTCGAGAAGAACGACCAGGCCACGGCCCGGTCACTGCTGGCCACGGCACGCAGGATCGCGGCGGCACACACGTGGCGCCCTGCGGACCAGGTGCCGCAGCTCGCGCGGCTCGCCGAGCTGCGAGCTCGCGCCGGCGAGGTCGACGAAGCGCGCGCCGATGCCGAAGCGGCGTTCGCGATCTACCACCGCGAGCGCGACAGCATCGTGAACATCGACCGCGCCGAGGCGCTGCGCCCGCTCGCGCTGGCCTGGCACGCGCTCGGCGAGACGGCCACGGCGGACGGCATGTTCGCGCAAGCACTCGAGGAGGCGATGGAGAACCCGAACTCGCGGCCGCGCGCCGACGACCTCGTCGACACGGCCGTCGTGATGGCCACACATCGCATCGAGCCGTCACCACAGCTCTGGACCCGCATGCGCGAGATCTGTGAGGGATTGGGCAACCCGTGGTGAACGGGCCCGATCCAACGCACTTCCTGCTGTCCGGTCTCGCCGCCGCGATGGCCTTCGCGCCAGCGGTCGCGGCGCAGCAGGACGGCTCGCTGCGCGGCGTCGCCTTCGACAAGGACTTCGGCGCGCCGTTGGCGGGCGCCGTGGTGGACATCGTCGAGCTCGCGCTCCGCGCGACGACCGACGACCAGGGCCAGTTCGTGTTCGCGAAGGTCCCGCCGGGCCGCTACACGCTCGTCGTCGCGAAGGAGGGTTACCTGCGCCAGGTGCGCGCCGACCTGCTCGTCGCCGCGGGACAGCTCGCCGAGGTGCGCGTCGAGCTCGCGGGCGACTTCACGGACATGGAGGAGTTCATCGTCCAGGAAGTGCTGCAGGTCGGCGCCGACACCGAGAGTGCGCTGCTCGAGCTGCGCTTCGACAGTGCTTCGTTCCTAGACTCGATCAGCAGCGATCTCATGAAGCGGGCCGGCGCCGGCGACGCGGCCGCGGCGCTGCGCCTCGTCGCGGGCGCCTCGGTGCAGGACGGCAAGAGCGCCGTGATCCGCGGCCTGCCCGACCGCTACGTGAGCTCGCAGATGAACGGCGTGCGCCTGCCGACCGCCGACGAGGACAAGCGCGCGGTCGAGCTCGACCAGTTCCCGTCCGAGGTGATCGACAACCTGAAGGTCAGCAAGACGTTCACGCCGGACCAGCAGGGTGATGCATCGGGCGGCGCCGTCGACGTCGCGCTGAAGGGTGTGCCGCACGAGCCGGCGTTCGTGCGCTGGAAGGTCGCGACGAGCCACGACTCGCAGGTCACGGGCCGCAGCAACTTCCTGACCTACCAGGGCGGCGGCGTACACGCGTTCGGCAAGACGGGCCGCGAGCGCTCCGTGCAGCCGCTCGGCGAGAACTGGGACGGCGCCGTCGGTGTGACGCGCGCCGAAGCACCGCTCGAGTACGAGCTCGGCGTCTCGGCGGGCGGCTTCTTCGACATCGGCAACGGCTGGCGCGCGGGCGGCCTGGTCAGCGTCTTCTACGAACGCGACAGCAGCTACTACGACGGCGGCAAGGACGACTCGCTGT
>DASVAL010000005.1:0-15402 GCA_036376355.1 Planctomycetota bacterium
GTTCGAGCCATGCGCGCAGCTTCGGCGAAGCCGGCTCAGTTCGCGATCAGGAAGTGGCAGACGTCGCCATCCTGCAGCACGTAGTCCTTGCCCTCGAGGCGCAGCTTGCCCGCGTCGCGGATCGCCTTCTCGCTCTTGTGCGCCATGAGATCCTCGAACTTGTAGGCTTCGGCGCGCACGAACTTCTTGACGAAGTCCGTGTGGATCACGCCGGCGCCGACTGGCGCGGTGTCGCCGCGGTGGATCACCCAGGCGCGGACCTCGATCTCGCCCGCCGTGAAGTAGGTCTGCAGGCCGAGCAGGTCGAACGTGCGATGGATGATGCGCGACAGCGCGGACTCGGTGAAGCCGAAGTCCTTCATGAACTGCTCGCGGTCCGCCGGAGCCATGACCGCGAACTCGGCCTCGAGGTCGCCGCAGAGGTGCGCTGTGAAGGCCCCCGTTCGGTGCGCGTAGTCGCGCAGCGCCGCGACGTGCTTGCTCTCGCCCGCGAGGTCGTCGTCACCGACGTTCGCGAGGAACAGCACGGGCTTGATCGTCATCAGGAACAGCGGCTGGAGCAGCTTCTTCTCGGCGGCCGTGAACTCGACCTGGCGCAGCAGCTTGCCTGCGTCGATCGCGGCCATCGCCTTCTCGAACGCGGCGAGTTGCAGCTTCGCCTCGGCGTCGGGGCCCCTGGCCTTCTTGGCCGTGCGTTCGATGTTGCGCTTCAGCGTCGCGCGATCCGTGTTCGCGAGCTCGAGCTCGACGATCTCGGCGTCGCCGGCGGGATCGATGCCGCCGCTCGAGTTCTGCACGCCCTCGTTCGCGAAGCAGCGCACGACGTGCAGCAGCGCGTCGCTCTCCTTGATCGCGCCGAGGAAGCCTATGCCCATGCCCGCACCCTCGCTCGAGCCCGACACGAGGGCCGGGATGTCGGTCACGTGCATCTGGGCCGGCACGATCTTCTTGGTCGCGATGTAGCGCGCGATCTGCTCGAGCCGCGGATCGGGCACGTTCACGATTCCGGGCACCGGTGCGGTCGTCGAGAACATGTTGGCGCTGCGCGTCGACGCCGCGGCACCGGTGATGGCCTGGAAGACGGTGGTCTTGCCGACGTTGGGGAGGCCGACGATGCCGGCGGAGAGGGTCATGGGCGGAGGAAGTGCGCGGTTGAGGGCGAAAGGTCATACCTCGCCACCTGGGACTCTGCCATGCCGAACGCGCCGCGCGATCGAGGTCACGGGCCAGGTGCGAAAAACCTGGCCGGCGCCGCTCCCCGGTGCGTAATCATGTGTTGCAGTCGTGGGACAGGCCCGGCGAACACTCGCTGCCTAGACTCCCGCGGCCCCCTGAGAAACCCCGGAGTCCGTGATGAACCGTGCCCCGCTGCTGACTTCCCTGCTGCTAGCGCTGCCCCTCGCGGCGCAGCAACGCGCCGCTGTCGGTGACAAAGTCCCCGAAGTCACCTTCCCGACGTTCCTGAACGGAGATGGCCGGCAGAGCCTGTCGGAGTTCTTCGGCCAGCCCGTCATGATCGACATCTGGGGCACACATTGAGGCCCTTGCATTGGCAGCTCCGTGCCGAGCGCCATCAAGCACGATCACGAACTGTCGAACAAGGGCCTCGTGTCGATCCTCGTCGAAGCACAGGGTGCCGACGACGCGACGCTCGAGTCCTTCCTCTGGCAGAAGTTCCCCGACAACGACTGCTTCTCGAGCGTCAACGTGTTCGTCCCGATCCCCGAGTCCAAGGGCATCCCGCACGGCGCGCTCGTCGGTGTCGACGGCACGCTGCTGTGGGCCGGCCACCCGGTCGGTGATGCCAAGAAGATCGAGGAGCTGATCGCGGCCGAACTGGCCAAGAGCAAGAAGGGCTGGGGCGCCTCCGCGGAAGCGCGCAAGGTGCGCGCCGCCCTCTACGGCAAGGGCGAGTTCGCTGCTGCTGCCGCAGCCGTCGCGGCGATGCCCGAAGGTGAAGAGCGCACGCAACTGCAGGGCGAGATCGACCGGCGCTACGCGTCGGCCAAGAAGGCGGTCGCGACGCTGCAGTCGCAGGGGCGCTGGCTCGATGCCCAGGCGGCCGCGAAGAACCTCCAGAAGAGCGTCGGCACGAACGCCGCGTGGGTCGCGGAAGTGACGCCGCTCGTCGCCGAGTTCGACAGCGAGGCCGGCAAGGCCGAGATCGCGCAGGATCGCAAGCTCGAGAAGATCACCAAGCAGTTGCGCGAGAAGAAGGGTGACGGCGCGCCGAAGGCGCTGCAGGCCATGATCAAGTCCGCCGGCAACACGAAGGTCAGCGAGCGCGCAGCGCGCATCCTCAAGGCGCTCGAGACGCCGCTGAAGTAGCGGCGCAGCCGGTTCGCCGCGCGGCGAGCGCTCGGCACCAACGCGAACGGCGCATGCGGCCAGAGCCGCATGCGCCGTTCGTCTCGTTCGGGAAGGCCCGTTCGATGGCGGGCTACTTCGCGGGGATCCAGTTCGCATCCTGGACGCCCTGCGGACCACCGATCTCCACCGGCACGATGCCGCTCGCCCAGTAGCCGTACTCGTCGATGATGACTGCCTGGCCGAAGAGCTTGATCGCGTTCGCGGGCATCCAGGGCAGCGGCACCACCAGTTCCAGGTCCTGGGTCTTCGTGTAGCCGAAGCCCATCACGACGCCGTCGGTGAGCAGCGGCGGCAGGCCGTAGAAGGAATGGGTCAGGTCCGAAGTCGGCGAGAGCGCGAACACGCCCCAGTAACCCTCCTCGGCGCCGTGCACGAAGGCGTGCAGCCCGGCGTCGACCACCGACACTTCCAGGTAGGCGGAGCCCGCGAACGGCATCGGCTCGTCGATTGGCTTCTTCGCGGCGGGCAGTGCGTTGGCGTCGCCCGGTGCCTGGTTGGCCTCGATGCCTTCGACGATCGACTGATCCGCGTTGCTGTTCGAGGGCGCGTTGATCACGGTGCCTTCGGCAACCGGCTCGGGCTGGGCCGACTTCTTGGGGGCGGCCTTCGGGGACTGTGCGGTCGTCAGGGAGCAGAGGGAGGCGAGAAGGACGACGGGTGCGATACGGAACATGATCAGGTCTCCTGTTTGGTGTAGGTCGCTTGGAACGACCTCTCGAGGGGAGGCCCGCGTCCTGGCGCAGCAGGATTCGCCAGAAGCTGCGCGCGGACCTCTCGTCTCGCTCGAGCACTGCGTGCCGCGTCTTCGCTCCGAATCACGATGGCCGTACGAACGCGAACGGGGCACGCGGCGCGAACCGCATGCCCCGTTCATTTCGTGCGCGCTGCCTCAGTTGATGGCAGGCTGCGCATCCGCACCACCGACCACCAGCTCCACGATGCCGCTCGCCCAGTAGCCGTGCGCATCGATGATGAGAGCCTGGTTGTAGAGCGAGATCGCCTTTGCGGGCATCGAGAACGGCACCAGCAACTGCAGGTCCTGGCTCTTCGTGTAGCCGAAGCCCATCACGACGGCGTCGCTGAGCAGCAGCGGCAGACCGTCGAAGTGCGCCACGTTCGGAGTCAGCGAGACTGCGAACACGCCCCAGAAGCCCGGCGTGGAGCCGTGCACATTGGCCTGCAATCCGAAGTCGAGCACGGACATCTGCAGATCGGCGGCGCCCTTGATCGGCAGCGGCTTGTCGGCTGGCTCCTGTGCAGCGAGCGCGTCGGCGTCGGTCGGCGTCGCGTTGCTCGGGCTGCCGTTGGCGGGCTGCGTGTTGTCGACATACTCGTTGCTAGAGGAACCGTCGAACACGGTGCCTTCGGCGACTGCACTCTGGTTCACGTTGCTGTTGGCGGGCGCGTTGATCACGGTGCCTTCGGCAACCGGCTCGGGCTTGGCCGACTTCTTGGGGGCGGCCTTCGGGGACTGTGCGGTCGTGATGGAGCAGAGGGAGGCGAGAAGGACGATGGGCGCGATACGGAACATGGTGAGGTCTCCTGTCTTGTGTTGGTCGTTGAGGACGACCCCCCGAGGGGAGCCCCCCGATCGGGCGCAGCAGGATTTCGCCGATTCCCGGACTTACCCGGCCACCGCCGAGACCGCCGAGGCGGGGGGATCGGCCCCGGCACCGCAATCCGCTACAATGTGCGCTCATGTCGGCCGGCGGGAATCAGATGCCAGTCGGCCCCAACGCGTGATAGGAGGAGAAACGTGGACACCGGACAGTGGAGTCTGCCTGACCGATTCGAAATGGCCGAGGAGCTTCCCTCGACTCCATTCGAGCGCACGCTGCGCGCATATGACCGCGTGCTGCAACGTCAGGTCCTGCTCAAGCTGCCCGGCGCCGGTGCCTGGGATGGGTGGTCCACGCCGGTGCGCGAGCGCATGCTGCGCGAAGCCAGGGCGCTGGCCAAGGCGCGCCACGACGGCATCGAGCCGATCCACTGGGTCGACGTGACGCCCGAAGGTCCGCTGCTCGTGCTGGATCTCCCCGAAGGTGAGCCGCTCGAGAGTCGCCTGGCCGCCGGTCCGCTCGGCGTCGAACAGACGCGCGAGCTCGGCATCCAGCTCGCCGAAGCACTGAGCGCTGTCCACTACCACGGCATCGTGCACCGCGCGATCTCGGTGGCGAGCGTTCGCCTGCTCGCGGACGACCGCGTGCGGCTCGGCACGTTCACGTTCGCGAAGGGTTTCGAAGCCAGGCCGATGCAGTCCTCGATCGACCACAAGCGTCGCACCGAACCCGCGATCGCCCCTTACCTGCCGCCGTATGTCGCTCCCGAGCAGCTCGCCGGCCAGGGTGCGAACCCGCGCACCGACGTCTTCGCCCTCGGCTGCCTGCTCTATCGCTGCCTCACCGGTACTGATCCCAGCCCCTTCACGAGCGACGTGAGCCCGCTGAGCGATCTGCGCACGAAACGGTCCGACGTGCCGAAGGCGTTCCACGAAGTCCTGCGCCGCTGCACGCACCTGGCAGCCACGGCCCGCTATCCCTCCGCGCAAGCCGCGGCGGAGGCACTGCGTGCGACGCGCCCGGTCGCGAACGCGGGCGCGCCGTTCAGCCGCCGCGCGCTCCTCGCCGTCCTGGTCGCCTCCGCGTTGACGCTGGGAGGTGTGGGCTACTCGTTGGGCGGTAGCCGTGGCGGTGGCGGCGGTGGCGGCGGTGACGGCGGTGATCCGCCGGTGGAGACCCGGATCGCCACCGATGAGAAGTTCTCCGATGGCTACAACAAGTGCCACGCCTTGCTGATCGGCATCGCCTCGGGCTACTCGGGTTCGACGCACCCGGTGCTCAAGAACCCGGTGAACGAGGTGAAGGCCGTTCGCCAGAAGCTGATCGACAACGACCCCGCGCGTTGGAATTGGGGGTCCGAAGCAATCAGACCGCTGGTCGAGCGCGAGGCCGACAAGCTCGGAATCGAGAAGGAGCTGTGCCGCCTCGAGAGGGAAGACGTGGTGGGCCGTGAGGATGGCGTGTTGCTCTACTTCACGGGGCACGGTGTGAAGGACCTCAACCAGTACTTCCTGGTCGCGGCGGGCTCGACGGGCGACAACCCGAACATCCACGAGGGCTACGTCCCGCAGCTCCGCATCGCGAACTTCCTCGACAAGTGCCCGGCCAAGCACGTGCTCGTCGTGCTCGACTGCTGCCACTCCGGCCCGATGTTCTCGCCGACCAAGGGGCGTCCTGGACTGCGTCAGGGCGACTCGAGGTTGGCTGGTCAGTTCCTTCGCTCGCGGGCCCGGCACATCATCGGCTCGGCCGGCGAGGAGGCCGCTGACGGGCTGGGGCTGTCTCCGTTCTGCCGCGCGTTCCTGAAGGCGCTCACGCCCAAGAAGGAGGGGCCCGCGATGGACTTCGTGTATGCGGATCTGCTCCACAACTGCATCGGAGCGGAGATGGGGATGTCGACGGCCGGCGCCTCGGTGCAGGTACCGACCTTCACGCGGCGCCCACCCGGCCAGGGCAGCTTCGTCTTCTTCTTCCTACCGAAATAGCGCGCGGTACCGCCGGACCACCCGCCATGCTCTCGGGTCACGGTTTTTCGAGAAAGCGCGTGCGCTTGCGTCAGGTATTCCCCTGAGTCCCTCGATCTACCTGGGAAGACAGGGGAGTTGAGTTGCGCAAGATGAGCTAGGAGCGGGTGGCGACGGCCCGTGTCGAGGACACCGGCCGTCACCTTTTCCGGGGCCGAGCTTCGCAGGAAGCCCGGACTGAGTGCCCCGGTGGAAGTCGCCCAGGCAGGAAGCTCTCACCAGCAGGCCAATCTGGGTGAAGCGCACGCCCGGGACCTGCTTCCCGGCGCGCAAGTGCCTCGGCTGCCGCCCAGTGCATTCCCGGACCTCCTCAGGCACTCAGTCCCGGAACTGGCGGTTTGCGTGGACCTGCCACTTCCCGTTGCATGTTCGCGCCCGTGCTGCCTCAACGGATTGCGCTCTCCGGTGGCGTGTCCACGCAAACCATCAGCCTTCTCAGCTCCCGACCGAGACTGAGGGCCTTCGAGGCGTTTTGGCAGGACGAAGCTCTCACCCACGGCCACGTTGGGGAGCTCGAGGCGCAGGGCATCCTGGGCGGCGCGTAAGTGCTTCGGCCGCGGATGCATCGATACCGCCGACCTCCAACAGGCCACTCAGTCCCAGATGCGGTCGATCGGCAAGGGCTCGATGCCGTAGCCGCGGCCACCCTTGGCGGTGAGCGTGCCGTGGATCTGACGCAGCTCATCGGCCGTCACGGGACGGTCCACCTCATTGGCCTGCCTGGTGATGCGCGCACGCAGAATGCCCCAATCGGTGGCCCGCCTGGTGTTCGTCTCGAAGAGCCAGTTGACCTTGCTCCGAGTGTTCTCCAGGGGGACCTCCCAGGTCGGGTGGACGACCTGGACGGTAGTCGTTCCGCTCTGGAGGCGGACCGACGCTTCGGAAGGCGCTTCCGGCGCGTTCCCGTCGATGCGCTTGAGCTGGGCCGTCGCGATGCCGACCGTCTTCCCTTCCGCGTCGAGCCACTGGATGAAGGCGAACACCTCGCCACCCTCCTCGACGGTGACCGCGTAGCGATTGTGGTCCAGTGCCTTGGCCTGGAAGGCCTCTGGCCGCAGCGCATACCAGAGCGCCGTACCGGTCGTGAGCGTCAGCAAGGCGGTCGCCAGGACGGCGGCGCGGTGGCTCACGGTGAAGCGGCGCACCTTCCGCCAGGCCCTGCCAGCGTGCCCGAGCCGTGAAACGGAGGGGACCTGGCCGGCAAGCCATCGCTCGAGGTCGTCGCGGAAATCATCGACCGTGGCGTAGCGTCGGTTCGGGTCGCGCTCGAGGGCGCGCATGCAGATGTCGGAGAGGTGGGCGGGGATGCCCTTCCTCAGATGGCGCGGCGACGGGATGTTGCTGCGGCGAACGGCCTCCAGCAGGCTCGTGCGCTCGGTCCCCGTGAAGGTGCGCTGGAAGGTCAACATCTCGTAGAGCACGAGCCCCATCTGGTAGATGTCGGTGCGCGCATCCTTGCCCGTGCGCATCGTCTCGAGCTGCTCGGGGGCCATGTAGGCAACGGTGCCGAACAGGCGCCCCGTCAGCGTGCCCTGGGCGACGTCGCCGAGGCCAGCGAGGCCGAAGTCGAGAACGACGGGCCGGCCGCTCGGCCGCAGCAGGATGTTGCCCGGCTTCAGGTCGCGATGGTGGATCTGGTGCGAGTGGGCGGCAGCCAGGGCCCAGAGGACGCCGATCGTGATCCGTGCCGAAGTCCGGTACCAGTTGTCCTCCAGCCACGAGTGCTCGCCCGTGGCAGGGGGGCCACCAATCGCGGCCGTCACCGCGGCGCGGTCCGGCAGCGACTTCTCGTGGCGTGCGCAGAGCCGTTCGAGCACCTTGTCGAGCGTGCTGCCCGGCAGGTACTCCATCGCCAGGAAATGCGCATCCTCATGTTGTCCGCTGTCGAGCAGCCGGACGATGCCATCGTGGTGGACACGCGCCAGCGCTTCCCGTTCGCGCCGCAGCGTCGACTGGAGCTGCTCCCCATCCATGAGCGGGTGGAACAGCTTGAGGGCCACATCGCGTCCGAGCTTCTGATCCTTGGCGCGCCAGACCTTGCCGAAGCCACCACTGCCGAGTTCCTCGAGCAGCAGGTAGCGGCCCCCAATCATGGTGCGCAGCCGAAACGGCACCGGAAACGTCGCGCGTGCAAGCTCGGCGGCCTCGACGATCTCCCTCAGTTCTTCCTTCGAATCATTGTCGGGCAGGCGTGTGGTCAGGGCCTCGAGATCCGGCGGCAGCCCGGCTTCCGCCCCCAGCAGGTACTCGAGGGCGAGATCGTCGACAGTAGGTGTATTGAATGGTTGGCTCATGGTTGCACCGGGGCCTCAGGGGCGATGCCCGGGTGGGAGCACGTGAAATCTCGCGTCAAGTCCGCTCGGGGCCTATGCCTCGCCGCCGCAACAGCTTGGCCAATTCGAGCAATGCGCGCCGGTGCATCTCGCGTACTGCCGAGTCGGTGTTCTTGCCCATCTTCTCGGCGACCTCGTTCCACTCGAGCCCGTCGTAGTCGCGCAGCACGATGACCATGCGGTGGTGCTCGGCCAGCTGCTCGAGGCACTCCTCGACGGCCACCTCGCGTTCGCCGCGCACGACGCGGTCGACGGGGCCGGTCGTTCGTCCGGGGACGTCCAGCTTGGCCCGCGACTCGGTGCCGCCGTCGTCGTCGAGGCTGACTTGCCCCGCCGGCGGAAGCCTCTTCACGGCGTTCTCACGGTCGGCAGCATCGTGGATCTGGCGTTCCGCGTATTCGGCCAACCAGTGCAGGAAGCTGCCCTCGTGCCGCATCTCGAAGCGATCGAAGTTCTCGAACGCCTTGGCAAAAGTCGGCTGCAGGATGTCGTCCGAATCCATGCGCGAACGCAGGCGGCTGCCGATCCTGACCCTGACGGAACGGCGCACGCGCTCGTAGTAGCGTTTGAACAGCCGGTTCAAGGCGTCGCCGTCGCCGCCTTTGGCCTTCACTACGAGTTCCCACGTCTGGGTGAGATTGTGGTCCAATGTCGTTCCTACACCCCGACCATAACCAGTTGGCCAATGCTGCCGGAGTCTTACTCGGGCGTCCAGGGGGAAAGGGCCGCATCCAGGGCGCCGTAGCCGCAGTCGGTGGTGCGCCGGCGAAACTCGACGCAGGTGCGCTGGTCAACCGCGCTCCGGACCGCGGCCGCGCCCCGCCATGAGCCTGGCCAACTCGACCATCGCGCGGCGATGCCATTCGCGCGCTGCCGATTCGCCGTTCATCCCCATCTTCTCGGCGATCTCGTCCCACCCGAGCCCCTGGTAGTCGCGCAGTTCAATGATCCGGCGGTGGGGTTCGGCCAACTGCCCGAGGCACGCCTCGAGTGCCGCGCGATCGCGAGCGTCGTCGCGGCCTGGCGCCGGGGGCACGGGCTCGGGGCTGGAGGCGTCGTGGATGTTCTGCGCAGCGTATTCGGCCAGCCAGTGCAGAAAGCTGCCTTCGTGCCGCATCTCGAAGCGATCGAAGCTCTCGAACGCCTTGGTCAAGTGCGGCCGCAGCGCGTCGTCCAGGTCCCCGCGAGAGCGCAGGTCTCCGCTGAGCCTCGCGCGGACGGAGCGACGCACGCGTTCGTAGTAGCGGGAGAACAAATGGTCCATGGCGTCGCTGTCGCCTCCCTTTGCCTTGTGCAAGAGCTCCGACGTCTCGGTGCGGCTCTGCTCCCGGATCGTCCCGGAGCCGGCGACCGGAGTCTTGCGACGGCGCACGGCGTCGAGCGCCAGGCGCACGTACTCGGCAACGAAGCTGCGCTGCGCGAGCCACAGCCGCCACGACGAGGCGCGCCGCAGCGGCCGCAGCCGCCGCCGCTCGGCCGCGATCGCGCGCAGCTCGGCGATCGCGCGGCACCGCCCGCGCACGAAGGCCCACGCGGCGCCGCGGCGCCCGCAGAAGGGCAGCACCAGCGCGACCAGCAGGTTGGACAGCACGCATGCAGGCAGGTTCAGAAGCAGCACCGGCAGCGGCAGGTTCACGAGGAACACCCACGTCGCGTTGCGCACCGAGCGCGCGTGGAACTCGTGGTCGCGCAGGCGGCCGATTGCCGCCTCGAGCCGGTGCCGCACTTCGGCGCGCGGCGCGTAGCGGATCCGCCAGCCCGCGACGAACGCGCGCAGCGACAGGTCGGCGTGCTCGAAGTTCGCGAAGAAGTCCAGCCTGAAGAGCCCGATGCGCTGCAGCATCGAGCAACGCAACAGCACGGCGCCGCCGCACGCCGCGAGCAGGTCGCCGGCGCGCTCCCAGTCGGCTGCGTGCTGTCGCCGGCCGCGCGGCGACACGTCGCCGTTGCTGAGCAACCAGGCGCCCGCGTTGTCGAGCAGGTCCGGCTCGTCGAACAGCCGCATGCGGCTCGTGACGATGCCGATCCGCTCGTCGCTCCGCATCTCGCGAACGAGCTCTTCGAGCCAGTTCGCCTCGGCAACGGCGCCATTGTCCAGCAACGCGATGAACTCGCACCGGGCTTCGGCCAGCGCGACCTCCATCGCCGCGTTGCAGCCGCCCGTGAAGCCCGCGTTCCGCGGCAGCTCGTGCAGGCGGATGCGCGGGCCGAACTCGCCGCGCAGCGCCGCGGCCTCCGCGTTCGCCGAACCGTTGTCGACGACGTGGATCTCGGCCGGCAACCACGTCTGGACCAGCAGCGAGTGGAGGCACTCGCGCGTCAGCTCGAGTCCGTTCCAGTTCACCACGACGATCGCAACCGACGCCGTGTTCGTGGCAACACGCTTCGGCATCCCTGACGTACGTCGATGCGACGTCTGCGTCTGATTGTCTTCCACGGCCGTTCCTTCGACCCCCGCGCAACAGAGTCAGCCATGCTGCCGGAGTCCGCGCTGGCCGTCCAGCGGCAAAGGCGGGGTATCCGGCAGTGGCGCCGGACCAGTTTCGATGTGCTGCGCGGTCGCGGCTTTGCGAGCGGCCGCCCGTCGCGCGAAGGCTCGCGCGGAGGCAAGATGATCGCCTTGTCCCCGAAGACGAAGGTGCCGCAGCTCGACGTGCAGCCGCTCACGAAGGCGCTTTGGCCGCAGTTCGAACGCCTGTTCGGAACGCGCGGCGCCTGCGGCGGCTGCTGGTGCATGTTGTGGCGGCTGAGCAAGACCGACTTCGACGCGCAGAAGGGCGAGGGCAACCGGCGCGCGATGCAGCGTCTCGTCGAATCGGGTGCCGAGCCGGGGCTGCTCGCGTCGCGACACGGCGAGGTCGTCGGTTGGTGTGCACTCGCGCCGCGCGCCGACTATCCGGCGCTCGCGCGTTCACGGTTGTTCAAGCCGTTGGATCGTCAACCAGTCTGGGTCGTCTCGTGCCTCTTCGTCGCGAAGGCGCACCGGCGTCGCGGTGTCTCGATTGCCCTGCTGCGAGCGGCCGTCGCGCACGTGCGCAAGAAGGGTGGGCGGATCGTCGAGGGTTATCCGCAGGACACGAAGGGTGGTGCAATGCCGGACGTGTTCGCGTGGACGGGAGTCGCGTCCGCCTATCGGAAGGCCGGATTCGTCGAGGTCGCGCGACCGTCGGCGAAGCGACCGATCATGCGCTGTGACTGCACGTGAGCCGCGCTGCGGCAGCTGCAGGTCGTTGCACAAGTCGCGCTCGACTTCGCTGCCGCGTTTCACCGCAATCTGCGCGTGCTCGAGGCAGGGAATGATTGGTCCCGACCGCTCGTCCCTCGTCTCCACCCTGCGGCTAACCTGATGCGTCCACAACTCGGACAGGCGCCATGCAAGAACCCTGGACCTCTCGCAGTTTCCGCTTCGACTACCCAGTCGAACGCATCGACGTGTTCTTGTCGCGCTTGCGCGGCGCGAAGGCCCGCATCGCGGCTGCGGTGCGCGGGTTGCCGGCCAACGAGCTGAAGCGTCGTCCCGGCGACGGGTGGTCCATCCAGGAGCACGTCGGGCACCTGCACGATCTCGAAGCGCTGCACGTGCGCCGCCTCGAGGAACTGGCGCTCGGCGTGGCCACGCTTTCGCCGGCGGACGTCGAGAACCGCGCGACCTGGAACGCCGATCACAACAACCGCACGTTCGAGGCGGTGCTCGGCGACTTCGCGGCCAGCCGGGCGATCCTGCTCGACCGACTCCAGCGACTCGACACCAAAGGGCTCGCTGCGCAGGCCATTCATCCGCGCTTGCAGCGCCCGATGCGCGCGGTCGACGTCGCGTTCTTCACCGCGGAGCACGACGACCATCACGTGACCCGCATCGAGTCGCTTGCGCAGAAGGCAGTCGTGGCACCACCGCAGGCCTTCGCGACGAGCTGGATCGAGCTGGCCCACGACGAGCCGATGCCGGCTCTCGAACGCCGCCGCCTCGTCGGCGCCGATGCGATGATCTCGCACGTCACGCTGCACCGCGGCTGCAAGGTGCCCGTGCACAGCCACGCGAACGAGCAGTTCAGCTGCGTGTTGTCGGGGCGCGTGCGCTTTCTGCTCGCGGATGGCGAACGGGTGCTGGCCGGCGGCGACGTGATCCACCTGCCGAGGCACGCGCCGCACGGCGCCGAAGCGATCGAGACGGCCGTCGTGCTCGACGTGTTCGCGCCGCCGAGCTCGACCACGGGCATCGACGAACGGCAGCGCGGTTGAGGCGCGCGCGGCGCCGACTCACTGCACGTCGATCACGACCGGCGTGCTGAGCTCGAGGCCGCTGCCGCCGAAGGCCAGGCTCTGGAACAGCACCTTGCCCTGCCAGTTGGCCGGGATCGCCGGCATCGGGAACGAGCCGAAGCCCGCGGGCGCCGCGGCTGGCATGTAGAAGCTGATGCTCGGGATGTAGAGGTCCGGGAAGCACAGCAGCGAGAACGGGAAGGCCGGGAACGAGCCGGGCACCGTCGGCGGCACGATCTCGATGAACACGAAGTTCCAGAGCCACGGTGAGCCGATCTCGATGCTCGTCGCGCCGAACGCTGCGCCGGCCGGGAACACGTTCTGCACGTGCTGCTGCGGCTCCATCGTGTAGCGCCAGGTGAACGTCGACAAGAGGCCGTTGATGTAGCTCGGCGCGCCGACCGCCGTGCTCGCCGGCTGGATGCCCATCTGCGGACCGAACGTCGGACCGCCGCCGCACCCGCGACCGGTGCTGCCGCAGAGCCCGAGGTAGATCGTGCCGCCGCCCGCCGTCGTGAGCAGGCTCGCTCCCGTCATCGTCTCGGTCGAGAAGATCAGCTCGGGCGCATTCAGGACCGCGCCACCACACGGGAACACCGTCACCGTCGGATGCTGCCAGTCGATCTCGAGCGACTCGGTGTCGATCGCGTTCGTCAGGCAGGCGCCGAAGCGGTTGGTCACCTGCGCGTTGTTCACGAACGCGTCCATCTGCGCCTCCGTGTAGAGCACGGCGGCGCACACGGGCAGCACGTTGGCGACGCGGAAGTCCGGCGTGTAGGTCAGTGCCCAGGTCGGCACCTGGACCACCGCGCCGTCCTGGATCAGCATCGGCCCGCAGATCGTGTTCGCGACCACGTCCTGGTCGAGCGAGAAGAACACGCCGAGGTTCGGCGAGAAGGCGATCGCATCGACGTCGATCGGGAAGGCCACCGGCAGTCCGAGCGCCTGGTTGAACTGCTCCTGCCGCATGAAGTACTCGACCTGCCCGTCGCCGGCGCTCGTGCGCACGATGCGGCCGACGTCGCCGGGACGCAGCCCCGGGGTGCCGCTGATGTTCGTGCCCATCGCGGCGGACGGGGAGTAGAAGACCGTGCGCGGGTTCGTGCCGGCGATCGGCGACGTGTTCACGGTCGCGACCAGCGCGTCGATGGAGCCGAAGATCGCGGGGTTCCAGTAGGTCCCGTCGGCGTTCTCGTCACCGGCCATGGTGTGGAAGCAGGTGCGCGGCACCCACTTCTCGGCGGACAGGCTCGAGCATGGACCGGCGGACCACTCGAGGTGCGCGATCTCGTTCGGCGCGAGGAAGCGCAGGTTCGTGGTGCCGCTGCCCGACAGCGTGACTTCGGGCTGCGAGTAGGTGACGAGGAAATCCGGACCCTGCGCGAGCGCGGCGGCGGTCAGCAGGGCGGGAACGGCGAGACGGGACGAGGTGATGTGGTTCATGGGTCGGTGTCGGTTGTTGCAGACACCGGGGAAGAACCGATTCCGATGCAGCGCACGCGGCTTTCTCCGATTCGTCGCCGCCGAGCCGCGTGCGCCGCAGCCCGACTCAGAACCGCAGCGGCGCGCCGAAGGCGCGCGGCAAGGTCCTGGGGCGGTGTGCATGCGGCGCTCGGAGCCGCATGCAGCCCGACTCAGAAGCCGCCGACCTCGATCACGCGCAGCGGTGAGAGGATGAACCCGGTCGGGTCCGTCGGGCACAGCGAGAGGTTCTGGTTGTAGAGCGGCCCCGTACCGACCGGGTAGAAGAGAGGAATCGGCAGCGTGGCGATGCCGGCCGGGTTCGCGACCACGAGGAACGTGATCATCGACGGCGAGCCGGGCACCAGTCCGAGCGGGCATCCCGACGGCGGGAACGGAATGAACACGGGACTGAAGACGCCGTCGAAGATGAAGACGACGGGCCAGCCCGGAGGGAAGCCGCCGTTCGACAACGCGAACGCGCCGTTGCCGCTGCTCATCACGCTCGACGTGGCCTGCGTCGGAAAGCCCGTGCCCGGGCAGAGGCAGGTGCCGACCGGCGGCACGGAGGCCGGATGGTCGATGAACGCGAGGCCATTCGGCAGCGGTGGGCCGGACGGAAAGAAGACCGGCGCGGGCGTGTTCACGTCGACGAGCACTGGACCCGCGGCGACGTAGAGCGAGCGCAGGCCGAACGGATTCAGCGAGCCCGTCTTGTCGATCGCGACGTCCCCGGTCGGCGCGACGAGCGCGATCGCCGGCGCGATCGGCGGTGCGCCGGGCGCGCCGCCGGGCAAGAAGTTGAAGCAGACGCCGGGTGCGTCGACGGCCCAGAGCGTGCCCGTGATGCCGTCCCACTCGAGGCCCGTGATGGGACCCGTCGGGAACGGAATCGGGAACGGCGGCACGAGGATCGGCATGCCCGGCACCGGTGCGACGCCGACGATGGGACCAGCCTGGCCGCACAGGTACATGACGCCGAGGACCGGATTGATCGCGATGCCGGTCACGGGTCCACCGGCGATCGCCGCGAGCACGGCAGGCGGGATCGGGAACGGCGGCAGGATCGGCGCGAGCGGGGGGAACGTCGGCGTCGGCTGTTGCGCCATCACGAGGCCGTTCGTGACCCAGTGCACGCCGGTCATGTTGTTGAACGTGCTGTCGCCGTTCGGCATGAAGAACGGTGGCGCCGGTGGTACGACGGGCATGACCGGCACGGTCGGGTAGCCCGCGACCGGCGGCAGCGCTGCAGGCAGGACCGCAGTGGGCGGCTGGTGCTCGCCGAAGCCGGCGCCGGCGGTCGAATAGGTGGCAAGGCGTTGGGCCGTCGCGTTGCCTAGCAACGCGAGGCCGGCGAACAGAACGAGAGTGTCGGTGCGCATGTGGAAGGGGGGT
>DASVAL010000008.1:0-24259 GCA_036376355.1 Planctomycetota bacterium
GCGGGGCTGGGCCGCCTGCGTTGGAGCCGACGCCCGCAGCGGGCGCGGCTCAACGGCGACCTGCCTGCTTCACCTCTCGGGGACCGGCGTCCGAATCACCATGTCAGCCGAACAACATCTTCGCGATGGCAATCTGAGCGCGGCCTTGAAGGAGCTGCAGGACCTCGTCCGCAAGGAGCCCGCGAAGGCGAAGCACCGCGTGTTCCTGTTCCAGATCTACGTGATCCTCGGCCAATGGGAGCGCGCGAAGACGCAGCTCAAGGTCGTGCGCGACCTCGATGGCACCACGATCCCGATGGTGAAGACCTACGAGCAGGCACTGCGCTGCGAGGTGCTGCGCGCAGAGGTCTGGCAGGGTGCGCGCTCGCCGCTCGTGTTCGGCGAGCCCGCGAACTGGATCGCGGCGATGATCCAGGCCGTCGCGCTGTCGGCCAAAGGCCTGGTCGATCAGGCACAGGCGCTTCGCGCGCAGGCGCTCGACCAGGCTCCTGCGCTGCCCGGACGCGTCCAGCTGGCGGTCAAAGGAGAGGACAAGGCCGCGACCACGGAGCAAGCGTTCGCGTGGCTCGCAGACGCCGACTCGCGCCTCGGTCCGCTGTTGGAGGTGATCATGAACGGCAAGTACTATTGGGTGCCATGGTCGGCGATCTCCACCGTGACGCTCGAGGCGCCCGCCGACTTGCGCGACATGGTCTGGATGCCGGCCCAGTTCCGCTGGCGCAACGGCGGCGAGGCCGTCGGCTTGTGGCCCTCGCGTTATCCCGGCACGGAGACGGCCACCGATGCCGCGCTGCAGCTCTGCCGCCGCACCGAGTGGAGCGATGCCGGTTCCGACGAGTTCCGCGGCGCGGGCCAGAGGCTGCTGGCGACGGACGCCGGCGAGTACGCGCTGCTCGACGTGCGCAAGATCACCCTCGACGCACCGGCGTGAGCCCATGGCCGAACTGATCCCGAAGGAGCGACTGCAACCAGCGTTGCTCGATCGGCTCACCGACGACTCACCGGACAAGCAGGTCGAATCGCGCGACGACCGCGTGATCTCGCTGAAGCGCCTGCGGCAGAGCGTCGTGCGCGACCTCGAGTGGTTGTTCAACACCGGGGCGGCGTTCACGCCCGAAGAAGCCGAGAGCCTCGGCCCCGTCGCGAACTCGGTGATCAACTACGGAATCCCGAGCATGGCCGGCAAGCAGGCCTCGGGCATCAACGTGCCGCGTGTGGAACGTCTGCTGCGCGAGGCGATCTGGAACTTCGAGCCGCGGCTGATCCGCAGCTCGGTCCGCGTCAAGGCGATCGCGACCGGCGCGATGACCCAGCGCGCCGTCACGTTCGAGATCACCGCGCAACTGTGGGCACATCCGCTGCCGCTCGAGTTGTTCCTGCGCACCGAGATCGACCTCGAGAGCGGCAACGTTGCGGTGACCGAGCCGGGCCGGGAGGCCGCCCCCTGATGGACCCGCGCTTGCTGCAGTACTACAAGAGCGAGCTCGAGTTCGTGCGCGAGGTCGGCGCCGAGTTCGCGGCCGAGTACCCGAAGATCGCGGGCCGCCTCGGGCTCAGCGGTCTCGACGTCTCGGACCCGTACGTGGAACGGCTGCTCGAGGGCTTCGCGTTCCTGACCGCGCGCGTGCAGTTGAAGCTCGATGACGAGTTCCCGCGGTTCACGAACCACCTGCTCGATTGCCTGTTCCCGAACTACCTCGCGCCGATCCCATCGATGGCGATGGTCCAGCTGCAGCCGATCGGCGCCGATCCGGCGCTGATGGCGGGCGTCGAAGTGCCGCGCGGCACGGCGCTCAAGAGCCTGCTGGGCAAGGGCGACCAGACCGCCTGCGAGTACCGCACCGCGCACAAGGTCACGCTGTGGCCGATCCAGGTGCAGGAAGCGCAATACGTCGGTTCGCCGCGCGACCTGGCGGCCTTCGCGCTGCCCGAGATCGCGAACGTGCGCGCCGGAATCCGCCTGCGCCTGCAGGCGCTCGGCAAGGCCACGTTCGGCCAGCTGCAACTGCGCGCGCTGCCGCTGTTCCTGCAGGGACCCGAGGATCTGCCGCTGCATCTGCACGAGCAGCTGCTGGCCAACACGATCGCGGTCGTCGTGCGTCCCGCGGGCAAGCCCGTGCCGTGGCAACGGCAGCTACCGCCCGGCTCGGTCCATGCAGTCGGCTTCCACGACACGGAGGCTCTGCTGCCGCTGGCGCCGCGCGCGTTCCAGGGCCACCGGTTGCTGCAGGAGTACTTCGCGTTTCCCGAGCGCTTCCGTTCGATCGACCTGCGCGGGCTCGACGACGTCGCGCGAACCAGCGGCGACGCGCGCGAGCTCGACGTGTTCTTCCTGTTCGACCGCCCGGCACCGCGGCTCGAGAACAACGTCGATGCATCGCGCTTCTGCCTGTTCACGACGCCCGCGGTCAACCTGTTCGAGAAACGCTGCGACCGAATCCACCTCGATCGGACCAAGCCGGACTTCCAGGTCATCCCCGACCGGTCGCGGCCTCTCGACTTCGAGGTGCACTCGGTGCTCGAGGTGACGGGCCACGGCACTGCCGACGAGCAGCAGCAGAGCTTCCGGCCGCTCTATGGCACCGACGACCTCGCGCTGCCCGGCGTCGACCAGCGCTACTACACGGTCGAACGGCGACAGCGCCGCCAGGCACAGACGCAGCGCGCAGGTGGTCCGCGGTCGAGCTACGTCGGCAGCGAGGTCTTCCTGACGCTGACCGACAGCCAGTCGCCGCCGTACGACCCAGCACTCGCGCAGCTGGCCGTGCGCGCGCTGTGCAGCAACCGCGATCTGCCGCTGTTGATGCCGCTCGGCCAGGTGCAGACCGACTTCACGATCGAGGCAACGGCGCCGCTGCAAAGCGTGCGCTGCATCGCTGGACCGACGCGGCCGCGGCCCTCGCTCGCGCACGGCGAGACCGCGTGGCGGCTGATCGATCAGCTCGCGCTGAACTACGTCACGCTGGTCGAACAGGACAGCCAGCAGGGGGCGCAGGCGCTGCGCGAGCTGCTCGCGCCGTACGGCGACAGCGCCGACCGCCACGTGCAGAAGCAGGTGCAGGGTCTGCGCTCGGTGCGATGCGAGCCGGTCGCGCGCCGGCTCCCGACTCCAGGGCCGCTGGCCTTCGGCCGCGGCATCCAGATCACGCTGACGTGCGACGAACACCAGTTCGAGGGCGGCAGTGCCTTCCTGCTCGGCTGCGTGCTCGAACGATTCTTCGCGCGCTTCGTGTCCCTGAACTCGTTCACCGAGACGGTCCTCGCGACCGTCGAACGCGGAGAGATCGCCCGATGGCCGCCACGGATCGGCAACCGCCAACTGCTGTGAGCGGCCTCGAGGCCCTGACCGCGCAAGCGCAGCGGTACGAGCTCGCGAGCGCGTTGCGTCTGCTCGAGTGCCTCTTCCGCGACCACCCGCGCCTCGGTCAGTCGGTGCGGCCGAGCGACGACGCGGTGCGGCTCGGACAGGAGCCGCACATGATGTTCGCGCCGGGCACGATCGCGGAGTTCGCCGCGGACGGCCGCGGCAAGCACGCCGGAACGCTGCGCATCTACCCGCTCGGCCTGCTCGGCCCGAACGGGCCGCTGCCGCTGCACCTGACCGAGTACGCACTCGACCGCCTGCGCCGCAGCGGCGACCGCACGCTGCGCAGCTTCTTCGACCTGTTCCATCACCGGATCCTGTCGCTGTTCTGGCGCGCCGCCGCGAACGCGCAGCCGGCAGTCGAGCTGGACCGGCCCGAGCAGGACCGCTTTGCGCGCTACTTCGGTGCCTTGGCCGGCTTCGCGAGCCAGGCCGTGCGCGACGCGGACCCGCGCGTCGACCGCGCGCGACGCCATTGGATCGGCCACTTCGCGCGTCAGGTGCGCAATTGCGAGGGCCTGCAGGCGCTGATCTCGGGGTTCTTCGGCATCGTGGTGCGCATCGAGGAGTTCGTCGGCCGCTGGCTGCCGATGCCCGGAAACGAGCGCTGCCGGCTCGGCAGCGCAGGCGCCGCGCTGGGCGGCAATGCCTTCCTCGGCGACGACATCTGGGACTGCACGCAAACGATCCACATCGTCTGCGGCCCGCTCGACCTCGCTCACTACGAACAGCTGCTGCCGTGCGGTGAGAGCTGGCGCCGGCTCGGAGCCCTCGTACGATCCTACGTCGGCTTCGAAGTCGCGTGGGAGGTCCGGCTCGTGCTGAAGCAGGCCGAGATTCCGCCCCTCAAACTGAATGACGGTCATCTCCGCGACGGCAAACGCCTCGGCTGGACCACGTGGCTCGGGCCGACCCCGGCCAGCACCGGCGCCGACGGGCTGCTGCTGCAGCCCGACCGTCCTTATCGCCACGACATCCGTCCCCGCTCCGAGATCGCATGACAGACATCAACCGCGCTGCACTGTTCGGCAAGCTGAACCCCGTCGCCTACCGCGCCGTCGAGGCGGCGACCGTCTTCTGCAAGATGCGCGGCAACCCGTATGTCGAGCTGATCCACTGGCTGCACCAGCTGCTGCAGCTGACCGACTCGGACGTGCACCGCATCGTGCGCAACGCGAACATCGATCCGAGCCGGCTCGCGAAGGACGTGACCGAGACGCTCGACCGGCTGCCGCGCGGCTCGACGTCGATCACGGACCTCAGCTCGCAGGTCGAGGAGGCGGTCGAACGCGGCTGGGTCTACGCCTCGCTGATGTTCGGCGACTCGAAGGTCCGTTCGGGCCATCTGATCGTCGCCATGCTGAAGACCCGCGAGCTTCGCAACGCGCTGCTCGCGATCAGCAAGGAGTTCAGCCGTTTGCAGGCCGATACGCTGATCGATCGTTTCGCCGAGTTCGTCGCGGGCTCGCCCGAGGAGGCGCTCGCAGACAAGGACGCTGGCGGTGGTGCTGTGCCCGGCGAGGCCTCGGGGGCGATGCCGCCGGCCCAGATGGGCAAGCAGGAGGCGCTGAAACGATTCACGGTCGACCTGACCGAGAAGGCCAAGAAGGGCGAAATGGACCCGATCGTCGGCCGCGACGACGAGATCCGGCAGCTCGTCGACATCCTGATGCGCCGCCGCCAGAACAATCCGATCCTGACCGGCGAGGCCGGCGTCGGCAAGACCGCGGTCGTCGAGGGTTTCGCGCAGCGGCTGATCGCCGGCGACGTGCCGCCGTCGCTGCGCGGCGTCCAGCTACGGTCGCTCGACGTCGGCCTGCTGCAGGCCGGCGCCAGCATGAAGGGTGAGTTCGAGGAGCGGCTCAAGCAGGTCATCGAGGAGGTCCAGGGCAGCGCCGTTCCGATCATCCTGTTCATCGACGAGGCGCACACGCTCGTCGGCGCCGGCGGAGCCGCAGGCACCGGCGATGCGGCCAATCTGCTGAAGCCGGCGCTCGCGCGCGGCACGCTGCGCACGATCGCCGCGACGACCTGGGCCGAGTACAAGAAGCACATCGAGAAGGACCCGGCGCTGACGCGTCGCTTCCAGGTCGTGCAGGTCGACGAGCCGAGCGAACACAAGGCGATCCTGATGATGCGCGGCGTCGCGTCGACGATGGAGAAGCACCACCGCGTGCAGGTGCTCGACGAGGCGCTCGAGGCGGCGGTCAGGCTGTCGCATCGCTACATCCCGGCCCGGCAGCTGCCCGACAAGTCGGTCAGTCTGCTCGACACGGCCTGCGCCCGCGTGGCGATCAGCCAGCACGCTGTGCCCGCCGAGCTCGACGACTGCCGGCGCCGCATCCAGGCGCTGAACACCGAGCTCGAGATCATCGGCCGCGAGGACGCCGTCGGGTTCCCGATCGGCGACCGCCGCACGACGGCTCGAGAGAAGCTCGCACAGGAGGAGGAGCGGCGCGCCGTGCTCGAACGGCGCTGGGAGGACGAGAAGGCGCTCGTCGAGAAGATCCTCGCGCTGCGAGCACGTCTTCGCGGCACCGACGCGCCGGTCGAGGGCACCGGCAGCAAGCTCGAGCAGCAGGCGGCCGCGGCGGCGAAGAAGCAGGCAACAGCCGCCGCCGCTCCCCCACCGCTGACCACGGCAGAACGGCACAGGGCGCTCGAGGAGCTCGGCACGCTGCAGGCGAAGCTCGCCGAGCTGCAGGGTGAGTCGCCGCTCATCCTGCCCTCGGCGGACGCGCAGGCCGTCGCGTCGGTCGTCGCCGACTGGACCGGCATCCCGGTCGGGCGGATGGTGCGCAACGAGCTGCGCACGGTGCTCGACCTCGCCGACACGCTCGCCAAGCGCGTCGTCGGCCAGGACCACGCGATGCAGATGATCAGCAAGCGCATCCAGACCAACCGCGCCGGCCTCGACAACCCGAGCAAGCCCGTCGGCGTGTTCATGCTCGCTGGCCCGTCGGGCGTCGGCAAGACGGAGACCGCGCTGACGCTGGCCGAAGCGCTCTACGGCGGCGAGCAGAACGTGATCACGATCAACATGAGCGAGTTCCAGGAGGCACACACGGTCTCCACGCTCAAGGGCGCGCCACCGGGCTACGTCGGCTACGGCGAAGGCGGCATCCTGACCGAGGCCGTGCGCCGCAAGCCGTACAGCATCGTGCTGCTCGACGAGGTCGAGAAGGCGCACAGCGACGTGCACGAGATCTTCTTCCAGGTGTTCGACAAGGGGGTCATGGAGGACGGCGAGGGCCGCATGATCGACTTCAAGAACACGATCATCCTGCTGACGTCGAACGTCGGCAGCGAGCTGATCATGAACCTGTGCAAGGATCCAGACCTGCTGCCCGACCCCGAGGGCATCGCGAAGGCCATGCGCGAGCCGCTGCTGAAGGTGTTCCCGGCCGCGCTGCTCGGCCGCCTCGTCGTGATCCCGTACTACCCGCTCAGCGAGCCGATGATCCGCAGCATCTCGAAGCTGCAGCTCGGCCGCGTCGAGAGACGCGTCCAGGAGCGCTACAAGGTGCCGTTCAGCTACACGGACAACGTGCTGAAGACGATCGTCGCGCGCTGCACCGAACTCGAGAGCGGTGGCCGCATGATCGATGCGATCCTGACCAACACGATCCTGCCGACCATGAGCCGCGAGTTCCTGAACCGCATGATGGAGGGGCGCCCGATCAAGACCGTGAAGATCGACGTCGTGAACAACGACTTCTCCTACCAGTTCGACTGATCCCACCGAGGCGACCGACGCGCATGGCACACCATCAGGTCATCGACGCGGCGCGCAAGAACGGCAGCGGGGCCGGGCGCGACCGCTGGTTCGAAGAGATCATCGGGTGCTCCGACCGCGGCCGGCACTTCGGCGTCCGGCGCGCGGCGAACGACCTGTTGCACCTGCTGGCCAGCTCACATTGGTGGATCTCGTCTGGCCCCAAGATCGGCGGCCTCGGCGGTGGCGGCAGGCCGCCGGACATGACGATGCACGTCACGTTGGCGATCCAGGGCGACCGCCAGTACCACCTGCGCCTCGATGCGCGCGGCCACGTGTTCGAGATCGTCCGCGGGGGCGACAGGTCGACGTCACGGCCGTGGCTCGCGCCTGGCCAGCCGGTCGACTGAGAAGCCGGCGTATCGGCGGGGCTGGGCAGCCTGAGTTGGAGCCGACGCCCGCAGCGGGCGCGGCTCGACGGCGATCGGCGTGCTTCACGGCTTCACGGTGACCTTCGTCTGGCTCGGTTCCACCTGGGCCCCGGGCGGAGTGTTCGCGTTCGAGCCGCCGTTCAGGGCCGTCATCGAGGTCAGGTGCACGATCGGGGCGCCCTCGACTTTCACCTTCGAGCTGCCCTTCTTGAAGAGCGCCGGCCCCTTGATCTTCGACGAGATCATGCCGCCGCCCGCGGTGCCGGCCTCGTCGCCGCTCGACATGCTGATTTCCGTCTTCGTCGTGCAGACCTCCTTGTTGAGGATCTTCACCTTCGACGAGCACGTGCCGCCGTTCGCCTGCGTGAGGTCGGCCATGTTCGGGAACGGCGCGGGCGCGAACGGTGCCGGAGGTGCGGGGATCTTGACGACGTCGGGGAACCCGACGCACTTGCCACCACCTTTGGAGCTCGCTGGGAACATGGTGACCTCTATCCGAGATGGATCTTCTCGCCGTCGATGCTGACGTCCTTCTCCGCGTGCTGCACGATGCGCCTGGCACTCGTGCGGTGCACGTCGTCGACCTCGGTCTCGGCGCGTCCGCTGCGCCACCGCATGACGCCCTTCACCTGGCCGCACAGCTCGTCGAAGCGCTGCCGCACGGTGCCGGCGACGGCCTCCCAGGTCTTCGCGACGATCTGCACGAGACCACCGCGCAGCGCGATCCCGTTGCGCGCGACGAGGTCGATGCGGCCGTGCGGGGCCTGCAGCTCCAGGTCGCCGTGCGCGACGAACGTCGTGCGGCCGCGGCCGGCGATCACGCCGATCACGTAGTAGGCGTCGCCCTTGCCGATCACGAGCAGCACATCACCCACGACGGGCGTGTAGCCGTTCCCGAGCGCGAGGGTCGCCCAGGCCTTGGCGCCCGGCAGGGCGACGAGCACGCGACCGTTTTCGGTCGCGAGGACCTGGCCGTGACCGAGGTACGGCGCAGCGAGCGTGGCGGTTGGTTGGACGGTTTCGTTCATCGTGTCGGCTCCGTTTCTGCAGGTGGCTTCCATGTCTCTGCGTGCAACCGTTCCTGGTCGGTCTTCGTTGCACCCTTCTGGTTGGCGCCGTGCCAGACGCTGTCGCGATCCTCGATCGCGTGCAGGTTCACGAATCCCAGGTCCGCGCCCATCAGGCTCGTGCGCTCGAGCTTCGCATACGAGAGATCGGACCAGGTGAGCTTCGCGCGATCGAACCGGCTCGTGTGGGACACGATCTCGAGCAGGATGCACTCGCTCAGATCGGTCTCGACCGCGCTCGTGCGCACGAAGCGCGCCGTGCGGAAATCGCTGCGCGCGAACTGCCCGCGGTCCAGAGTCGCCTGTTCGAGGTTGGCGCCCGTGAAGTCCGTGGTCGTCGCGGCCACACCAGTCAGGTCCGCCGAGCGCAGCACCGCGCCGCGGAAGTTGCACCCCTTCAAGATCGCCGCGACCAGCTTGGTTCCCGTGAAGTCGGCCTTCGTGCAGTCGCTGTCCGTGAGGTCGCAGCCGGACAGGTCGCGGCCGGCGAACGACACCCCGGTCATGTCGCAGGCCTTGAACGTGTTCTTGCCGACGAGCCACGTGGCGAGGTCGAGACCGTCGAAGTGCGTGCGTTCGAAGCGTGCGCCGCGGCAGTCCAGCCCATCGATGCGCGCCGCCTGCAGGCCCGCCGCGAGGATCTCCGCGTCCACGAACGACACCTGGCCCAGCGTGCTGCCGTCGTAGATCACACCGCGCACCCTGGCAGCGGCGAAGTCGGCGCCGTGCAGGTTCGACGACACGAACGCGACTTCGTGCAGCTCGGCGCGCTGGAACGAGGCGCCCGCGAGATCGCAGCGGTCGAAGCGGACCTTCGCGAGTGCTTTGCCCGCGAAGTCCGCGCCGCGCAGGTCGAGACCCTGTAGCGTGGCGCCTTCGGCGACGAGCGCCGGCAGGTGCGGTGAGTCGGCCAGCGGACCGATCGTCGCACGCGCGAGCAACGCTTCGTCGAGCTTGGCCGAACCGATGCGCGTGGCCACGAGCGTCGCGCCGACCAATCGGGCGCCCCGCAGCGTGGATCCGTCCAGTTCGGCCGCGACGAGCGAAGCACCGGTCAGGTCGGCTTCGGTCAGGATCGAGCCGCGCAGGTCCGCGTGCGAGAGGTCGGCCTGTGTGAGCGTTGCGGCCGTCAGGTCGCAGCCCGCAAGCTTGCCATGCACGAGGGTAGCTCCGGGCATCCGGCGGCCGCGCAGCACCACGCCGGAGAGATCGGAGCCCGAGAGGTCGGCGCCCGGCAGGTCCTGCGGCCACACGGTCCTGGTCAGTGCGCAGCGCCGCAGGATCGTGGACACGATCTCGGCGTCCGCGAGAGTCGCGGCGGTCAGGTCACACGCTTCGAGAGCGGTCGTCGCGAGGTTGCTGCCCGCGAGGCTCGCCTCCGCGAGCACGACCTCGGTCCACGTGCCGCCGGCGAGGTCCGCGCCGTCGAGCCGCGCCTTCGCGAGCTTGCACTGCACGACCATGGCCTCGCGCAGATCGACGCCCGCGAGATCGGCCCCGCTCCAGTCACCTCCCGCGATCAGCGCGTCGCCCATCGGGCACCGCGCGAACGACGCCTGGCCAAGCGTGCATTGCAGCCAGCGCGTGTCCGACAGCTCGCAGGACTCGAACTTCGCCGCCGTGCCTGAACACTGCTGGAACTGTGCACCCTGCAGCGTGCAACGCCGGAACACGGCGCCTTCGAACCGGCACTGCACGAAGGTCGCGCCGCGGAAGTCCACCTCCAGGAACACGCTGCCCGAGAAGTCGACTTCCTGCACGAGGCAGCGCCGGAGGTCGGCGGCCTTGCCGCGCGCGTTGCGCAGGTCGAGCTTCTCGAGCACTCGTTCTGCGAGCACGGCACCGGCTTCGAGGGCGCGGAGTGCTTCGGTGCGTGGGATGGGCAGGATGTTCATCGCAGGGCCAGCAGCGTCGCTGCCGTGATGGCTTCGCGGAGATCGGCGCCGTCGAGCTTCGCCTCCCACAGGCCGGCGGAATAGAGATTGGCCCACCGCAGATCGGCGCCGCGCAGATCGCAGCGGTCCATCGACGCGCGCAGCAGGTTGGTCTGCAGCAGGCGGACCTTCACGAGCTTCGCGTCCGCGAGCGACGCGCCGGCCAGGTCGGCCCGGCTGAGGTCCGACCCCTGGAAGTCCGAGCCCGTGAGCAGCGCGCCACGGAACGTCGCGTAGCGCAGGTCGCACTCGCGCAGCGTCGCGAACTCGAGCACCGCGCCATCGGCCTGCGCCCGACGGAAGTCGGCCCCCGTGAAGTCGGCGCCGTCGTCGCCGCGAAAGCCGCGCAGGTGCGCGTCCGTGAAGCGGACGCGCGAGGCGTCCGCCGCGTGCAACCGCGCGTCGGCGAGGTCCGCGCCCGTGAAGTCGGCACCGGCCATCTTGCAGCCGATGAAGTTCGCCTTGGGCAGCACGGCCTTCGTGCAGTTGCAGCCCTGCAGGTCGGCACCGGCGAACTGCGTGTCCTCGCCGTGGCATTCCGACAGGTCCAGCCCCGCGAACGAGATTCCCTCGAGCACGGTGCGGCGCACGGACATCGCGCGAACCACGGCACCGGCCAACGAGGCACCGGTGAGGTCGGCACCGTCCAGCGTCGCGTAGCCGAGGTTCGCGCGGTCCAGCTTCGCCGAGACCAGCGCCGCGCCGGACAGGTCCGCGCCCGACAGATCCGCGCCACACAGGTTGCTCGCCGCGAGGTTCACGCGAGCCAGCTTCGCGCGTGCCAGCCGGCAGTCCGAAAGGTCGAGGCCACCGAGGTCCTCGCCGGCGAGGTCGCACCCGGCCGCGACCGCTGCGAGCACGGCGTCGCGCGTCCAAGCGCTCGAAGGCGGTTGCTTCGCCGCGTCGACGGCCGCGATCATCGCGGCGAGCTCGGCGACTTCGGCAGCTGCCAGGCCGTCGGCGGGAGGCTTGCCGAGACCCGGGATCTGCGCCCATTCCTGGTCGCGGGTGCGCTGCAGCAGCGCCAGCGTGCCGGGCAGGTCCACCGGGCCCTCCGGTTGCGGCGGCGGTTGCTGGACCCCGATCTCGAGCAGCTTCTGTTCTTGTTCGAGCTGCAGCGCATCGGCCTTCGCCTCGGCCTCGGCAACTTCCTTGTCGAAGCTCGCGAGCCTGGCCTTGCGCTCGGCGTCGTCTGCTGCCGCTGGGGGAGCTTTGGGCGCAGGCCGTTCCGGCGCCGCGTCGCGCAGGCGCCGGTAGTGCGCTTCGTCGCGCGGCGCCGCGAGCGGCTCCAACGCCGCGAGCACGTGCACGACTTCGTGCATCATCGGTGTCTGCACCTGCGTGTGCCCGCGCCAGACCAGGATCACGCGGTCCTCCTCGAGATCGCAGAAAACGGTGTCGAGGCGCTGCGGGACTTCGCGGAACTCACCGCCTTCGACGGTGACGAACAGGCGCGACCGCAGGCCCGGCAGCCTCGTCGACAGCACGGGGTGCTTGCGATGCAGGTTCTCGAACTGCATGGCCTCGTCACCGCGCAGGAAGCCCTCGACCTGCTGGTCGCGAGGTGCCGCATTGAAGTAGCCGTAGTCGAAGTCGGGCGGGAACCACGGCCAGTGCTTCTGCACGTAGTCGCCGCGGTAGGTGCCGGTCAGGCTGCGCCTCGGCTCCCAGTCCGCGCGGGTCGGGCCGAACCCGGCGGGCGGCAGCCGATCGGACGGTGATTGCAGCAGCCTGCCGCGCAGCTCGATGTTCGGCATCATGTCGCCGTCGCGTCCCACGCCCACGAGGTTCGCGGCGTCGCCGGGGCCGCCGAGCGCGCGGCTCCACGTGATCGGCATCTCCAGAAACGGCGTGGGCTCGCCGGGGCTGCGGCCGAGCAGGCCACGTTGCCAGCGCCGGTCGCCAGCGACCACGAGATGCTTCGACAAGGCACCGACCTGCATGCTGGCGGCGACGTACTTGGCAGGCTTCCCTCCGTTCGGCCGTGCCGTGGCGCGCACCACGACGTCGGCGCGCGGCTTGAACGGCACGAAGTCGCTCGGGTACGCGAGGCCGCCGTCGACGTCTCCCATGGGCCCCAAACCCTCGGGTTGCAGACGCAGATCCTCGCCATCGAGCGCGAACGTCGCCTTGCAGACGAAGACGCCGTGCCGCTCGGGGCGAACCAAGCTCGTGGCGAGCCATGCGACCGCCAGACCCTGCTCAGCGACGACGCGCACGTGTCAGGCCTTCACTTCGAACACGCTGCCGCAGAGTCCGATGCGTTTGCCTTCGAGCACGATGTTCGAGCCCGCTTCGACGAACACTTCCCCGGTCTTCACCTCGAAGCGGCTCGAGGGCTGATGGCTGTGCTCCTTGCCCTTGAAGGTGCCCGTCTCGAACTCGACCGTGCCCTCCTTGCCCTTGAGCTTCATCGTGTTGTCGGCGACATGCTGCATGTCGGCGGCCTTGAGGTCGATCTTCGCACTCGCCTCGAGCCAGTAGTCCTCCGCGTCGATCTTCGTGATGCCGGCCTTCTGGTAGATGTCCTTGTACTTCAGGATCTCCTTGCTCTTGCCGCGGCCGATCTTGATCGCGTTCGTGATGTCCAGGGACATGCCGTGGAACGTCGAGACCGTGGCGCCGACCGTGGAGCCGTGCTTCGTGCCGACGAAGAACTCGAGCATGTCCGCGCCGGTCTTGATCGAGCACTTGCCGACGAACGACTCCGACTTGTCACCGGCGACGTCTTCCTTGCTGTTGCCGCCGACCTTCGACTCGTTGTTGCCCGTGACCGTCGACGACGAGTTGCCGCCGACGTTGCTCGTCGAGTCCTTCTTGACGTCTTCCTTCTTGAAGCCGAGGAAGTCGTTGACCCAGTTGCTCGCGCTCTTGAGCTCGATGCTCTTGCCGAGCCAGATCTCGGACTCGTGCTTCGGGCAGAAGATGTGGATCTTCTGCGCATCCTCGGTCCCGTCCATCATGATCTCGTTGCCGCCGTGGTCGCGGATGATGCTCTTCTGCTTGTCGCCCGGCAGCGACAGCGGCGGCATCGATTCCTTGTTGTAGACACGGCCCGTCACGAGCGGCTGATCGGGATCGCCATCGAGGAACTCGACGATGACCTCGTGTCCCTTGTGTGGCAGGAACACGCCACCCCACTCCTTGCCGGCCCAGTTCTGCGACACGCGCGCGCGGCACGACTCGATGTCGCCGTCGGGGTTGCCCCAGTGGAACTGCACGAGCACGCGACCGTACTCGTCGGTCTCCTCGGTCACGGTCGCCAGGTGCGGGCCCTGCACTACCGGCTTCCTCGTCAGAACGGGCGGGCTGAACGGCGTCTTGCTGTCGATCGCCTGGAAGAACACGTGGTAGGGATCCTCGGCGCCGGGGCCCCCATCGGGAAGATCCCCTTCGAACTGGTACGTCGCGGCCACGATCAGGTACTTGCGATTCTGGTCGGCGCGTCGATGGCCCTCGAGCGTGAAGAGTCCGCCGACCTCGAGCTTCAGGCTGCAGCTTCGACCCGAGAACTCCTCGACCGTCGCGTCGATCGCCTGCATGCGCGCTTTCGCGAGTGCCTCGAGATGAGGCTGCGCGTACTCGTCGACGGCCTCGAACTCGTCGATCTTCAACTGCGGCGCAGCGTCGATCGAGAATCGGCTCTTCTGCTTCGCCTCGATCGGCTGCCGCGTGAGGTTCTTCGTGCCCGCGACGCGGTAGCTGCTCGAGCGCAGCGACGCCGTGAGACGCCATTCGCTGATCTGGTACTCGTCGGCGACCGACCCGGCGTCGGTGTGCGTGAACGTTCCGATGTCACTGTGGCCGGACTGGTCGCTCACGACCTGCAGCTTGTGCTTGTCCTTCTCGTGCGAGTGGAAGTAGTAGGCGCCGTAGCGCTCCATCAGGCGGCTGACGAAGCAGAGGTCCGTCTCGCGGTACTGGACGCAGTGCTCGAACTGCACCTGCGGGCACTTGACGTCGCCGAAGTCCACGCTGCCCGCCTGGAAGGTCTTCTGCAGGATGTCCGACACGGTCATCGACCGGAACACCTTGCACATCGCCGACTGCCCGAGCAACCACAGCTTCGGCCGCAGCACGACCTGGTAGTGCGCATAGCGCTCGCTGAAGCCGACCAGCGCGAAGTGACTGATGATGCCGTGGAAGTAACGCTCGTCGTTGTCCGAGGTCAGGTGAACGGCAAGCGGCTGGCCCAACAGCTCGAGCATGTCGATCGCGCGGTCTTCGCTGTAGAGGCTCAGGTTGATCTCGAACAGCGCGCCGAGACGCTCTTGCGCCGAGCCGCGTTCGAGTCGCAGCTCGCTCTTGGAGGACGGGCACAGGATCTCGATCCGGTAGTGGCTACGGGTGGTGGTTGCGGCCATGTGGTCCCTTCAAGTCACGTAGGAGGCCTCATTGCATCGCGGTTCGGGACCGGATGCACCGGTGGCTGCGGAATCCTAGCCATGGGTCTCGGCGACGGCTCCGCAGCACACGGGATTCCGACAACGACGGCGATCGGGCGCCGTGGCAAGTCCGATCGGATTGTCCGACGCAGCGGCGGCGCGAAGGTCAATAGCCGCTGCTGCTGCCGAACCACGCGAAGCACAAGGCTCCGGCCAGCGGTCCCAGCACGAGCGCGCTGCTCGCGAACATCCAGGCCCTTGGACTCACGGCGCGGGTGCGCAGGCACAACGTGAGCGGTGCGATGAGCGCACACGCGGCAGCAGGCCACCCGACGTAGGCAAGGTGAACGCCGGCCACGATGAACAAGGCGTGCGCGAGGCCGATCCACGTGCCGTCGGCGGTCAGCAGCCGGAACGGCCGCCACAACGTCGTGCCGGCGGCAGCACCGAGCGCCGCGGCCGCGGCGCCGCACAGCTGCCCGAGCAGCGCACTGCTGCCGAGCGTGAGCACGACCGAGTCGACCGAGAGCACGACCGTGAACAGGATCGCCGGAGCCGGCCCTGCCGGCGCTGCGCGCAGCACCACGCGATGCGCGAACACCGACAACACGGCGATCAGGCTGGCGGCACCGACGTGCAGCACCGCGAGCGACATGGACCAATGCGCCGCGGCCTTGCACAACACGAGCCAGGTCGAGGCGCAAGCGCCGGCGACGGCGACGGCCAACGCGACGCGCGTTCGCAGCAAGCCGGCGCGCTCGAGCGTCGCGACGAGCGCTGCGGTCAGGATGGCCCAGAGCAACCATTCGTTGCCACTCGGCTCGACCCAGAGCTCGTGCGGCCACGGGGGCCATCCGTGGAGCCATGCGTACGAGAAGTACAGTCCGAGGCCCGCCGCGAGCGCGAGCAGCCGGCTGCCCCCGACGCTCACGAGCAGGATGGCCGCGACGATGGGCGGCAACACGCCGCGCAGGATCAGGACGGGGTCCAAGCCGTCACTTCTTCGGCTGGTTCGTCTCGAGCGCGATGGTCAGCGTGATCTCGTCGCCGAGCGCACTCTTGTCGAGGCCGTAGGTCATGCCGAAGTCCGAGCGCTTGATCGTGAACGTGGTCATCCAACCGACGACCTTGCCCATCATCTCGCCTTCGCCGGTCCGCTCGACGGTGAGCGTCGTCGACTTCTTCTTGCCGGCCATCGCGAGGTCGCCCGTCACGTCGAACTGGTTGCCGGCCTTCTTCACGATCTTCGTGCTCGTGAACGTGATCGTCGGGTTCTCTTTGCTCTTCAGGAAGTCCGGCCCCATCACGTGCTCGTCGCGCTTCTTGTCGTTCGTGTCGATGCTGTCGACGGGGATCGTGATCGTGACGCTGCCGGCCTCGGGTGTGGCGGGGTCGAGAGAGACCTGACCGCTGATCTTGTCGAACGTGCCGAGGAACCACGATGCGTTCGCGTGCTTGATCTTGAACACCACGGAACTGTGCACGGCATCGACGACCCAGTCGTGTTCGCCGGGCGGCATTGCGGCGGCTTCATGCCCGGTCTTCGGAAGTGCAAACAGTGCGAGAGCGGCGGGGAGCAGGAGGATGGTCTTCATGTGGAATGGTCGGGCTCGCGAAAGCGAGGTCCGAGGGGCCCCGGTATTGCACACAAGAGCGTCGCGGACAAGCCTCAGCGGCGCACGAACACGGCGAGCTTGCGTTCTGCAACGAGGTCGCCGAGGTCGTGCTGCAGCTCGAAGTGGGCGAACCTGCTGGCCAGGGCCGCCGTCACCGTGGTCTGCCGCGCGAGTGCTCTGCCGAGCACGACGAACTGGACCTTGTCGCCGGCGGCTCCCGCGAGCAACGCATCGGCGTCGCGCAACGCGGTTGGCTCGGAGCCCGCGAACAACAGCACGCGCGGCAGGTCGCTGACGACCTCGAGACCTTCCGTCAGGAGGCCCTGCAGATGCTCTCCGAGCGCACGCTCCACGATCGCGGTGCGCGGCTCGAGCGCCTGCCAGCCGATCCAGCCTTCGGCGAGCACGGCTGCACACAGCGCGACGTCGCGCAGGCGCACCGGCAATCGCGCGAGGCCCGTGCCTGCGAGCACGATCACGACCGGCGACGAGATCAGCAGCCATTGCAGACCGCCGCGGACCGCGGCCGTCGCGAACATCGCCGCGGCGAACGAGCCGAGGACCGGCAGGCACCGCGGCCGCGGCGGCAGCACGCACAGCAGCGCGAGCGCTGCCGAGGTGCCCCAGCCGAGCCGCAGCTCGTGCCACTGCCACGGCGCCGTGCGGAACAGAGCACCGGTTGCGATCGCTTCGAGGCCGGGTGCCAGCGCGACGGCACCCGCGACCGCAGCGAGCACGGGCCGCCGCGCGACGATGCCGACGACGGCCATGGCGACCGCGAGCTCCAGCAGCGGGGTCACCGCACCGCTCGCGGCAGCCGCAGCCGGCCCGCCGGCTCCGAGCGCGAGCACGGCCGCCGGCAACCCGGCGCCCTGACGCAGCTTCTCCGCGGCCAGCGCAACTGGCCACACGAGCAGTCCGCCGGCGATGCACGCGAGCACCTGCGCCGCCGTGAACGCATCGCAACCGGCCGCGACGGGCGGCCACAGCAGCAGCGCCCACCACGGCTGTGCCAGCACCTCGGCGAGCGGTGCGAACTCGCCGTTCGCGAGACGCTGCGCGAGCCACAGGTCGCGGCACGCCGCGACCGAAGGCAGCGGCAACTGCACGGCGCAGAGCCACCGCCAGCTGACGGCCGCGACCGTGAGCCACAGCAGGATCCGGCGCTCGCGCGGCGCGAACACGGCACGGACCGGGGGCACCGGCGCGGCAACGCTCGTGGCTGGTTCGCTCATGGCAGGCTCGACGCGAGCCTGCTGTCCTCGCCGTCCGATGCATAGTCGCCGAGCTGGAACACGAGGTCACGGTAGTTGCGCACGTCGAGCACCGCCATCGATTGCACGGCGCGCAGCGTCAGGATGTCGCGCCGCAGCGAAGCCCCGTGCTGCCAGGCGTCGCGCAGGCACGCGATCGCGCTCTCGGCGGGCGACGCTCCGAGCGGCAGCTGCGACCAGGCATCGATCAGCGCGCGCACGCCGTCCCTGCCGCGCTCGTAGGCGTGGTGCAACGGCGCCGCGGCACTGGCCGGCAGGCCGCGCCCGTGCCGCTCGATCCAGCGATCGACCGGGTGCACCGAGAACAGTCCGCGCAGGGACCTCCAGGCGCGCTGCCACCACGTACCGGTGTCGTCGTCCGCGAGCAGGACCGGCAGCATCTCGGTCCGCCACCGCTCCGCGTGCAGCAGCGTGCGCACGTCGTCCTTGTTCGCGATCCAGGCACACGTCGCGGCGAGCTCTGCGGCGGCCCGCGCGTCGTCGTTGGCCGCCGTGCCGAGCTTCGGCAGCCAGCCGATCGCCGCGTGCAGGACCGCGACCTGCTGCCGCACGGCCGCCGCCGCCTCGCGCAGCTCGCTCGCCTGCCGTTCGTGCAGGTGCAGGAACGACAGATCGCGTTCGAGCTCGGGCTCGGTCGCGAACGGTTCGCGCGACGACCATCCGGCTGGCGCGCCGGCGTAGACGGGATCGAGCTGCAACCGCATCGAGATCGCCTCGAGCAGCCCCGGGGCCTTCATGCGGTGGATCTTGCGCAGCGCGACGGCGAACGGCGCCGCGCCGATCTCGCGGCGCAACATCGCGAGCTCGGGGTCGAACACCTCGCGCACGATCTGGCGCACGCGCGCGATCAGCCAGCCGACCGAGCGCACGAACCGCCAGCCGAGCAGCAGCGGTGCCAGCAGCACGAGGCCGTGCGACAGGCGGCGCTGGTAGAACCGCAGCGGGTTGAAGCTGCGTTCGTGCTTCGGCAGCTGGTGCACGGGGCGCGTGCCGAAGATCTCGCGCACCATCGTGCGCCGGTCGAGCCGCACGACGTCGAGCACCTCGTCGCCGAACAGCCGCGCGATGTGGCGGTCGCGCTCGGCGTCGCCGCCGAGGAAGTCGAGCGCCGTGAACTCGGTGGCCTGGTAGTCGCCGCGGATCTGCAGGCCCTTGCGGTCGACGAGCGTGCGGCCGCCGCGCGGATCGCGCCTCCGCGCGAGCCAGTCCTGCATCGCCTGCAGCTGTGCTTGCGTGGCGGCCTCGCGCTCCGCGAGCGGCACGCAATAGTGGTTGTAGCCCGAGATGCGCTTCGCGGTCTCGACCGCGATGCTCTCCGTGATGAAGCGGAACCACAGGTAGGGTCCGCTGAACACCGACCCGTCGTCGAGCTTGAGCCTGCGCAGCTGACGGCGCTGCCGCTTGCCGAAGCGCAGGTAGCGCACACGCAGGTTTTCGAGCGCCTGGTTGGCCAGCAACTGCTCGGTGGTCTTGACGTCGCTGATGTGCAGGCACGCGCCATCGAGGAAGTGCAGGTAGAGCAGCGCAATCCGGTTGGCTTCGAGGCGCACGTACTCGGGCACGTCCTCGTCCTCGATCGGCACGCCGGTGCGTGCACTCGACACGAGCGCACGCAGCAGCGTCTCGGCCTGGCCAGCCTCAGCACACTCGCCGAACACGCGGCGCGCGAGGAAGGCGAGATCCCCGCGTTCGTAGTGCGGCTTGATGCGTTCGAGCTGCGAAATGAAGTGCGCCTCGCTCGTGAGCCGGTAGGCCTCCGACGCCTGACCCGCGAGCCGCTTGAGCCAGTAGCCCAGCGACAAGAACACGAGACACAAGGTACCGAGCACGACCAGCTGGATCGTCAGGAAGTCGACGAAGCAGTTGTCCGGAGTGACGACGCTGAACAACGAGAACAGACCGGCGATCAGCAACAGGCGCGTCGCCGGCCGCTGGCTCGCCGTGACCATGGCGCTCGCAACGCGGTCGAGGATCTGCGGACCGGTCACGATGCCGTGCAGGTCCGCGAAGAACAGCATCCGGCTGTGCCAGCCTTCGACCCATTCGGCGACGCGGCGCCCGAGCTGCACGATGCGCCCTTCGGGGCTCGACGCGAGCGGGTGCACGGCGAGGCGCCGGATGATCGGCAACCAGCGCACGGGCAGCGCCGACAACACGCGGATCACGCGATCGAGCGACTGCACGTCCGAGGGCCGCAGCCAGCGGCCGATGTCCTGCGCGCGAAGCGACCACAGGAACTCGATCGCGTGCTCGATCGGGATGTCGCGCTGGGTCGCCGCGCCCGCGCGCCGCGGGGAAGCACTCGGCCCGAGCTGCGTCGCGGTGTCGCGCGCCGTGCGCACGCGGTCGAGCAGCACGTCGCTGCGCGTGGCCGCCGGCAGCAGCGAGACGAGCTCGTGTTCGCGGCGCAACGCGGCGAACAGCACGTCGCGCTCGTCGTCCTCGACGATCGCACGCTTCACGTCGACGGCCGCCGGCACGAACACGAACTCGCGGTTCAGGATCTGCGCGAACCGCGCCGTCAGGCCGTCGAGCCCGCGCACGAGGAACAGCAAGAGGCGCGCCGAGCGCAGCAGCGGGCGCAGCGTCTGCACGTAGCGCGCGGCCCAGGTCACGCGCATGAGCCGCAGCACACGCACGAGCACGATGTTCTCGGCGACGCCGGGCACCTCGACGCTCGGCAACAGGAACAGCACCGACGGGATCGCGGGCAGCAGGTCCGTGACCGCGTTGCGGAAGAACCACGACAGCCGGCGCGGATGCAGCGCGAGCTCGAACAGGAAGTCCGCGATGAAGAACGCGCAGGCAGCCGCGTCGATCCAGTGCAGCACGTTCGCCTGCGCCGGCGAGAGGTCGAGCGCGCCCTCGATCAGCAGGATCGCGAGCACGACGAGCAGCAGCACGAAGTTCGCCGTCTCGATCGCCGTGATGCCCTTCCGGCCGACGCGCGCTTCGAGCCGCCGCGCGAGCTCGCGGTCGTCCGCGGCGCGCAGCAGCCGGCGCCCGTACTTGCGGCACGCCTTGCTGCCGGTCTGCAGCGCGAGCAATCGCGCGACCTCGCCGCTGCGCCGCAGCAGCTCGACCTGGTGCTCGATCGGGATCTCGTCGATCGCCGTCGACAACAGCGCGAGGCGCTCCGCTGCTTCCTGGTCGAGTGCTTCGCCCGCGCTGGCCTGCGGCACGCTGCGTTTGATCGCGTCCTCACACAGCTGCACTGTCTGCGTGTCGCCGGCCATCGCGGCCGTCGCCTGCGCCTCGGCGAGATCGAACAGCGCCGCCGGGTCGCCAGCCTTCGCCGCGACGAGGCCGCGAACCCGCAGCGCGAGCCACTCCGTGCGTGTCGCGGCCAGCTCCGCCGCGAGGTCCGGCTCGGCCAGCTCGCGCTGCGCTTGGAGCCAGCGCAGCTCGACCGCCAACAGCTCGCGCGCGACCGCACCATCCGCCGCGAGGCGCCTGCGCGCCGCGGCGAGCTCCTCCAAGGCAGCGGCGGGCTGCGTCGTCGCGTCGTGCAGCAGCGTGCGCAGGCGCAGCAGGGACGGCGGATCGGTCGACTTCATTCGGTCCGCTCACGGACGGGCCGCGATTGTAGGAACGCCGCTTGCCTGGTCACGGACGTTCTGTCGCCAGTGTCCTGGACGTTCGCGGTGGGCATGGTGCGCGTGGCACGCGGCCAGTATTGCGACGCGAGACGTGTGACCTGACGGTTGGTTCGCGCTATCTGGTCCGACCTTCGCTCTCCACGGGAGACAACCCGGCCCTCGCCCATGCTGGTCACGCGTGCCGGTCGGGATCCTCGTCCTTGGACCGGCAAGCTGCTGTGCATGATTGGCGTTCCGAAGTCGTTCCGCAGGTCGTTCGCGTTCGCTGCTCGGGTGCTTGCGGCACCGGCACTGCACGCCGCTGCGATACTGGCTGCGATACTGGTGGTGCTGGCCCAATCGGCGCCCGCCCAGCGGCAGTTCGAGGAGCTGGGAAAGCGCGGGTTGCCGGCGGACCGGTCGGCTCTGGCGGTGGCCCGAGGTGACGTCGACGGCGACGGCGACCTCGACCTGGTGTTCGGGATCTACGGCCAGGACCGCCTCTACCTGAACGACGGCGCGGGGACCTTCACCGATGCGACCACAGCGCGCATGCCGGTCGACAACGACTTCACCATGGCCGTGGCGCTCGGCGACGTCGATGGCGACGGCGACCTCGACCTGGTGTTGGGAAACGGCTCCTACTTCTCCTCCGGCGAGCAGAATCGCCTCTGCCTGAACAACGGCTCGGGCACCTTCACGGATGCCACGGCCACTCGCATGCCGGTCGACAACGACCGGACGGCCTGCGTAGCGCTCGGCGACGTCGACGGCGACGGCGACCTCGACATCGTGTTCGGGAATCCCTGGACCCCCTCCGCCAGCGAGCAGAACCGCCTCTACTTGAACAATGGCACGGGCACCTTCTCCGATGTCACCACGACGAGCATGCCGGTCAACAACGACTCCACCTTGGCCGTGGCGCTCGGCGACGTCGATGGCGACGGCGATCTCGACCTGGTGTTCGGGAACTCGTTCCAGCAGAACCGCCTCTACCTGAACAACGGCACGGGTACGTTCACCGATGTCACGACGGCACGCATGCCGGTCGACGGCGACAACTCCAGAGCCGCGGTGATCGGCGACGTCGACGGAGACAGCGACCTCGACCTGGTGTTCGGGAACGACGGCCAACAGAGTCGCCTCTATCTGAACAACGGCGCAGGCGCCTTCACCGATGCGACCGCCGCACGCATGCCGGTCGGCAACTTCGCGGCCACCTGCTCCGCACTCGGCGACGTCGACAGCGACGGTGACCTCGACCTCGTGTTCGGGGTCTGGGGCCAGAACCGCCTCTACGCGAACAACGGCACCGGAACCTTCACCGACGCCACCACGGCACGCATGCCAGCCGACAACGACAACACCAGAGCCATGGTGATCGGCGACGTCGACGGAGACAGCGACCTCGACCTGGTATTCGGCAACTGGCTCTCACAGAACCGCCTCTACCTGAACAACGGCTCGGGCTCCTTCGATGCCACGGCCCCCACCATGGCGGTCAACAGCGACGACACCAGGGCGCTGGCGATGGGCGACGTCGACGGCGACGGCGACCTCGACCTGGTGTTCGGGAACACGCCCAACGGCATCGCCGGCCAGAACTGTCTCTACCTGAACAACGGCTTGGGCACTTTCACCGACGTCACCGCCACGCGCATGCCAATCGACAATGACCCGACCACCAGCGTTGCGCTCGGCGACGTCGACGGGGACGGGGACCTCGATCTGGTGTTCGGGACCGCGCCCAACCCATTCTCCTCCGTCGGGCAGAACCGTCTCTACCTGAACAACGGCGCGGGCACTTTCGGCGATGTCACTGCCACGCTCATGCCGGCCGACAACGACCTCACCACCTGCGTGGCGATCGGCGACGTCGACGGGGACGGCGATCGCGACCTGGTGTTCGGGAACAGCGGCTACCCCGCCGGCCAGCAGAACCGCCTCTACCTGAACGACGGCACCGGCTCCTTCACCGATGCAACCGCCGCGCGCATGCCGCTCGACAACGACCCCACCTCCTGCGTGGCGCTCGGCGACGTCGACGCGGACGGCGATCTCGACCTGGTGTTCGGGAACAACGGGCAGCAGAACCGCCTCTACCTCAACAACGGCTCGGGCACCTTCAGCGATGCCACCGCTGCCAGCCTGCCGGTCGGCTACGCCTACGCCACATGCGTGGCGCTCGGCGACGTCAATGGCGACGGGGACCTCGACCTCGTGTTCGGGAACAACGGGCAGAACCGTCTCTACTTGAACAACGGCACGGGCACCTTCACCGATGCCACGGCTGCGCGCATGCCGGCCAGCGCCTACAAGACCACATCCGTGGCGCTCGGCGACGTCGATGGCGACCGCGACCTCGACCTCGTGTTCGGGAACTGGAACCAGCAGAACCGCCTCTGCCTGAACAACGGCACGGGCACCTTCACCGATGCCACCGTCCGCATGCCAGTCGACAGCGACTTGACGACCTGCGTCGCACTCGGCGACCTCGATCGCGATGGCGATCTCGACGCGGTCTTCGGCATGGGGAACGCGCGCCTGGACCGCCTCTACGTGAACCTGCTGCGCCAGCTCGACTCGCCGGGCCTGCTGCGCGTCGGCCGCACCTACCAGCTCGACGTCTACGCGCGCTACGGTCCGCCTCGTCTGGTGGATGTGGCGTTGCCGTACCTCTCCACGGGCATTGCGTCGATCCCTCTTCCGCCGCTCGGCACGTTGGGTATCGATCCCAATGGCCTGATCCAGCTGCCCGCCTTCGTCATCCAGCCAGGCGCCGGCGTGGGCCAGGTTGCGATCACGGTGCCGAACATCCCGGGCCTCGCGGGCATCGCGATCTACGGTCAGGCATTGTTGATCCAGTACCCGACCCAGGACCGGCTCACGAACGTG
>DASVAL010000017.1:0-74754 GCA_036376355.1 Planctomycetota bacterium
AGACGTGCGGACGAGCCGGCAGACGAGGATCCGCTTCGTGACCGAGGGTGTGCTCGTGCGCCAGCTCGTGCAGGACCCGTGCCTCGAGGGCACCGGCGCGGTCTGCCTCGACGAGTTCCACGAACGCCACCTCGAAGGCGACCTCGCGCTCGCGATGCTCGCCGAGACGCGAACCGTGCGGCCCGACCTGCGGCTCTGCGTGATGTCCGCGACGCTCGATCCGGCACCGCTGCGCGCGTTCCTGCCGGGCTGTGCGACCGTGACCGCGGACGGGCGGTTGTTCGCCGTGAAGGTCGTGCACCAGGAACGGCGCACGGACAGCGACCTCGAGTGGGAGGTGCGCACGGCCGTCGAGCGGGCTCTCGACGAGACGGGCGGCGACGTGCTCGTGTTCCTGCCGGGCACCGGCGAGATCAGCCGTTGTGAGCAGGCGCTCGACAACCTCGCGCGGCGGCGTGACGTGCTCGTGCTGCCGTTGCACGGGCGGCTCGACCCGGCCGATCAGGATCGCGCGATCCGGCCGCAGGGCCGGCGCAAGGTCGTGTTGTCGACGAACGTTGCCGAGAGCTCGCTGACGATCGCGGGTGTCACGGCGGTCGTCGACTCGGGCCTCGCGCGCGAGCTGCGTTTCGACCGCGGCCGCGGCGTCGACGTCCTGCAGCTCGAACGCATCAGCGTCGCGTCGGCTACGCAGCGCACGGGCCGTGCGGGCCGCACGGGGCCCGGCGTCTGCTACCGCCTGTGGACCGCCGCCGAGGAGCGCGGCATGTCGCAGCGCACGTTGCCCGAGGTGCAGCGTGTGGACCTCTGCGGGCCGGCACTGCTCGTGCGCGCGTTCGCAGGGCGCGACCCGGCGCAGTTCGGCTGGTTCGAGCGGCCGCCGGCCGAGGCGCTGGCCGCCGCGGACCGGTTGCTCGCGGACCTCGGCGCGATCGACCCGGGCCGCGGCACGCTGCAGCCGCTCGGCAAGACGCTGCTGCAGCTGCCGCTGCACCCGCGCCTCGGTGCGGTCGTGCAGCGGGGCCGCGAGCTCGGTTGTGCCGCGGCTGCGGCGACCGCAGCGACGCTGCTGGCGGAAGTCGAGCAGCTCGGCCGCGAAGGCAGCGACCTGCATGCCGCCGTGGACGCGTTCCTGCTCGCGGAGACGCGCGGGTTTCCCGAGGCGCTGTGCCGCGAGTTCGGCAGCTGGCCAGGGCAAGCACGCTCGCTGCTGGCCTCGCGCAACCGCCTGCTCGCCGGCGCCGGCGCGCGCAGCGAGCAGAGCCGCGATACGACGCGACTTGCGCAGTGCCTGCTCGCGGGCTTCCCCGATCGCGTTGCCTTGCGCTCGCCGGGCGGCGACGGCCGATCGGCGACGATGGTCGGTGGCCGCGGGCTCCTGCTCTCGCCGGCGGCGGACGGACACGACCTCGTGCTCGCGCTGCGCCTGCTCGAGACGGGGCGGCAGCAGCGTTCGCGCGCGACGCTGACGGCCGCGCTCGAGGTCGCGGACCTGCAGGCCGAAGCGCCGCAGGCGCTGAAGGACGTGGTCACCGCCGAGCTCGACGAGGCCGCTGGCCGCGTGGTCGCCGTTCGCGAGCAGCGGTATCGCGACCTGCCGCTGCGTTCGTCGCGCGGCGGGGAGCTGCCCGAGGGTGAGGCCAGGAAGCTGTTGCTGCCGCTTCTCGCGGCGGACCCGTGGAAGTGGCTCGGGGAGCAGAAGGACCTGCGGCGGCTGCTCGGCCGCGCACGGTGGCTCGCGGAGCGGATGCCCGATCTCGCGCTGCCGGCCTGGGACGATCGTGCGGTCGCGTCCGCGGCGCTCGACCTGCTCGGGGAGCGCAGCGACCTGCGCGTGCTGCGCGACGCCGATGTGGGGGAGTTGCTGCTCGCGCAACTGCAGCCGGCCCAGCGCCGCGGCTTGTCGCAGTGGGCGCCGGATCGCATCGACCTGCCGTCGGGGCGCGCCGCGGTCGTCGACTACGCAGCGCCAGCGGGTCCGACCGTCGCGGCGCGCATGCAGGAGTTCTTCGGCCTGCGATCGGTGGCGGCACTTGCCGGCGGGAGGGTGCCCGTCGTGCTCGAGCTGCTGGCGCCGAACCACCGGCCCGTGCAGGTCACGACGGACCTGCCGAGCTTCTGGGCCAACGTCTATCCGCAGGTCCGGCGCGAGCTCAGCCGGCGCTATCCGCGTCACAGCTGGCCCGAGGATCCTCTCGCGGCGAATCCCGAAGCACGACCTCGACGGCGGCGCGAATAGCTGGCGCCTCGCGGCCCGCGCGACGCGCAACGGCGCCGTTCCTGCCGCACACGGCCGGGCGCTCGACAGTCCGCACTGCAATCAGGTCTTTCCACCACTGCGCTTGCTGCGAGTGCCGTCAAGACCCCCAGCGCGCGAGATAACGCTTCATATCGAGCTTCTTCAGCGTGTTCGCCGAGCTCATGTAGCGGACCACTCCGTACACGTCGCGCTCGGGTGCCCACGGCCGGTCGTAGCGGCCGAGCACCCAGGAGATTCCCGTGTAGGAATTGGGGTCGCGGCCATCGAGCGCGTAGCGGTTGTTGAGCTCGATCAGGATCGCCATCGCGTCCTCGGGCGTGCGCGTCCACTCGAGCACCTTCTTGCCCCACAGCATGCGCAGGTAGTTCTGCAGCACGCCGCTCTCGCGCAGCTGCCGTTGCGCCGCGTTCCAGACGCGGTCGTGCGTCGCGGACGCGGCGAACTCGTCGAGCGAGTAGACGTGCTCGCGCGGATCCGTCGCGTGCTCGAGCAACGTCGCCTTCGTCCACGCGGGCAGGGCCGCGAAGTCCGCGTAGTCGGTGCGCTGCCAGCAGTAGTTGAAGCCGAGCTCGCGCCACGTCACGAGCTCGTCGACGAACGACTCGGCGTCGTCGCTCATGCCGAGCCAGCCGCGCTGCCCGCTTCGCACTGGCTTGATGCGCGAGCGCGACCACGCCTCGCGCTTCGCGAGGTCCGCGAAGACCTCGTGCACGGACAGGTGCCCGAAGTGCAGGTAGGGCGACAGGCCGCTCGCGCAGTCGGCGTCGGGATGCGAACGGCCCTCGCCGTAGTGCTGCAACCGCATGGTCAGGAACGTGCGCAACGTCTTGCGCGCGGCCTGCGGGCCGCCGCGCATCGCGACGGCGCCCACCTCGTGGTCGATCGGCAGCACCGCGAGCGCCTTGCTCGTCGCGGCGAGCAGCGCTGGCGTGGCCGCCGGCCAGCGTTTCGCGACGCCGCGCGGCAGCTCGGCCATCGGCCCTCGCGTGCCTTGCAGCGGATCGCGGACCGGGAGGTCGCCGAGGTGGGCCGGCAGCGCGAGTTGCAGGAAGCGTCGGAAGTCGAATGCGCGGCCGAAGACCTTGTCGGCGACGCGCATCGGCAGCAGTCCGTTGCCGTCCACGATCTCGAGCCGCACCGGCAGCCGCGCCGCGGCGGCAGCCACCATCCGCGGCAGGAAGAAGCACGGGAAGTCGTCGGTCACAACGGCAGCTGCGCGCGCGCCGAGTGCGTCGAGCAGTCCCTTGCCGGCTCCCGCGACCGGCTCGACGTAGGGCCAGTAGCGCACTCCGGCCGCGTCGAATTCGGCCGCATTGTCGGCCATGCCCTGCAGCACGAAGGTGTGCAACCGATCGCTGGCCCACCGGTAGCCGGAGCGCAGCGCTTCGAGCACGAGCAGCGGTTTCCGCAGCTCCCCGGCGAGCTCGACGGCCCGCTGCAGCGCGAAGTTCGCGCGGCGGCGGCGCGCCGCGATCATCCAATACAGCACGAAGTCGCCGTCGCACCGGACGGAGCGGTCGTTGCCGGAACGGACTCGGATCTCGGGGACCTTGGCGCGCGACATCGGAGGGGGGCAGGATCCGGGGTGGTCCCGGCGACTGCCGCACTCTGAAACGGTCGCCCCGGACCGCTCAAGATTCCATCGCTAGGCGCCGAAAGTCGCCTTTGGAGCGACCTTCCGGCAATGAGTCTCGACATCCGCCTTGGCCAGCGGCAGGAACAGCGCCTCGCGCTGCTGCCGCAGATGCTGCAATCGATCGAGGTGTTGCAGCTGGCCACCGAGGACCTGCTGCAGTTCCTCGAGCAGGAAGTCGAGACGAACGAGACGCTCGAGCTGCGGCCGGCTCCACCGCCCGAGCCCGAGGTTCCGCCGGCCCCGACGGTCGATCGCGAGGACACCAGTTGGGAGGAATGGCGGCGCGGGCCCGCCGGCGACGGCGAGGACGGCAAACAGGCCTTCCTCGCGAACGTGCCTGCAGGTGCATCGACGCTGGTCGACTTCGTCGGGCAGCAACTCGCTTTCCGCGCGGTGCCGGCGACGCTGGCCTCCGTGGTCGTCGCCCTGACCGCGCACCTCGACGACCGCGGCCTGCTGCCGTTCTCGATCGACACGCTGTCCCAGGAGCTCGGGGTTCCCGTGGCAGAGCTGCAGCAGGCGCACGACGTGCTGCGCACGCTCGAGCCGCGCGGCATCGGCGCCGCCGATCCCGTCGCGGCGATGCTGCTGCAGGCGCAGGGCGATCCGGACCGCGACGCGATCGAGCAGTTGCTGCAGCAGCACCTCGAGGCACTGAGCCGCAACAAGCTGCCCGAGGTCGCGCGCGCGATGGACATCTCGCTCGAGGAGCTCAGCGAGCTGCTCGAGCGCATGCGCGACCTGAATCCGCACCCTGCTGCCGAGTTCTCGGGACGCCCCGGGGTTCCGCTGCGTCCCGACGCGTACGCGTGGCTGCGGGACGGCGTCGTGCTCACGGCGCTCGACGATGCGTGGATGCCGGACCTGCAGGTCAGCGCCGAGTACGAGGCGATGGCCGGCGATCGCGGCACGGCACCCGAGGTGCGCGACTACCTGCGGCGGAAGCTGCGTTCGGCGCGTGAGCTGATCGACGCCGTGAACAACCGGCAGCAGACGATGCTGCGCGTCGTGCAGGCCGTGATGCGCGAACAGGCCGCATTCCTCGCGAAGGGTCGCAGCGCGATCCGTCCGCTGCGCATGAGCGAGATCGCCGAGCGGCTGGAGATGCACACGTCGACCGTCTCGCGCGCGATCGCGGGCAAACACGTGCACACCGACCGCGGCGTGTTCCGGCTGCGCGACTTCTTCGACGGTGGCCGCATCGACGCGGAGCCGGCCGCCGGCCAGGGACGCATGGCGGTGGCCCAGCAGATCGCCGACATCGTCGCGGCCGAGGACAAGAAGACGCCGTTGTCCGACGACGACCTGGTCGCGGCCCTCGCGGGACGCGGCGTGCAGGCCGCGCGGCGCACAATCACCAAGTACCGCAAGGAACTCGGCATTCCGTCGAGCTACTTGCGCCGAAGGTTCGGAGATCCGTCATGACCCGGTTCGATCCGTTCGCCCAACCTCAAGGGAAGCCAGACTCCACGAAAGCGGCCCCGCCTCGGTACGAAGAGGACATCCTGTTCGCCACCGGTGAGGACGTGAAGCAGGCTCCACCGGCCGACAGCAGCTGGGATCTGTTGAACGAGGACGTTGCGAGCCTGCTGCCGAATGGGAGCTCCTTGCCGGACGTCGACCTGTTCGGCGCCGACATCCTCGGCGAGGAGTTGCCGGAGCAGCCACCGGCGCCGCGGCGGGTCGAGCCGCCAGCACCGCGACCGGAAGCCAAGGCGACTCCGCCCGCGCAGAAGCAGGTGGGGCAGCCGCCGCGACCGGTGACTCCGGAACAGAAGCAGCAAGGTCCGGCGCCGCGCGATGCCGCGACGCCGGCCGCAACCGTGCGCACACTGCCGCCAGCCGAAGCCGCGAAGGTCGCCGAGCCACGCGTGAAGACCACGCTCCCGCCGCCGAGGCTGACGATCGGGCCGCGACCGCCGCGGCGCGGCAGGCACGCGCCGATGATCGTGCTCGGCGTCGGCGTGCTGGGTGCCACGTGGTTCGGGCTCGTGCAGCACAACTACGTGCTGACCGCCATCGTCGCGTGCCTGACGCTCGTCGGGATGGTGTTCGCGCGGCTCTCGCTGCACGACTGACTGCACCACTGAAAAGAGAGGAATGCCAGGTCGGCGGCGCGGCCCTATCCTGCGCGCGTGCCGACCTACCTCCTGACGATCGCCTACGAAGGCACGCGCTATCGCGGCTGGCAGCGCCAGGCCGGCCAGACGACCGTGCAGGAGCAGCTCGAGAACGCCTTCGCCGCGATCGATTGCGAGGGCGTCCAGGTGCATGGTGCGGGCCGCACGGACGCGGGAGTCCACGCGATCGGCCAGTCTGCACACGTCGTGCTGGCGCGGCCGTTCGCGCCGGATCGGCTGCGTCTCGCGTTGAACGCGAACCTGCCCGAGGACATCTCGGTGCAGGCCGTGCGCGAGGCGCCATCCGAGTTCCACGCGAGGTTCCATGCGCGCGGCAAGCGCTACGCGTACCGGTGCCTCGTCGGCGACGTGCGGCCCGCGATCGGCCGCAACCTCTACCACTGGGTGCGGCGACCAGTCGACGTCGCAACGATGCGGCGCGCGGCGCAGTGCCTGCGCGGCACGCACGACTTCGCGTCGTTCGCGACGAACCCCGGCTACCCGCGCAAGCGCGGCACGGTGCGCTCGCTGCTGCACGTGCACCTGCTGAATCGGCCGGGCGGCTTCGACTTCGTCGTGCAGGGCAGCGGCTTCCTCTACAACATGGTCCGCAACCTCGTCGGCTCGCTGCTCGAGGTCGGCTATGGCAACCAGTCGCCGGGCTGGTTCCGCGAGGTCCTGTTGGCCAGGGATCGCACGGCTGCGGGCCCGACGGCGCCGCCGCATGGCCTGTACCTGCTGCGTGTGCTCTACGCGCGCGACTTGTCTCCCGCCGGCATCGTCGAGCCGGGAACGCACGTCGCAGACGGCTGAGCTCCGCTTCGGCGAGCTTCCGGCTCGCGGCGGCGAGCAGCGTGCATCGTTCGCTGTCTCGTTACGGGGCTCGAGCCCGCGGTGGCCTCGGCCGTGGCATCGAACGCTCGCAGCGACTTCCGGGAAGCTCACTGCAGGGCTCAAGCCGCGGTGTGGAGTCTCGATACGGCCTCGTGGAGTCGTATCGCATGACAGTCATCACGTCGGGATCTGCGTCGCCGAACCGGGCCGACGGACATCGAGCTGGCGGACATCGAGCTGGTGGACCTCGTGCACGCGACTCTCATGCCTCGCGGCGCGCGCTGACTCGGGCCGTCAGTGGCTCGGTGATCGCGGCCACGCTTGCCGTGACCATCGTCGTGGCCTCGTCAGACCGGGTTGACCATGTCGAAGGGCTGGTCGCGCCGGTCGCCGAGCAGGCGACTCCTGTTGCCGCGCCCGCGACGGGCCATCTCGAGGCTGCGCCAGGTGCAGCAGCCTCGGACCAGGCCCGCGTTCCTCCTGCCGATCCTGCTGCCGCGCCGGCCGTGCTGCCCTGCGGCGTCGACGGTTTCCTGCGCACGGGCGGAGGACGCGCAGTCCCGAACTCGCTCGTGTTCCTCGTCTCGCGCGACCTCGAATGGCGCCAACACACGACGACCGGTCCCGATGGCCGGTTCGAGTTCACTGCAGCAGTCGGCGAGCACACGCTCGTGGTGCCGGCGTTCGCGCGTCTGCCCGGCGTCGAGCAGGTGGTCGAGTTGCGGCCCTCGATGACTCGTGTCGACGTCACGCTGCCGCTGCTCGCGACTGCGCGGATCGACGGCTGCATCGTCGACACGGACGGCGTCCCGCTCGGTGGCACTCGCGCGGAACTGCGCACTGCGAGCGCACCTGCGATGACCGACGTCGTCGAGACGAACCACGGCGGCTACTTCCACCTCGCGGACGTGCCGGTCGGCGACCTCGTCCTCAGGACGAGCGAGCCGATCCAGGCCGAAGTGCGCGGACACATGCTGACAGCGGGAGCGACCACGAGCGTGCAGTTCGTGCTCGACCTCGGTCGCCATTCGATCGCGGGCCGCGTGGTCACGCGCGGTGGACAACCGGCCGTTGGCGCGCACGTGCGCTTCGACCGTTCGCTGAACACGGGGACCGGCGTGTGCTGCCTCTCGACGCGCACGCTCGTCACCGATCGGAACGGATGCTTCGAATTCGAACGACTCGGGCCGGGGCCCGGCACGCTGACCGTATTGGCCAACGGTTGCGTCACCGAGATCGTCGGCGTCGAGGAGGACTCGAGCCCGGTTGTCGTCGTTCGCCGGATCACCAATTGATGCCTTCACATGCACCCTCGAGTCGCCGACACCATGTCCGAACCAGGTTCTCTTCCTTTGCGCGCAGTCATGATGCTTGCGCTGACAGCCGTTCTCGCGCCGAGGGCGCTGGCCCACGGCGATCTCGACAAGCGGATCGCGGAGGTGACACGTCAGATCGAGCGGGCGCCGGACCGCGCCGACCTGCGGTTCAAGCGCGCGGACTTGCATCGACGGCACGAGGACTGGCCCGCCGCGCGCACTGACATCGCCGCCGCCCGGCGGCTCGCCCCGGACCTGCAGGACCTCGATTACCTCGCTGGCCTCGTCGAGTTCGACGCCGGCAAGCACGCTGCCGCCGTCGAGTTGCTCGACCGCCAGCTGACCGCGAAGCCCGGACACCTTCCGACGCTGCTGTGCCGCGCCCGTGCGCTCGTGGCGCTCGAGCGCCCGCGCGACGCCGTACGCGACTACGACGCGGCGCTGCGCCTGCTGCCGGAGCCCCTTCCGGACCATTACCTCGAGCGAGCCCGCGCCCAGTGCGAAGCGGGCGCGGACGTCGCGGTCGTGCTGCAGGGACTCGACGAAGGGATCGGGCGCCTCGGCCCCGTCGTGAGCCTGCAGTCGCTGGCCGTCGACCTCGAGCTGCGGCGTGACGATCGACTGGCGGCCCTGCGCCGCATCGACACGATCCTGCCGACGCTGCCGTTCCGCGGCCCCTGGTTGCTGCGCCGCGGCCAGCTGCTCGAGCAGGACGGTCGCAAGGCAGAGGCCCGACAGTCCTACACGGAAGCAATGCGCGAGCTGATGGCGATCCCCGACGCACGCCGCCGCAGCAGCACGCTGCACCGCGAGCTCGAGCAACAGCTCCGGCGCGCTCTCGAAATCCAACAACGGTGATCAACATGACCTCACGAACACAGAATCATCCTGGCGGCAGATGGCTGCTCGCCATCGCTGCGCTCTCGTTCCTTGCGGCAGCGGCGAGCGCGCAGACCGTGACGCGCGGCCCTTATCTGCAGCAGGGCACGGAGAACTCGGTCGTCGTCAAGTGGCGCACGAGCACCGCGACGGACAGCCGCGTCCGGTTCGGCGCTCAGCCGGGCCAGCTCACGACGACGGTCGACGAACCGACCGTCACGACGAACCACCGCGTCACCCTCACGGGACTGACGCCGAGCACGAAGTACACGTACTCGATCGGCTCGACGACGGCCACGCTCGCCGGCGACGATGCGACGCACTTCTTCGTGACCTCACCGCCGCCCGGTGCCGCCTTCCCGACGCGCATCTGGGTCCTCGGGGACCCCGGCAACGGCAGCTCGGGCCAGCGCGCAGTCCGCGACGCATACTACGGGTTCACCGGGACGCGTCATACCGACCTCTGGTTGTTGCTCGGTGACAACGCCTACCAGGACGGAACCGACAGCGAGTACCAGAGCAACTTCTTCAACATCTACCCCTCGATGCTGCGCAAGTCCGTCGTCTGGTCGACGCTCGGCAACCACGACGGCCACTCGGCCGACTCGGCTACGCAGTCGGGACCGTACTACGACATCTTCTCGTTCCCGCGGAACGGCGAAGCGGGCGGTGTGCCGTCGGGCACGGAGGCGTACTACTCGTTCGACTACGGCAACATCCACTTCGTGTGCCTCGACTCGTACGAGTCGAGCCGCTCGCCGACCGGCGCGATGCTGCAGTGGCTGCAGCAGGACCTCGCGATGAACAACAAGATGTGGCTCATCGCGTTCTGGCACCATCCGCCGTACAGCAAGGGCTCGCACAACTCGGACAGCGAGACCGCGATGGTCCAGATGCGCACGAACGCGCTGCCGATCCTCGAGGCTGCTGGCGTCGACCTCGTGCTGTGCGGGCACAGCCACAGCTACGAGCGGTCGAAGCTGATCGATCGACACTACGGCTCGTCGAGCACCTTCAACTCGAACCATGTCCTCGACAGCGGTGACGGTCGCGTCGACGGCGACGGCGCCTACGAGAAGGGCATGGGCGGCAACGACGGCGCCGTGTACATCGTCGCGGGCTCCTCGGGCATGACAAGCGGCGGATCGCTGAACCACCCGGTCATGTTCGTGTCGCTGAACGTGCTGGGCTCGCTCGTGCTCGACGTCAACGGCAGCCAGATGGACGTGAAGTTCCTCGACAACAACGGCGCGTGGCAGACCAGGGACTACCTGACGCTGACGAAGAGCGCCGGCGGTCCTCCGGTCGGCAACTTCGTCGGGACGCCGACGTCCGGCGCGATGCCGCTCGCGGTGAACTTCACGGATCTCTCGACGAACGGCGCGACGTCATGGTCGTGGGACTTCGGCGATGGCCAGACTTCCACGCAGCGGAACCCGTCGCACACGTATGCGAACGAGGGCACCTACACCGTGAAGCTCACGGCCACGAACTCGCTGGGTACCGACCAGGAGGTCAAGAACGGCTACATCACGGTCACCCCGGCGGGTGGCGGTGGTGGTGGCGGCGGCGGTGGTGGCGGCGGCGGCGAGGAGTCCGGCGGTGGTGCCGTGGACCCGCTGATCGCGCTGCTGGCGCTCGGCGTGCTCACGATCGCCGTTGCGACGCGCCGTCGCCGCAGCCGGCAACAGCTGGGCGCCGGGGCGCTGTGATGCTCGCCCCGAACCTGAGTGCGGTGGCCTGCACCGCGGCGCTCGCGGCCTTCGCCGCGGTCGCCGCGTGGCCACCGCTGGCCGGCGCGCTGGTGCTCGAGCGCTCGCGGCTGTCCGCGGAGCCGTGGCGCCTGCTGACCGGCCACTGGACGCACTGGAGCGCCGACCACCTGATCTGGAACGTCCTGGTGTTCGGCGCGCTCGGCGCGCTGATGGAACTGCGCAGCAGAGCCCGTTTCCTCGCGTGCATCGTCGTCAGCGCGCTCGCGATCTCCGCGGCGCTGGTCGTGTTGCAGCCACAGGTCGCGCACTACCGCGGTCTCAGCGGCATCGACTCCGCGCTGTTCGCAGCGGTCGTCGTCGCACTGCTCCACGACGCACTCGCTGCTGGCCGATGGCGCACCGCGTCGTGCCTCGTGCTCGCGTTCGCGGGCCTGCTGGCCAAGATCGTGTTCGAGTCGACCACCGGCCGGTTGCTGTTCGTCGACGCTGCCGCGTTCACCTCGGTCCCGCTCGTACACGCGGTCGGTGCCATGGTCGGTGTCGTGATCGCGCTGGTGCCCGTCCCGGGGCGCGCGAGAGCCGCGGCGCAGGCGCGGGAACGCGACCGGTTCGTGCCCGCGGTGTCCGCCAGCCGTACGAGTCAGGCGTCCTGACGCGCGAGTCGGCCCGCCGCGGCCGCCGAACGTTCGCGTGCGACCGACATCTCGCGGTCGCGTTAGGCTACGGGCGAATACTCATCCGCGCCGGCCGTTTCTGGCCGCCCTCAGGAGGCCCGTAATGAATCCCCAGCTGTCCCATTGCACGCTCGCGTTCACGCTTTGTTCGCTCGGACTCGCCCAGGCACCGCACGTCGTCCGGCCCACGACCGACGACGTCCTGCCCTCATCGACCTACGCCTCGATGCAGTTCGGCGGCTTGTCCGCCTGCCGGCATTCGGCGACGGCGCTGCCGCTCGCATCGGTCGTCGAGGCCTTCCTGCAGCGCATCCCCGCCGAGAGCCGCGCCCAGCACGTAGACCACGCCTTCGAGCACGGCGCGCGTCACATCCAGCAGGTGCTGCAGCACACGGGACTGAGCGCCGCCGACGTGAGAGCCGTGCTCGCGCAGCCGATGACCTTCGCGTGCGGCCGCCTCACGATCGAAGGCATGGGACCCTCGGTGGCCCTGATCATCGAGGAAGGGGATCACGCAGCCGCGATCGGCCGCTGCATCGCGGGGCTCGAGAGCCTGGCGCGGCAGGCGGGGATCGTCGTCGAAGAAGCGAAGGTCGGGGACCTGGCCGTGCGCCACGCTCGGATGCCAAAATCGCCACCGGTCTTCGCCGCTTCCGTCGGCGGTTACCTCGTGCTCACGAACAGCCGCGGCCAGCTCGGCGAGATCGCCGACGTCGTGCGCGGCGGCCAGCCGGGGCTCGCGCGCAGCTCGCGGCTCGCGGACCTGCGGCGCCGCCTGCCCGAGCCAGCGCTCGCTTCCGTGTTCGTGAACACGGCGAGTCTTGCCGCGATGCTCGATCCGCACCTGCCGTACGAGACCGCCGAGTTCGCCGCGGCGCTCGGCATCGGGCGGGTCGACGCCTTCTACGCGGGCACTACCGCGTCGGCTCGAGGCGGCTGCGACGTGGTCCACTTCGGACTCGGCGGCAGTGAACACGGTCTCGTCAAGGCGCTCTTTGCGCAGCCGGCCGATCTCGGCTTCGCGAGCATCTGTTCGCAGAACACGGTCGTGTTCGCCGCGGGCTGCTTCGACGCCACGGCGGCCGCCGATGCGTATGCACGTTGCGTCGAGATGCTGCCGATCAGCGGTCGTGAGCAGGCCGACAACCTGCGCAAGGGCCTCGATCGCAGGCTGCGGAAGCTCGGGATGACCGCGGCATCGGCCAATGCGCTGGTGCGCGGCTTCGGCAACCAGGTCGGTTTCGCGCTGAGTCTCGAGAAGGGGCCGACGCCGAAGCCCGAGCTGCTCGTCAGGGTCGGCGTGCGCGATGCGAGTGTCGTCGCACCGTTCGTGAAGCAGCTCGAGTCGATGTCCGCCGAGCACGGCCCGCTCGAATGGAAGACACGCAAGGTCGGCGACCACGAGGTCCGGTTCTGCAACGTCACGCTGAACGAGGTCCAGTTTCCGCTGTCGCCGTGCTACGTGATCACGGATCATGCTCTGCTGGTCGGCTCCGACGTCGCGGTCCTCGTGCGCGCACTGCGCCAGGACGCACAACCCGAAGAGAGCCTCGCTGCGCAGCCGGACTTCAAGGAGCTGCAGGCGACGGTGGCCGGCGGCAGCGGTTTCGTGCACATGCGGCTGTTCCGCGCGGTCGAGATCGGCTGGCGCACAGTCGAGACGCTGGCGTATCCGATGCTCGATGCGAAGAAGGAGAAGGTCGGCTTCTCCAGCGAAGCGCTGCCCGATACGGAGACGATGGCCAAGGCGCTCGGCACGAGCACGTTCGTCTACGACGTCGACGACCATGGCATCACGTGGAGGAGCCACGGCACGATGGCCTTCGGCACGATGTTCGCTTCGTTCGGTGCCGTGCTCGACGAGTTGCTGAGCCGTGCCGGCGGCAAGATCTACTAGCAGCCGGCGAATCAGCGGGGCTGAGCCGCTGAGTTGGAGCCGACGCCCGCAGCGGGCGCGGCTCAACTGCGATCTGCCGCGGGCGCGACTCACACCCTGGCCAGCACGACCTTGAGCGGCGGCTTGCCGTCGAACGACGGGAAGTCCGCGTCGACGGCGATCGACTCGAGGGATTGCAGCGGCCGCCCGGCCTTCGCGGCGCAGCGGCGCAGGTCCTCGTGCCAGCCTGCTTCGTCGACCTCGGGCACGTGGTTCGTGGCGATCAGCACGCCACCTTCGGCGAGCGCGAGCACGCACGGTTTCCACAGCGATTGGTAGTCGTTCACGACGTCGACCGTGCCGAAGGGCCCCTTCGCGAGGCGCGGTGGGTCGAGCACGACGAGGTCGAACCGCTGGACCTCGATGCGCGGGAACGGCACGTTGCGTCCGGGCCGTTGCACGGGCAGGCCGGCGAGCTGCCGCAACACCGGAATGCAGTCCGAACGCAGCACCGTGAAGCGGTCGTTCGCGATGCCGTTCCGCTCGGCGTTGCGCACGCCGACGTCGAGTGCGGTCTGCGAGAAGTCGACGTTCAGCACGCGGCGTGCGCCTGCGACAGCCGCGGCGACGCCGATGGCGCACGTGTACGCGAACAGGTTCAGCACCGACCTGCCTGCCGCGAGACTGCGCACGGCGCTGCGGCCCGCGCGCAGGTCGAGGAACACCCACGGATCCTGCCCGCGATGCCGCGCGCGCACGAGGAACCGCACGCCGGCCTCATGGCATTCGTTCTCCGCGAGTGCTTCGGGCGCGGGTGCGTGCTCGACGAAGCCGGGCGGCGGCGGCGTGCCGCGATGGTTGCATGCGATCGGCAGGTCGAGCGTCAGGGCGCGGCAGGCGACCGTGCGCAGCCTCTCGACGACCTGCGCGGCGAGTGCGTTGCGGAAGGTCTGCAGCAGCAAGACCGGTCCGTAGCGATCGAGTGTGACGCCCGGGGCGCCTTCGGCGACGCCGTGCAGCAACCGGTAGCAGTCGGTTCCGGCTGCGTGCAGCTGCTGCAGCAGCGGAGCTCGCCGCTCGATCGCCTGCTCGAGGGCGGCCGCCAGTTGGTGCGGCTCGATCACAGGGCCGGCGGGTTCTCGGGTTGCTCGACGATCTCGCAGATGCCGTGGCGGTCGATGCGGATCCGGCCCTTCGCTTCGAGCGCCTGCCACACCTCTGGCGGGTATTGCTGCGGCGGCTTGACGCCGACGACGCCCGAATGACCTCCCTTGCTCATCGGGTCGTGCCCGAGCTTCGACTCGTCGTCGAGCCGCGTCACCTTGAGGCGCTTCTTGAGCGCCTTCATCGCGCGCTGCAGCGTCTCCTTGGTGAACGTTCCGTCCGGATTGCGTTCGACGATGTTCTTCGGCTCGGGGTCGTGCGTGCCCATGCCGGGATCATGGCAAAGCGGGCCGGTGCGCGCATTCGAGGGTTGCAGCTTTCGCTGCGGATGCGTATGCGAGCGGCATGGCCAATGCCAAGGAGGTCGCCAAGGAGGTGGAACGTGTGCGCAAGGCCCTGCGCGCCAGGCTCGGTTCGGGCGCGGACGTCGTGGTCGCGGCCGCGGAGCTGCGGTTGCTGCTCGACGAGACGGGCAGGCTCGTGCAGAGCAACGATCGGCTGCGGCGGCAGAATCGCCGCATGCGGTTGAAGCTGCAGCGCGCCGGCATCGCGGCAGACGCGGCCGATGCATGCGATGGAACCGAGGATCCAATCGACCCCGTCGGTGCGCCATGAGGGCGGCGCGCGTCGTGCTCGTGCACTGGAACGCCGAGGAGGCTGCCGAACGCGCGGGGCGCCTGCAGCAACTCGGCTACGTGGTCGACACGCACTGGCGACACGACGCCAGTGGGGAGCTGACGCGTGGCCTCGCGAAGGCGCCTCCGGCGGCGGTCGTGATCGACCTCGGCAGGCTGCCTGCGCACGGGCGCGCGATCGCGACGTGGTTGCGCGGGCGAAAGTCGCTGCGCCGCGTGCCGATCGTCTTCGTTCCCGGCGACGCCGAGAAGACGGCGCGCATGCGCACCGCGTTTCCGGACGCGACCTATGCGGCCTGGGCGCGCATGTCGACGGCGCTGCCGAAGGCCATGTCGTCGCCGCCGCGCGATCCCAAGGTACCCGCGGCTCCGGACTACTCGGGCACACCGCTGCCGAAGAAGCTGGGGGTCAAGGAAGGTGGCCGGCTCGGGCTCGTGCGCGCACCGAGGAACTTCGCCGACACGCTCGGGGATCTCCCGCCGGGTGCCGTGACGACGAAGAGCCTCGCCGGGGAGATCGAGGTGATCGTCGTGTTCTGCCGGGCCCTCGCGGAGCTGCGCGCGGACTGGCGCTCCGCGGTCGATTGCCTCGCGGAGCGCGGCAGCTTGTGGGTCGCCTGGCCGAAGCGGGCGTCGGGCCTGACCACGGACCTCACGGAGGACGTCGTGCGCGCGTTCGGCCTCGACCAGGGCCTCGTCGACACGAAGGTCTGCGCGATCGACGCAGTCTGGTCGGGCCTGCGGTTCTCGCGCCGGCGGGCGAAGCGGTAGGGGCGTTTGCCGCCCGCGTGGCCGCTCCGTATCCTGAGGCGCCCCAGTTCAGGGGTCCCGCCCTGGAGGTTCCGTGGTCGCTGCCCAGAAACTCGTTCGTCTGTATCGCTGCCTGGTCGGTCTCTGTCTCCTGCTGCTGATCGGTGGCGCGCCGTGCGCGCAGGAGGAGGTCGACATCAAGTTCGTCCATCCCGAGAAGTTCGAACGCGCGACGAAGACCGACGACAAGGGCATGGTGCTGTGGGCCGAGCACGCCAAACAGGAATGCCCGACTTGCTCGGGCACCTGCAAGACGAAGTGCTCGACGTGCGCCCGGTTCTCCGAGGACGCGACGAACTGCATCGAGTGCAAGCGCTCCAAGGAGCGTGAGGTGCCGTGCCGCGCTTGTGCCGGCACCGGTTCGTTCCCCGATCCGCTCGAGAAGGTGCACTGCCCTGGTTGTCGCGCGGCCGGGTTCCTGCTCTGCATGCTCTGTGGCGGCGGCGGCCGTCTGCGGATCGACAAGGCCAAGCAGTGGAGCGCCTGTCCGGGCTGCCGCGGCGACGGCGGCTTCAAGTGCACCGTCTGCAACGGCGATCGCCTCGTGGCGTGCATCGCGCTGAAGCCGTCGCTCAAGGACGCGAATGCCGCGACGTTGACGAAGGCACTCGAAGCGACCGACAAGATGATGAAGGAGCTCGACGCGTTCACTCCGGCCGGTGGCGACAAGGTCCGCAAGGAGGTCAAGGCGATGGTCAAGATCTACGAGATCGCCCAGAAGGAGCACCCCGCGATCAAGAACACGATCAAGGCCCTGGAGGAGTTCATGAACAAGACCTACGCCGGGACGCAGTTCCAGGGTCACGAGGAGAACGAGGCGAGCGCGATGAAGCTCGTGAAGGAGAGCACTTCCTACTACCTCAAGCATCAGAAGCGGATGATGGAGCTCTGCCTGAAGCGAGCGGAAGCGAACGAGAAGCTCGCCGCGGACAGCAAGCCCAAGTGACGCTGCCAGCACGTCGCCAGCCGCGTTAGGCTTGGGGCATGCGATGGTGCTCCGTGTTTCCGCTCGCGCTGCGTCTTCCTGCTCTGGGTCTTCCTGCTCTGGGTCTTCCTGCTCTGGGTCTGTGCGCGTTGGGGCTGTCTGCGATGGGCCTGCGTGCGCAGGGCACCGTCAACGCTTCGTTGCTCGGACCACCCGTCGACGATGCAGCGGCTGCCGCGGCGCGCCGTTCGACGCCGGCGACCATCGTGCAGCAGGCGCGTGCCGCCGTGGTCTACGTGCTCGTCGAGGTCGACGGACAGCACGGCAAGTTCGCGATCGAACGCGCGAGCTCCGGGGTGCTCGTCGACAAGAGCGGTCTCGTGCTGACCTGGCATCACCTCGTGCAGGAGCTCCAGGATGCAGACGACAAGAAGCTGTTCGTGCAGCTCAACGACGCCGAGAACACGCGCTTGCCCGCAGTCGTCGAGCACCGTGACGCGGCGACCGGACTCGCGCTGCTGCGGGTGAAGCCGCCGGAGGCGGGACTGTCGTTCGTCGAGCTCGGCCCGGACCGGCCACAGGCCGGCGAGCCCGTGCTCGTGGTCGCACGGCCCGCAGGCAAGGAGATGCTGGCCTTCGCCGGCGTCGCGAGTCCTGCTCTCGCGGCAGTCACGCTGCACGGTGCGAACGTCGCGGCGGCCGACCTGTTCATGACCGACTCGCGCAACGACGAGCGCTGCGACGGCGCGCCGGTGCTCGACGGCCAGGGCCGCCTGCTCGGGCTCTATGCGTCCGAGCACGTGCAGCGCGACATCAGCGAACCGTCGATCGAGGAGCTCAAGAAGCCGAGCTTCGGCCTCGCCGTGCCGGCCGGTCTGATCCGCAAGGCGTTCGCGAAGCAGTTCGCGGGCGCGAGTGCGGCGAACAAGACGCTCGCGGTGGCTCCGGCTGCGACGGCATGCCAAACGGCAGCGGCCGTGCGGCGCATCGCGCCGTCGGTCGTGTCGGTCTGGTGCGGAGAAGGTGACTGGCCGCAGCCTTCCGGGGACGACCCCGGTGCCGTTCAGCGCCGCGAAGGTCTCGCGTCCGGCGTCGTGCTCGGCAAGAAGGGGCTCGTCGTCACGAACGCGCACGTCTGCACCTCGGACAAACCGCGGATCCGCACGGGTGATGGCAGGACGTTCGACGCACTCGTGGTCAAGCGGCACACGAACACGAACCTGGCCCTGCTGCAGGTCGCATTGCCTGCGGGCACGACGCTCGCGGCGGCCGATTGCAATGCCGACGACGACGCGATCCTCGGCGAGATCGTGCTCGCCGTCGGCAATCCGGCCGGTGGCCCGGTAGTCGTCACGGTGGGCGTCGTGTCGGCGCGCCGCGATCGCGAAGGCGGCCGCGTCCAGGCCGACGCGAATCTCGGCAACCAGAACGGCGGCGGCGCGATCGTCGACGCGACGGGGCGCCTGCTCGGCATCGGCGATGCGGGGCAGATCGATCCGCTCGAGGTCGCGTTCGCGATGCGAGGTGATCGCGTGTCGACCGAGACGAACCTGTCGACCTTCGTCGGCATCGGGCGCGTGCGCAAGGTGTTCGCGAGTGTGCTCGAGGAAGGTGCCGACCTGGCGGAGCCGATCCGCACGCCGGCCGCCGTCCCGGCGGCCGATCGCGCGCGGCGCGAGAGCCCGCTCGTGGCGATGGTCAAGAAGGCCGGCCCGGCGATGCTGAACATCTACCTCGAGCGCAACGTCGCGAGGCGCAAAGAGGACGATCCGTTCCCGCCCGACCCGAAGTGGGTTCCCATCAGCCTCGGCTCGGGCGTCATCATCGATCGCTCGGGTCTGGCACTCAGCAACTGGCACGTCGTCGACGAGGCGACGCGGCCCGATGGCTCGCCGGTGGACGACCACCAGGTCACCGCGCGCGTGTTCGGCGGCAAGGGCTACAAGGTCAAGGTGCTCAGCATCTCGCGCGAAGACGACCTGTCGCTGCTGCAGCTCGTGCTCGATCCCGGCGAGGAAGTGCAGGCCATCGAGCTCGGGAGCTCCGACGCGCTCGCGATCGGCGAGAACGTGGCCGCGATCGGCAACCCGCATGGCCAGGCCAACACGATCACGTTCGGCGTCGTGTCCGCCAAGGATCAGGAGCTGAAGGTGCGCCACCGCTGGGCCAAGCTCGAGAACCTGATCGAGACCGACGCGGCCATCAACGGCGGCAACAGCGGCGGTGCGTTGCTCGACATGAACGGCCGGCTCGTGGGGATCAACAGCGCGGGCGGCGGCACGTTCAACAACAAGGGCTACGCGATCGCCGTCGACCACGTGCGCAAGCAGGTGCTCGGGCTCTTGTTCGCGGCCTACAAGCTGCGCAGCCCCGAGCTCGGCCTGCGCGTCATGGACGAAGGCGGCAAGGTGTTCGTGCTCGACGTCGACGACCGCGGCCCCGCGGCACGCGCCGGCGTGAAGCCCGGTGACCGCGTGGTGTCGCTCGGCGGCGTGCCGATCACGTGGAGCCCCGGCTTCGCGATGGAGCTCGCCAAGCGCCAACCCGGCGTCGAGCTCGAGCTGAGCGTCGATCGCGGCGGCACCCCGAACACGTTCAGGATCGCGCCGCTGGCTCCCGAGGTCTGGTCGGTGATCCGGCAGTCGGGCCTGCAGTGCCGCAACTTCGCCTACGCCGAGGATCCCGAGCGGTCGCGCGCCGTGGCGATCGGTCTGCACCGCAAGTTCACGGGTGACGCGACCGGGGAACCGACGCAGATCCCCGAGCAGGTCGTCGTCGTCGACAAGGTGTTCGCGGGCGAACAACCCGAGTCTGCCGACATCGCTGCCGGCGACTTCATCCTCGCGGTCGAGCTGATCAGCCGCGAAGGCGGCAACCCGGTGCTGCTGCGTCTTGCCGACGTCGGAGCGCTGCGCACGATCTGGAACGAGCGTGAGCTCGGTTCCTACGAAGGTGAGCTCTGGCAGTGCTGGGTCGCGCGCGGCAGCGACGTGCGCAAGGTCGAGATCAAGAGCCGGCGCCTGTTCTGGTAGGAGTCACGGCTGGTGGACGTCACGGCAGGCGTCACTTCGCCGAGAAGCCGCCGCGCAGCGTCTGCTGCTGGTCGCCCGACATCCAGCTCCAGACGAAGCTGATCTTGCCCTTCGGCAGCGGATCGAGCGGCCAGAACGTCACCATGCCGGGCGCCGTCGTCGTGCGCACGGAGCCGTCGTCGTAGTCGAGCACACCCTCGACCTTCTCACCCTTCGGCCCTTGCACGTTGCAGGTCAGCGAGCCGCGGGCCTCGATGCCGCCCGTGCTGCCGAAGTGCAGCGTCAGCGGGAAGCCGATCGACTTCTTGCCTTGGCGCCCGCTCTTCTCGAGCAGCGCCTCTGCCTCGGGCCCGAGCTCGGCGACCGCGACCTCGCCATCGAAGATGAGCCCCGTGTCGTTGCGCGGCGGATAGCAGTCGACGCCGGTGCTCGCGTGCGGCTTGCCGATGCCGCTCGTGGCGTTGATCACGAGCAGGTCGCCGTCGAGGTACATGCCGACCGACAGGATCGTGTGGCTCATCAAGGCGTCGCGATAGCCGGGCAGGTAGACCCACTTCTCGAAGATCTTCTTCGCGGAGCTGATGTTCGCGCCGTCCTGCACGACGGCCATCTGCGCGAACAGGCTGCCGATGTAGCTGCCGCCGAGCTCGACCGATTGCGTGTGCATCGAAGCGGGGTCGCGCAGGTCCTTGTTCTTCTTCAGGTACTCGGCGTGGTCCTTGCAGCGCGCCGAGTAGTTCGCGGACCACGTGACCGGCGTCTTGCCGTAGGTCTTGCGCGCCGCATTGAACGCCTCGAGCCACTTGTCGACGCCCTTGCTGATCGCGCTCAGCGGCGGCGTGTTGTTCTGGATCGCCTTGAGCACCGGAGAGGCCCCGGTCCAGAAGTCCTCCCATTCCTTGTCGAGCTGGGCGATCGTGACGTCGGGGTGCTTCTCGGTGAAGCCCTTCTCGAATGCCTCGGTCTGTCCCTTCTTGAGCTTCTGCGCGATCTGATCCATCGTGCGCAGCATCTCGGGGCTGCGGCGCATCATGTAGTCGCAGAACGACCACGCCTTGATGCGCTCCTCGTTCGTGAACGCCGCGGTCTCGCAGAACGGCAGCTTGTTGGCCGGAATACCGCCGGTGCTCTTCCAGGCCATCTCGAGGCTCAGGTTCTTCCAGATGTCGAAGTCCGGCGACGTGTACTCGCGATCCTCTTCGCTCGCGACCGTGCCCTGCTGCTTCTTGAGGTCGACCGAGAACAGCCGGTTGTTGTTGAAGATCATGCCGACGAAGGTGTGCCCGATGCCTTCGTTGTAGCCGTCGCTGCGAAGGCCCGAGTACGGGCGCGCGACGTTGCGCACGCACGCGTCGAACAGGACCTGCTTGCCGCTCGTGGCGGCGACGACCGTGTTGCCGATGCCCGACGTCGTCGAGTGCTCGAGCTTCCACTCGAGGTCCGGCACCTTGTTGGCCTTCAGGATCTGCTGGTAGGTCTCCTTGGCCGTGAAGAAGGCCCAGTCAGTCGGCCACTTCTCGACCTTGACCTCCCACGGGAACGCGACCTGGCAGACGCGCAGCGTGCGTTCGGCCCACCTGAGCGCCTCGAGCAGGTTCTCCTCCTCGGCGGCGTCTCCGTGCAGCGTGAAGTGCTCGGACTGCACCGTGATGTAGCTGATCTGTGCCGCGTCGACGGGCGCGCACGTGATGCCACTGGCCTTCTTGACCTCGTAGGCGACCTTCGACTGCTCCTCGACGGCCTTCTCGATCATCTTGCTGCGGTCGTAGAGCGTCTTCTCGAGATCGGTGCCCGTGACGCCGCCGATCTCGAAGTGCGCGAGCGCCTTCTGCGCCTGTTCGTCGCCGTCGACCCACCGCAGTACCATCGCCCAGTGCTTGTCGGCGCGCGCCTTGTTGCCGGCCTTGCTCCACTTCTCGGCCTGCTGCCGGTGCTGGTTCGCGAGGTCCTTCTTCATCGCCTCGTGGCTCTTCTGCAGCGGCTGTCCCTCGGCGCCGCTGCCGGTGTCCGCCGTCGGGTACGGGCGCCGCGGGTCCGGGTTCCAGCTCGAGCCGACCTTCGTGTAGCCGAGTGCGGTCCACGCCTCGGTGTTCTCGGGGTCGTAGAGCTTGATCACCTGCAACCAGACGATCTTCGCGGAGCGCGGGAACCCTTTGTCGAAGGCCTTCTTCGCGAACGCGTTCAGCGTCTTGGCCTGGCGTGTGCTGAATTCGACTTCTTCGTTCTGCGCGGCGGAAGCGGCGGCGAGCGACAGAACGCACAATGCGGTCGGGAACGGACGTGGGATCATCGCGGTGGACTGTTGCGGTGGCGGTTGTGGGCCGGGCAGTCTAGCGGGCCTGGCGCGAAGGCGCATCGGCGGGGCGCTGCGGCTTCATTCCGTTTGGTCGGAAGGGGGCAACACGCCATACTGCTTCGCCCTCACAGTCGGCACTGACGGCCCTCAGAGGACACTCGCACACGGATGAGCAAGGTCTACGACATCGGCGTTCTCCCTGGCGACGGCATCGGCACCGAGGTCGTCGACGAGGCCCTGAAGGTCCTCGACGCGCTGCAGTCCCTCTTCGGTTTCCAGACGAAGCGCGAGCACCTTCCGTACGGGGCCGAGCACTTCCTGAAGACCGGCGAGACGATGCCCGACGCGGCGTTCGACCGCATCCGCCAGATGCACGCCGTGCTGTTCGGCGCGATCGGCGATCCGCGCATCGAGGTCGGCAAGCTCGAGTTCGCGATCATCGCGGGCATGCGGCACCGGCTCGACCTCTACGTGAACCTGCGCCCCGTCAAGCTCTACCACGAGTCCCTGTGCCCGCTGAAGGGCAAGACGCCGGCCGACATCGACATCCTGTTCCTGCGCGAGAACACCGAGGATGCCTACGCCGGCATCCACGGCTTCACGAAGAAGGGCACCGAGCACGAGATCGCGATGCAGGAGATGCTCTACACGCGTCGCTGCACCGAGCGCATCATCCGCCACGCGTTCGAGCTCGCGCAAAAGCGCGGCCCGAAACCCGGCGCCGACAAGCCGCAGGTCACGCTGATCGACAAGGCGAACGCCGTGCGCGCGCAGGATCTCTGGACGCGCACGTTCGCCGACGTCGCGCGCGAGTATCCGGGCGTCAAGACCGACCACGCCTACATCGACGCGGCGTGCATGTGGATGATCAAGAACCCCGAGTGGTTCGACGTCGCGGTCACGACGAACCTGTTCGGCGACATCATCACGGACCTCGGCGCGATGCTGATCGGCGGCATGGGCATCGCTGCCTCGGGCAACATCCACCCGGGCAAGGTGTCGATGTTCGAGGGCAGCCACGGTTCTGCGCCCAAGTACAAGGGCACGGACAAAGCGAGCCCGCTCGCGACGATCCTCGCGATGGCTCTCATGCTCGATCACATCGGCGAGGCCGAAGCGGGCCGCACGCTCGAGGCGACCGTCGCGCGGCTGATCCAGGCGGGCCGCATCCGCAGCCTGAAGGCCGGCGACCATCGCTGCAGCGAGCTCGGCAGCATGGTGCGCGACGCGCTGCTCGAGTCAGCTACCGAAGGTGCCGGTGGCAAGCAACGGCGCCGAGGTGGCTGACGCGCAAACGCGCGCGCGTGCGTCGCCAGCTAGACCCGCGGTGGATCCGTCGGGATCCGCCACGGCGGCGCCGGTGGCAGCGAGCGGTCCTCGCGCACGTGGCTGGCGTCTGGAGGCGCTGCCGATGGCTTCGGTGGCCTTCGGCGAGGTGGTGCTTGTTCGGGCAGTGGGAAAGGAGCTTCGTGTTCATCGTGCGCCATGGAGTTGTGCCTTCGGTGGTTGCCAAGGGCAGTGGTGCAGCGGGGGCCAAATGCGGGCTCCGCGTTGCGGGCGCGACCAAAGCGTTACGTGGGGGACATTGGCACGTCCGCGTAACGGGCGCCTATCGTGCTCGGGCTTTGTTCATCCCCGCCCGAACACGCGAACCCGCACAGTCTCGAGGAAGACCATGAAGATCCGTACCGCAACCGCATTGCTCGCCCTGATGCTGCCACTGGCTGCACAGGATCCCGCCGCCGCCAATGAGGCGATTTTCTACAAGGCCTTCTACCTCGAGAAGGGAGCGCGCGACCGCGAGAACGCGAGTGTCCTCTACGAGCAGTTCCTGAATGCCGCGCCGGATCACAAGCTGGCCAAGGAGGCCGCGACGCTTCAGTACCACCTGCTCGGCCAGATGGGCAAGACGAAGGAGCAGGGCGCGTTCAAGACCAAGTACGAGAAGCTGCTCGGCAACGTCGCTCCGGCTCCGGCCGCGGGTGATCGGGGTGCCGGCGGCGGCGCGGACGCTCCACGCGGTGGACGCGGTGACGGACAGGGTCGCGCTGCTGGTGGCGGCGACATGCAGGCGCGTATGGCCGAGCTCGAGAAGCAGCTCGCGAAGGCCAAGGAAGAGGGCAACGACGAAGAAGTGAAGAAGCTCGAGGACCAGATCGCGCGCATGAAGCAGATGGCCGAGCGCGGTGGGCGCGGCGGTGCTGGCGCTGGTGGCCCGGGTGGCATGGGCCGCGGTGCCTTCGGAGTCCTTCGCGGCAACAAGAAGTACAGCGAGATGACCGACGAGGAGAAGACCCAACTGAAGGACGCCGTTGGCATGGCGCAGGGCATGGCCGACCGCCAGCGCGACAACGGCAACGAAGACGCCGCGAAGAAGATCGAAACGGCCACCGCGGACCTGAAGAAGGCACTCGAAGGCAACAAGCCCGAGGACATCCAGAAGGCTCTCGACGCGGTCCGTGCAGCGATGCCGGCGCGCGGTGGCCGTGGCGGTGGTGGTGGTGACGCCGGTGGCGGTGGCGGCAACCGCGGTGGTGGCGGCGGTGGCGGCGGCAACAACGGCGGCGGGGGCGGCGGCAACAACGGTGGTGGTGGCGGCGGTCGCTGAGCGACACCCCTTCCCCTGCTGACAGCAGCCGCGTGGGTCACACCACGCGGCTGTTTGCTTTTCCGGGCAGGTGCTTCCGCGCCAGGGAACCGCTCGCAACACTGCTGCCCGTGAGAAAGCGCCCTGACCCCGTGCGGCTCGAGGTGTTCCATCACCTCGTGAGCGCCTTCTGCGAGGAGGCGGGTGCGCGCCTGCAGTGCAGCGCGGTCAGCACGAACATCCGCGAGCGGCGCGACTTCTCGGTGGCGGTCTTCGACCGCGATGGCGCGCTGCTGGCGCAGGCGGCCCACATCCCCGTGCACCTCGGCAGCGCTGGCGACGCGGTCGCGGCCGTGCGCGCGGCGATGCCCCTTTTGCCCGGCGACGTGGCGATCCTGAACGATCCCTACATGGGCGGCACGCACCTGCCCGACGTGACGATGGTGCGCCCCGTCTTTCTCGGTGACCGGCTCGGCGCTTCGCGGCGTCCCGAGTGGTTCCTCTGCAATCGTGCGCACCACGCGGACATCGGCGGCAGCACGCCGGGCTCGATGGGTATCGCGGCCGACCTCTACTCCGAAGGCCTGATCATCCCGCCCGTGCTGCTGCGGCAGCGCGGCCGCCTGCAGTCCGATCTGCTGCGCCTGTTCTCGCGCAACGTGCGCGGCTCCGAGGAGCGGCTCGTCGACCTGCGCGCGCAGGAAGCGAGCCTCGCACAGCTCGAGCAGCGCCTCGTCGCGTTCGCGCGCGAGACCGGACTCGCTTCGGTGCGGCAGACGTCGGCGCAGCTGCTCGACTACACGGAACGCGCGGGGCGCAGCATGCTGCGCGGACTGCGTCGCGGCGTGTTCACCGCCGAGGATCACCTCGAAGGCGACGGCTTCGGCAGCGGGCCGCTGCGCATCGCGCTGCGGCTGCACCTCACGGGTGAGAGCGCGACGTTCGACTGGCGCGCTTGCAGCGACCAGGCGCGCGGCGGCGTGAACGCGAACCGCAGCGTCGTGCTCGCCGCGTCGGTCTACGCGCTGCGTTGCCTGTGCGCGGACCGGCTGCCGACCAACGACGGCCTGTTCCGCCTGATCACGCTGCAGCTGCGCCCCGGCAGCCTCGTCGATCCGAAGCTGCCCGCACCCGTGGCCGGCGGCAACGTCGAGACGAGCCAGCGCCTCGTCGACGTCGCGTTCGCTGCACTCGCGAAGGCCGCACCGGACCGCGTTGCCGCGGCGTCGGCGGGAACGATGAGCAACCTCTCGTTCGGCGGCGTCACGGCGGACGGCTTCGAGTTCGCGAGCTACGAGACGCTGCCCGGTGGTGCCGGCGCGAGCCCGAAGGCCGCGGGCCAGGCGGCGATCCAGACGCACATGACGAATACGCGCAACACGCCGGTCGAGGAGATCGAGCACCGCTATCCGGTGCGCGTGCGCTCCCTGTCCGTGCGGCGCGGCAGCGGGGGGCGCGGCGCGCGCGCTGGCGGCGACGGTCTCGTGAAGTCGTTCGAGGCGCTGCAGTCGCTGCGCGTCTCGTTCCTCGGCGAACGGCACGAAGGCGGGCCGCCGGGCCTCGCCGGCGGTCGCGCGGGCAAGCCCGGCAGCCTGTTGCGCGTGCGGCGTGGACGCTCCGAGCGGATGGCCGCGAAGTCGACCTTCGCGCTCGATCCCGGCGAGGTCCTCGTCGTCGAGACCCCGGGTGGGGGAGGTCATGGCAGGCGGTAGCGCACGCCGCGCGCAAATGGCGGCGTGCACGCTGCTCGCAGCGTGCGCAGCGGTCGCCTACAGCCCGCTGCCCGTGGACCTCGGCGGACAGCTGCCGCCCGACGCCTACGGTCGCTGCAAGGAAGTCCTCGAGGGCCTCGGCGCGCTCGAGGTCGACGACGAGAAGGCCTTCCTGCTTCGCACGGCTTGGTATCCGGTCGACGACCCGCTCGGCGAACGGCGCGCGGCCGTGTTCCGCGACGACGATCCGTTCGCGGGGCCCGACCTCGCGGTCGTCGTCGAGTTCCGCCGCCCGTCGCTGCCGCTGTTCGGCCTGCCCGAGTGGTCGTCGCCGCGCGGCGATGCCGCCGCCGAGCGCGAACTCGTCGAATCGCTGCGCCAGGCTCTCACGGCCTCGCGATTCTGAGCGACGCCAACACGCGCTCGAGACGCGGGTCGTGCGGCCACCGGCCGAAAGCGCGCCGGATCAGGGCCGTCGCCGCGTGCCACTGGTCGCGCGCTTCGAGCAGTCGCGCGCGGGCGAGCGTGCTCGCGATCGGATCGGCCGCGGCGAGCCGCCGGCCCGCGCGCAGGGCCCGCATGGCTGCGCCCAGGTCCGACTCGGCGAGGCAGGCCTCGAACAACCACAGCCAGGCCCCGGGGGCGGCCGGATGGAGGCGCGTCGCCTGTTCGAGCAGACGCCGCGGCGCCCGCGCGTCGAGGCGCGGCCGGCGCACCCACTCGCGCAGCAGGCGGCGCACGGCGAGCGTCGATTGCCCCACGCGGAAGTGAGCGGCGATGCGGCGGATGCGGCGCAGGCGTCCGCGCGGGTCCGGGGCAGCATGCCGGCGCGCGAGCGGGCCCACGACGCCCTGGTCGCGCAGCAGGTCTGCAGCGAGCCCGGTCATGGCCTCGGCGAGCCGCAGGCGCCAGAACGCGAGGTATTGCTCGTCGCAGCCGAGGTCGGTCGCGAGCGCCTCGAGCTCCTGCCGCAGCCGGCGCATCACGACGCCGTCGCTGGCGGCCGTCGCCGTGAGGTTCAAGCGGCCATTGACCATGGCGACGACCTGCGGGCGCGAGACCAGGCCGGTCTCGGCGGGAATCGGATGGCTGGCGGCCGCCGGGGACGCATCGGGCAGTGGTGTGCATTGGTTCCGGCCCAGCCGGTGGTGGTAGATCCAGCGCTCGGCGGCGCGCAGCCAACGCGCGTGCCGCTGCGAGGGTGGCAGGTGCACGACCGTGTTCGCGTGCAACAAGCAGTCGACCGCAAGCTCCTGGTGCAGCTCGTCGGTCAGGTCCGGGAGCTGGCCACGCGCCAGGCCCTTCCAGCCTGCGATCCGCCGCAGCGCGCCTGGCAGGATCCGCTGACAGAAAACTTCGAGGAGGGCCAGCGCCTCCAACCGCCTCTTCTGCTCGTCGATGTTCATCGGTCGCCTCCGCTGTGCATCTAGTGTGTGAGCGGAGGCAACCGGGCCCGCCGGTCGGGCGAGAAAGGGTGAGAAGGGAAGAGGGTGAACGCCGGAAGGGCGGTGGTATGCTGTCGGGCTTTTTTTCGGCAAGACGATCCATGCCCACAACGTGTGTCGTTGGCATCCTCTGGGGCGACGAAGGCAAGGGCAAAGTCATCGACTTCCTCGCCGCCGAGACCGACTTCGTCGTGCGGTTCGGCGGTGGCCACAACGCCGGCCACACGCTCGTGCTGCCTTCGGGCAAGCTCGTGCTGAACCTCGTGCCTTCGGGCATCGTGCATTCGCACACCGTGAACGTGATCGGCAACGGCGTCGTGGTCGACCCGATCCACCTGTGCGCCGAGATCGACAAGCTCCGCGAGCGCGGGCTCGAGATCGAGCTCGGGCGCAACCTGCTCGTCAGCGAACGCGCGCACGTGATCGTCGAAGCGCACCGGCGGCAGGATCAGTGGGCCGAGAACCTGCGCGGCAGCGGCAAGATCGGGACGACGGGGCGCGGCATCGGGCCGGCCTACGCGGACCGCTGCAGCCGCGTCGGCCTGCGCATGGGCGACCTGCTGCGCAAGGGGCGGCTCGAGCAGACGCTGCGCGTGCTGGCCGAGCAGAAGAACGCCTGGTTCACGGCCGCCGGCCTGCAGCCGATCGACGTCGCCGCGATGGTGCGCGAGCTCGCTGCCGCCGGCGACAAGCTGCGGTCGGGCATCGTCGACACGGGTGCCATGCTGCGCGCGGCCCACGAGGCCGGCAAGCGCATCCTGCTCGAAGGCGCGCAGGGTTGTCTGCTCGACGTCGAGCAGGGCACGTACCCGTTCGTGACGAGCTCGCATGCCAGCACGGGGGGTGCCTTCAACGGCACGGGCCTGCCGCCGCACGCCTTGCGCGTGATAGGCATCGCGAAGGCCTACGCTACGCGCGTCGGCGAAGGGCCGTTCCCGACCGAGCTGAAGGACGACCTCGGCAATCGCCTGCGCACTGCCGGCAACGAGTACGGCTCGACGACGGGCCGGCCGCGGCGGTGCGGTTGGTTCGACACGGTCGCCGTGCGCTACTCGGGCGCGGTCTCGGGTGCCACCGAGCTCGTGATGACGAACCTCGACGTGCTGCGCGGCTTCTCGCCGCTGCGCCTCTGCGTTGCGTACCGGCTGCCAGACGGCCGGGCTACGACGGAGCTGCCCGCGTTCGACCTCGACGGCGTCGTGCCGGAGTTCCTCGACCTGCCGGGCTTCGACCAGGACTTGCGCGCGGTGCGCCGGTTCGAGGATCTGCCGCAGCGGGCGCAGGCCTACGTGCAAGCCGTCGAGAAGCACAGCGGCCTCGGGATCCGCACGATCTCGGTCGGGCCGGAACGGGAGCAATTGATCCTGCGGTGAGCACGAAGAAGCAGACGCAGAAGCAGAGCGACCTGATCGTGCCGCGCAGCCTGGCGATCATCATGGACGGCAACGGCCGTTGGGCGAAGCAGGCCGGCCTCGAGCGATTCCGCGGCCACGAGAAGGGCATCGATGCCGTGCGCACGACGGTGACCGAGTGTGTGCGGCACGGCGTCGGCGCGCTCGTGCTCTACGCGTTCTCGGAGGAGAACTGGCAGCGGCCGCGGCGCGAGATCGACCTGCTGTTCAAGCTGCTGAAGCGCTTCCTCGTCGAAGAGCGCCCGACGCTGATGAAGAACGGTGTGCGCCTGCTGCACTCTGGCCGGACCGCGCGGCTCTCGCCGGACGTCAAGCAGCTGCTCGACGAGACGATCGCGATGACCGCCGCGAACACCGGCATGCGGCTCAGCCTCGCGATCAGCTACGGCGGCCGCCAGGAGCTCGTCGACGTGATGCAGGCGATCGCGGCGCGCGTGCAGGCCGGGACGCTGCGGCCCGAAGCGATCGACGAGAACGTGATCCGGCAGCACCTCTACCAGCCGGACCTGCCGGATCCCGACCTGCTCATCCGCACGGCCGGCGAGAAGCGCCTCAGCAACTTCCTGCTCTGGCAGATGAGCTACGCGGAGATCCACACGAGCGACGTCTGCTGGCCGGACTTCGGCAAGGAGCACCTCGAAGCCGCGTTCCGCGACTACGGTTCCCGCGTGCGCAAGTTCGGGAAGGTGCTGTGAATCGGAGGATGTCGTGAATGGGTGAGTTCCGGACGCGCGCCGTCCTGGCGCCCTCGATGCTGGCGCTGATCGCGTTGATCTACTGGCTCGACGTCAGCGGTGCGCTCGGGACGAGGCAGGGGGTGCTGTCCACGTGCCTGCTCGCGCTGCTCGGCTTCGGCGGCGTCATCGAGTACGTGCAGCTGCTGCGCGGCGGTGGGTTCGCGGTCGCCAACGCGCCGCTGCTGGTCGTCTCCATCGCGCTGTTCGTCAGCGCGTTTCCGTTCGGCTGGCACCAGCTCGACAAGGAGCTCTACCCGCTCGTGCTCGCGACGCTGTTGCTGCTGTTCCCGCTCGCGGTGCGCTCGCTCGGCCGCGAGGACATGCGCGTCGGGCTCGAGACGCAGGGGGCCACGCTGCTCGGCTTCATCTTCATCGCGTGGCCGATGTACCTCGCGATGGGAACCTGCCTGCGCTGCCTGCCTTCGGTGCTGTTCGTCGTGCTCGTCTGCAAGGGCGGCGACATCGGCGGCTACTGCACGGGCCGGTTGTTCGGGCGCACGAAGCTGATCCCGCACATCAGTCCAGGCAAGACGGTGGAGGGTGCCGCTGGCAGCCTGCTGTTCTCGGTGGTGCTCGCGGTGCTGCTGCGCGGGCCGCTGCTCGAGCCTGCCGTCGTGCTGTCGTTGCCGGCAGCGCTCGGCGTCGGCATCGTGTTGAACTTCACCACGCAGACCGGCGACCTGATCGAGTCGCTGCTGAAGCGACGCTGTGGCGCAAAGGACTCTTCGCGGCTCTTGCCTGCGCACGGCGGGATCCTCGACCTGGTCGACAGCCTGCTGTTCTCGTTCTGCGCCTGGTTCCTGATCCTCGTCTGGCTGACTTGAGCGTAGACTCGCGGCCTCATGAGCGACGCGGACACCAGCATTCCCGTGCAGTCGGTCGACGAGGCCAGGACGCTGCTCGGTCCCCTGGACAGCAACGCCCGTCTGATCCGCGAACTGCACGGCGTCAACGTGCTGGCGCGCGACGGCAGCCTGCGCCTGCTCGGCGACGCGGCGCACGTGCAGCTCGTGCAACAGGTGCTCGAAGAGTGCCTCGCGGTGCTGCGCGCCGGCCGCCAGCTCGGCACGCAGGACGTGGCGGCACAGCTGCGTGCGAAGCTCGGCCCTGACGCGCTCGCCGACGGTGCCGCCGCGGCCGAACGCAACGCGCCTAAGTCCGTCAACGGCCTCGTGCGGCCGCGGACCGCCGGGCAGGCGCGTTACCTCGAGTGCATGGAGGCCTTCGACGTCGTGTTCGCGGTCGGTCCCGCGGGCACGGGCAAGACGTTCCTCGCGGTCGCGAAGGCCATCGAGATGATGAAGCGCGGCGTCGTGCGCCGCATCGTGCTGGTCCGGCCAGCCGTCGAGGCCGGTGAGAAACTCGGCTTCCTGCCCGGCGACTTCCAGGCCAAGATCGATCCGTACCTGCGGCCGATGTACGACGCGCTGCAGGACCTGCTCGACGCGCGCACGCGCACTCGCTGGCTCGAGAGCGACGTCGTCGAGGTCTGTCCGCTCGCGTTCATGCGTGGCCGCACGCTGAACCGCGCGTTCGTGATCCTCGACGAGGCGCAGAACACGACGGTGCCGCAGATGCTGATGTTCCTGACGCGGCTCGGCGAGGGCTCGCGCATGGTCGTCACGGGCGATCCGTCGCAGGTCGACCTGCCGGGCAACGTGACCTCTGGCCTCGGCGACGCGTGGCGCAAGCTCAAGACCGTCGAGGGCATCGGTCAGGTGCAGCTCGATGCGAGCGACGTCGTGCGGCACCAGGTCGTGAGCCGCATCGTGACGGCCTACGAGAGCGCGAACCAGGCGAAGCCGCGCGCATGAAGCCAGTGCGGCGGCGGCCCCCGAAGAAGGCGTCCGCCGGGCGGGGCAGGCCGAAGCCAGCGGCTGCGCAAGTGCCTGCTCCGGGGCCGGTTCCGGCCCGCCGCGCGCGAGCAAGCCGGGCTGCGCCGGACCTCTCCGTCTGCGACCGCTGGCGTCCTCGCACGAGCCTCGCGTTCCTGCGCGAGGTCGTTCGCACGACGCTGTCGTTCCTCGCGCGACCGGCGATGCCCGTGTCGCTGCTGCTGACCGACGACGCGGAGATCACACGGCTGCACGCGCGTCACCTCGGCGATCCGACGCCGACCGACGTGATCTCGTTCGAGGTCGATGGTGGTGCCGAGATCGCGATCAGCGTCGAGACCGCGTTGCGCACTGCGCGACAGCACGGGCACTCGCCGCGCGCCGAGGTCGCGCTCTACGTCGTGCACGGCCTGCTGCACACGAGCGGCTTCGACGACATCCGCGCGCGCGATCGTGCGCGCATGCGTGCTGCAGAGCGCACCGTGATGCAGCGACTGCGACTGCGTGTGCACGCAGTCGATGCGTGAGCGACGCGGGTGCGCACTCGCGTCGTGCGCGAAGAAGTCAAGTGGAAGAAGCAGCTCGAGTGAAGAAGTCGCGTGTGCAGCGTTGCGCGACAGGCCTCGTTGGTGTTAGCCTTCCGCGCGTCGGTTCGCACCTTTGATTCCTTCGTGACGATCGCTGCTCGACGCGACGCCGCACGGCGTGGTGAGTGAGCAGTCAGTCGCTGAGAGCAAGTCGCCAAGAGACTGGCCCGCGGCAGTCACTCTGTGTGCTGTGCAGGCGACTCTCGGCGTGGCGCGATCGACGCAGGACCCCAGAGGTGCGTGGCGACGTTCGTACCCCAGATGGGCTCGGTCAGTACATGGTGAGCAACCCCGTAGGTCGTGGGCAAGGCCGCTTGCGCGGTGAGCCCGCATCTGCGCAGAACCGAACGCAAAGCGGCGGTGCGCGGCGTTCGTCGCCGGCCGACGACTCGACCGAAGAGCTGCTGCGGCGTTATCGCCAGCGCGGCTCGACAGCGCTGCGCGATCGCGTCGTCGAGCGCCACCGCGCGATCGTCGAGTCGATGGCGTTCGGATTCGCGACGCGGCTGCCGCCGAGCGTCGACGCGCAGGACCTCGTGCACGCGGGCATGTGGGGCCTGATGCAGGCGATCGCTTCCTACCAGCCCGAGCGCTGTGACCAGTTCCAGGCGTTCATGCGCATCCGTGTGCGCGGCGCGATGCTGGACGAGCTGCGCCACATGGACTTCCTGCCGCGCCTGTTCCGCCGCCGGCTGCGCGAACGCGACGCCGTGCGCGCGCGGCTCTGCATGGAGCTCGAGCGCGAGCCGACCGAGGGCGAGCTCGCGTCGGCGCTGGGCATCACGCAGGTGGCGCTGCTGCGCCGCTGCGAGCCTGCTGTCTTGCGCGGTGAGCGCGGCCCCGAAGGTGAGTCCGAAGTGGACCAGGTCGAGCAGCTTCCCGACGACGCGACGGAATCGCCGATCGAGGTGATCACGCGGCAGGAGCTGATGGAGATGATCCGCGCTAGCCTCGAGCCGGTGGAGTGGAAGGTGCTGAAGCTGCACTACCTCGACGGGCTGACCGGCAAGCAGGTCGCGCAGAAGCTCCGGCTCTCCGCGTCGCGCATCTGCCAGATCCACGGTCGTGTGCTCGACCGTCTGAAGGCGCAGCTGACGACCGCGCTGGTGTGAATCCCCCGTCGCCGCGGGGCGCCGCGGGGCGGATTAGCCGGCAAACCGCGCTTGCAGCCGCGCGATCGCAGCGACGCCGGCGCTCACAACTGCACGTCGACCGTCTGGCCGGCGACCACCTCGACCGTCCGCTTCTGCTGCGGTTGCGCGGGTTGGTGCTGCTGGCCGCGTTGGCCGAGCCGTCCACCGAGCGACTCCATCGACTCGAGCGAGACCTCCCACGTGCCGGGGCGCAGGCCGTCGAGCGTGCACTTGCCGCGGACCAGCATGCCGAGGACCGGTGCGATGCCCTCGCCGGGGCCGGCCCAGCGCGCGCGCACCGCGCCGAACGGCTGATTGCCGGCGGCCGAGACCTGCACCTTGCCGGAAGCGCCGAGCACGAGGTCGGGTGCGGCCGTCGTCGTGCCGCGCATCGCCGTGAGCTTGGCCACCGTGGGCGCGAAGCCCTTCGCCGAGGCCAGCAGCTCGATCTCGACGTCCGCGTCGATGCCGCGGACCTCGAACGCGCCGGCTGCATCGGTCTTGATCTGGCTGCCGCCGCGCAGGTTCATGCCCGATCCCGAGGCCAGGCTGTCCACGGCGTCCCCGAGCTCGCTCGCAGGGTCACCGCCCGACCGGGGCCGTCGCACGCGGATGCGCGCGCCTTCGATCGGCTTGCCTTCGGAGTCCCTGACGACACCGCGCAGCATCGTCAGGTCGAGGTCGACGTCGACGACGTTCTGGCCGTTGCGCAGCACGATGGCGACGGTCGTCGCGGTCGCGCGCGAGTCGTGCGTGATGCGCAGATGGTGCTCACCCTCGGGCAGCTCGCTCATCTCGTAGACGCCGCGCTCGTCGGTGCGCGGGCTGCGGTTGGCGCCGCCGCGGGCCCCGCCGCCGGCGAACCGCTCCGCGAGGTCGCCGAGCGCGTTGGCCTGCGGATCGCGAGCGCCCGACGCCGGCCCCTCGCGGAAGGCCACGCGTGCGCCCGCGAGCGGCAGGCCGTTCTCGCGCACGATGCCGCTCAGCGTCGCGGCAGGCGCCTTGGCGAGGCGCAGCGTTGCCGTCGCCTTGTCGGCGACGTCGATCGGCGACCACGGCGGCCCGTCGGCGGCCGCCTCGTTTCCGTCGATGCCGGGCCGGTTGGCCAGGCGCGCCAGTGCGCGGAGGCCACCGGCCGCGCTGCCGAGGCGGAACTCGTGCACACCGGGCGCGAGGTTCTCGAAGCGTGCGGTGCCCTGGGCATCGGCCTTCTTCGTGTCGACGCCTTCGCCGGGCGCGCGGTGCTCCACGACTGCGCCGGGAACCGGCTTGTCGCCTGGATTGCAGACCGTCACGGTGACGGCGCCACCGAGACGCAGTCGCGCCGTGTAGGCCGCGGGACCATCGGCCGAGAACACGATCGACTCGCTCGCGAACGGCGCGAAGCCCTGGGCGCGGACGTCGATCGCGGCGGCCTGCAGCGGGCGATTCAGCACGACGCGGCCTTCGCCGTCGGTCCTGCCGCTCGTGTTGGGACCGAAGTTGCCCGGCACGAAGCGACGGAACTCGCGCGGGATGCCGCGCGCGGTGGAACCCGCGCCGTGCTCGGGACCGACGAGGTGCACGGTGGCGCCCGACACCGGCCGGCCACCGTCGAGAGCGACGACGGTGACCTCGAGCACCGGCACCGGTGCGAGCTGGATCGTGCCGAGATCGAGGTTGCCGGCCTTCGGCAGCTCGAGCTCGCGGCGTTCGAAGGGCGCGTAGCCGATCGATTCGATCGCCAGCGTGAACTTCTGGTTCGGCTTGGGCCGCAGGTTCGCGACGGTCACGGCGCCGTTCGGGTAGTGGGCCGGCCGGCGCGGCTGCAGGCCGCCCATCGCCGCAACTCCGCTGAGGATCTCGGCCACGCCGCCGCCGCTGCCACGCGCGCGGACGAGCAGACGTTCGACCGGTGCGCCCGACTTGCCGTCGACGGTCGTGAACGTCAGAGTGACGCCCGGGTCGAACAGCAGCTGGATCGAGTCGCCCGGCGAGGCCTCGACGCGCGCGCTGCAGGCCGCGCCGGCAGGCAGGCCAGCACCCGTGCGCGCGACCCAGACGCGCCACGTGTCGCGCGCGAGGCCGCGCAGCTCGAACCGGCCGTCCGTGCCGATCGCGGCCGTACGCTCGCCGAAGCCGAAGCCGGCATCGTTCATCAGCTCGTCGAGGTCGGTGCCGAAGTTGCCGAGCATGCCGGCGATCCCGTTCATGCCGCTCGCGTCGCCCTCGGGGGCCTTCGGCTTCCTGGCTGCCATGACCTGCAGGCCCTTGATGTCCGCGGGCAGTCCGTTGACCACGCCCGTGATCACGCCGCCGACCTGCATCGTCAGCACCACGGACTGCAGCTCGCGGCCGGCCTCGACGGTCATCGGCTGTGACCTCGTCGTCGGGTGCTCGGCGTGCCGCGCGCGCAGCGTCAGCTCACCGGGAGCCACGTGCGCGAGCTCGAACCGGCCGGCTTCGTCGGTGATCGTGCCTTCGCCACCACGCAGCGCCTCGACGTCGCCCATCTCGGGCACGTCGAACTCCAGGCCGCCCATCAAACGCTGCTCGAGCTCGAACACGCGGCCGACGCGCGCGCCGGCTACCGGCGCGCCGTCCCGAGTCACGACGCGGCCCGAGACGATCGCCGCTGCTTGCAGCGTCAGTGTGCCGACGTCGACGTCCTGATCGCGCGGGCGATCGAAGCGCCGGTCGAGGATGGCGTGGCCGCGCACGAGCACACGCATGCCGACGGCGCGCGACGTGCCCTTCGCGACGACGCGGAACCTGCCCTCGGAGTCGGTCGTCGCATCGACGCGGTCCGCGAGCTGCTCGCGCACCGAGCGCAGCATCGCAGCGGGGTCGAAGCCGCCGGTCCCCCCAGCCTCGAGGTTGACGTCGAAGCCGCCGAAGTCGAACGACTGCGGGTCGAACTGGCCGTTCGCGTTCGCGAAGCCGAGACCGGCCGCGACACTGACCTTGGCGCCCGCCATCGGGCGCTGGTCCGGCCCGACGACGCGGCCGACGAAACCCGGCAGGCGCTCGTCGACGCCGCTGCCGGCCGCGAGCGCTACGCGTTCGGCCCGGTCCTTCGCCGCGGCATCCTTCGGCTCGAGGCTGCTGCCGGCGTCGACTGGTGCTGGGACAATCGCCGGCGCGACCTGCTGCTCGGCGTCCTGCGGCGCGGTCGAGGTGGGTAGTTCGCCGCCCTGTGACACGAACCACAGGCCGACTGTGGTGAGCACGAGGGCGATCAGGCCGAGGACGACGAGGGACTTGGACTGCATGCCGCGGGAGCTCCAAGCCGGCGAGGTACCGGCCGGGCGAGTGTTGCCTGTCGCGTCGCGGCGGGGACAGCGAAATCACCCTACCGCCGAGCCGGTTGGGCTTTGCGGCGGCCGCGTGTCGCGGGTGCGCGGCGGGGGCGCATCGCGCCTGCGGTGCAGCGGACCGCGAGTCCACGGCAGGAACGCGTCCCCGCTGGCCTGGGGCGGGCAATGCTGGTGTCGTGCTGCACGAGCCTGGACCCCACTCGCGATCCCCTCTTCGCCCCATGCGCATCTGCCTCGCCCTCGTCGTCCTTGCCTTGGCCCCGAGCACGTTCCTGCTGGCGCAGTCGGGGATCCGATGGACGCCTTCGTTCGACGACGCGCTCGCGGCGGCCAAGGCCGAGAACAAGGTCCTGATGCTCGCCTTCAACATGTCCGGCGAGCGCGCGAACGACGAACTGGTCGCCGACCACTACAAGGACCCGACGCTGGCGCGCCTGTCGCTGCGCACGATCAACGTGTTCTGCTCGGCCGCGTCCGAGGCGAGGGTGCCCGGCGTCACGGTGAGCCAGCAGCAGGCGGCCGAACAGAAGGCGCGGCTGCAGGTGCTGAAGATCGCGCCCGGTGAGGACGTGATCGCGCCGCAGCACGTGTTCCTCGACGGCAACGGCGTCTTGCTGAGCACGATCGCCTGGCGCGTGACGAAAGGTGAGCTCGAGTGGGCCTGGGTCGATGCCTGCCGCAAGCTCGACCCGAAGTTCGAGTGGCAGCTGAGCCCCGGCGCGCGCGCGCCGCGGCGCCTCGGCTTCGGCTCCGTCGAGAGCGGCCGCAACCAGGCTCCGCCGACGAAGGAGCAGGTCGCCCAGGCGCTGAAGGAGCTCAAGAAGTCGCGCGGTGGGATCTTCCGCAACCTCTCGTCGGTCGAGGTCGTGATGCGCAGCGACGAGCCCGACGCGATCGCGTACGTCGAGGCGATGCTGAAGGGCATTCAGGGTGTCCATCTCGCCAACTCGCTCGAGGCGATCGGCCAGACGTCGCCGAGGGTCTACCACTCCGTCGTGACGCCGTATCTCGGCGATCGCGACGAGGACGTGCGCTACGCGGCCGCTTCCGCGATCGAGCAGCTTGCGGAGCCCAAGGCGCTGCCCGCCGTGATGAAGCAGTGGAAGAGCGAGAAGTCCGATCGTGTGCGCGGCCGCCTGCTGCGTGCGCTCGCGAACTGTGCGCCGGCCGACAAGGAAGTGCTGAACCAGATCGAGAAGGTGCTGGCCCGGGACGAGACGCCGGACATGCGCGCGCACGCCGTGCTCGCGCTCGCGATGGTCGAGGACAAGGCGAGGGTGCAGGCGGGACTCGCGCAGGCCCTGCGCGACATCTCGGCGAAGGTCCGTTCGACGGTGGCCCATGCGCTCGCGTCGCGCCGCGACGCGGACTTCGCGACGAGGCTCGACGATGCGGCCGCGAAAGAGGAGGACGCCGACACGAAGGCCTGGCTCGAGGAAGCTGCGAAGGTCGTGCGCGGCGCGGACTCGAGCGCGTTCCGGAACTTCCTCGAGCGTGTGCTCGGCGAGACGCCGCCGCGGGGCGGCCTGTCGCGGTTCGGCGGCGACGGTCCTGGTGGCGGTGGTGGTGGTCGCCGCGGCTGATCCTCGCCGCCACAAATCGACCGCGGCTGCCCTGGCGTGGGATCGCCGGCTCGTGCAGGATGCAGGCCAATGACCTCCGCCGTGCAGAAGCCCTGCCCAGGTGCGGGCTCGACGTTCTTCCATCTGCGCGATGGAGAGCTGTGGTGCGAGGACCTCGCGATTCGTGAGCTCGCCGCGCGGTTCGGCACGCCGCTCTACGTCTACAGCGCCGCGACGATGGCTTCGCGTCTCGCCACCGTGCGCGCGGCGTTCGGCCCGCAGGCCCACATCTGCTACGCGGTGAAGGCCAACTCGAACCGCACGCTGCTGCGGCGCCTGCACGCCGGCGGTGCGGGCTTCGACCTCGTCAGCGGCGGTGAGCTGCGGCGGTTGCAGGCGGCCGGGCTGCCGACGAGCGGCGCCGTCTTCGCGGGCGTCGGCAAGGAAGCGTGGGAGATCGAGGCCGCGGTCGCCGCGGACATCCTGTTCTTCAACGTCGAGTCGGCTCACGAACTGCCGTTGCTCGCGGCTGCCGGTGCAGCGGCGCGCAAGCGAGTGCGCGTCCTCGTGCGACTCAATCCCGACGTCGACGCGGCCACGCACGCCTACATCAGCACGGCGAAGAAGGACAACAAGTTCGGCATAGCACTCGACCGCGCCGGTGCGATCGTCGAAGCGATCGCGCGCGAACCGTGGCTCGAGCTGCGTGGTTACCACGTGCACCTCGGCAGCCAGCTTCGCACCGTCGCTCCGTACGTCGACGCACTCGAACGCGTGCTCGAGTTCGCCGACGGTGAACCGGTCCGGCGCGAGGGCGTCACGCACTACGACCTCGGCGGCGGCTTCGGCATCGCGTACGGCAACGGCGATCCGCTCGACGTCGGCTCCGTCGCGAAGAGCCTGCTGCCGCGCCTGCAGCAGCGCGGTTGGATCCCGGTCGTCGAGCCGGGCCGCTACCTCGTCGGCGACGCCGGCGTGCTCGTGACCGCGGTGCTCGGCGAGAAGCACCAGGGCGGCACCGACTTCCTGCTCGTCGACGCCGCGATGAACGACCTGCTGCGCCCCGCCCTCTACCACGCCGAGCATCCGGTCGTTCCCGTCGGCACTTCGGCGGCGGAGCGGCGCGTCGTCGACGTGGTCGGTCCCGTCTGCGAGACCGGCGACTTCCTGGCCCGGAAACGCGACTTGCCGCGCTGCGAACGCGGCGACCTGCTGGCGGTCCTCGGCGCGGGCGCCTACGGTGCCAGCATGGCGTCGAACTACAACACGCGCCGCCGGCCCGCCGAGGTGCTCGTCGAAGGTGCCACGGTGAAGCTCGTGAGGTCGCGCGAGACGTTCGAGCAGTTGTTTGCCAGCGAGGATCTGCATGAAGACTGAGCCGTCGTCCTGGTCGCATTCCTGGCGGCCGAAGAGCCGCTGCGTCTGGTGCTGCGTGTGGTTGTGCCTCTGCTTCGCCGCGGCAGGCTGCAGCTTCCTCGCGAACGAGTTCACGTGGCTCGATCGCGCCGGCCCCGCGGTGCATGCCGCACCCGATGCCGCGCCGTCCGGAACCGTGTCCCGTCCCTGACCGCCGCGCGCTGCATCACAGCGTTCGTCATCATGGTCAGCGAGGGTCTCCGGCAGGTGCTGTTGGCTGGCGAAGGCGTCGGCGAGCTCGCGGGTCCTGGCACGGGCCAGGGTGTTGCCGACCATCCCGTTTGTGGCGATCGCGTGCAGCTCAGCGTGCAGCACGAGGCTGGCACGATCCGCGCGGTGCGATGGCGCGCTGCGGGTTGCCCCGCGTCGATGGCCGTTGCAGCGCTCTGCGCGAAGGTCCTCGTCGACGTGCCGGTCGCGCAAGCGCCTTCCGCGCTGCGCTCCGCGATTGCCGCGCATGGTGGCCTCGCGGCCCACGAACGGCACGCCGAGGGCATGGTGCTCCGGGCGCTCGCGGCGGCCGTTGCGAAATGAACGCCGGCTGATCCCGGCGCAGCCGCGAAGAAAAGTCCAGCGCTTCTGTGTGCTGCCATGCCAATGGCCGTAGCTGCGCCGTCGCAATCTGCCTGCCGAGATCCCCTCTCTTTCCCCAAGGTGTCCACATTGCGCACGCTGTCCCCGCCCGGCGGGGGCAAGGCAAATGATATTTGGTGGAGTCGGTGCCCCTGGTGCCGAGCCTGCCACGGATGCATGGAGATGGACCGACGACGACCCACAACTTGGGGCAGGCAGGGTCGTCTGGCGTCTTCCGCGTGTGTTGCGCGGACCATGCATCCGATCCTTATTCTCTGGCGATCGCCCTTCTGGGCGATCCCCTTGTCTCCGCTCTCTCGTCCGCTGCTCTCGTTTGCACGCGCTCTCGCTCGCGGGCGCTCCGTTCAGGGGCTGTTCCCGCACAGGGCGCTCGCCGGGCGCATGACTCGATGGAATCGCGTTTGCACGTCCCGAATCTGGGGCAGGCAGGAACGGCAAGCGTGGTGATCCGCGCGAGGTAGCGCGGCGAGTCATGTGCCCGCATTTTCTTGGCTGCGCGGGCAGATTCTTCGCTGCCCGGTCAGCCGGCCGCGGCCACCATGTGGGCCATGTTCATGGCTCTCGATCAGGGCACGACGAGCAGTCGTGCGATCGTGTTCGAAGCCGATGGCTCGGTGCGCGGCCTCGGCCAGTGTGAGTTCCCGCAGTACTTCCCGGCGCCGGGCCACGTCGAGCACGAAGCCGAGGAGATCCTGCAGAGCCAATTGCGCGCGGCCGAACTCGCGTGCGCCAGAGCCGGCTCGCCCTCGATCGCGGCCGTGGGCATCACGAACCAGCGCGAGACCGTGGTCGTGTTCGAGCGCAAGACCGGACGCCCCGTGCATCGCGCGATCGTCTGGCAGGACCGGCGCACGGCCGATCGGCTCGCACGACTGCGCGAGCTCGGTCACGAGAAGTTCGTGCGCGAGCGCACCGGTCTCTCGCTCGATCCGTACTTCAGCGCGGCCAAGATCGCGTGGATCCTCGACTCCGTGCCCGGCGCGCGCGCGGCCGCCGAACGCGGCGAGCTCGTGGCCGGCACGATCGACACGTGGCTCCTGTTCCGGCTCACGAACGGCCGCGTCTGCGCGACCGACCCGAGCAACGCGTCGCGCACGAGCCTGTTCGACCTCGCGCGCGGCGACTTCAGCGACGAGCTGTGCAAGTTGTTCTCGGTGCCGCGCCGCTGCCTGCCCGAGGTCCGCGATTCGGCGGGCGACTTCGGCGTCGCCGAGCAGGGCTGGCCATTGCGCGCCGTGATCGGCGATCAGCAGGCGGCGCTGTTCGGCCACGGGTGCCTCGAGCCAGGCGGCATGAAGTGCACGTACGGCACCGGCGCCTTCGTGCTGCAGAACGCCGGCACGCGCGTGCCCGATCCGACACCCGGCGCGCTGGCGACGGTTGCCTGGCGGCTCGGCGGCGTGACGACGTTCGCGCAGGAAGGCAGCGTGCTCGTCTGCGGCGCCGCGATCCAGTGGCTTCGCGACCAGCTCGGCCTGCTGCAGTCCGCCGGCGAAGCCGAGGCGCTGGCGCGCTCGGTGCCCGACAGCGGCGGCGTCGTGTTCGTGCCCGCGTTCGCGGGGCTCGGCACGCCGTGGTGGGATCCGAGCGCGCGTGGGGTGCTCGTCGGGCTCACGCGCGGCACGACGAAGGCGCACATCGTGCGCGCCGCGATCGAGGCGATGGCGCTGCAGGTCGACGACGTCCTCCGCGCGATGAACCTCGAGCGCAGTGCCGCGAGCGCCTTGCACGTCGATGGCGGCGCCAGCGCGAACGGGCTCCTGCTCGAGCTGCAGGCCTCGCTGCTCGGCGGTTCCGTCGTGCGCCCGGCGCTGCTCGAGGCCACCGCGTTCGGCGCGTTCCGCATGAGCCTGCTCGGCGCCGGCCACTGCCGCGACGCGAGAGCGCTGCCGCAGCTGCCGGGGCAGCCGACGGTCGTGCGGCCCGCTGCGCCCGCGACCGTGTCGGGCCTGCGCGAGCGCTGGGAGAAGGCCGTGCAGTCGGCGCGCGGCTGGGCCTGATGGCCCAGGACGGTCCGCGCTCTTTCGTTGCTCGGGCCGACACCCTACAACCGCGCCCATGTCTGACAGCCCCGAGGATCCGGAGGACCCCAAGGACGGTGCAGTCGAGGCTCCGGCGTTGGAAGAGGCGCAGCCGGCGAAGACCCCGGGACTCGTCGTCGAAGGCGAGCCCGGCGCCGCGTCGGTCGTCGTGCAGGACTCGCTGCCCGACACGATGTTCGTGTTCCCGCTGCGCTCGGCGGTGCCGTTCCCGAACCTGATGATGCCGATCCTGCTCGACTCGCCGTCGGCGAAGGACATCGTCGCGAAGGCGGAGGCGCACAACGGCCACATCTTCCTCGTGCTGCAGAAGGACGCCGAGAAGGAGCCGAAGGCGCTCGAGGACCTGCACGAGATCGGCGTCGTCACGCGCATCCTGAAGACGCTGAAGCTGCCCGACGGCTCGATGTCGGCGATGACGCAGGGCATCCGGCGCAGCCGGCTGCAGAAGCTCGTGCGCGAGAAGCCGCACCTCGTCGCGCGCGTCAAGGAGGTCGTCGAGATCCCGGCGCAGGGACCACACGCCGAATCGCTGTTCCGGCTGCTGCAGAAGCAGCTGAAGCGGCTCGGCGAGATGCAGGAGCACGTCGACACGGGCTTCGCGATGGCGCTGCTGAACGTCGAGGACAGCAGCCAGCTCTCGGACTTCACGGCCGGCATCGTGCGCAAGGTCGCCGACCGCCAGAAGCTGCTCGAGAGCGTCGAGGTCGAGAAGCGGCTCGAGCTCGCGTTGCAGCTCGCGATGGCCGAGACCGAGCTCGCGGAGCTCGACAAGAAGATCCAGACCGAGATCCGCGGCAAGGCCGAGCAGGCGCAGAAGGACTACTTCCTGCGCGAGCAGCTGAAGCTGATCCGCCGCGAGCTCGGCGAGGAGAAGGACCCTCGCGCGCTCGAGCTGCAGCGGCTCGAGGACGCGATCGGCAAGGCGCAGATGCCCGAAGCGGCGCTGCGGCGCGCGCGCGAGGAGCTGACGCGGCTGCAGACGACGCCCGTCGAGTCGGGTGAGTACGGCGTGATCCGCAACTACCTCGACTGGCTCACGGCGCTGCCGTGGTCGGTGTCGACGAACGACGACAACGATCTGCAGCACGCGGCGCGCGTGCTCGACGACGACCACTACGGCCTCGAGGAGGTCAAGCAGCGCATCCTCGAGTTCCTGGCCGTGCGCAAGCTGCGGCCGGGCCACCAGGGTGCGATCCTGTGTTTCAGCGGGCCGCCCGGCGTCGGCAAGACGAGCCTCGGCCGCAGCATCGCGCGCGCGATGGGGCGCAAGTTCTGGCGCTTCTCGCTCGGCGGCCTGCGCGACGAAGCCGAGATCAAAGGCCACCGCCGCACCTACATCGGCGCGATGCCGGGCCGCATCATGCAGGGGCTCAAGTCGTGCGGCAGCAACAACCCGGTCATGCTGCTCGACGAGATCGACAAGGTCGGCAGCGACTTCCGCGGCGACCCGAGTGCCGCGCTGCTCGAGGTGCTCGATCCCGAGCAGAACAGCCACTTCCAGGACCACTACCTCGACGTGACGTTCGATCTGTCGAAGGTCATGTTCCTCGCGACCGCGAACGTGCTGTCGCAGATCCTCGAGCCGCTGCGCGACCGCATGGAGGTGCTCGAGATCCCCGGTTACCTGCTGCAGGAGAAGGTGCAGATCGCGCGCCGCCATCTGCTGCAGAAGCAGATCGAGCGCCACGGCCTCGCCGGCAAACACCTGTCGGTCCCGCCGGTCGTCTGGCAGCGCATCATCGCGGAGCACACGCGCGAAGCCGGCGTGCGCGGCCTCGACAAGGTCGTGCAGCGCCTGTGCCGCAAGGTCGCACTCGACGTCGCCAAGGGCGGCAACGGCGTCGGCAAGCTGAGCTTCGACGAGATGGAGAAGCTGCTCGGCCGGCCCAAGTTCAAAGGCGACGAACGGCGCAAGCGCGGGCTGCCGGGCGTCGTGCAGGGGCTCGCGTGGACGCCGTTCGGCGGCGACGTGCTCTACATCGAGGCGGTCGCGAACAAGGGCAAGGGCGGTCTGCAGCTCACGGGCAGCCTCGGCGACGTGATGAGCGAGTCGGGGCGGCTGGCTCTGAGCTACCTGCGCAGCCGCGCCGAACGTTTCGGCCTCGACCTCGAGTCGATGGCGCAGCTCGACCTGCACCTGCACTTCCCGGCCGGGGCGATCAAGAAGGACGGGCCGTCGGCCGGCATCGCGATCGCGTGTGCGTTCCTCGGCTGCTTCCTGAAGAAGGAGGCACCGATGGACCTCGCGATGACCGGCGAGCTGACCGTCGTCGGCGAGGTGCTGCCGATCGGCGGCGTGCGCGAGAAGGTCCTCGCCGCGAAGAACTTCGGCCTCGCGCGTGTGATCCTGCCGAAGGGCAACGAGGCCGAAGCGTCCGAGCTGAAGCCCGAGCTCGTCGAAGGCATGAAGCTCATGTTCGTCGACCGCTTCGAGCAGGTCTTCGACATCGTGTTCGGCGCCCGTGGCGGCGGCGGCGGCGGCGGCGGCGGCAAGAAGCGCCGCACTACACGACGGCGACCTTGACGTTGTGGATCGGCGGCAGCGCGTCGAACAGGCAGTCCCACTGCTCGCCGCCGTCGCGCCCGATCCAGAGCTGACCGGTCGTCGTGCCGAAGTAGAGCGCGGGTGACTTCAGTTCGTCGATGGTCATCGCGTCGCGCTGGACCGTGAAGAAGCTCTCCCGCTTCGGCAGCCCGTTCGTGAGCTTGCGCCACGAGCCGCCGCCGGTCTCGCTGCGCCAGACCGCCGGCGCGCCGCCGGGGCACGTGCGCGTCATCGGCTCGAGCGGCAGCACGTAGACCGTGTCGGCGTCGTGCGGATGCACGACGATCGGGAAGCCGAAGTCGGACGGCAGACCCTTGCTGATCGAGCGCCACGTCTTGCCGTAGTCGTCGCTGCGCAGGACGCCGATGTCGGGCCGCGGGCCGCCGGGCCCGTCCCAGTTCGCCCAGCCGCCGTGGTTCTGCATGTAGAGGCGGCCCGGCGCGTCCTTGTGGCCCGCGATCTTGTGCACACACTGGCCGAACTCGGGATACGGATCGGGCACGAAACCGGCGCCGACGCCGCCGTTGGACGCCTTGAACGTCACGCCGCCGTCCTCGCTCACGTAGTGGCCGCCGGTCGAGATGCCGAGATGCACTCGCTTGCCGTCGCACCGGATCGTGTGCATGCACAGGCCGCCGGCGCCGGGCTGCCACTTGCGCGCGTGCGCGTGGTTGCTGATGCCCTTCACCATCTCCCAGCTGTCGCCGCCGTCGTCGCTGCGAAACAGCGACGCGGGCTCGACGCCGCACCACAGCGACTTCTTGCCCTCGCCGGCCTCGAGCGCCCAGATGTTCGCGAGTGCCCTGCCGTCGTCCTTCGGGAACTCCGGCGCCGACTTCGTCTCCTTGAACTTCTTGCCGAGGTCCGTCGAGCACAGGACCTTCATGCCGAAGAACGCATTGCAGCTCGACGCGTAGATGCGCGGCGCGCCGCGCGCATCGATCAGCGACGAGTAGACCGCGACACCCTGCCCGAATGGACCGCGCAGCGCGAAGCTGCGCCGGGCCTTCGCGGCCTCGGCCACGAACAGGCCCTTCCTGGTTCCGATGGTGACGACGACGCGGTCGGACATTGCTCAGCCTCCTGAAACGGCGGGTAGGATGATCACCGCGTCGCCGGGCACGAGCGGCGTTTCGAGCCCCTTGCGGTCGCGGATGTGGGAGTTGTTCACGAAGACGCCGATGTGCCGGCGCACCGCGCCGGTCTCGTCGCAGATCCCGCGGTGCAGCGTCGGATGGCGGCGTTCGAGTTCCTCGAGCGCTGCACGAACCGTCGCGGCCGGCAGCGACAGCTCCGCGGCACCGCCGCAGTAGACACGCAGCGGGCCCGGGACGTGCAGCGTGATGGTGGACTTGGCCATCGCGGATCGTTCTGCGCGAGGTTGCGGCGTCGTGACCTGCGCGGCCGGCACTCGAGCGCGGCGGAGTCTAGGAGTCCCCGTCGGGCGTGAAAACCCAGGACTTCCCCGTACGGTCGCGAAGCTGGAATCGCGCCCGGCCGCGCCACGCGGATCGCGGCCCGGTGCCCTTTCGCAGCGCCGAGCCTTGCGCAATCAGAAGATCGCGCCGAGACTGCCGCGCACCCACGTCCCAGGACAACCGATGCTCCACTCGCCGATCGCCGTCTGCTGCGCTGCTCTCCTGATCGCCACGCTGCCCGCTCAACGAGAAGGGCGCGGGCGCGACCAGTCGCCGACCCTCAAGAACTTCACGATCGAGGCGGGCGCGCTGAAGAGCGACAAGGTTCGCGAAGGCGAGGCCGGCTACTCGATCTACCTGCCGAAGGGCTACACCGACGAAGCGAACAAGGACAAGAAGTACCCGTGGGTGCTCTGGCTGCCCGGCTTCGGCGGGCCCGACGAGTTCCAGCAGCGCGGAGGTGCCGAGGTGCTCGACCGCCTGCGCGGCGAGGACCAGCTGCCCGAGATCGCGATGGTCGTGTTCCGCGCCCCGGCGCGCCGCGGCCGTTCGGTCTACATGAACGGCGAAGCGGCCTCCGACACCGAGGACCTCATCGTCGGCGACTTCACGGACCAGCTGCAGAAGAAGTACCGCCTCGCGACCGAGACGAAGCAGCGCGCCGTGATGGGCGTCAGTGCTGGCGGCTTCGGCGCGATGAAGATCGCGATGCGCCATCCCGATGCCTTCGGCGCGGTGGCCGTGCACTCGGCCGCGATCCTGCCTGCCGACCCGGAGGAGCTGGCCGGCATGAACGAGACGATCGTGCAGCGCCAGCTGCGCGGCGACATCGCGAAGGAGCTCGGCAACCCGATCGACAAGGCCAAGTGGGGCGCACACATGCCTCTCGCAATCGTCGCGACCAAGAAGTTCGACGACATGAAGGGCATGCAGATCTACTTCGACGTCGGCAGCGACGACGGCTACGGCTTCTGCGAGCCGAACGAGAAGCTCAGCAAGGTCATGACCGAGCACGGCTGGAAGCACTTCTTCCACAAGGTCGAGGACGGTGGCCACGCCTGGAGCAGCCCGAAGATGAAGGAGAACGTCGCGAGGTCGCTGCGCTTCGTCGGTGCCGCGGTGACGGGCAAGGACGCGGTTGCCACGATGTCGGAGACGAAGCCCGCGGGCGAGAAGAAGGAGGAGCCGAAGAAGGAAGAGATCCGGGAAGACGCGAAGAAGGAAGAGCCGAAGAAGTAGCGCTTCGCGTCACGTGGCCGGGTTCGTGCCCGGGTTGCCCGGGGCAGCCTGCCCACATCATGCGGCCCGCGGTTGCAGGCGAACGGATCGCGGTGACACTGCCCGTCATGCTGCAGGCAGCGACGACCGTGCGCCGCGCCACGTGGGAACTGCTTGCCGTGCTCGGCAGCGCCGCGCTGCACTTCGTCACCACGCTCTGCTGCGACCTTCAGGCCGTCGACCAGATCGTGCTCGGCTCCGGTTGGCTCGGCTACGTGCTCTGGCGAGCGCGCACGCCCGGCGTGCTCGCGGGCTGGGGGCTGCAGCGCGCGGGACTGCGTGCGTGCAGCCGCGCGGCGTCACTCGCCTTCGTCACCGGGGCGATCGCCTGCGCCGCGATCGGCGTGGCGCGGCACACGTTCGTGCTCGACTGGCACCTGCTGCCGCTGCTGCTCGTCTATCCGCTCTGGGGTCTCGTCCAACAGCTGCTCGTGCTCGGCATCGTGGTCGGCAACCTCGAGCGCTTCGGCATGGGCCGCTTCCCGCTCGCGCTCACCGCAGGGCTCGGCTTCGCGGTGGTGCACGCGCCCGACTGGCCGCTGTGCGGCGCGACGCTCGTGCTCGGCGTCGCCTGTTGCACGCTGTTCCTGCGCCACCGCTGCCTGTGGCCGCTCGGCGTCCTGCACGGCTGGCTCGGCGCCGTCTTCTACCGCTGGGTCCTCGCGCGCGACCCGTGGGCCGAGTTCCTGTCGGCCTTCGCCTGACGGCGCGGCCGCCGCCCGGCCTCCTCGAGCTGGCGCCGGCGGCTCATCGCCCAGCTGCAGATCGGGCACCGTGCGGGCACGTGCTGGCGTGCGCTGCAGAACGCGCGGCCGAAGTGGATCAGCTGCAGGTGCAGCTTGTTCCAGTGCTCGCGGGGGAACGCGCGCACGAGGTCGCGTTCGGTCTGCTCGACGCTCGTGCCGGCGCTGAGGCCCCAGCGCCACGCGAGCCGGTGGATGTGCGTGTCGACCGGGAAGGCCGGCTCGCCGAAGGCCTGCGCCATCACGACGCTCGCGGTCTTGTGGCCGACGCCGGGCAGCCGTTCGAGTGCGTCGAGATCGCGCGGCACGCGGCCGCCGTGCTCGGCGACGAGCAGGGCCGACAGCTCGCGGATCGCCTTGCTCTTCTGCGGCGACAGGCCGCACGGCCGGATGATCGAACGGATCGTCGCCTCGGGCAGCTTCTGCATCGCCGCGGCCGTGCGTGCACGCTGGAACAGGGCCGGCGTCACCTGGTTCACGCGCGCATCGGTGCACTGCGCCGACAGCAACACGGCGATCAGCAGCGTGAACGGGTCCTCGTGCCGGAGCGGGATCGGCGGCTCGGCGAAGTGCTCGTCGAGGATCCGTTGGATGCGCAGGGCCTTCTGCTGCCGCTTCATGGCCTGCCCTGTGTAGCGCCTCGTGAGCGCAGTCGCACGTCCGTTGCGGAATGACTGGGGAGGGGGAGCAGCCGCTTCGTGCGACCACGGGTATCCTTGCGACCCGCAGCAAGCGCGTAGGTGGCCATGCCGCAATACCAGAGGTTCGAGGAGTCGCTGGCGACGCTCGCCGAGCTGATCGCAGAGGAGCGCGAGTGGGACGACGCGCAGTGGCGGCGCAGGCTGTCCGCAGCGTGTCGTTCGGTCGGCGACTGCTGGGCGGCATTTGCCGGCCTCGTCACCTCGGCGAGTGCGCTGGCCGAGTTGCGCGACGAGGTCGTCAAGGGGCTCGTGCAGCACGCAGACGATCTGTTCTACGGCCGCGGTGAGTCGAACGCGGCGCTGCTGCTGTTCCAGCTCGTCATCGAGATCGCGCCCGCGTCGGTCGAGGGCTACAAGGGCTGCGTCGTCTGCCACCTGCAGGGTTCCGAGATCGATCCCGCTGCCGCGCTGCCGTTCGCCGAGAAGCACGTGAAGCTCGATCCGTCGCGCTGGCGCGACGTCGAGTACATCCGCAAGCTCGTCGCCGAACGCGCGGGAGAGATGTGATCGCGCGCGGCGATCCGATCGCTTCCAGCGGCTGAACGCGAAGCGGGCCTTCATCGACCGGTGAGCGCCGCGTGAATCTTCACGCACGCTTGCCAGCTGGCTCACGGACCCGCCTAGCGTGACTGCCGATGGGATGCATCTTCACGAACGCTCCACGGGCCGTTGCCTCCAGGGGCCGCCCGCTCCGGTCCACCGCACTGCTGCTCGGCGCCGCGTGCCTGCTCGGCGTGCGCGAGACGGCAGCGCAGGACCGCTCCGCACCGGCCGCCGCGAACCAGCAGGCCGCCGCGAACCAGCAGGGCGCCGCGAACGCCGCATCGCTCGACGAGATGCGGCTCGCGATGGGCAAGTGGATCGAGACGCAGCAGATCGTCGCGAGGGAACGCAAGGACTGGCAGCAGGGAAAGGAGATCCTCACGAGCCGGCTCGAGCTCGTGAAGAAGGAGATCGCGACGCTCGAGGAGAAGATCGCGGCTGCCCAGTCGAGCGCGCAGAAGGCGCAGGAGAAGCGGGACGAGCTGCTCGCGGCGAACGAACAGCACAAGACCGTGAACGCGCAGCTCGCGCAGGCCGTGACGGTCATGGAGGGCGAGATCCGCCGCCTGCTGCCGTCCCTGCCGGAGCCGCTGCAGGCCAAGGTGAAGCCGCTGTTCGATCGCATGCCGGGCGACCCGGCCAACACGCGCGCTTCGGCCGCCGAGCGGTTCCAGAACGTGCTCGGCATCCTGAGCGAGGTCAACAAGCAGAACCGCGAGATCACGGTCGTCTACGAGGTCCGCACGCTCCCGGGCGGCAAGCGCTCCGAGGTGCAGTCCATCTACATCGGGCTCGGCCAGGCCTACTACGTGAACGCCGACGGCGACGCGGGCATCGGCCGCCCGAGCGCCGAGGGATGGAAGTGGGAGCCCACCGCCGCCGTGTCGCGACAGCTCGCCATGACCCTCGAGATCCTGCAGGGCAAACACACGCCTGCGTTCATCCCGCTCCCGGTCGTACTCCAATGAACCTCCGCACCATCTTCTCTGCCCTCTGCCTGGCCGCGTCGGGCCTCGCACAAGAACCGGCCACCCGCGACACGGTGGGTCAGCTGTCGAGCACCGCGCAACTGGAGCTGACCAGGAGCATCGAAGAGCTCAACTCGCTGCGCGCACAGGTCGAGACCGAGAAGCTGCCGCTCGCGCAGGAGCTCACGGCGCTCGAAGAGAGACTGGCCCGGTTGCGGCGCGAGCACGATCACGTGACCCGCCTCGTCGACGAGGGCAACCTCGAGGTTGCCAACCTCAAGACCGAGGCGAAGGCCCGCGAAGACGAGCTCGCCTACACGAACACGCTGCTCGACGAGTATGCGCGCGCCTTCGAGTCGAAGGTCGACGTCAGCGAGCTGCAGTACTGCGGGTCGGTGATCGACGCGGCGAAGCACGTCATGGAGAACACCGCCCTGTCGCACGCCCAGAAGGTCAGGGGACAGCTCGACCTCGTCACGGTCTCGATCAAGCGCGCGTTCGAGCTCATCGGCGGCATGCGCTTTCCGGGCATCGCCGTCGACCTGCAGGGCATCGTCGCCAGCGGCCAGTTCGCGCTGGTCGGCCCCGTTGCGCTGTTCCGCGCCGACACGGGTGCTTCGGGCCTCGTCGTGCCTCAAGCCGGATCCGCGCGGCCGCTCGTCCGTCCGCTCGAGGGCGAGATGCAGCAGGGTCTCGGCTCGCTCGTGCAGAGCGGTGCCGGCACGATGCCGCTCGATCCGTCGCTCGGCGGCGCGCTGAAGGCGCTGATCCAGCGCACCAACCTGATCCACATCTTCGAGAAGGGCGGCCCGATCATGTGGCCGCTGCTGTTCGCTTCGGTCCTGGCGCTCGGCTGCGTGCTCGAACGCCTGTTGTTCCTCGCGAACGAGCGCAGGAAGCGCAGCCGCAAGGCGCTCGACCAGCTGTTCGCCGAGGTCCAGCGCGGCCGGCTCGACAACGCGATCCGGATCGGCCGCGAGGCGAAGTTCTTCGTCGTGCGCGTCCTCGGCTACGCGCTCTCGCACCGCGAGCAGTCGCTGCCGAGTGCGCTGCTCTACGCGCAGGCGCAGGAGCTCAAGCGATGGAAGCGCGGCATCCCGATCCTCGACACGGTCATCACGCTGGCCCCGCTGCTCGGGCTGCTCGGCACCGTGACCGGCATGATGGGCTCGTTCTCGCTGATCGGCGGCGACCTCGGCGCGCCCGGCGCGATCACGGGCGGCATCGCCGAGGCGCTGATCGCGACCGCGTTCGGCCTCGGCATCGCGATCACGGCGCTGCTGCCGTTCAACTACCTGAACAGCAAGCTCGACGACGCGAGCCACGAGATCGAGTCGGCCGGCACGCAGCTCGAGCTGCTGATGCAGGCGCGGCAGGCGCCGGCGCCGGCAGCTTCGCACGCCGATTCGGACGAGGGGTTCGAGCCGGCAGTCGCGGGGGCCTGACCTCGCACGATCGCCCTCGAGACACACCACGAGCAACCATGCACAGCACAGCCAGGGCCGGAGTCAGACGGGCGCGCATCGAGATCATCCCGCTGATCGACATCATCTTCTTCCTGCTCGCGACCTTCATCATGGTCTCGCTCTCGATGAGCAAGAACCAGGGTGTGCAGGTCGCGCTGCCCGCGGCCGCCAGTGCGACGTCGCTCGGCAACCAGCAGGAGCTCGACAAGGCCGTCACGCTGAGCGTGAACGGCAAGGGTGAGGTCTTCTACAACAAGGAGAAGATCGCGCTCGTGCAGCTGCCGCTGAAGCTGCAGGCGTTCAAGTCCACTTCGAAGGACCCGAGGGTCATCATCAACGGCGACGCCAACTCGGACTGGAAGCACCTGGTGCTGCTGCTCGACGAGGTGCGCAAGATCGGCATCGTCAAGGTCGGCATCAACACCGACAAGAAGTGACATGGGCAGGACCTTCCTCGGCATCCTGTGCGCGGTCGTGCTGCACGCGGCGTTCCTGCTGTTCGGCGGGCTGCTGCTGCCCGAGGCCACAGCGAGCCATGGCGAGCTGCAGGAGGTCGAGCTGGTCGCCCACGACGAGGTGAAGAAGGAGGAGCCGCCGCCGAGCGTGCCCGAGGTCGAAGCCAGGGCCGAGCAAGCGCCCGACGCCGAGGAGCTGATCTCCAACCTCGAGCAGCAACCAGCCGACGCGGCGCCCGCGCTCGACGCGGCGAGCCTCTCGGCGATCGGCGACGCGCTGCTCGGCCAGGGCGGCGGCGGCGACTTCGCGGCGGCCATGAGTTTCGCGTCGGGAGGCCGCATCGGCGGCACGGGCCGCGGTGGCGCGCTCGACGAGACGATGGTCCAGGCGTTCAGCCTCACGGACCTCGACCAGAAACCGCGCGCCGTGTTCCAGGCCGAGCCTCTGTTCCCGAAGGAGATGCGCGGCAAGAAGGTCGAGGGCGTCGTCGCCGTGATCTTCGTCGTCGATCCGGCCGGCAAGGTCGCCGAACCGCGCGTGCAGCAGTCGTCGCATCCCGCGTTCGACAAACCCGCCGTCGATGCCGTGCGGCAATGGAAGTTCGAGCCCGGCGTCAAGGCCGGCAAGCGTGTGCCGTGCAAGATGCGGGTCTCGATCCGGTTCCCGCAGTGAGGTCCCGAAGAACGCCATGACCCATCCCTCAGCCGCGAAGTCCCTCGCAGTCTGCCTCGCCCTCGTCGCGTCGGCCGCCGCTCGCGCGCAGTCCGTGCCGACGTCGGGCGAGCTCGACGGCATCTGGCGCGACGCGACGTTCCTGCGCCAGTTCGTGGCCGGCTACGGCGTCAACGCCGAGATCGAGCCGCGCGTGACGAAGGACGAGGTCGCCGTGCTCGAGAAGATCCGCCCGATGATGGCCGTGGACCTCGCGAAGGCCGAGACGGCGTTGAAGGGCGACATCACCCCAGAGAGCTCGGCGATGCTCGATTTCACGCTCGGCGGCATCCAGTTCCAGCAGGACCGCTTGCCCGAAGCGCTCGACAACCACCGCGTCGCGGTCGCGAAGTTCCCGAGCTTCCGCCGCGCCTGGCGCAACCTCGGCTTCATCCACGCGCGGCTCGGCAACCACGACGAGACGATCCGCTGCTTCACGAAGTTCGTCGAGCTCGGCGGCGGCGATGCCTACGCCTACGGCCTGCTCGGCTACGCGCACGCGCAGAAGCAGGACTACCAGCCGGCAGAGGCCGCGTTCCGCAGCGCGCTGCTGCTGCAGCCCGAGAACACGCAGTGGCGGCTCGGCCTCGTGCAGTGTGTGCTCAAGCAGCAGAAGTGGGAAGACGCCTCGGCACTGCTGCACGTGCTCGTCGCGCGTCACCCCGACAAGGCCGAGTTCTGGCTCTACCAGGCGCATGCCCTGATGGGCCTGAAGCAGCCGCTCAGGGCCGCCGAGAACCTCGAAGTCGTCGACCGCCTCGGCAAGTCGACGGTGGACAGCCTGTTCACGCTCGGCGACATCTACCTCACGGAAGGCCTGCCGCACCTCGCGGCGCCCGCGTACCAGCGCGCGATCCAGAAGGAGACCCGGCAGCCGATCGCGCGGCCGATGCGCGCCGCCGAGGGCCTCGCCGCGCGTGCTCTGTTGCCGCAGGCGCGGCTCGTCGCGGCCTGCATCCGCGAGCACATGGCGAAGAACCTCGACGCCGCCGACCAGCGCCGCTTGCTGAAGCTCGAAGCGCGGTTCTCGATGGCCGAAGGCGACGGCTCGCCCGAGGTCGTGGCGCGGCTCGACGAGATCGTGAAGCTCGATCCGCTCGACGGCGAGGCGCTGCTGCTGCTCGGCAAGCACTACGGCAAGAAGGCGGAACCCGACCGCGCGATCTTCTACTACGAACGCGCGGCGAGCATCGAGGCGTTCGAGGTCGAGGCGAAGGTGCGCCACGCGCAGGTGCTCGTCGGCCTGTCGCGTTACGCGGAGGCGCTGCCGCTGCTGCGGCGCGCGCAGCAGGTGAAGCCGCGAGAGGAGATCGCGAGGTACCTCGAGCAGGTCGAACGCGTCGCTCGCTCGCAGCGCTAGAACGACGGCGCGCCCTCGCTCGCGGCCGAGCACCAACGCAGGCGGCTCTGCCCCGCCGATCCGCCCGCTTCCTAGTAGCCCAGGACCGTGCTCAGACCGGGCGTGAACGCGATTCCGCCGGTGCCGAACGTGACCGCCTGCCAGCGGACGTCGATGCCGAACAACCCCGCGCCGGACGGCAAGGGCATCTCGAAGGCGGCCACGCCGTTGGCGGAGGCCAGCGCGAGCCCGATCGTCTCGGGTGCCTGCAGCAACAACGAGCAGGGCCCGATCGGTATGCTGGCGGGCGCCAGCGACGCGAGCAGGAACACGAAGCAGGAGGGCTCCGCGCGGTCGACGACGAGGCCGAAGTCGGTCGTGCCCGGCGTCGGCGAGCCGCTGGCATCGAGGCGCGGGACGACGGCCGTGCTGCAGCCAGCGCCGTACTCGGTCACGCTGGCGCCATGCGGCGACGCGACCCAGGTGTTGGCGCGGTCGAACACGACCAGCGTGTCGCCGAACGAGGCGCCGCTGAGGTAGCGGGCGGCCTGGAGGTGTGCCGGCATGGTCGCCGACCACAGCGTCCACGCCGTGCCGTTCCATTCCTTGGTCGGGCCGGTGCCGTTCCACAGCATCACGCTGCCGCGAGCGCGGTGCTCGACCATGCGCAGCGTGAACCCCGTGGACACCGGCTGGCCGAGGTTGGTCCAGTCGGTGCCGTCCCAAGCCCAGGTCGGCTGCGAGAGCCCGCCGACGCCCCCGCACATGAGCACGCGGTTGCTGATCGGATCGAACGCCATCGTGTGGTTGTACCGCGGCGGCGGTCGATGCGCCGGCGAGGGCTGGCTCCAGTCCACGCCGTCCCACAGCCACGTGTCGTCGAACGTCGCCGAGTAGTTGTCGCCGCCGAACAGGACGACGACGTTGCGCGCGCGGTCGAACGCGATCGCGGCCCCCGACCGTGGCGACGGCGAGTTCGCCGGCGCGAGCTGCTGCCATGCATTGCCGTCGAAGCGCCAGGTCCGCGACACGAGTCCGCTGTCGAAGCACCAGATCGCGCCGCGACCCGGATCACTGCACATGGCTTCGACGTTGGTCGGCGCCACGCTGCCGGGCGAGTGCGGGAACCAGTCGGCGCCGTTCCATCGCCACATCCGCGTACTGCTCGACACCGCACGCGTCGTCAGCAGCACGCCGCCGCCGACCGGATCCTCGGCCATCCCGACCGGATCGGCGAACGGTGGCCGGCGGTCGAACTGCACGCACTGCCAGTCCTGGCCGTCCCATTCCCACTCGTCGTTGTGGATCGCTCTCAGCTGGCCCAGGGCGTTGAAGCCCCATCCGCCCACCATGACGATCCGCTCGCGCACCGGGTCGAACGCCATCGCCTGGCGCTGGCGCGGTGCCGGCTGCTGCATCGGCGCGAGCTGCGTCCACTGCGCGCCGTCGTACTGCCAGGTGTCCTGCAGGTGTGCCCACGCATAGCCGCCGAACAGCAGCGCGCGCTGGCGCAGCGGGTCGTAGGCGAAGCCGAACTCACCGCGGCTCGGCGGCAGCACCGTGAACGTGAGCTGCCGCCAGGTGTGGCGGTCCCACTCCCAGCAGCTGCTGCCGGTGAACAGCACCAGGCGGTCGCGTGCCCCATCGTAGACCATCCCGCCGGACGAGGGCGGCGGCGGCCCGCCGCCGGCCTGCGACCACTGGCTGCCGTCCCAGCTCAGCGTGCGCAGGAACGGATCGACCAACATCACGCGGCCGAGACCTTCGTGCCAGCAGGCCAGCAGCGTCGACGGCGCCTGGTTCAGCAGCAGCGTGCCGCGGTTGTTCCAGGCGACGCCGTCCCATTCCCAGGTCGTCAGCGTCTGAAACGTGAGCTGCAGGCCGACCAGTCGCCGCCGCGCCATGTCGGGAACCAGATGCAGGATCGCCGGCATCGCGTCGGTGCCGCTGCGCCACTTCGCGCCGATGCGGTGGAACATCTCGTGGCTCTGCCAGAGGACCGGACTCTGCATCAGCGCCGCCAGCCGGTCGGCCGTCGGGTCGAGGGCGAGCGCGCTCACCTGCGCGGGCAGCAGGTGTGGGGCGTGGCGTTGGTAGTCCTGGCCGGCGAGGCCGAGAGGCAATGCGACGGTCGCGACGAGAGACAGCAATGCTCGGGGGTGCATGGCGGATCCTCCGCAGCGGGTTGGCTGTGCCGCGCAACATACACGCAACGAGCCGGAGCGTGTCGATCGTGACCGCCGGCGTCGCTGCGGCGTTGGCCCGCCGTGTCGCCGCAGTGGTCGGCGACCTTGCGCGGGCTGCTCGGGGCTACTTGCCGTCGCCGCGTTTCTTCTCGGGCTCGCTGGCCGGTGGGGGCGCAACGTCGGGCTTCGCCTCGGTCGCTGGCTTGGCGATGGCCACACGCACGAAGTCGTACAGCTTCATCGGCGGGTTTCGCATCGCGTCGTGCATCGCCTTCTCGCCGCCCCGTTCGTGCAACCGCGCGAAGAAGTCACGGCCGCGCACGAACTCCATATGCCCGTTGCGCGTGTACATCTTCGTGTTGTGATGGCCGTAGTTGGCGAGCGCGAACTCCTTCGCCGCGACCTGCTCTTCGACCCACGTCGCGAAGCCTTCGGCCATCGAGCGCAGCACGAGCTTCTCGTCGGCGTTCTCTGCCGCCCGCATGCGCGATGCCAGCTGGAAGTGCTGTTGCTGCAAGACGTGCACGATCTCGTGCACGAGCCGCGCCTGGGCGTGGACGGCGGCGTCGTTCGGGCCCTTGCCGAGCAGGTAGGAGGTCAGAACGGGACCCAACACGACTTCGTCGCGGTCGGGCAGGTAGAGCGCGAGGATGAACGCGACCGCCCGCGCGGGATCGCGGGCGCCGGGCATCTCCTCGCCGACGAGCTTCTCCCACGACGCGTAGTCCGCGGCGCGCACTGCGGGAGCGCGCACGAACTTCAGTCCCGAGTACTTCTCGGCCAGCGGCTGCATCGCGGCGACGAGGTCTGCCAACCGTTTCGCGTCGAACCACTCGTCGCCGGGGGCGACGATGGTCCACGGCTGCTTTGTTTCGGCGGGCTTCGGGGGCGCCTCTTGCGCAGCCAGGCAGGCGGCGACGAAGCAGACCGTGAAGACGCGCATTGACGCATTGTTCGAGCACCTGGCGCCACGTCAAGCGCGGCCGTCCGCCCGCGCTCACGCACGGGCTGATATCCTGACGTTCATGTTGCGACGGTTGAGCGTGCAGACGCGCGGTCGCGGGCTGCACGAGATCACGGCCGAGATCCGCGAAGCGGTTACCGCGAGCGCGCTGCGCCAGGGGCTCTGCACGGTCTTCGTGCAGCACACGAGCTGCAGCCTGCTGATCCAGGAGAACGCCGACCCGAGCGCCGCGCGCGATCTCGAGCGCTGGCTCGACCGCACGGTGCCGGACGGCGAAGCGTTCTACACGCACGTCGCCGAGGGACCCGACGACATGCCGTCGCACGTCAAGGCGATGCTGCTGCCGACCTCGCTGTCGATCCCCGTGCTCGACGCCGGCCTGATGCTGGGCCGCTGGCAGGGCATCTACCTGTTCGAGCACCGTCGCGCGGGCAGCCTGCGCCACGTCGTCGTCCAGGTCGGCGGTTGAGCACTGCGGATCCGAGGTGCGGCTTGACCCGTAGTCTCGAGCGGGACATGGTCGCCCACGTGGCGTTCGCGTCGTCGCGTCGTCGCGTCGGCAGCGCGGACTTCCCGAGCCCGACCCTCCCGCGCTCCCGATGACCTCGCCGCCATCGACCGGTTCCCGCTGGCCGCTCGCGGTCGTCGTCGGCTCGTGCGTGCTCGCAGTCGTGCAAATGCGGGGAGCGATCCCCGGCTATGTGGAGTGGTACCTGTGGCTGCGCGAGCAGGGCGTCCCGAAACCGATCTGCGGACTCGATGCGCCGTTGCTGCTGCTGCTCGGTGCGTGGCTCGGCGCCCGCCTTGCCACCGGCCGTGGCCGTGTGTCGAGCGTGCTCGGGCTGGCGGGTTCTTGGCGCGAAGGGCTCGCGTTCGGCCTGCTCGCCGGCACTCCGATGTTGCTGCAAGGCTGGATCGGTCGCAGCGACGTCGACCTGTCGTCGTCGACCGCGCGCGCCATCGTCGCGATGCCGTTCGCAGAAGAAGTGTTCTTTCGCGGTCTCTTGGTCTTCATCCCGGTCGCCGTCGGCGGCTGCCGCTTCTGGACCACGGCGATCCTGGCGGGCCTGTTGTTCGGCTCGTTGCACGTGCCGTGGGATCCGTCCATGCTGTCGTGGGGCGACTTCGCGGAGTTCGCCGTGGCCACTGCGGGCGGCATCTGGTACGCGTGGATCGGCCGGTGCTTCCGATGGAGCCTGTGGCCGACGATCGTGTTGCATGGCGCCATGAACGCGGCCTGGGTGATCTTCGGCATCGATGATACCGCCGCCGGTGGATTGTGGCCGAACGTCGGTCGCGGCCTCACGATCGCCGCCGGCACGGTGCTCGCCCTGAGGCACACGAAGAGGACGCTTCGCGGCGAAGGGGGGCGCGGATCGTTATCGTGACCGCGGAGGCTCCGATGCGCATCGCCTGCGGACTGTTCGTGTTGCTCGCTCAGCAGTTGGCGGCCCAGGATCGCACCTGGCCCGCGCCCGTCGAAGGCGACTTCGTCGCGAAGGACTTCCGGTTCGGCACCGGCGAGACGTTGCCCGAGCTGCGCCTGCACTACCGCACGATCGGCACGCTCGTGCGCGACAGCAGGGGCCGCGCGCAGAACGCCGTGCTCGTGCTGCACGGCACGACGGGCAGCGGCGCGTCGCTGCTGCGCCCCGGGTTCGCGGACGAGCTGTTCCGATCCGGCGGGGCGCTCGACGCCGCGACGCACTTCCTCGTGCTGCCCGACGCGATCGGCCACGGCCGCTCGAGCAAGCCGAGCGACGGACTCCGAGCGCGCTTCCCGCGCTACGACTACGACGACATGGTGCGCGCGCAGCACCTGCTGCTGACCGAGCACCTGAAGGTCGACCACCTGCGCCTCGTGATCGGCACCTCGATGGGCGGCATGCACACGTGGCTCTGGGGCATCGAGCATCCCGACTTCGCCGACGCGCTGCTGCCGCTCGCGAGCCTGCCGGTCGAGATCGCGGGCCGCAACCGCTGGCTGCGGCGCATGGTCATCGACTCGATCCGCGGCGATCCCGCGTGGCGGGCGGGCGACTACGAGCAGCAGCCGATGCAAGGGCTCACGGGCGCGATCCACGCGATGCTCGTGATGACGAGCGTGCCGCTGCAAGCGCAGAAGGACGCGCCGACGCGCGAGGCCGCGGACGGGAAGTTCGACGAGCTGGTCGCGAGCTACCGCCAGAGACTCGACGCGAACGACACGCTGTATGCGTTCGACGCGTCGCGCACCTACGACCCGTCGCCGCGTCTCGCGGAGATCCGCGCGCAGCTCACGGCGATCAACTTCGCGGACGATCAGGTCAACCCGCCCGAGCTCGGCCTGCTCGAGCGCGAGGTCGCCAGGGTCGTGGACGGCCGCGCGGTGCTCGTGCCGATCAGCGATGCGACGCGCGGCCACGGCTCGCATTCGCTCGCGGCGCTCTGGGTCGACCATCTGCGTGCGCTGCTCGCGCGCTCGAGCAGAGGTGCTTCGGTCGGCCGCGTCGAGCCAGCGCAACGCATCTGGGGGCGGAAGGAGCAGCCCCCGGGGTCGATCTGGTTCCGACGCGTGTTCGAGCTGCGCCACCCCGTCACCACGGCGGAGATCACGGTCGCGTGCGACGACCACTGCACCGTGTTCGTGAACGGCGTCGAAGTCGTGGCACACCACGACTGGATGCGGCCGGTGCACGTCGACGTGACCAGACACCTCGTGAGCGGCGACAACGTGATCGCAGTCGCCGCGAAGAACGACATGAGCAATGCGGGCCTCATCTTCTGGCTCGACTGGCGCGCGCCCGGTGTGGACGGCACGGTCGTCACCGACGGCGCCTGGCGCTGGACCGCGACCGAGCAGCAGGGGTTCACGTTGCTGCGGCACGACGACCGGACGTGGAGCGAGCCCGCGAACCTCGGCGAGGTCAAGCGCGGGCAGAACGTCTGGGGCTACCCGCAGTAGAGCGAAGCGAGCGCTCGCTCACTTCTTGGCTCGATGCGTGTCGAGGTAGCGGAGGTCGGTCTCGATCAGGTCCGCGTCCTCCTGGCCGGCGACCGCGAGCCAACGCTTGTCGAGCTTCCTGCCGGCAGCTTCCCAGGACGCCAACGCGGGGCCGTACCGACCACCGGCCCAGGCCAGGACGCAGCGGCCCGCGTGCAGGCAGGCCGGGTCGAGGGACTGCCGTTTCTGCTTCTCGAAGCCGTCGAAGAGCCGATCCAGGCACTCGGCGACTCCGGCGCTCGCCCACGCCTCGCGAGGCGTGCGGACCTCCTGCTGGATGCGCTGCATCGTGCGCGCGAACCAGAGCGGGAGGTCGGTGTCGAAGCGCGCCGAGTCGAGACACTCGACCGCGAAGCGATACATCGCCTGGATCGAGCCGCCGTAGCGCGGCCGCAACGTGTCGACGTAGGCGGCGTACGCGGGCTGGTAGTCGATCTGCGCGGCGACGGCGCGGTCGAACCACTCGCGCGGCGACACGGCACCCTGCTCGAGCGAGGCGACGATGATCATCCCGACCGCGGCCTCCGGGAACTGCGGGCAGAGCTCGTGGGCCTTGCCGAGGTGCTCGGCTGCGAGCTTCACCAGAGCAGCGCGCTCGTTCGGGGATGCCTGGCCGTGCTTTGCCTTGCGCGCGTTGTGCAGTCCCGTGACCACGTGCACGAGCCAGGGGTCGGCACCCTGAAGCGTCGCGAGGCTCGCGATGATCCGGTCGGTCGTCCACTCGTTGCCGACCTTGGCGAGCTCCTCGTGGCCCCACAGACACCGGACGTAGTGGCGGCGGTCGTCGCCGGCGAACATCGGATCCGTGATCGCGGCCAGCAGGTGCTCGCGCATCTCGGGCAACAGGCCGGAGCCGATGCCCGGCCGCCCGGCGCGCCGTGCCAGGTCCGAGAGATGCTGCTTGGCCCACCACGTGAAGGCGACCGACTGGCTCTTCTCGAGATCCGGCAGGGCCGAGATCAGCGTGCGCGCGAGCCGGTTCACGTCGCCCTCGTCCAACGCGCGCGTGACGACGTAGAGCGTCAGCGGATCCTTGCAGCCTCCGTCCAGGAGCTTGGTGGCGAGCTCGATGCTCGCCGCCGTCCGCGTCCCGGTCACGATGTCGCCGAAAAGGGCGAGCAACGCGCGCGCGTCGGTGTCCCACTTCGCATCGTGGGTTCCCGCACGTTCGTAGGCTGCCACGGCTGTCTTGCCGAGCCACTGCGCAAACCGCGCGGTGGCCTGCTCGCTCGTGATCGCCTGCCCGTGCGCAGTCAGCGCGAGCGCCTTCTCCATGCCGGGGAAACGCGCGGTTGCGAAACCCGCGAACACGTCGCCGGCCGCGATCGCCGCCGGCGTGTAGTCCTTCAAGTGCGGTCGCAGCGTCTTCGTCAACCAGGCCTCGGAGACGCCGTAGATCTCGAGAGCCTTCGTGTCCAGCCGGTGCCCCAGCTGCTCGCTGAGCGCGGCCGCCTCCTCCGCCTTGGCGCCGAGCGAGAGAGCGGCGATCCGATGCGTGGTCGCGGTTCGCTTCTCGTTGTCGTCGGCCGCGGCGGCGATGCAGCCCTGATCGAGCTCCGCGAGGTGCTCCTGCACGTCAGCGTCGGCCCACACGGCCTTCGGATCGCTGGTGCCGAGGGTCACGTAGTGGATCGCCACGCGATAGAGGCTCGGAACCTCGGTGTCGAAGCGCGCCGTCGCGAGGCACTCGAGCCCGAGGTCCAGCAGTGCACGCTGGGAACCACCCCAGCGTGGTTGCGAGTAGTGCAGATACGAAACGTACGCGTCCCTCCAGTCGAACTGGGCCGCGACCGCTCGATCGAGCCAGCGCCGCAGCTCCTTCGGTCCGGCACCTCCGGGTCCGAGGATCTTCACCATCGTCGTCGGCGCATCCGGATGCTGCGGGCACATTTCGTTGGCCTGCGTGAGCAGCTTCGCGGCGGCGTCGAGGTTCGCGCGGAACACCTTGCGATCCGCGTCGCTGACCGAGCTCGCGGGACCTTGCCCGCGCGCCGCCCAGGCCAGCGTGTTGTGGTGCAGCGCGCGGAGCACGAGCAGCGCATAGGTCGGCTTGCCAGCGCTCTTCTCCATGCGCTCCAGCGCGGGCAGGTCGTCGGGCCCGACCTTGCCGCTCCAGCTCTGCAGCACGAGATCGAGGAAGTAGCGTTCCTTGCCGCTGCCGAACTCGGGTGATGCCGCGAGCTCGACGAGACAGTCGCCGCGCGCGGCCGCGGCCTTGCGGCCGGGTTCGGCTTCCTGGACGAAGGCGTAGAAGCCGCACAGGCTGTTCTGCAGCAGGTATCGCACCGGCGCCGAGGACTGCCGGGCCGCGATGCCCTTCTCGGCGGCGGCATAGGTCTCGCGCGCTGCATCGGGCTTGCGTTGGTGGTACAGCGCGTCGGCGGACACCAACTGCACGACGGGGTGATCGCAGCCGAGCTCGCGCAGGCGGTCGCAGAGGCGGGTGATGCGCGGGCCGCGGTCCCCGCCGAGCAGGCGCGCGCAGAACAGCTCCGCGTACACGGTCATCAACTCCTCGACGTGCGGCTGCCACTCGGCGCGCAACGCGCCGCCGGCCTTGCACTCGGCGAGCAGCACGCCCGACCAGAACCGCGCCTTGTCGCCCTGATAACGCTTCTGCGTCAACACGTCGGGCCCCGCGGGCAGGGGCTTCGGTGCCTCGGTTTCCTGGGCGCGCAGCGCGGGACCACTGCAGAGCGAAGCCAGCAGAGTGGAGACGGCGAGAGGCAGTGTTCGGGCGAGCATGGGCAGCGGGTCGCGTGGGTCTCTGGCCAGCGGCGTGCCGGCTCAGCGCGCGGAGGTCGACGTAGGCTCGCGGTCGCTGCGCGCTTCGTCAACCCGCTGCGGCTGGTGGCACGGTGGCGTCAGCTCGCCGGGCGGCTCGCGTCGCCGTCGAACTCGGCGCGCGGCGCAGCCTGGTCGAGGCCGACGCGGCCGATCGTGATGTCGGCGCGGCCATAGCTCTCGGGGCGCACGGGAGCCCCGTTCATGCCGCGCAGCATCGCGAGCTGCCCGACGTGGGTCAGCGCATCGGCGATCGGTCCCTGGAAGATCTTCACGAGCGGGCGGCTCTGCGGAGCCCCGCGCGCGAGCTCCGCGTCGAGCGCACCGAGGTCGTCGAAGAACCGCTGGCGCGCCTCTGCCCACGACCCCGGCGGCACCGTGTGCCACGTCGGATCGCCGCGCGACATGCCGGCTGCCCAGTGCGCGAGGTCGGCGAGGTGGCCGAGCAGTTCGAGCGGTGTCCGGGTCGCGGGCGAGGCGCGCTGTGCCGTGAGGTCGGGAGGGAAGTCGCGCAGCACCTTGCCCGCGCGGTACGCGAGCGTCGCGACCGTGTGGCGCAGGAACTGGCGTTCGTCGCTTGGGATGGCCAAGACTCTGATGGTGGCTGGTTCGTGGGTCGCCCCGCGGCGATGGAACTACTGACCGACCAGTTTCTCGCAGCCGTTGCTGTGCGTGAGCCCGATGGGCCCCGCCGGATCGAGCACGAGGCACTCGAGGAACATCTGCGCGCCGAGAGTTCCGGGCGGGATCCAGATCGGCAGTTCGAACGCGCCGGCGCCGGGCTGACCCGGAGCACCACTGAGCGACAGGCCGAGGCTGACGACAGGTGGCCCGATGTAGGCGGTGACGCCGGGCAGCAGGTTCGGCAGGAAGGCCTCGAGGTCGCTCGCGAACAGCACCGCGATCGAACCGCCGAGACCGCCGACCATTCGCACCTTTGGCGCGAGGCCTCCACGCACCGGTCCGATCAGCGAGAGCGTGGGGCGCCGGCCGCCGGTGCCCGCGCTGCCCTGACCGTACTGCCGGCGCTGGCCGGCTGTCGGCATCACGAAGCGGCGGTTCCACGCCGTCGTGTTGCCGAGCAGGTCGATGTCGCCGTCCTGGTCGAGGTCGGCGGCACCGTTCATGCCGACCAGCGCGTACGCGATCGCGGGCGCGTAGACGAGGCCCGGCCCGGTGCGCCGCAGGAGCTGCAGCCGGTCGGTCTCCTGCACCACGACGTCGGTGCGGCCGTCACCGTCGAAGTCCGCCGCAGCGAGCGCGCCGGACATGGCGAACGTCGGGCCGGCCGTGAAGACGCCGGCGCCGTTGTTGAGGAAGGTCGCCGTACGCTTGACGGTCGAGGAAAGGCTCTCCTTGGCGATCGCGTCGAGGTCGCCGTCGTCGTCGAGATCGGCGAACAGTGCCGGGGAGCCCTCGACAATGAACGTGGTCGGCGCCAGCAGCACCGTCATCGAGTACGTCGCCGGCCCGGTCCGGTACAGGATGGCGAGCGAGGGCACGCCGGCGAACACGGCGAGCAGGTCCTGATCGCCGTCGCCGTCGACGTCGCCCTTGCGGACCGGACTGAAGTTCTGGAACGCCTGCGGCAGCAGCGTGAAGAAGCCGGCGCCGTTGTTCTGCCACACACCCTGGTGCGTGACGACGTCGAGGTCGCCGTCGCCGTCGGCGTCGTCGACGAGGCCTGGCGCCGCGATCTCGGCACCCGGCGCTGCGGCCGCGCCGAGGTCGATGAGCTGGTGGTCGCCATTCGCCTCGAGCCGGCGCATCTCGAGGAACTGCGTGCTGGTCGGAAAGGGCTGGTGCACGAGCGGCACGAGCAGCTCGCGCAGACCATCGCCGTCGAAGTCCGCGGAGGCGACCGGGTCACGGTGGTAGAGGTTGACGCCGGGCGACGGCGGCCAGAATCCAGGCACCGCCGTGAAGACGCCGCGGCCGTCGTTGAGCTTCAGTTCGGGCCGCATCACGTGGGCCGTCGGCGTCGGCCGCGAGCATCAGGTTCGTGTAGACGGCGATCGGCTCCGTGTCCCATGGCACGAAGCCGCCAGGCGTCGTTCGGAACAGCAGTGCATCCATGCCGACACCGGTGAAGATGGTGACGGCGAAGTCGGAGACGCCGTCGCTGTCGACGTCGAGCACCTCGCCGCTGACCATGGTCTGGTTCGTGAACGCCGCCGTCTGCGCGATCGGGAGGCCGAGGCCGGGGCCGCCGAGCAGCCATCGTGCGTACCCCGTCGAACCGGGTGCGAAGTGCAGCACGAAGACGTCGGCGATGCCGTCGCCGTTCGCGTTGCCGCTGCCGAGCGCGAGCAGGTTGCCGGCCAGCGGCACGTGGATCGGGGCCGCGAACGAACCACCGCCGAGGCCGCGGTAGACGAGCACGCCGGCACCCGACGCGCTGGCAATCGTCGTCGAGACGAGCAGATCGAGCGTGCCGTCGCCGTCGACGTCGGCAATGTGCACGCGGTGCCCCGCCTCGGAGGGGAGGGCGACCGACGTGCCCTGCGTGAAGGTGCCGCTGCCGTCGTTCAGCATCGGCCGGAAGCTGAACTTCGGGCCGCCACCGCTCCCGATCGGCACGAAGCCGATGGCGTCGACGTCGCTGTCGCCGTCGAGGTCGCCGAGCAGTTCCATCTCCTCGGCTACGCCCGGCATGAGGATCGGGAGGATCGGTGCGTCGAACAGGGCGGACGGCGGCGTTTGCGCGAAGGCGGGCGCGATGGCGAGAAGGCCGAGGAGGGAGGTGCGCATCGGTGCGATTGGCGGCATGGAGAGCGGGGACGCAACGACCCTCAGAATGTATGCCGGTGCGCCCGAGGCGGCCAGCCAGGCCCACGCCGTACCATGGTGGGCGGGCATGTGTCGGCGACCTGTCGCTGCACCGTCCGTTCGCCGACGACATGCCCGCGCTGATGGCCATGTCGACCTCGCGCTGTATGCGAGATCACCGCAGCCCGCGCAGCCGCAGCAGGCGTTCGCGGACTGCGGCCAGGTGGGCCGGCCAGGCGCTGCTCCAGTCCCGGAGCCCGGCGAACGCGATCGCGGTGTCGACGAGGTCGGGCAGCGGATTGCCGGTCGCGGTGTCGAGCCCCAGCCAGTCCGCGAGCTCGTCGCGCACCTGCGCCGCGATCGCCGCCGGCAACCGCGGCAGGATCGCACGCAGCCGGTCCTCGCTGCCCGGGGACCGCAGCACCGTGGCGACGGCCCCATCGACGTCGGACCATTCGTCGGCTCGCGCGAGCATCGCGACGAGCACGTCGTCGTTGGCCGGCGCGCCCCAAGGCGGTCGGGCCGGAGACTTGTCGAGCACGGTGCGTTGGCCAGCGGCGTCGAGGCGCGCCCACACCGCCTGCCACTGTGCTTGCGTGAGCCACACAGCCGACCCGGCCACCTGCTCGGCGCTGCCGTGGCGCGCCAGGGCCTCGCCGACGAGCTGGTCGACGAGATCGCTGTGGTCGTCGCCGAGCGCCTTCGCCGCCGCGAGTGCCTTCGGCAGCAGCGCCGGTGCGGCCTGCGCGAGCAGCGCCATGGCGATCGCCTTCACCGTCGGGTCGGTGATCGCGTCGGCGTCGACGCCGGCGGGCAGCGTGACCGGACCACGCCGCTGCAGCGCGTCGACGACGACTTCGAGCGACAGCGTCGCGTCGCGTTCGAGCACGAGTCGCCACAGCTCGCGCGTCGCCAGCTCACCGGCGGCCAGCACGCGGGCAGCCCGCTCTGGATCACCCGACGCCAGCTCCGCGAGCTTCGCGAACGGCAACCGCGCGAGCATCTCGTCGCCGAGTTCGTGGGTTTCGAGATCGCGCGACCACGCCGGGTCCTCGGCTCGTCGCCGCAGCTCCTGCAGCCCGGCGGGCGTGCGTTCGACGGCCCGCAGCAGGCGCGCCGTCGTGTCGCCGCGGCTGCGCGTCATGGCGTCCACGAGGACCGTCATCGGCTGCGTGTGCCACTGCGCTTCCGGCAACAGCCGCACGAGCTCGTCGAGCAGGTCGCCGTCCGCCGTCGCCAGCATCGTCGCGGCGAACGCAGTGAGAGCGGGGTCGCGCAACGGCGCTGCCAGCCGCGCCAGCACGTCTTCGGAGCAGCCGGGCCGACGCGGCCAGAAGGCGTGCAGCAGCCGCAGCGCAGGTTGCTCGCGGTCGGCTGGCGGAGCGTGCCCGAGCACGTCGATCCAGGTGTCGACCTCCCTGTTGCTCGCGAGCGCACGTTCGCAGCGTGCGACGCCGCGGTCGAGGCAGGTGCGCCGCAGTTCGTCGATCCGCCGGCACACCAACACGCGCCAGGGCGACAGCGCGCCGCCGGGCTGTGCACCGGGAGTCACCAACACCTGATCCTCGAGCACGTCGGCAACGGCGGCTTCGTCGTGCGCGACGATCTCGAACAACCGCGCCAATGCCGCATCGACGCGCGCCTTCGCCTCGGCATCGGGTTCGTCGTCGAAGCCGTAGAAGCCGAGCTCGATCCCGGTGCGCCAGACCTCCGCGAGGTCCCACCAGGCGTCGCTCGCGAGTTGCGCCGGCGTCGGTGGCGGCTCGGCCGGTGGCGTCACCGGGACTGCCTGCGCGGTGGGTGGCGGACGCGGCGCGAGTGGCCGCGCCGGCTGCAGGAACGGCGCTGCGGTCGCCGCGGCGCGCGGCAGCGCTGGCGCGATCGCCAGCCGGCACCCGTCGCTGCCGCCGTGCGCCGCTGCGTCGTACATCGCGATCGCGGTCGCCGGCGGCCACAACACGTCGCCGGGCAGCGTCGCGACGACGTCGAACTGGACGCTAACGACGGCTCGCGCGTGCACGCGGTCGAACGTCGCGACGACGCGATCGTCGAACCGCTGCAACCGGGCGTCGTCCCCGACCACCTCGAAACCGGCCGGAAGCGGACAGACGACGGCGACGTAGCGCGCCGCCGCCGGTGACGACAGCCGCACGTCGACGCGAAGCCGCTCGCCGACAGCTGCGTCGCCCTGCAGCGGCAGCCACTGGTCTGGTTCGCGCTGCCGCAGCAGCCGCCGTTCGACGGTGAACGGTTCGGCCCACGCAGCACAGGTTCCCGGTCGGCTCGTGCGTGCGACCCACGTGACGAAGAGCAGCTGCTCGGCATCGTCGCAGCGCACGGTGCAGCTGCGGGCGGCGCCCGCCGTGATCGGCTCCACGAACTGCGCACTGCGCGCGTCGCCGTCGGCTGCGAGCTTCGTCCGGATCGGTGCTGCGCCGTCCACACTGACGTCGAACGCGAGCGTCCCGCTGCTGCGGCGCAGCATCGGCGCCAGCGCGACGAGCGCTGCACCGTCGGCGTAGGACCGGCACTCGCCCGCGAGCAGCTCGCGCAGCAACTGCACCTCGTCGGCCGCCGCGACCGGGTCGCCGACCGCCCGCCGCAGCTCGATCGCCTGTGCTTCGAGCACGACCGCCTCTTCGCCGGGGAACCACGTGCGCCGTGCGACGGCGACGTCACTGCGCAACAGCGCGCGCGCGCGTTCGAGATCGCCGGCCGCCGCGAGCGCCAACCCGAGCCGCAGCGCGCAGCCGCGCGGCAACGGCGTCGCCGCGTCGGCGACCGAGGCGGCGGTCGCGCGCAGCTCGACGTGCTGCGGGTGCAAGCGCAGCAGACCCGACAACAACTCGACCGCTTCGCTGCGATCCGAGGCTCTGGCTTCCGCGGCCGCGGCCGCGGCGGGTTGCCACTGCCGGCGCAATGCGTCGAGGTCGAAGACGATTCCGTACGCGGCCGGGTCGACGCCGCCGCCGCGCAGCACCGCGAGTCCGTGCAACACGAGGCCCGTCATGCCGAGGTCGGCCGATTGCTGCGGCCACCACGCGAACGCACCGCCGCGCGCGACCTGCAGCTGGCGCAGCCGCGCCATGCCGGCGCCGATGCGGTCTCTGTGCGCGGCCGACGGCTCGCCGATGCGGCCGAGGTTCGCCGCCGCGAACGGCAGCAACCGCGACAGCGTCTGCTCGACGCACCCGTACGGATACGCCAGGAGACGCGTGGCCAGCTGGTGCCACGCCGCGGCACCACCGGCCATGACCACGAGCTGCTGCGGCGCACCGGCATCGCGCTCCGCGGGAGCCGTGACTTCGACCGTGCCCTTGCCCGCAGCGCTGCTGGCGAGTGGCCGCACGACGGTGTCCTCGAGCACCGGCAGCGGCCGTTCGGAACGATCGCGGAACGAGCCCACGGACGCCGCGAGCGAGAGCCGGCTCGCGCCGACCGCGTCGCCGTGCAGCGCGCACGACACCGTCGCCGCGGCTCCGGCGGCGACCGCGCGTTCGCCCGTGCCGTCGGCGTCCACGCGCACGCCGTCGCTGCCGCTCACGGCGAAGGCCACGTTCCCGACCACGCCGGCGTCGGTGCCGCGGTCGAGCACGAGCGGCATGCGGACGAGATCACCGCGGCGCAGCACGCGCGGCAGCAGCGGTTCGGCGGCCAGCGGCAAGCGCGCATCGATCGTCGCGCGTGCGAGCCCACCTTCGCCGTCGGCGTCGACCGCGGTCACCGTGCAGCGCCACGTGGTGACGTCGTCGGGCAGCTCGATCGGCAGGTCGGCGTTGCCCTGCGCGTCGGCCACCGCCGTCAGGAAGCACACCGTCGCGCGGAAGTCGGTGCGCGGCTCGCCCGCTCCAGTGCTCGGACCTGCAGGACCGCCACCGCCCGGGCTCGGACGAGGCTCGCGATGCCAGTCGCTGGCGCCGGGAACACGGCCGGCGATCAACAGCTCGCCGAAGATGCTGCGCGGGTCCAGCGGTTCGGCGCTGCTCGCGACTCGCCACTGTGGCCGGGCGACATCGGGCCGCAGCGCGACGTCGGGAGCATCGGTCGGGTCGTCGCGCAGCCGGAAGACGCGATCGTCGACGACGGCGATCGTGAGGATCGCGTTCGGTGCCGTGCTGACGCGGCAGCGCAGGCGTTCCTTCGGCCGCGCCGTCGCCGGCACGTCGATGCGCACCGGAACCGCCGCCCGCCGCCGCACCACCGTGTGTGCCGAAGCCAGCTCGCCGGTCGCGGTCCCTGCGACCGCGACGTCCAGGCGCGGCCAGTCTGCAGCGGTGACTTCGACCTGCCACTGCGTGGTCCCGTTCGTGTCGAGCCGCAGCGGTTCCGCGCGCGCCAGGGCGCCTCGGCCGACGACGCCGAGCAGTTCCGCATAGCGCGCGCCGCGTACCTGGACCGTCACGGTTTCGCCGACGACTGCGGCCGCCGGCAGCTCGACCGCCAGCTCGGCGGCGGACTTCTCTTCGCCCTCGCTCGCCAGCGGCGGCGCGTCGACTTCGATCGTGTGCTGCAGCCGTTCGTCGAAGCCATCGGGACCTTCGACCGTGCACTCGCAGTGCACACGCCCGTTTGCCGCGCCGATGGCGATCGGGATGGCCAACCTGCCGCCGTCGCCGGTCGCCAACTGCCGGTTCTCGCGCGCGTAGCCGCTGCTGACTTCGACGCGCACCGGCACACCCGCGGCAGCACCTCCGGACGCCCACTGCACGCGCACGTGCACCGTCGCCGAGGGGTCGCTCGCGGCGACGCGCGCCGGTCCCTCGATCGACGCGACCATCGCGGGCCGCCGGAAGCTCGCGATCTCCGTCGCGTGCGCCGCTGCGACTTCGACGTCGCCGGGTGCCATGAGCTGCACTCCCACGCTGCCGGGCACGGCCGTCTTCGGGACCGGCACGGCGAACGCCACCATGCCGCGCTCGTCGCTCGCGACGTCGAGCCGCCATTCGTCGCCACCCGGCCACCTGCCACGCAGCTGCAACGCCCGGCCGGCCAGCGGCAGCGTCGCCGGCCGCGCCGCGAGACCAGCGCCGGTCCACGTCACCTGCCTCACGAACGCGCGGCCGTGCAACACTTCGCCGGCCCGATGCAGCGGGCGATCGAACTGCCAGTGCGCAACGTGTGCCGCGCGCGGTGCATCGGAGACGGGCGGCACGGTGATCGCGACGCGCGCGCGCCGGTCGCCGTTGCGCGCTTGTGCGACCCAGCAGCCGCGAGCATCGACGGCGAACGGCCACACGCCGCAGGCCTCGCCGGCAATCGACGCGCCGCGCTGCTCACCGTGCCACAACGTCCAGGTCAGCGGCAGATCGGAGTCGACGTCGCCGTCCAGCGACCAGGCGAACACGCCGTCGTCGACGAGACACGTAGCCGCGAGCGCGCCGACGTCGAGCACGCGCCAGCTGCGCCACGGCGTCTGCAGCGACTGCAGCTCGAGCAGCCAGCGCCCGGCCGGCGGGCTCGCGAGGTGCGGCGGCGTGTCCTTCGCGGCGATCAGCCACCGTTGCGACGGTTCGCGCGCGAGGATCTCCAGCGCATCGCGGCTCGTCGGCACCGCGTCGCCGACCGGCCGGATGCTGATCAGCAAGTCGTCGACGAGGCCGCGCGGCAGCGGCCATTCGATCCAGTCCTCGACGGGAGCCGGGTCCGGCAGGATCCGCTGGCATGCCGACAACATCGCCAGCACGCGCAGGTCGCCGGCGGCTGGCGAGTCGGCGAAGTCCGCCTGCCACTGCCGGTGCTGCGCGAGCAGCTGCGGCACGACCACCGCGAGCTCGGCCGCGAGCACGGGGTCGTGCGGCCAGCGTCGCGGCACTTCGTCGCCGAGTTCCTCGAACAACTCTTCGACCTCCGGCAGGTCCTCCGCCGCGCGTCCCTGCAGCATCAGCGCCGACGCCATGCCGGCCTGCAGCGCCGCAGCGGCGACCGGGTGCGCGGGAAAGCGCTGCGCCACCGCCAGCATCGCGGCCGGTCGCTGTGCCAGCGGCACCAAGGCTGCTTCCCACAGTGCGCGGCGCTCCAGCTCGGGTTCACTCGCGGCCAGCGCCTGCGCCGCAGGCCGATCGTTGCGCTGCAACGCGTCCGCGATCTGCGCCGCGCGGTCGGCTTGCGCCAGGGTCGAGGTCGTCGATGCCAGCAGCAGGACTGCGAAACGGAGGGCGGTCATGTGCCGCGCGCAGGCGACATCCGTGCCAGCGGGGCGGGCCGCGCACGGCGCAGGCGCGACGGCAACGGTTGCTACCGTCGCGTAACGGCTGCTCGGCCGGCGGATCCCGCTCGCCCTCCAGCAGAGAAGGTGGACCTTTCGGTCAGAGGTCGACGCGGACCGGCAGCGGCATGCCCGGATCGACGGGCTCGCCCAACACGGCGAGTGCGGACAGCCAGAGACGCGGCAATGGCAGCGGCACGGTCGCGATGACGCGGCAGATCCGCTGGCGCAGCGCCGGGTCGTTCATGGCCAGCGCGTAGAGCTCCCGCCAGTCGTCCATGCTGCCGCGGTCGAGGATCTGCGCCAGGATCTCGTCACTGCGCAGGTCGAGGTGGGTGCGGTTCCACAGCGCCCGCGACTTCTCGAGCGAACTCACGGCGCACCACCCAGCACCATCGGTGCCAGCACGCGTGCCCAGTGTCGACCGCGTGCCACGAGGTGGTTCCAGTCGGTCCACGGCGCCACGAGGAAGCGTGCGTGCTCTCCTCGCAAGGCGGTTGGGGAGCGAGTAGCGAGGAGCGGCAAGCTGCCCCACCTGGGCCTGCACGGGCACACGGGGAGCTACGTATTCAGGGGATACCACACAATGCTTTTCCTACGCAGTAGTTATGGGAGAGTGTTTGTGAATTGGTGCCCACATTCACACGAAGGCATGGTCCTCTATCGCCTTCTACCTTTCGCCTGTGCCGCCATCGTCTCCACCTTCTTCGCATGCCAACTGAGGAAGCGTGCAAGGTCGTCCCCCGAGAAGGAACTGGTGACTCGCACCGGCAACCGCAGCTCCTTCGCCAAGCGGTCGGCCAATCCTTGGTGCGCCGGGTGGTAGAGCTGCCACTTGAACACCAGCACGAACCCGCCGCTCGTGATGGTCTCGAAGATCCACGTTTTGGGCAGGAAGCGAACCACGTGCAGCGGCACGCAACCAAGGTGCTTCGCGATCCTGGCCTTGAGGCGGAGCTCGTCTCCGAGGTTCGCGTAGCCAAGCTTGTTCTTGATCTCGATTCCGTATCGTCGGCCGTCGCGCTGGAACACGAAGTCGAGGTCGTGGTCGGACTCGGTCCACTTCACGCCGTCGAGTTCGCTCACGTTCTTCCCAACGAACTGGAACCCTGCCTCGAAGAACGCCTGCGACACGAGCAGTTCCGCGTGCTGACCGATTTGATGTCCGATGTCGGGGTGTGAGTGCTCGGCAATGAGTTCACGCAACTTCGCGCTCGCTCGGCGCGGGTAACGGTGGCTCCTGTGAAACAGCACGTTTGGCGCGCCGGCCGCGCCCTTGTCCACGGCAACGGTGCCGGCTGCGACGAGATGCTGAATTGCCTTGTTCGTCACCCAATGGAAGAAGCGTTCTTCGTGCAGAACTTCGAGCTGGCGCGAGTACGTGACCGCTCTCGAGTTCTTCTCGAACCAGGCACCAATCGTGGCTAGCGCGATTCCGGCGGTTTCGTCGCCGACCGGGCCGTCAGCCGCTTCGCCGCCGTCGATGTCGTGGTCGACCAGCATTCACACCGGGTGCTCGACGAGGGCGGGAGCGGAACCAGGGTGTTCTCCTTCTTGATCACCTTTGAGGTTGCACTCGACGTGTTGGCTGGCCAGTGCGTTGTTGGTGTGACAGAACGGACGGTAGTGACCGCGGCGCAAGTAAAGACTGGTCTCAGGTCGGTGGTGCTGTGTGCAGGCGAGGTTCGGACGGCGTGATGGAATGAGCATCGAGGCGCTCCTGCCGCGACGTGAGGATCTGCGGCACTGCTACATGTGCCTCGATCTCGTCAACGGTTGCATGGCATTGCTCCCAGCTCCACGCAAAACCATCGGGCAGCCCGCGCACGGCCCGGTTCAGAACCGGAGCGGCGCGCCGAAGGCGCGGGGCAAGGTCCTGCACCGGTCCGCGAGCGGCGCCTTGCGCCGCTCAGCGGCCCGGTTCAGAACTTGATCTCGCCGCCGATGCTCAGCGTCCACTCGACACCCTCGTGATGCGTGCGCCGCGTCACGTCCCCGCTGATGAACTCGGAGCGATAGACCTCGCGCCGCTCGGCGTCGGTCAGGTTCTTGCCTGTCAGCATCAGCCTCACGCCGCGACCCAGCGACTGCGACAGCGTCGCGTTCAGGTTCTCGTAGCGCGTCTCGTAGGTCGCCGGGATGAAGAAGTCGTTGCTCGGCCCCGG
>DASVAL010000031.1:0-4165 GCA_036376355.1 Planctomycetota bacterium
GGTCGCAGCGGTCACCGCGGGGTCGCCCGCGGCGTTCGGTGGCGTGCAGCAGGGCGACCTGCTGCTCTCGATCGAGGGCCGCACGATCCGCGGCGTCGGCGACCTGATGGCGGGGCTGCCGCGCGCCGCGATCGGCACCGAACTGCGCCTGCGCCTGCTGCGCCACAACGAGATCCTGCGCGTCGTCGTGCGGCCGGTCGCCGCGCCGACTGCGGTGGCCTGACGGCTCGCGCCACCACGCTGCCGGCGCCGCTGGCGGATCAGAGCGGCGGCAACTTCGCGAACATCGCGAGGAAGTCCTTCTTCCAGACGTCCTGGTCGCCGCCGCGCAGGTTGGCGCGGAACAGGAACTCGTCGGTGGTCGGGTCGAGGATCGCGTAGAACGGCATCGCCGGGTTGCCGATCAGTTCGTCTTGCAGGACGACGTGCTTCTCGAACTTCGCCCTGGGCACTACGTCCTGACCGTCCATGTGCAAACGGCTCTCGACGAAACGCGCCTTCAATTCCTTGGCGACCGCGGTATCCCGGAAGGTCACGCCTTCCACGATTCGGCAGTTGTTTCAAGTGAAGCCGGTGAAGTTGACGAGCACGTACTTGTGCTCGCGTGCGGCGAGCGCGACCGCTCCGTCGTGGTCGTCCTTGACGATCGTGTGCTCGTCGACGGGGCGCAGCCGGTACGGCGGCTCGAACGCGGTCATGATCGGGTCGAGGTTGAAGCCCGTGACGCCGAACAGGCAGTAGAACGCAAACGCGAGGCTCGAGAGGCCGAAGCCGTTGCGCGCCTTCGACACGCCCGCGACCGGCACCTCGCGGTAGCCGAGCAGGCCGAACAGGAACAGCGCGAGCGCCGTGAACAGGAACGCCCACACCATCAGGAAGGTCTCGCGCGGCAGCACGCCCCAGCCGAGCGTGAGCTCGACGTTGCTGAAGAACTTGAGCGCCGCGGCGAGCTCGACGAAGCCGAGCGAGATCTTCAGCGTGTTCATCCACTCGCCGCTCTTCGGCAACGCCTTGACGCGGCCCGGCAGCAATGCGAGGAACACGAACGGCGCCGCCATCGTCAGGCCGAACACTGCCATGCCGACCGCGACGCGGAGGCGGCCGCCCTCGCCGACGCCGGCGAGCAGAGCACCGACGATCGGGGCCGTGCACGTGAACGACGAGACGACCAGCGTCGCCCCCATCAAGAACACGCCGAGCAGTCCGCCCGTCGTGCTCGCGCGCCCGGCCGCGCTGGTGACGAACGACGGCAGCTGCAGCGTGAAGAACCCGAACAGAGACAGCGCGAAGACGACGAACGCGGCACCGATCACGAGGTTGGTCGCCCAGTGGCCCGCGAACCGGACGATCGGGTCGCCGACGACGATTCCGACCACCACGAACATCAGCACGATGCCGAGCCCGTAGGCCAGCGCGAGCGACATCACCTTGCCGTGCAGCCGGTCCGCCTGCTTCGTGAAGAAGCTGAACGTGATCGGGATCATCGGATACGTGCACGGCATCACGAGGGCGAACAAGCCGCCTGCAATGCTGAGCAGGATCAGGCTCCACCAGCTGCCGGTCAGCACGTTGTCCTTGCCGACGTCGTCGAGCGTGTACTTGGGCTCGCGCAGCATCGGTCCCTGGGCCCCCGTGTTCGGCTGTTCGCCAACCTTCGGCATCCGATCCGCGCGCGCCTCGCCCGCCTCGACCGCCAGCTTCGCCTCGAAGGGCCCCTCCGTCGCCGGATCGCACGAGTTCTCGTCGCAGACCTGGTAGTCGAGCAAGCCTTTCACGGCGATCGAACCGGGAGCCGTCCCGTCCGGCACACGCAGCGTCTGCCGGACCTGGAACTTGTGCGGCAGCGGGTACGTCGTCATCCCGAACTGCAGCTTCTTTTCGCCGGGCGGGATGTCGGGGCCGCCGACGACCTCGAGGCCGCCGAGATCGAGCTTGCTGGCGTCGAGGCCGACCGGCGTGTTCGTCGACTCGAGCGTGCCGTACGCGTGGTAGAGATCGTCGACCGTCACATCGATCACGAGCGTCGTCGTCTCACCCGCTCGCGCCGTGGCCGGGTCGAAGCTCGCCGCGATCAGCACCTTCTCGTCCGGAACGAGCTTCAGCCCCGGCTTCGTGCCGAGCTCGGGAGCCGCGGCTGGCGGGGCCGTCGCCGTGCCGGCGCCCGCGAGCACCTGCAGCTTCGCGCTGAACTTCGCGCCGGTCGGCGGCAGGCACATGTTCTCGTCGCAGATCTGGTAGTCGAGCGCACCCTTCACGGTGACGTCGCCGGCGGCCATGCCCGCAGGCACCTTCATGGTCTGCTTGACCGTGAACTCGTTCGGCAGCGGGAACGAGTCGCCGATCGCCGTCGCGTGGCGCTCGCCGGGCGGGATCTGTGCCGCGCCGACGAGCTCGAGGCCCGCGAGCTCGAGCTTCTTCGGCGCGAGCGCGACCGGGATGTTGACCTTCTCGAGCGTGCCGTAGGCGTGCCAGCCGTCGACCACCGTGGCGTTCAGCACGAGCGTGACCGTGTCGCCGGGCTTCGCCGAAGCGGGCTCGAACGCCGCCGCGAGCGAGAACTTGGTGTCGCCGCGTTGGGCCGGAAGCGGCGCGAGCAGTGTGAGCAGCAGACTCAGGAACGAGAGCCAACGTATGCGGGCGTCCATCGGGGCGGCGATGATACGAGCCCGTCGCGCGACGGCACGCGGGGCCGGCAGGAAGTTGTGCCGGAGGTGCTGGACCCGCGACGGCATGGCGAACATGACCCCACGCTGGCACGCACCGAACGCAGCGGGCACTACTTGCGCGGGTTCAGGTGGATCTGCGTGATCGCGGCCTTGGCCTTGCCGGCGATCTCGGCGTCGGCATCGCTCGTCCACTCGATCAGGAACGGCAGCGCCTCGGGCGCACCGAGCGCGCCGAGCGAGGTGATCGCGAGCAGGCGCTGCTCCTTCGGCGCGCCGGGCTTCGCCTGCAGCAGCAGCTTCTCGGCCGCGGAGGCCGTGCTCGCATCGAGGCCCTTCAGGATGCGGTCCCAGTGCGCCTGCTGCTCGTGGTAGAAGCGGATGCGGGTCAGCGCGTCGGTGGCGCGGCTGCGCACCTGCTCGTTGGCATCGCGCAGCAGCTCGATCAGCGCAGGCACCGCGTCCTTGCTGACGAGTGCGCTGAGACAGCTCGCCGCGGCCTTGCGCACCTCGTCGTCAGGGTCCTTCGTCAGCGGCAGCACGAGCTTGTCGCCCGCGGCACCGAGGCGCGCCGGGATGCCCTGGATCGCGAAGATGCGCACCTTCGGGTGCTTGTTCCGCAGCAGGCGCTCGGGCTCGATCGGCGAGGCAATCGCCGTCAACTTCATCGCGGCCTGCAGCGCGCAGTCGTCGTCGTCGACTTCGAGGCACTTCTCGACGAGCGCGCGCTCTTGCGTCACGAGCTGCTCGTCGAGGTTCTCGAGCACGAGTTGGCGCACGTACGTCTGTTCGTGCTGCAGCATCTCGGCGACCCAGCCGCGCAATACGCTCTTCTCGTCCGTGCTGCTCCGCACGCGCTCGAGGACCAGCGAGATCCATTTGGACTGGGCGATTCGCTCGTCGCCGTTCCGGGGGGACTCCCCGGCGGCAATGCGAGCCAACGCGCCGAGCAGCCGGTCCGGGATCGCGGTGTGCAACCAGAACCTCGGCTGCCAGTCCGTTGGCATGTAGTTCTTGGCGATCTTGCGCAGCACTTCGATGATCTGCTCGTCCGTGAAGCCGTGCGGTGGATTCAGATCCTTGTAGAGCAGGTACTGGAGCGGGGTCAGCGACGAAGTGGTGACTGGCTGCGTTTCGCCGCTGGAGTCGGAACGTGCCGGCCCGCGACGACGGGCCTCTGCTCCGGCCTTCGACGCGTACGGATGCCACGCCGAGCGCGACAAGTGCGCCTTTTGCACGACGATGTCGAGTGCTTGCACGTCGCCCATCGACAACAACGCGAGCAGCGCCTGCCCGCAGTGCTCCGCATCCTGGTGGCCACCCTGCGCTGCCTTGCGCAGAGCGACGCGAACGTTCTCGGCCTGCGTCTTGCGACCCAACATCACGAGCGGCTGCGCAATCCAGTCCGTCTCGTTCTCGTTGCGAGCCGCTTCGGCGAGGATCCAGTCCGCGGCTTCCGGATGACCGGTCTTCCCCATCGGGGAGGCGAAGCCCCTCATCTC
>DASVAL010000042.1:0-42056 GCA_036376355.1 Planctomycetota bacterium
CGCGAGTGTGGTGCTCGACGACGGACGCGTGCTGGTAGCCGGAGGCACGACGAACAGCGGAGCCGCGACCGCGAGCGCCGAAGTCTACGATCCAACGACGAGCACCTGGTCTGCCGTCGGTGCAATGGCGCAGCCGCGGACCAAGGGCACAGCGCTGCGGCTTCGCGAGGGGCTGGTCGTCATCGTCGGTGGCGAGAATGCCGGTGGCGCACTGACCACGCTCGAGCTCTTCGATGCCTTCAGTGGGAGCTTCACCACGGCCTTTGCCTCGATCCAGCCGCCGCGCACGGCCATGGCCTCGGTGATGCTGCCCGACGGGCGCGTGCTGATCACTGGCGGTTCGGAAGGTGTGGTGCCTTCGACGCGCACGGAGATCTACGATCCAGTCGCGAACATCCTCACGCCTGGGCCGTACCTCACCACGGCGCGCGCCGAGCATTCCGCGACGCGCCTGCAGAGCGGCGAGATTCTCGTCGTCGGCGGCACCGATGGCTCCGCCGACCTCGGGACCGCGGAGATCCTGGGCTTTGGCTCGAACCTCTTCGCGCCGCTGCCTGCAGCACTCACCACCGCGCGCCGCGGTCACGTGGCGACTCTGCTCCGGTACAACGGCAGCGTGTTGATCACGGGCGGAACGGGCAACAGCGTTGACCTGCTGAGTGCCGAGAGGTTCTTGCCGTGGAACAGCACGTTCGTCGATGCCGGTTCCATGTCCGCAGCGCGGCCCGGTGGAGTCGTTGGCCCAACGAGCCTGGACGGCGTCTTCATCGCCGCTGGTGGCGGTAGCACCACATCCTCGGACCTCTATTCGTTCCCGACCGTCAAGACGGACTTCGACGACTACGCTCCGGGATCGACCGCTTTGATCAGCGGGTCGGGCTTCCAAGCGTCCAGTGTCGTGACGCTGCAGGTCGTGCACCTGAGACCCACTGTCCCCGCGGGCGCAGGACACACGCCGTGGCTCGTTGCGACCGGGCCTCTCGGTGAGTTCGCGACCACGTGGTATGTCGATCCTGACGATTCCTTCGGGGCCACGCTGCAGCTGAGCGCCGACTGCGCAGGGGAACATGCGGAGCACGTGTTCACGGATGCCGCCGCATCCACGGCGTCGTTCGGGCTTCTCACCGAAGCCACCTACGGATCGACAACGACATTCGCATTGACCGTCACGAATACTTCCTTCCCGAATCCTTCTCCACCTACCGACAATCCCACGATCGGGTCGATCACCGTTGCTGTTCCGACAGGAATGACCGTGACGGGAACGCCGACTATCGCCGCATATGATGGCGCTGGGACAATGACGCCCAGGACCTGGGAGTATGACACAAGCTCGACTGCCCTGTTGCTGAAGTTCAGAGCCGTTGGTGGAACCCCGAATGAGATCAACTCGCCCGAGGGTCACGCAGACATCTCGTTTACTGCAACGGCCAATTCGGTCGGGTCCAAGACATGGACAACGAAGGCCTGGACTTCGAGATCGTACAGTTCAGGAGGAACCACGTTTGCGCCTCTTTCGCCGACGGTCACCATCGACCCCGCGCCGCTGGCAATCACTGCCAACGACGACAGCAAGACGTACAACGCCATCGCGTACACGGGCGGCAATGGGGTCAGCTACAGTGGCTTCGTGTTGGGCGAGAACTCGTCCGTGCTCGGCGGATCGCTGACCTACTCGGGAACCTCGCAGGGGGCCGTCAACGCCGGGATGTATGCCATCACGCCCGGCGGCTTGACCTCCACCAACTATGCCATCGGTTACACGGACGGCACGTTGACGGTCGCGCAGAAGGCGTTGACCATCACCGCGACGACGGACAGCAGGATCTATGACGGGACGACGGCCTCGGCCGTGGCGCCAATTGCCAGCGGGCTCGCCGGCAGTGACACCGTGACTGGCCTCGACCAGGTGTTCGACGCCAAGCACGCCGGCCCCCGCACCTTGTCGGTCAGCGCCTACACGGTCAACGACGGCAACTCAGGCAACAACTACAACGTCTCGACCCCGACCGCCGCGGGCTCGATCAGCGCAGTGGCGCTGGCGATCAGCGCGACCGCGGACAGCAAGACCTACGACGGGACGACGGCCTCGGCGGCGATGCCGACCTTCGGCACGCTCTACGACACCGACACCGTGACCGGTCTCGACCAGGTGTTCGACAGCAAGAATGCTGGTTCACGCACCTTGTCGGTCAGCGCCTACACGGTCAACGACGGCAACTCAGGCGGCAACTACGCCGTCACGACCCCGACCGCCGCGGGCTCGATCGGCACGAGAGCACTGATCGTCAGTGCGACGGGCATCAACAAGGTGTACGACGCCAATGACACAGCAACCGTGACGCTATCGGACAACCGCGTCCCGGGAGACGGGCTGGACACCAGCTACACGAGCGCCACGTTCGCCAGTGCCGACGTGGGAACATGGTCGGTGGCTGTCAGCGGCATCTCGATCAGCGGGCTCGACGCCGCCAACTACACCTTCAACACAGGAGCTGTGACGACGGCCGCCATTATTGCTGCGCCGACCACGCCGGACCTCACCGTCGTGGCCGCGTCGGTGCAATACAGCGACCTGTCGACCTTCACGGCAACCCTGTCGCCCAGTGAGATCGTCGGCAACGCGCCGGCAACCGGTGTGCAGTTCAAGGTCAATGGCAACGACATCGGCGGTGTCCAGGCACTCGCGGCCAACGCCGGCAGTCTCACGGCAAGCCTGGTCGTGGGCGAGTGGGACGTCCTGCCGCTCGCGCCGGGCAACTACACGGTCACTGCGGTCTTCACCGGAGTGAATCCCAACTTCGCCGTCAGCTCCCCGAGCGCGGCGTCTCTCGCGGTCACCCGCGAAGACGCTCGAGCCAACTACACGGGCCTGACCTACGTGTCGACGGCGTCGGCGAGCAGCTCGACGGCGACGGTGCTCCTGTCCGCGACGATCCAGGACATCACGGCAGCCCTGCCGGGCTCGGACGCGGAGGAGGGCGACATCCGCAACGCCACGGTCACGTTCGTCAACCGGGACAACAACACGAACATCGCCACGGTTCCGGTGGGCCTCGTCAACCCGCTCGACGTCAAGACGGGGACGGCCAACTACACCTGGACCGCCAACATCGGCAACAGCGACTGCGAGACCTACACGATCGGGATCGTCGTCAACAACCGCTACACGCGGAACAGTGGTAACGACGACACCGTCGTGACGGTCAAGAGGGCCACGCCTGGATCGATTGGTGGTGGCGGGTTCCTCGTCAACTCCGCTTCGCAGGGCCAGTACGCTGGAGACACGGGCCTGAAGACGAACTTCGGCTTGAACGTCAAGTTCAACCGGAGCCTGTCGAACCTGCAGGGCAAGGTGAACGCGATCGTGCGCTCCGGCGGGCGCGTCTACCAGATCAAGAGCAACTCGATCCAGTCGCTCAGCATTGCGCCGATTGCCGGCGGCCACTCGGCGACGTTCACGAGCAAGGCGAACCTGACGGACATCACCGATCCGCTGAACCCGGTGGCGCTCGGTGGCAACTTGAATCTGCAGGTCAAGATGAGGGATCTGGGCGAGCCCGGGAGCTCGGACAAGATCAGCGTCAGCCTGACGAACACGGGTGGCGCGATGCTGTTCGCGAGCAACTGGAACGGCACGCAGGTCGTCGAGCAGTTGCTCGGCGGCGGCAACCTCCAGGTCAGGCAGTAGCGCGTCCTCTGCCCCGCCTGCCAGCCGGACGAGCCGGTGGGCGGGGCGCGGCTGCTACAGCACGCCGATCAGCACGATGGCGCCGATGATCACGCCGGCGAGGCGCAGCATCTCCGTCGGCTGGCTGACCTCGGCGAGGGACAGCTCCTTCTGCAGCAGGCGCTCGGCGCCGCCGCGCTCGACGACGTCGAGGCGGTAGGCACAACACATGAGCTTGCTCTTCTCGAAGGCCGTCGTCGCTTCGATGCGGAACAGCACGTCGAAGCGGTTGTGGCTGCGCGGCGGCAGGACCGCGATGACGAAGTTCGAGCCGGTCCGCTCGAACCGCTCGTCGTCGGACGTGCGCGTGAACTGGAACATGTTCGCGTCCACGACCCACGGCGAGTCGGTGTCGTTGACCGCCGTGAACGGCAGCTTCACGCTGATGACCTGGCGCTCCTTGGCGAGCCGGCCTTCGCCGATCCGGTAGGTCACCGACTGATCCGCTGGCGTCGAAGTGCTGGCTTTGTGGTCCGGCACGAGCCGGCCGAAGCGCATGCGCAGGCAGTGCGCGCCCGAGCCTTCGTGGCCCGAATGCGGATTGACGATCAGCACGGGATTCGTCTGGCAGCCGGCCAGCAGGAAGAACAGGAGCGCGCAGCACGAGCCGCGCAGCGTGCGCAGCGGAAGCATCAGAACCACCTCTGCTCGAAGACGGACAATAGATCGACGCTGAAGGTCATGCCCATCGTGGGCCCGAAGTCGGTGCCGTTGGCGATGTCGTTCCATATCTCGAACATGAGCCCTGTCGGCCATTTCACGCGCATGCTGATGAACCACGTGCCGATGGCGTCGCCACCGCCGGATTCGAGGAACAGACCGGTGTCGTAGGTCAGCGTGAACCCGACCTCGGGATTGCCGAGCCAGTCGGCGAACCAGTTGCGCGTATCGAGCCGCGACGGCACGTACCCGACATAGAGCTGCACGATGTTGCTGTCGTCGGCGACTTCATGGAGCGTCTCGCCGCTGTCCAACCAGGCGAAGCGTTCGAGCAGCCCGACCTTCGCGTTCAGCGACGGCACGTGGAACTCGGCGCCGACGTGGCTCGAGAACTCCTGGTAGAGAGAACCGAACGAGGCGCCGGCGCCGCCGAAGAGACGCAGCCGCTGGTCCCAGAGCTCCCTCTCGCGCGAATACGTGAGACTGCCGCCGCACGCGTAGTCCCAGTCGGAACGCGCACCGTCGACCGGCACGGCGTCCTGTCCCCACAGCTTGTGCAGGAAGTCGTTCTGCAGCCATCGCGTCGGCTGATCGTTGGTCGGGCCGCCGCCGGCGAACAGCGTGAACGTGAAGTCGGGCCAGGCCGGGATCTGATCCGCGACCGAGAGGTGCAGCATGTTGAAGCCGAACGTCTCGTCGTAGTCGTTGTAGCGTTGCCCCGACTTGCTGAACTCGGTGAAGCGGTTCAGCGAGAGGCTGAGTCGGACCTCGGGATCCACGGGCGGGAACGCGTTCGCGCCCCAGTGCACGTCGGGCGCCAGGGCCTGCGCCGGGAGCGCCACTGCGAGCAGGACCCAGGTCGTCGACCGCACGAGCCACGTCCACGTTCTCGGGTCGGCGGTGCCGATTCGCATGGGCTCCTCATCGGCACGCGTGAGCGTGGCCGTGAACGCTCTCGCGTCGACGACGACGGAGAATCCGCGACGCTGTCACGTTGGTCGCGGGCGCATGTCATCGACGATGCCATTCGCGCACGCTCGCTTGCGTCGTCGATCCGTCCGCGATGCGACGACCTGCGCGGTTCAAGCCGGAGGCGCGGCTCGCGCGGTCGGATCCGGGACCGAGAAGCGGAACGTGCTGCCGGCGCCGAGCGTGGACTCGACGGCGACCTCGCCGCCGTGCATCTCGACGATCTTCTTGACGATCGCGAGCCCGACGCCCGTGTCTTGCGACCCGGCGTCCGTGGTCTGGAACAGCTTGAAGATGCGATCGAAGTCCCGCGAGTCGATGCCGACGCCGTTGTCGCGCACGAAGAACTCGAGTCGGCCGTCGCGTTGCCGGGCCGACACGACGACCTCGCCGGTCGGCTTGCCGAGGTGCTGGACCGCGTTGCCAATGAGGTTCTGGAACACCTGCAGCAGCTGCGTGCGGTCGTAGTGGACCACGGGCAGCTCACCCTCGATGCGCACGGTCACACCCTCGCGCGGCCCGAGCAGTTCGATGACTTCGTCGAGCACGGTCTTCGGATCGACCGAGGCCGTCACGGGAGTCTCGTGCCCGGCACGCGAGTAGGCGAGCACGTCGCCGATCAGGCGTTCCATGCGCTCGGCGCGCTGCACGATCTGCCGCAGCTGGTCGCGGGCCTGTTCTGGCACCTGCTCGCCGAGGTCCTCGCCGAGCCACGTGGCCATCGCCGCGATGCCGCGCAGCGGCGCCTTCAGGTCGTGCGAGACGATGTGCGCGAACTCGCGCAGGTCCGCGTTCGAGCGCGACAGCGCGACGGCGTGCTGCTGCAGCTCCTGCTGCCCGCGGCGCCATTGGGCGACCACCGCGGCGAGCGACAGCGAAGTCACGACGACGACACCGAGGAACGCCTGCAACACGAGCAGCGACTCGTTCGGGTCCTCGCGCGCGAACGGACCGCGGCGGTTCACGGCTCCCCAGATCGCGAGCACCGACAGCAAGAGCACGATCGTCGACGCTTCACGCGGGCCAAAGCGGAATCCTGCCCAGACGAGGACCGGCAGGCACAGGAAGGCCAGCGGCATGCTGCCGCCGAACACGAGCACGCCGACCAGGAGCGCCGTGGCGAGCAGTGCGATGGCTTCGCGCGGGCGCGGGACCGGTCGCGGGTCCACGCACCACAGCACCAGAGGCGGCGCCAGCACGAGCGCGCCGCCCGCGTCGCCGAGCCACCACGTCAGCCAGACGCTTCCGTATTCGCTCCACTTCTCGAACTCGGCCAACGCGAGGCTCGTCACGCCGATCGTCGGACTGATCAGCGTGGCAGTCAGTCCGGCGAGCAACACGTACTTGAAGATGTCCTGCGGCCTCTCGAAGACGCGGCACCCGCGCGCGAACCAGTGCACCACGAAGGCGCCCACCACACCTTCGAGCGTGTTGCCGACCGCGATCGCAATCGAGGACCACACGTCGCCGGTCGTGGTCGCGTTCACGAAGAACGCGCCGACGAAGATCGCAGGCCAGACGCGCAGGCCGAACACGAGCAACGCCGCGAGCGCGATCCCGGTCGGCGGCCAGACCGGCGACACGCTGCGGTTCACGAACGCGTGCGTGAGGCCGAGCTTCCCGGCGGCGAAGTAGACGGATGCGAGCCCGGCGAGCATCGCCGCGCGTGCCATTGCTGGCGCCTTGCGCATGACATCTCCCGGGATCAAGCCGCGCCCTTTTCACCCCGGCGCCACCGCAAGTCAACGTTTCTCGCATCGCAGCGCGGGCCGTCCTCGTCGAGCAGGCCCGCAAGTGGACTAATGCCGTTGACTGACGCCAACTTGTCACCGCGGCGCCAACTCGTCATGCGCAATCGCGACGGGACCGGCAGCGCGCTGCGCACAACGGCCCGTCCTACGGAGTGAAGCTGCGCTGGCGCGCGCGCCGCGCAATCGGCACGGACGTTGCTCTTCGCGGCGTCCCGAACCAACGAGGACAACCATGCAGAAGATCAACCAGACGACCCTTCCCCAGACGCGCGATCCGTTCCAGAGCCTGTTCCATCGCTTGTTCAGCGACACGCTGGCGGATCTCAACGGCGCGGCAGAGACCAACGGCATGCCGCGCACGAACATCAGCGAGACCGAGGCTGCGTACGAGCTGGCGTTCGAGCTGCCCGGTGTCGACGAGAAGGACATCCAGGTGCAGATGCAGGATCAGACGCTGACCGTCAAGGCCACGCGCAAGGACCAGCGCGAGGCCGAAGGCAAGCGGTGGCATCGCATCGAGCACCGCTACGGCGAGTTCTCGCGCACGATCTCGCTGCCGCACGACGCCACGAACAAGGGCATCGAAGCGGTGTTCCGCCAGGGAGTGCTGACCGTCACGGTGCCGAAGGCGCCCGAGTCGAAGCCGGCGAGGATCCAGGTCAAGAGCGCCTGATCGCGGACACGCGGTGACGTGCCTCGGCACGTCACCGCGTCTCAACGCGGCAGGCGCGCGGCGAACGCGGCATCGACGTATCGTTTCACGGTGCGGCGGTCGAGATCGAGGCGGCGCGCGGTCGCTTCGAGGTTCTGGCGTTCTTCGAAGAAGACGAGCGTCGTGTAGCGGCGCAGCAATTCGTCGGCGTCGAGCGCACAGCGCCGAACGGCCGCCGCGAGCTCGGCTCGCGGATCGTCACCGCTCGCGACGGCGCCGCCGCGGCGCGGCTGATAGGCGTGCCGCAGCAGCACGTTGCGCAGGCACTGCTCGAGCTCGCGCACGTTGCCGGGCCACGCGTAGTCACAGCCGAGTTGCTGCCGCACGAACTGCTCGACCTCGGCGGCCAGCTCCTCGGCGCCCTCGCCGAGCTCGCGGCGGGCCAGGAACAGCAGCAGGTGGCGCAGCTCGGCCGGGTCGTCGGCGAGCCGCTCGCGCAGCGACGGCATCTCGACCACGTCGCCGCACAGCCGGTAGTAGAGGTCCGCGCGGAACTCGCCGGACTCGATCGCAGAGCTCAGGTCGCGGTTCGTCGCGGCGATGATCTTGCCGCGGAACTGCCGGGCCTTCGTCTCGCCGGCGCGCTGGAACGTGCGGTTCTGCAGCACGCGCAGCAGCTTGACCTGGATCGCGGGATCGAGATCGCCGATCTCGTCGAGGAACACCGTGCCGAGCGGCGGGCAGGTCTCGAAGTAGCCCGCGCGGTCGGCGAAAGCACCCGTGAACGCGCCGCGCTTGTGGCCGAAGAGCTCGGACTCGATCAACGTCGGCGCGAGCGCGGTCAGGTTCAGGTCCTGGAACGAGCCGTAGAAGTCCTCGGCGAACTCGAGGCCCGAGGCGCGGAACGGGATGTAGCGCGCGAAGCCGATCGCGCGCGCGACGAGCTCCTTGCCGGTGCCCGACGGCCCGACGATCAGCGTCGCGAAGTCCGGCATGCGCGCGTGCAGCGACCGCCGGTAACGACGCAGGTCGTGGCTGAAGATCGACTGCCAGACCGCACCACGCAGCCTCGCCGTCGGCCCCGACGTGCCGACCAGGTGGTAGAAGATGTGGTGGAAGGCGCGCCGGATCTGGTAGTAGATCGCGAACAGGTGCGGCAGCTCGTGCAGCGCCGGCAGCTCGCGGCCCGGCAAGGCGAGGAAGTGCTGCGCGTCGCGGCGGAAGTCCTGGAAGAACGGTGCGCGCGCCGGGCGGGCACTCGTCGCGGCGATCGCCGCGGTGATCAGGTCCGAGAACGCCTCGCTGTTGCGGTAGTAGAGCACGAACAGCACGAGCTCTTCGTAGAGCTGCAGTTCGTCGGCGCCGGCCGGCACGTCGCGATCGAGCAGGCGTTCACGCAGGCTCGCCGCGAGCGCATCGGCGCGCGCACAGACCGCCGCGACGTTCGCGTCGTCCTGCTCGAGCCCGGGCCAGAGGTTCCAGGCGAGCTCGGTCTTCTGGTAGGCGTCGCCGAGCAGCTCTCGCTCGCAGTCGATGCGTTCGGGCAGGAACGGGTTGCTGTACGAGAGCTTCGCGAGGGTCTCCAGCGTGCGCCGTTCGGCCGGCTTCCATAGTTTGCTAATGCCTGACATGAAATGTCAGGCACCATACATGAAATGCATGGAAGCGTCCCGATCCAGAGCCGGATGCTGCCGGCAGCCCACGACGTAAGTCCATGCAACACAACGTCCTCGAGGTTTTCTGCCGCAGCGGCACACGCTTCGCCTTGCCGGGCGCCGTCGCGGCGGACACGTCGCCCGCTGCCAAACGAACCGGAGCAACCTCATGGCATTCACTACCAATCTCCTCGCCCTGGGTCTCGCGAGCACCCTGTCGGTGCTGTCCGCGAACCCGAGCGAGCCGCCGCGCACACCCGAGCCGGGCGGCGTGCTGATCGCCGAAGGCGGACTCGGCGGCCTGCTCGACATCGTCGAGCACAGCGTGCGTGTGACCGTGCACCACGGCGTCGCGGTCACGCACGTCAACCAGGTCTTCCTGAACACGGAGGATCGCGTCGTCGAGGCGCTCTACCTGTTCCCGGTGCCGCGTGGTGCCTCGGTCGCCAACTTCAGCATGTGGATCAACGGCAAGGAGATGGTCGGCGAGGTCGTCGAGAAGCAGCGCGCGCGGCAGATCTACGACAGCTACAAGCGGCAGCAGCGGGACCCGGGGCTGCTCGAGCAGACCGACTTCAAGACGTTCGAGATGCGCATCTTCCCGATCCCGGCGCGCGCGCAGCAGCGTGTGGCGCTGACCTACTACCAGGAGCTCGACTTCGACCACGACCAGGCCACCTACGTCTACCCGCTGGCGACGAGCCCGCGGCCCGGCCTCGTCGAGCAGGTCAAGGGCAAGTTCGCGATCACGTTCGAAGTGCTGTCCGACGCGCCGATCGTCGAGTTCGGCAGCCCGAGCCACCGCGACGACTTCGTGGTCGCCAAGCACTCGACGAAGTTCTTCGAGGCCAGCCTCGAGGCCACCGGTGGCGACCTCGGCCGCGACGTCGTGCTGACCTACCGCGTCGACCAGCCGAGCACCGACATCGGCATCCTGACCTCGAAGCCCGACGGCGAGGACGGCTACTTCGCGCTGACGCTGACTGCGGGCAACGAGCTCGAGCAAGCCGAGAAGGGCACGGACTACGTGTTCCTGCTCGACGTCTCGGGCTCGATGGCCGACGACGGCAAGCTGTCGCTGTCGCGGCGCTCGATCGACGCGTTCGTCGAGGCGCTCGATCCCGAGGACCGCTTCGAGGTCATGACCTTCATCCTGAAGGCCTCGCAGCTGTTCACGCAGCTCACGGCCGCGACGCCCGATGCGCGGCAACGGGCCTCGCGCTTCCTGGCCTCGCAGGAGGCGCGCGGCGGCACGCGGCTGCGACCCGCGATGGCCGAGGCGTACCGCTACGGCGACCCCGACCGCGTGCTGAACGTCGTCGTGCTGTCCGACGGCATGACCGAGCAGGCCGAACGGCAGGAGCTCATGGACCTGATCCGCGCGCGGCCCGGTCACGCGCGCGTGTTCTGCATCGGCGTCGGCAACGACGTCGAGCGGCCGCTGCTGCAGCGCGTCGCGGACTCGGCCGGCGGCTTCGCGGCCTTCGTGTCGCAGCAGGACGACTTCACGCGCCAGGCCGCGGCGTTCCGGCGCAAGGTCGCGCGGCCGGCCGCGAGCAACGTCAAGCTGGTGTTCGGCGGCGCGGACGTCTACGACGTCGAGCCGAAGCAGCTGCCGGACCTGTTCCACGGCATGCCGCTGCGCGTCTACGGCCGCTACAAGCAGGGCAGCAAGGGCAAGGTCACACTCGCGGCGACCGTCAACGGCCGCGACTTCCAGCGCGACTTCGACCTCGACCTGCCGAAGAGCGAGGGCGGCGATCCGCGCGTCGAACGCATGTGGGCCTGGCACCGCATCGAGCGCCTGCGCCACCTCGAGCCCGTGCCGACCGACGAGATCGTGCGGCTCGGCGAGGGTTACTCGATCGCGACCGAGTGGACGTCGTTCCTCGTGCTCGAGAACGACGCCGAGTACCAGCGCTGGCAGATCCAGCGCCGCAACCGGCTGCGCTTCGAACGCGACCAACGCGTCGGCGCGGAGCTGCAGAAGGAGCTCGCGATGATCCGCGACAAGGCCATCGACAAGGCCAAGCCGGGTCTCGGACCCGACGGGGCTGCCGCGCAGCAGAAGGCACAGGAAGCCGCACAGCCGGCCCAGCCGGCAACCCCGTCGGGCTGGCAACCGCAGCAGCAACCGGCCAGGCCGGCCGCCGATCGCCAGGTTGCACCGCCAGGCGGCGGCGGTGGCGGCGGCGGCATCGGCGCATTCGATCCGCTGACCTCGGCGCTCGCGGGAGCACTGGCCCTGCTCGCGCTGCTCTCGCTGCGGCGCCGGTCATGACCGCGCTGCCGGGCACCACGCGGCGCGACCGGGGGCAATGGCCCCTGGTCACGCTGGCGCTCGCGGCGATCGCGGCCGTCGTCGCCGCGGCGCCGGCACTGCAGCCGCTGCTGCTCGGTGCGCGTGAGGAGATCGCGGCCGGTCAGGTATGGCGGCTCCTCACGGCCCACGTCGTGCACAACTCGGCGAGCCACTTCGCCTGGGACCTCGCGGCGTTCGTGCTGCTCGGTGCCCTGTGCGAACGCGCGGGCCGCGCGCGGTTCGCCTGCTGCCTCGGCGCGAGTGCCGTGCTGATCCCGGCCGCGATCGGACTCTGGCAGCCCTCGCTGTCGAGCTACTGCGGCCTGTCCGGCATCGACTCGGCGCTGTTCGTGCTCTGCGTCGCCGGTGTCGTGCGCCGCGCGGTCGCCGCACGCAAGCCAGGTCTCGCCGCCGCCGCCGGCCTGCTCGCGGCCGGCTTCGTCGCGAAGATCGGCTACGAGTACGCAACCGCGAGCACGGTGTTCGTCGCGGACGACGGCGTGCCGGTGCCGCTCGCGCACGTGATCGGCGCTTTCGTGGGGCTGGCTTTCGGCGTCGTGCCGCGCTTCGGCGACGTGCTCGATGAACGGCCCCGTCGAGGCGCTTGCGCGGCGGCTTCGGCCAACGGATCCTGACCTGATCGTTGGGCGACACGACGTCGCCATTGCCAAGGAGTGAAGCATGCGCAGAACACTGATCGGTGTCGCAGTCGTCTTGGGCTTGTCGGCGCTGTCGCTGGCAGCCCTTCCGCAAGATCCGGCAGCGCGGCAACAGCCGACCAAGTACGCCGATCGCTCGAGTGGCTGGATCGGAAAGTACTTCAAGCTCTCCCCCGATCGAGCCGTCGCAACCCAAGTGAGTCCGTCGACTGCGGAGTGCACGCTCGTCGCCGTGGGTGCTGACTACGCTGAGTTCGAGGCTCGAGACACTCGCATCATGGTTCCGCTGGCCGTGCTTCGTTTCGAAGTCGGCAAGGGCGCGAAGTAGCCGCCGCAACTGACGAGTCGCGAAGGGACACCCTCACGAGACACACTTGCTGCCAGTGGGCGTTGTCTCGCAGGCACGGCGCTACGATCGTGTCCTCTCGAGAACAATGACCAACCACAGTGCGAGCGGCTGGGTCCGCCTGATCACGCTCGCCGTCCTGCTGGCCCTGCTCGCGTGCTTCGCGTGCCGTCCGGCCTGGAGCCCCGATGGCAAGCGGTTGCTGTTCCACAGCCGCTTCGCCGAGGAGCGCACGGGCATTGCGATGTTCGACCGCGACAGGGGCACGGCGGAACTGCTCTTCACACCTCACGGCGGCAAGACCGCTTCCGTGCCTCTGTGGCTGCCAGACGGCACAGGGGCCGTGGTCGTGTGGACCGCCAAGGACTCGGACAAGCAACTCTCGGTCACGACGCTGACCTTCGACCCGCGCGGCGCAGGGCGCTCCTTCACCGTGCGCGGCGGCGATCACCTCACGAACAGCATCTTCGTTCCACCTGTGGTCGTCGGGCGCCGGCTGTTCTTCGCCGACAAGGGGATCAGGAGGTTGGACCTCGACAGCGGCGACGTGAAGGAAGAAGACGGCGCAGCCGGCGAACAGCTCGTCGTCACGCGGCGCGGCGAAGGCGTCTGCTACGTGAGCCTGCAGGACGGCGACGACACGAGGTGGGAGATCGGCACCGTCGACCCGGACACGCTGCAACGTTGCCCGATCCAGAAGGCCCCGGCGGACCGGCTCTGGGCCGTGCAGCCGATGCCAGCGTTCACGCGCGACCTCGCGCGCATCGCGCTGCCGGCCAGGTCGTGCGAAGAGCCCGGGAACCACGCGATCCTCGTGTTCCGCGACGGCGAGCTCGAGACCGAGCTGCCGATCGACGGCAATGTCGATTTCGGTTCGCTCGAATGGATGCCCGACGGTGCCACGCTCTGTGCGAGCCTGTGCCGCTTCGACCGCGACGAACAGCAGCTGAAGTGGTCGCTGCTCGAGACGACGATCAGCGGCAGCGTGTCGCGCGAAACGCCGATCGTGCACGCGCCGCTTCCCGACGGGGACGCAGAGTCGATGGGCCGCGCGTTCCCGGTGGCGCTCTCGCCCGATGGGCGGATCGCGGCCGTGTCCACGGCGTTCATCGAAACGCTCGAGGAGAAGGATCACGGCCTCTACCTCGTCGACCTCACGCACAAGGACCGCAGGATCACCAAGGTGCCGTTCCCGCTGGCGACGGACGCCCTGACGCTCGCAGGAGCGGACGGCATGACCAGTTTCGGTCAGCTGTGCACGCAGGGCTACACCGCCGCGAATCCCCTCTGCCTGACGACGTTCATCGGCGGCGGATCCACGGGGGGCATGTCGCGGCTGCTGCGCGGCACGGCCGACCTCGCTCTGATGTCCCGACCCGCGAAGCCGGCCGAGTTCGAGGACGCGAAGAAGCGCGGCGTGACGCTCACGGAACATCGCCTCGTCACGACGCTCGCGGTCTGCGTGCACAAGGACAACCCGGTCGCGAGCCTGACCATCGAACAGCTTGCCAGGATCTTCGGCGGTACGGGCGTGCGGCGTTGGACCGAACTGTCGGTGCCGATGCCGGTCGAGTTCGACGCGATCGTGGCCGCGACACCGCAGGACCGCGCGGCCAGCTGCGAGCACTTCCGCGAACTGGTGCTCGGTCTTTCGCGCGCCGCGCCGACGAACAACTGCCTCGACAGCGCGGCTGACGTCGTCGAGCTGGTCAGCAGCCGGCAGGGTGCAATCGGCTACGTGCCGCTCGCCGACGTGACGGGCGCCGTGAAGATCGTTCCGATCGCCGGCAAGCCCGGGATGGCTCCCTGCACGCCGAGCCCGGCGAGCGCCGCCGACGGCAGCTACCCGCTGGCAAGGCGGCTGTTCCTCTACTCGCGAGCGGACCGCAAGCCCGCGGTCGGCGCGTTCCTCGAGTGGCTCGCGAGCGACGCGGGGCGAAAGGTCGTCGAGCAGACCGGACTGTCTCCGGCGCGCTGATCACCGCGTCACCACGGCGCGGAACTCAAGTCGAGTGGCGGAAAACGGCGCTACGATCGGGCCTTCGACCTCATGACCAACCGCTGTGCGAGTGCCTGCGTCCGCCTGACCACGCTCGCGGTCGTGCTCGGCCTGCTCGCGTGCTTCGCGTGCCGGCCGGCCTGGAGCCCCGATGGCAGGCGGTTGCTGTTCCACACCCGGATCGCGAAGGACAGCGTCGGCATCGCGATGTTCGACCGCGACAAGGGTCGGGCAGACTTGCTCTTCGTACCCGGCAGCGGCAAGACTGCGGCAGTGCCGCTCTGGCTGCCGGACGGCAAAGGTGTCGTGGTCGTGTGGACCGACCAGGATCACGAGAAACAACTCTCGGTCGCGATCATGTCCATTCCACGGTGCGGCAAGGTGCGCACGCTCACCGTGCCAGGCGGCGAAAACACGACGAACAACATCCTCGTTCCACCCGTGCTCGTCGGGCACCGGCTCTTGTTCGCCAGCAATGGCATCGCGCGGTTGGACCTCGACAGCAACACGACGACGATGATCGCTCCGGTCGTCGACGTCGCACAGGAAGACGGCGCGCCCGGAGAACAGCTAGTCGTCACGCGGCGCGGCCAAGGCGTCTGCTATTTCAGCATGCAGAAGGGCGGCGACATGGATTGGGAGATCGGCACCGTCGACCCGGACACACTGCAGCGTACCCCGATCCTGAAGCCCCCGGACCAGCGGTGGGAGGTGAAGCCACTGCCGGCATTCACGCGCGACCTCACGCGCATCGCACTGCCGGCCAGGTCGCGCGAAGAACCTCGCGGCCACGCGATCCTCGTGTTCCGCGACGGCAGCCTCGAGAACGTGCTGCCGGTCGACGGCGAGGTCGACTTCGGTTCGGTCGAGTGGCTGCCCGACGGTGCTTCGCTCTGCGTGAGTCTGTGCCGCCACGACCGCGAAAAGGCGCTGCTGAAGTGGTCGCTGCTCGAGACGACGATAAGCGGCAGCGTGTCGCGCGAGACTCCGATCGTGCAGACGCGGCATCGCGGCCGCAACCGGGAATCGGCGGGGCTCGCATGCCAGGTCGCGCTCTCGCCCGATGGCCGGATTGCGGCTCTGTCCACTGCGTTGCTCGACGATCTCCAAGAGGGTGATCACGGCCTCTATCTCGTCGACCTGAAGCACAAGGACCGCACGGTCACGAAGGTGCCGTTCCCGGTCGCGGCGCAAGAGCTGACGCTGGCAGGATCGGACGCGATGACCGGGTTCGCCGAGCTGTGCATGCAGGGTTTCCTGAGCACGGACGCCAATCCCGCCTGCATGGCGACGGTCACCGGCGGAGGCTCCAGCGCGGGCCTGTCCAAGCTGCTGCGCGGCACGGCCGACCTGGCGCTGATGTCGCGACCCGTGAAGCCAGCCGAGCTCGACGAGGCGAAGAAGCGCGGCGTCACGCTCACCGAGCATCGCGTCGCCACGGCGGCGCTCGCCGTCTGCGTGCACAAGGACAACCCGCTCGCGAGCCTGACGATCGAGCAGCTCGGCGAGATCTTCGGCGACGACGGCGTGCAGCGTTGGTCCGAACTGAGGGTGCCGATGCCGGCCGAGTCCGACGCGATCGTCGCCGCCACGCCGCAGGTCGTGGCTCCGAGCTACGTCCACTTCCGCGAGCTGGTGCTCGGCGTCTTCGGCCCAGCCTCGACCAACGTCCTGCTCGCCAGCTCGCGCGACGTCATCGAAGTCGTCAGCCAACGACAAGGCGCCATCGGCTACGTCCCGCTCTTGGACGTGACGGACGCAGTGAAGGTCGTTCCGATCGCCGCCAAACCGGGGATGGCGCCGTGCACACCGAGCCTGGCCACGATCGCCGACGGCAGCTACCCGCTCGCGCAACCGCTGCTGCTCTACTCGCGAACGGACCGCAAGCCCACGGTCACCGCGTTCCTCGAGTGGCTCGCGAGCGACGCGGGCAAGAAGGTCGTCGAGCAGGCCGCACTGCATCCGGTGCGCTGATCCCCGCGTCACGCCATCCACGCACGAGCTAGTGGCAGAAAACGGTCCGCTCCGCGAGGATGGGGCCGATGGAGCCAGCTCCGCTCATCGACGTCACCGGCTTGACGAAGAAGTACGGCGACGTGCTCGCGGTCGATCGTCTCGACTTCCAGGTCGGCGCCGGAACGGTGCTCGGCCTCGTCGGCCCGAACGGCGCAGGCAAGACGACGTCGATGCGTTGCATGACGGGCATCATCCCGGCCACCGCGGGCCGGATCCGCATCGCGGGCCACGACCTCGAGACGAGCATGCTCGAAGCCAAGCGCCACCTCGCGTTCGTGCCGGACACGCCGCACCTGTTCGACTACCTCACGGTCGAGGAGCACCTGCGGTTCTCGGGCCGCGTCTACGGGATCGCCGACGTCGAGGCGCGCATGGATCGCCTGCTCGGCGAGTTCGGGCTCCAGGATCGCCGCCAGCACCTGCCGGGCGCGCTGTCGCGCGGCATGAAGCAGAAGGCCGCGATCTGCATGGCGTTCCTGCACGATCCGGTCGCGATCTTCCTCGACGAGCCGCTGACGGGCCTCGACCCGATCGGCATCCGCGCGATGAAGGACTCGATCGTGGCCCGCGCCACCGAGCAGCGCGCCGCAGTCGTCGTCTCGTCGCACCAGCTCGAGCTGATCGAAGAGATCTGCGACGTGATCTTCGTGATCCAGGACGGCCGCCGCATCATCGCGGGCAGCATCGAGCAGATCCGGTCCGAGCTGTCGGGCCTGCCCGACGAGCCGACGCTCGAGGACATCTTCTTCCACCTGACCGACGCGAAGAAGCGCGCGGCGACCGGCGAGTGATGTTCCTGTCCTCGTGGTGGTACTACCAGCGCTGCGTCGTCCGCAATCGCGTGAAGGCGCTGCTGCGCCGCATGCGGCAGCCGAAGTACGTGATCGGCTTCGTGCTTACGTCCGTCTACCTCGGTTGGATCCTGTTGCTGAACCCGGGCCGCAGTGGCGAGGACGCGCGCAGTCCCGAACAGGTGCGCGCCGACGCCGGCGTGGTCGCCGCCGGCTTCTACTGGCTCCAGGTCGTGGTCGCGTGGTTCTCGTTGAGCTCGGGCCGCGGCGTGGCGTTCCGCGAAGCCGAGGTCCAGCTGCTGTTCCCGCGGCCGTTCACGCGCTGGCAGATCCTGCGCTTCAAGTGGCTCAGCGCACAACCCGGCGGCATCGTCGGGAGCCTGATCGTCGGCCTCGTGTTCCACCGGCTCGGCGGCCTCAGCTATCCGTGCGTCGTGCTCGGCTTCTGGATCAACCAGGCCGTGTTCTACGCGAACGCGACGCTGGTCGGCCTCTGGCTCGCGAGGCTCAAGGCCCGCGGCGGCCGCGCCGCACGCTGCACGTCGCTGCCCGCGTGGACGCTGCTCTGTGCGTTGCTCGCGGGTCTGGCCCTCGCCTGGCCCTCGATCGGGAACGCGAGCGGCTGGGACGCCGTGCAGGCGCTGGCCCGGTCGCCGTGGCTCGCGGCATTGTCGTGGCCGTTCCTGCAGATGACGGACCTGCTGCTGTCGACCGACTTCGCATCGTTCGCCGCGGCCTCGCTCGTGCCTCTGCTCTTCTTCGCGGCCCACGTCTGCCTCGTCTGGTGGGCCGACTTCCGGTTCGAGGACCAGGCCGTCGAGATCGCCGAGAAGATCCAGAACATCAAGACCGAAGGCCTCGGAGCACTGCAGTCGAAGCGCGAGCTGGTCGTCGCGAAGCCACGCGTGCCGTGGCAGCTCGCGCCGACGGGACCGGTGTGGAAGGCGTTGGTCTGGAAGAACATCATCAGTCTCGGCCGGCTGCCGCGCCGCCTCGCGATCCGGTTCGCGATCTTCCTCGTGCTGATCGTGTCGCTCGTCGGCAGCCTCGTCGTGACCGAAGGCACCGCTCCGGACGCCCCGACGCGCATCGGCTTCGTGCTGCTCGGGCTGCTCGTCTACGCGACGCTGCTCGCGCCATCGATGGTGCGCGTGGACCTGCGCATCGACATCCCGCACTTCGACGTGCTGAAGGCGATGCCGCTGCGCGGCCGCTCGCTGATCTTCGGCGAGATCATGGGCACCGTCGTCGTGATCTGGCTGGTCCAGGCCGTCGGCTGCCTGCTCGCCGCGATCCTGATCACGCGCGAGGGCAAGCAGGAGTTCGTCTGGAGCGACAAGGCGCCCGCGCTGGTCGGTCTGCTCTGCGTGTTCTTCGCGATCGACTTCGCGCTCGTGGCGATCGAGAACCTCAGTGCCCTGTGGCTGCCGGGCTTCGTGCGGCTCGGCCGCGGCGTGCGCACCGGTTTCGACAACATCGGGCAGAACCTCATCGGAGCCCTGATCCGCATGGTGGTCCTGTTCGCGCTGCTGCTCGCACCGGGGATCACGGGCGCGATGCTCGGCGCGCTCGCCCACACGTTCGGTCTCGGTCAGGTCCCGTCCATCGCGCTCGGCGCAGTCGTGTTCGCCGCGCTGCTGTTCGCGGAAACCCTCTTGTCGATCCACCTGTCCGAAGCTCGCTACGCGCGCTTCGACATCACGAGCGAGAACATCACCGGCGACCAGGACTGATCGCAGATCGGAAGGGACGACATCGAGCCCGGCGCCGTCGAAGGCCGCAGTAGTATCAGCCCGCTGGCAACCCCTCGGAGAAGCGCCATGTTCTCGCTGCTCGCCACGTTCCTGCTGTTCGCCCAGGACCCCCAACCCCCGGCGCGCATCGTCGGCCAGGTGATCGATGCCGGGGGCGAACCGCTTCCCGCTGCCGAAGTCTGGGTGACGCCGTTCGGTGATGCGCAGGTTCTCGCTCGCGGTCGCACGGACGGCGAAGGCCGCTACCAGCTGCAAGTTCCGGTCGCCGAGGCAGTCAAGGTCAACGCCACTGCGGCTGGCAGAGCCGTTGCGTTCACCCGAGAGGACACGCGTTGGCCGGCGACGAATCCGCGCGCGATCCAGCTGTGGGACGGAACGACGCTGCGCGGCCGCGTCACCGATGCAAGCGGCCAGCCAGTCGCGGGCGCCATCGTCGCAGTTGGACCAAACCGCAGGATGCTCCTGGTCGACATGGTCGAGGCGCGAACGGGTGCCGACGGCCGCTACGAACTGGAGCACGCGCCGCTCGGCGCCGTCTACATCAGCGCCTGGGCCACCGGCTATGCGCTGACCGAGCGCACGGCCTGGCTCGGACGCGGCGGCGACGAGAACCTCGCGTTCACGGCGACGCCGCCGCGCACCGCGACGATCCGCGTCGGCGGCCTGCCAGCGGCGGAGACCGCGTCCGGCTGGCGAGTGCTCGTGAACCAGAGCAGCGGGGAGCAACGCGTCTTCCCGACGGCCCTGCTGCGCGGCGCTCTCGATGTCGAAGGCAAGTTCGTCGTCTCCGGGCTGCCGACCGACGTGAGCTTCCAGATCGACGTCCTCGATCCGCAACGGAAGTGGTTCTGCAAGATGTCGCACCTGTCGCCACGGGGCGGAGACCTCGTCGAGCTGCAGGCGTCGCCCGCCGAAACGGTGACCTGGACGCCAACGCTCGTCGATCCGGCCGGGGCGCCGATCGCCGGAGAACGCGTTCGCCTGTCGCTCGGCGACGCGGTCGCGATCGTGGTCTCGTCCGCGGCCGGTGAAGTCTCGATCTCGGCACCGTGTGGCACGACCTCTGCGTTCGACGCTCATCTCGTCGACTCGACGTCGTGGACCTTCGACCCGCAGCAGGCTGGACGGTTCCGTGCCGCTCTCGCGGGACGCGCGGCCCGGCCGCAACACCTGCAAGCCAGGCCAGCGGCGTCCGCGGCCGGCCGCGTCCTCGGCGTCGACGGCAAGCCGCTCGCTGACGCGGCGGTGATCCTCGAAGGCTGGGCCAGGAACCGTCTCCCGAGGTGGGCGCCGCTCCGCACCGCGACGACCGATCGCGAAGGGCGCTTCCGCATCGTGGGTGTGGCGAATGGCAGTGAGCTGATGCGACTGCGGATCCCGGACGCACACAGCCTCGTACCGGTCGGGCCGTTGGCAGGTGGTGAGGAGCTTTCCCTCGGCGACGTGACGGCCACGCCAGCCGGCACGATCGAAGGCGTGATCCTCGGCGCATCGGGCAAGCCGATCCCCGGTGCGCGCGTGTCCCTGCGCCAGACCACGCAGGCAGGCATGGACCTGGCCGAACTGCTCACCGGCACGGACGGCCGTTTCCGCTTCGCGCCGGCCGCAACCGGAACCTGGCAATGCAGCGTGCTCTGGCCCACGAGCCGCGACCTCGAGAAGCTCGGCGACGCGTTCGAAGTGGTTCCAGGAAAGTCCGCGATGCACGAGTTCCGATCCGCACGCGATTGATCCCGGCTCCCGCGGCTCCCGACTCGCTACCCGCGCACGCACCGGCCGAAGAACATCGCGAGGTGGAACTCCGCCTGCCCGAGCGGTTGATCGACGCCGGGGCTCGGCTCGAGCTCGAGGAAGCGGAGATCCGCTGGCTGCGCGCGCCGCGTCGCCTCGCTGGCGTCGCGCAACGGCTGGAAAGGCAGGGGCTGGAACAATCCCTGGATCGCTTCGAGCTCGCGCGCATCGCGCGCCCAGATCTGCACACGCACGGGCCGGGGCAGCAGTGCTGCGACCGCGGAGACGCCCTGCACGTTCGGAGGCACGGGCGCGTCCACGGGCTTCGTGCCGGCCAGATCGCGCAACACGAGGTCGATGGTCGACGGATCGACCTCGGGCAGCGGCTCGAGCTTGCCGAACCCTGGCCTGCCGTTCCGCGCCAGCGCCTGGCGCAGCAGCGCTTCGCTCGTCGCCGTCACGACGAAGCGCTCGTCGACGATGGCGCCCCACGTCTCCCAACCGTTGACGCCCCCACCGGGAGTCCCCGACCTCCACCGCGTCTCGGCGCCCATGATCGACGGACGCAGTTCACCCAGCTCGGCCCGCCGCGCCGCCGGAATCGGGGCCGCAACGTGATCTTCGATCGTGACCCCTTCGTAGGCGCCAACGCCGTTGCCGCGCGGCGCCTGGAAGTTGCGCGCGCACTGCACGCGCAGGAACGCCGCGGCGAGCGGAGCCACGAGCTTGCGATGGTCGGAGAACCAATGGCTCTGCATGCCCGCGGGCATGAAGCGCATCGCATCCGCAAAGCGCGTCAGGTAGCTCTCCGCCGGCTTCGGCTTCGGCTTCGGCTGCGTCGACGTCGTGCCACACGAAACGAGGGCGAACGCAAGCAGCGAGAGGGATCTCCGCATGGGCGTGTGCAGCGTGACCCTCGACCACACGATCGTCAAGGCAAACGCAGCTGCGCGATCTCGCGATCGCCCGCGTGCCGGCAAACTGCCGCGAACCGCGGCCTCAGCGGATGCGGCGCAGCTCGGCGTTGCTGCCGAGCCAGATGCCGAGCGCCGGATCCACCGCGAACGCCTGCAGGTGCAGCGGCAGGTTCACCAATCCCGGCAGCTGCGTCGCGGGCACGAAGGTCGTGCTGAACTGACCTGCGGCATCGAGCAGGCCCGCAGTCCACAGGATCGCCGATCCCGTCAGCAGGAACGGCTCGGCAGTGAGGCCAGGCAGCGCGAAGAAGCCAGGCCCGAGGTCGGCGAACAGCACGAAGAGTTGCGAGGCCACCGTCGGCGCGTCGAGCACGAGCGTCACCGGCTGCGTCGCCTGCAGATCACCGCCAGTCGGCGCCGCGCCCGCGAGCGTCAGCGCGGGCCGCGGCGGCAGGCCGAGCAGGATCTGACCGGTACCCGCCGTCGACGGAGCAGCGATGGCCGAGCCCGAGCCACCGGAGATGGCGATCGCGCCGGACACCGAAACGGTTGCCGGACTCACGGTTTCGATGCCCGCGCCGCCAGTGCCGAACGAGGAGTAGCCGGCGTCGCCGCCGCTGATCGCGTTGGCCGCCGAGCCGTACACGCGCACGCTGGAGTTGCCCACAGCACGCAACCCTGCACCACCACCCGTCATCGAATAAAGCGACGAAGACAACCCGGAACCGCCGACGAGATTCGTGCGCGTCAGGTGCGCCGTGGAACCGAGCACGTGGAGACCGTCGCCGCCGAACGCATACACGATGAAGAAGCTCTGAATGAACGACGAGCCGCCAGACAGCACGCATGCGTCGGCCACGAAGAGCCCGGCACCGTTGACGACGACTCCGGACGCCCCGCTGCCATTCCCCAGGTCCCACCAGCCAGCGCGAAACACGCAGCGCGATGCGTGCACAGCGATGCCCGTCACGGCGAGACCGTTCCCACCCGAAACCCCGGTCGTCGTCGCTGGCTCGGTGATCACGTCGGTCAACACGACCGTGCCCGCCGTCGACACTCCGGCGCCGAGGACTGCAAGCCGATTCGTGAACACGGCGGCGGGAGGCGGCAGGTCGCGCCGGATCGCGACACCCGACAGCCGGAACGTCGTGCCGGCCGGTGGCGCCGTGATCACGACGTAGTCGATGCTCGCGCCCACGATCGGCGAACCGTCGATGACCGTCGTGGCGTGACCGTCCCCGAGGATCGACAGCGCCTTGCCATTGACGTGGAACGGTTCGTAGTTGCCGGGCGCCACGAGCAACGCGTCGCCGCTCGCCGCCGCCGCGACCGCGGCTGGCAACGAGGTGAAGTGCACGCCGGGGCCTGGAGTGTCGTCGACGATCCAGGTCGTCTGGGCCGAAGCAACCGCAGCGACAAGAGCCGCGAGCAGGAAGCGCATGGGCAACCTCCGAGTGGGCCGCCGAGGATACCTGCCTTCTGCGCGCGCTGGCAGTAGCAACGACCCCGCGACCTCACCGGATGCGGCGCACCTCGGCGTTGCTGCCGAGCCAGAGGCCGAGCGTGGGATCCAACACGAACCCCTGGAGGTGGAACGGGTGGTTCGTCGTCGACGGCGCTTGCGTCGCCGGCGTGAAGGTGACCGCGAACTGACCCGCGGCGTCGAGCACGCCTGCCAACAACAAGGTCGCCGCTCCCGACAACAGTCCGGGTTCGGGGCTGATGCCCGGCAGAGCGAAGAAGCCGGGTGCCAGGTCGACGACCAGGCCGAAGAGATGCGAGGGCATCGTCGGCGCGGTGAGCGAGAGAGTCACCGGCTGCCCCGGCTGCAGATCGCCGCCATTCGGCGCCGAGCCAGTCAGCGACAGCACGGGCCACGGCCGCGGGACGATTTGAACCGGGCCGATGGTCGCCGGAGCAGTGCCGCTGGGGCTCACGCCACCGGCGACGACGACCGGGCCGAATACCGAAACGGTCCCACCCGCGACCTCGATGCCCGGCCCAGCAGTGCCCGTGAAGATCACGTTGCCACCTCTGATCGAGTTGGCTGCCGAGCCGTACACCCGGGCGGTGCTGCCCGAGACGCGCATCCCTGCTCCAGCGAGTGCCGAGTTCGCAGACCCCGTGGATCCGCCGCTGACAGTGCAGCCGGTCAAGTGCACCGTGGAGTTGCTCACGCTGAGACCGTCGCCAGCTGTGATCGACTGCGCTCCGCCTGCGGGCGAGGGCGACCCACCATGGATCGAGCACGCGTCGGCCACGAAGAGCCCGGCGTTGACTCGGGCTCCGTGGAACCCAAAGGCATTCGGGGAGAACACCGGGACGTAGACCCAACTGCCGCGAAACACGCAGCGCGAGGCGTGCACGGCGATGCCCGTCACACCGAGCCCCTGCTCAGCCCCGCCCCCGAACGCGACAGACAAAGGCTCGGAGATCACGTCGGTCAGCACGACAGTGCCCGTCCACGGCACACCAGCAACACCGCTGATCCCGAGGCGGCTCCCGCTGGCGAGGCCGCGCCGGATCGTGAAGCCCGACAGCCGGAACGTCGTGCCGACGGGTGGCGCCGCGATGATCACGTAGTCGGCACTCGTGCTGACGGGCGGACCGTCGATGATCGTCGTGGCGTTGCCGTCACCGAGGATCGACAGCGCCTTGCCACTGACGTGGAACGCTGCGTAGTTGCCTGGAGCCACGAGCAACGTGTCGCCGCTCGCGGCCGCCGCCACTGCGGCAGGCAACGACGTGAAGTGCACCCCGGGACCTGCTGTGTCGTCGACGATCCACGTGGTCTGGGCCGATGCAACCGATGCCAGAAGCGCCGCGAACAGGTCCCGCATGGTGAGCCTCCGAGGATGGCCCGGCAGCATACCTGTCCCCGGCGCGCGCGGTACTCGGGCACGGCGTGGAGGCGTCGGCCCACATCCAATGCGGAGTAGTGCTGGGCGCGCATCGTCCTGCGGCGCCGGAACCTCCGCTCCGACATGCGCCACCTCGTCCTCGCGTCACTGACCTTCCTGACCACGCTCGCGAGCCAGGCCGCACCGCCGAGGCAAGCCAGCCCGCGCGAGCAGTTCACCGCACTGCTGCTCGACGCGGGACCCTGGCCCGAACGCGTCGAGGTGCGCGGCAAGATCCTCGTCGTCGCCGACTTCGTCGCCGCGGCGCGCGAGCAGAACGTCGCGGCAGAGGACCTGGCCAGGACCGTCGCCGACAACCTGCTGCTCGCCGTGCTGACCGAAGAGTTGCAGCACCAGAAGACGTGGTTGTCGGATGCCGACTACGAAGCAGCCTACGCGGCCTACGCCAAGCCCTACGACGAGACGCCGTTCAAGGTGAAGGTCATCGCGACCAGGTTCAACGCGTACCCGGACCTGCCCTCGTTCCAGCGGCGGTGGCGCGTGATGCAGTCGTTCGTGCGCGCGCAGAAGCTCGAGCAGCCGCCGCTCGCGGAGCTCGAGTTGGAGGCGAAGCTCTCGCTCGACTTCCTGACCGGAGCCCTGGTGCAGGCCGAGGTCTGGGTGCACGAAGCACAGCTCGCCGCCGACGGCCGGCGCGACTTCGCGGCAGCCGAGGGCGCGGCGCGGCAGTCACTGCAACAACTCGCGGCGGGCAAGGAGCCGGAAGAGCGCGAGGGTGTGCAGTGCCTGCGGCCGGACAACGGGCGCCCGATCCCGCGGAACCAGCTGCGCACGGCACTCGGCGAAGGAGAGTACCACTCGCTGCACCACGACCTGGCCGCCGATGCAGTGTTCGCCGCGGAGCCGGGCAAGTTGCTCGGACCGGTGCGCACGAAGACCGGCGTGCTCGTCGCGCGGGTCCTGCGGCGGCCGGCTGGCGAGGGCAGGGTCGACGTCGACGACCCGAGGAAGCAGGATCTGCTGCGGCAGATGGTCGAGCAGCGCCGCTTCCTCGCGTGGGTCGACCAGGTGCTCGTGAGCACCGGCATCCGGATCGACGGCCGGCCGTTCGCGTCGCCCGCGCCCGCCAACGCAGGCAAGGCGAAGTAGCAGGGAGCGCATCGCGGGCCAACGCGGTCCCTGGTTGCGATCGCTCGCACGCAGCAGGACCAGCTGCGACCTCCTTTCGATCCGTTCCTGCCGCGCTAGAGTCGGCCTCCCTGTCTTGGCGCATCGGCCACGCAGGCCGCGCCACCGCATGACCGTGCAGAGCTACCGTGAAGAGGACGAGCTGGACCGCTACGTCTGGACCCACTTCATGGGGTTGTTCACGGACCTCGAGCAGCGCGTCTGGAAGGTGGTCCAGGCCGAGCAGAAGGCCGAGTCGGCCGACGAAACCGGTGGCCATGCCGCGGCCCGCGTGCTGCGCAGTCGCTGGGGTCGCGCCGCGTACCCCGAAGTCGCGTCGGCCCTGGCCGCCGGTTGGCCGGCTTTCCGCAGGGAAGCGAGGGCCAGGGTGCTGCGCGACCACGGTGCCGACGTCTTCGTCAACCGGTGTCCGCGTTGCCACCAGGTCGCAGAGACGCCGCGCGCGCGGCAGTGCAGATGGTGCGGTTGCGACTGGCACCGCGAGTAGTTGCGCGCCCCGGCGCACGCTCGCGGCGAATGGCCGCGGGTTGGTCGCCGATGCGTGCCGATAGGGGTGGGCATACCGTACGCGGATGAACGAGCGGCAAACAGACCTCGCGCTGGTCGGCGTGTTCCTGGCCGGCGTGGTGATGATGGTGTCGATCGCCCTGACCAGCAGGCTCGCGATCGTCTGCGCCGTGATCGCCGTGGCAGGGTTCGCGATCGCGAAGCAGAAGGGCACGAAGCCGTTCTCTCCGGAGGTCCGCCGCCAGCTTCGCGGCATCGTGCTCGGCGTGGCCGCGGTCTGTGGCATCGCCCTGCTGTTCTCCTACCTCAGCAGTTGCGTGACGTGGCTGGCATTCATCGCCCTGACCGTCTTCACCTACATGAGCCTGCGCGTCCGGATCTTCGGACCAGCGCCCCCACGCGCCGAGTAGTGCGCAGCCGCAGCGGCAAGGCCGGTCAGGCCTTCAGCGCCTTGCCGATGCGATCGGTCTCCTTGGCGTCGCCGAGCAGGAACGCGGCGTACTTGCCGCCGGCGGCGATCCCGTCGACGACCTGCAGGTTGATCCCTTCCTTCGCGAGCGGTTCGAGCGTCTCGATCAGGGCGCCGGTCCGGTCCTCGCCGGTGACGCGGAAGCAGGTCCCCTCGGTGAACTTCCAACCCGACGTCTGCAGCAGCTTGCGCAGCGGCGCCGGATCCTGCGGGACGACCTGACACTGGCCGGTTCCGGGCTTCGTCTCGAAGGCCCAGATCCCGAGCAGGCCGACGTTCGCCTGCTGGAACTTCTTGGCGATCGTGAGGAACTGTCCAGGCTTGCTCTCGGAGTCGATCGTGAAGTAGGTGAAGCGTTTGATCTCGGTCATGGGATGTTCCTTGGACTGGAGGTGCAAACGCCAGTTCTCCTGCCGGCGCGCCGGCCGTCAACCTCCCCGCGCTTCATCAACGGCCTTCGCGATTCGAGGTGGCGGATCCGCGCGCGGCGCGCTGCCACGACGCGAGACCGAGCAGCACGAGACCCGCGAGGAACAAGAGCCAGAGATCGGGAGCAGTGGGTTGCATGGTGGGATCCAGGGCTCCCAAGCCTCCACGGCTCGATGTCACGACGGACAACGGCGCGTCAAGGTTCTATGATCGGAACGGGTCGGAGGCATGCGCTCGCGAACCGCACGGTCACGCATGCTCCCGTCACCACACCGGTTCGGGCTCCGGGCAGTAGCAGGACCGGTTCCAACAAGGTTGCCGCCCCCGTTGTGACCATGAGCAAAGGCAAGAAGCAGGACGAGACCGCCGGCAAGACCGGCCAGAACGCCAAGGCCGCGCGGCAGGAGCAGCTCGAGAGCCCGCGCCTGTTGTTGCGCCGGCCACGAGCCGCCGACGCCGACGCGATCTTCAAACGCTACGCCGCCGACGCCGAGGTGACGCGCTACCTCGGCTGGAAGAAGCACGGCTCGGTCGACGACACGCGCGCGTTCCTCGCCAGCAGCGACGCGGAATGGGAGAAGTGGCCGAGCGGACCGATGCTCGTGTTCGCGAGAGAAGGCGGCGAGCTGCTCGGCAGCACGGGGCTCGCGTTCGAGAACCCGCTGCGCGCGAGCACGGGCTTCGTGTTCGCGAAGGACAGCTGGGGCAAGGGCTTCGCGACCGAAGCGTTGTCCGAGATGGTCAAGCTCTCGCGTTCCCTCGGCGTGCGCCGGCTCTACGCGCTGTGCCATCCGGGCCACCAGGCGTCGGCGAAGGTGCTCGAGCGCTGCGGCTTCGAACGCGAAGGACTGCTGCGCCGCCACCTGTCGTTCCCGAACCTCGAGAGCGGTGGGCTCGGCGACGTGTTCTGCTACGCGACCCTGCTGTAGGGAGAACACCTGATGCCGCGAGTCGCGCCGGCCCGCGGCCGCGAAAGCGATTCCGTAGCCACGACCGGGGCGATGGGCAGCTTCGCGAGCATTCGGCTCGCGTCGTGATAGCGGAGCCGACGGTCCAAGCCGTCGCGTAGGGACTCTGCGCCGTCGTCGTTCGACTGCGCGCCCTCGTCCGGTTGTCCGGGCGACAGTTTCTTCCATCAACTCTGCATCATCACTCGCGAACGAACCATGAAGATTCTCGCACGCCTACTCTCGTCCCTGTTCCTGTGCGCCGCCGCAGCCGTCGCCCAGCAGGTGGACACTGTCACTGCGGGAGGCTGGATCACGGTCGCGGCGACCAGCAGCAAGGCCAACTTCGGACTGAACGCACGCAACAGCACGCCACTGACGGGCCATCTGACCTACGTCGACCACGCCGCCACGAAGCTCGTCGTCCACTCGACCTCGATCACGAGCTACACGATCGTGAACCCCACGACGCGCACGTTCACGGGGACCTGCGAGATCAACGGAGTCGGTGGATTCACCTTCACGTGCACCGTCGTCGACAATGGCCAGCCGGGGACTGCCGACACGTTCTCGATCTCGCTCTCGAGTGGCTACAACGCCAGCGGGACTCTGGGCGGCGGCAACGTGCGCGTCCATCCGGTCCCGTAGCAGCGTCGAGCACCCGCGCCGCGCAGGATCACTCGGCGCGACGCACGGCGAGGATCGCGATGTCGTCGGACTGCGGCTCCGCGCCGGCGAAGCGCCGGATCGCGCCAGCGATGCCATCGACGGTTTCGCGCGCGGTGCGGCCCGGACTCGCGGCCAGGTGCGCGACGAGGCCTTCCTCGCCGAACAGCTGGCCCGACGTGTCGAACGCCTCGGTCACGCCGTCCGAGTAGAGCACGAGCGTCTCACCCTTGCCCAGCGCGATCTTCGTGCAGGGCACCTGCAGCCCGACCGCGAGACCCGCGAGCCCGGCCGGCTTCGCAACCGGCAACTCCGGCGGCCTCGTCGCCGAGAGCAGGACCGGCGACGGGTGGCCGGCGCTCGCGCACGACACGACTCCTTCGCGCGGGTCGTAGATCGCGCACAGCAGCGTGACGAACATGTCGCGCGGGTTCTGCCTCGCGAGCGCGTCGCTGACCTCGCGCACGATCCGGTCGGGCTCGTGGAACTGCCGGCCCAGCGTGCGCACGAGCGTCATCGTGACGGCCATGAACAGCGCCGCCGGGATGCCCTTGCCCGACACGTCGCCGACGAGCACGAGCACGCGGCCGTCCTCGGTACGCAGCACCTCGTAGAGGTCGCCGCCGACCTCGCGCGCGGGCTCGAGGAACGCCTCGATCTCGAGCCCGGTGCCGTTCGTGCTCGCCGCGATGTCCGACGGCAGGATGCCGAGCTGGATCTCGCGAGCGACCTGCAGCTCGCTCGCGATCTTCTCCTTGACGGCGTCCGACCACGCCTTGGCCTTCAGCAGCGAGTGCACGCGCGCTTTGACCTCGAGGATCTCGAACGGCTTCGTCAGGTAGTCGTTCGCGCCGACCTCGAAGCCGCGCGCCTTGTTCGCGACGTCTTCGAGAGCACTCAGGAACATGACCGGGAGCTCGCGCGTCGGCGCCGCCGCGCGCAACCGGCGGCAGACCTCGTAGCCGTCGATGCCCGGCATCACGATGTCGAGCAGCACGAGGTCCGGCGGCGCCTTCTCGATCATGCGCAAGGCACTCTCGCCGTTCAGCGCGACGCTGAGCTTGTATTCACCGCGCAGCGCCTCGACGAGCACGTCGACGTTGGCCTTCGCGTCGTCGACGATCAGGATGCGGCACTCCGCCAGGTCTTTCATGGTCGTGTTCCTCGCCCCCGCGGCGATCGGGAGAACTGTCGGAATTCGCTCTTCGCGTTGCAACAAGCGCGACGACGTCCGCTGGTCCGTTGACAGTGTCGCCGCGGGCCCGTTAGTTGTGGCGCGATCATGACCGGACGGATGCCTGCTGCAGGCGGGGGCGCGGACGATCGGTCCGATCCGGCGCTCAGCCTGCGCATCCCGAACGACGTCGCGATCCTCTGCAGCGCGCTCGACAGCATCGACGCGTTCCTCGAGCGCCACGGAGTCGGCAGCTCGGTCGCGTTCACGGTGCGCCTCGCGGTCGAGGAGATCGGCACGAACATCATCAAGTACGCGTACGCGGACTCGGCGCGGCACGAGATCGAGATCGACGTGCGGCTCGCGCAGGGCCGTGTGCTGCTGCGCATGGCCGACGACGGGCGCGCATTCGACCCGCTGCAGGCGCAGGCGCCAGACCTCGGGCTCACGATCGAGCAGCGGACCGTCGGCGGCGTCGGGATCCACCTCGTGCGCACCCTCGCCGACGGCGTCGAGTACGCGCGCATCGCGGGCTGGAACGTGTTGTCGGTCGCGATCCGGATAGACTCCGGCCCCTGAACATCGGCCTCTCGCAATCAACAGGAAGGAACTCATGCCATTGACCACGAGCGTCACGGAGAAACTGCCCGGCTACTACGAGATCGCGCTGACCGGGCGCCTCGACACGGAAACGCACGCGGAGCTCGAGAAGGTCACGAAGGGCCTGCTCGCGAAGAAGGCCCGCGGCCTCCGGCTCGACCTCGCGAAGCTCGGCTACATCAGCAGCATGGGCCTGCGCGTCGTGCTGCAGCTGGCCAAGGCGATGCGCGAGAAGCAGGGCGCCTTCGCGGTCACGAACATGCAGCCGCAGATCAAGAAGGTCTTCGACATCGCCGCGACGCTGCCCGCGGAGAACGTCTTCGCGAGCGTCGCGGAGGCCGACGCGTACTTCGACGCGATGCAGAAGAAGGCCCTCGGGAAAGACGACGGCGATGACTGACGGCCCCGGCCGGGCCGTCGGGCCAGGGCAGACGTCGCAGGCACGCTGACTGCGAGAGCAGCCATGCGCATCCAGAGAACCAGTCAGGTCATCACGATCGGGATCATCGTGTTGTCGCTGCTCGCGATCGCGTGCGCGGGCACCGCACGCTACTACCTCGACGTCCAGGAGCAGGCCTACGAAGCGCGGCGGATGATGTTCAACTACGCCGAGCAGCTGGCCCTCGGCAGCGACCGGTTGACCGCCGCGGTCCGCGGCTACGCGGCGACCGGCGACCGGCGTCATTACGACGCGTTCCAGCGGGAGCTGAACGCGGACAGGAACCGCGACGTCGCCGTCGCGGGGCTGCAGGAACTCGGCCTGCAGCCCGAGGAGTCGGAGCTGATCGCCGAGGCCAAACGCAACTCGGACCGGCTCGTGCTGCTCGAGAAGCAGGCGTTCGAGGCGATCGAAAGGCAGGACAAGGCGCGCGCGGTCCAGATCGTCTACGGCCCCGACTACGAGGCCGCGAAGACCTCGATCATGGACCCGATCGCGCAGTGCCGGCGCAAGCTGCAGCAGCGGTACACGAGCGAAGCCGTCGCACTGGCCGGCCGCAGCCGGCTGTTCGCGAGCATCTCGCTGAGCCTGATGTTCACCTGCGCGGCCGCGATGGTCGCCGCACTGCTGCTGTTCTACCGGCGCCGCGTCGTGAATCCGCTCGTGGACCTCGAGGCGAACCTGCGCGACCTGATCGCGCGCAAGCCCGGCGCGCAGATCGGCCACCAGCACGACAACTCGGAGCTCGGCGAGGTCGCTCGCTCGATGGAGGGCTACCGCCTCACGGTCGAGGCGGCCGAGGGCCAGCGTTGGGTCAAGGCCAGCGTCGCGGAGATCGCCGGCGCGCTGCAGGGCGCCGAGCAACCCGAGGAGTTCGGCGCGCAACTGCTGTCGAAGCTCGTGCCGCTGGTCGGCGGCGGCCTCGGCGCGTTCCACGTGCGCGACGAAGCCGACGGCAGGTTCCGCTTCGCGAGCGGCTACGGCTGCCGGCGGCCCGACCAGCACGCGGGCTTCGCGGCCGGCGAGGGTGTCGCGGGCCAAGCCGCCGTCGAGCGCAAGGTCACGGTCCTGACCGATGTCCCCGCGGACTACTTCCGGATCGGCTCGGGCCTCGGCGCTTCGCCCCCGCGCGTGCTCGTCGTGGTCCCGATCACGGCGCGCGACATCACGCAGGCACTGGTCGAGGTCGCGTCGTTCAGCGCGCTGACCGAGCAGCAGCGTGCGCTGCTCGACGAGACCGCGGCCATGGTCGCGCTGAAGCTCGAGGTGCTGCAGCGCAACCTGCGTACGCGCGAGCTGCTCGAGCAGGTGAAGGCCCGCGAACAGCGTGTCCGCGACACCGAGAAGTTCTACCGCAGCGTGCTCGAGCTCGCGCCCGACGGCCTCATGGTCGTCGACGAGCGCGGTGCGATCCGGCTCGCGAATGCGCGCACCGAGAGGCTGTTCGGCTACACGAGCGAGGAGCTGGTCGGCCAGCCCGTCGAGATGCTCGTGCCCGACGACGTGCGTACGCACCATGCGTCGCTGCGCGCGACGTTCCACGCATCGCCGGTGCCGCGCGAGATGGGTGCCAACCGCCAGCTGCGCGGCCGGCGCAAGGACGGCTCGACGTTCCCGATCGAGATCGGGCTCAGTCCGCTGCCGCCGCGCGAAGGCGAACCAGCACAGGTCGCCGTGTCGGTCCGCGACATCACGGAACGCAAGGAGCAGCAGGACGCGCTGAAGCAGGCCAAGGCCAAGGCCGAAGAGGCGACCGAGATGAAGTCCATGTTCCTCGCGAACATGAGCCACGAGATCCGCACGCCGATGAACGCGATCATCGGGCTGTCGCACCTGGCGCTGAAGACGCAGCTCAACGGCAAGCAGCGCGACTACGTCTCGAAGGTCCACAACGCCGGCACGTCGCTGCTCGCAATCATCAACGACATCCTCGATTTCTCGAAGATCGAGGCCGGCAAGCTCGACCTCGAGTCCACCGACTTCGAGCTCGACGAGGTGATCGGCTCGGTCACGACGCTGACCGCGCAGAAGGCACACGAGAAGGGCCTCGAGTTCCTGGCGCACGCAGCGCCCGAGATCCCGGCCCGCCTCGTCGGCGACCCGCTGCGCCTCGGCCAGATCCTGACGAACCTCGTCAACAACGCCGTCAAGTTCACGGAGCGCGGTGAGATCCGGCTCGAGATCGCGCTGATCGAGCGCACCGGCGAGAAGGTGCAGCTCAAGCTCTCGGTGCGCGACACGGGCATCGGCATGACGCGCGAGCAGGCCGCGAAGCTGTTCCAGCCGTTCACGCAGGCCGACATGTCGACGACGCGCAAACACGGCGGCACGGGCCTCGGCCTCACGATCTGCCGCCGCCTCGTCGACCTGATGGGCGGCCGCATCTGGCTCGAGAGCACGCCGGGCACCGGCACGACGTTCCACTTCACGGTCTGGCTCGGCGTCGGCGAGGCGCGCGACCGCAGCAAGGTCGTGCCGGAGAAGCTCGCGACGCTGCGCATGCTGGTCGTCGACGACAACGCGACCGCGCGCGAGATCCTGCAGGAGCCGCTGAGCGCGATCGGCCGCCGCGTCGACGTCGTCGCTTCGGGCAAGGAGGCGATCGCCGCGGTCAAGCAGCACGACGCCGAAGATCCGTACGACATCGTGTTCATGGACTGGCGCATGCCCGGCATGGACGGGCTGCAGGCGAGCCGCCACCTCAAGAGCGACGAGACGCTGCAGCACCAGCCCGCGATCGTGCTCGTCACGGCGTTCGGGCGCGAGGAGGTGCGCGAGGAGGCCGAGCGCCTGCAGCTCGACGGCTTCCTCGTGAAGCCGGTCACGCGGTCGATGATCGTCGACACGCTCGTCGATCTCTTCGCGCACGCGGACGACGACGCGCCCACCGCGGCGGAGCCGGGCGAAGCGAGCCTGCGCGGCGCGCGGATCCTGCTCGTCGAGGACAACGAGATCAACCAGCAGATCGCCGTCGAGCTGCTGCAGGGTGCGGGTGCCCAGGTCCACGTCGCCGGCAACGGGCGCGAGGCCGTCGAGCTGCTGCTGAACGGCGCGCAGCCGCCGCCATTCGACCTCGTGCTGATGGACCTGCAGATGCCGGTCATGGACGGTTACCAGGCGACCGCCAGGCTGCGCGCGGACCCGCGCTCGAGTGCGTTGCCGATCGTCGCGATGACCGCGCACGCCACGATGGAGGAGCGCCAGCGCTGCCTCGCCGCCGGCATGAACGATCACGTCAGCAAGCCGATCGACCCGGCGATGCTGTTCGCGACCGTGAGCCGCTACTGCAAGCCGGCGCCCGCCGCAGCGCCCGCAACGCCCGCAGCGCCCGCGGTCGTGATCCCGGCCGCCGCCGGCGTGCATCGCGCCGGGGCCGACGGCAACGGCACGGCCGCAGCTCCGTCCGCGATCCCCGCGATCGCGGGCCTCGACACGAGGGACGGCCTGCGCCGCGTCGGCGAGAACCGCACGCTGTATTCGAAGCTGCTGCGCCAGTTCGTCGAGCAGCAGGGACCGTCGCTGCGCGAGATCGACGCAGCGCTCGCACGCAACGACACGGCACTCGCCGAGCGTCTCGCGCACACGCTGAAGGGCGTCGCCGGCAACATCGGCGCAGGCCCGGTCCAGGCCGCCGCCTCGGCTGTCGAGAAGGGCATCCGCAACCGGGCCGCGGCGGCCGTGCTGGACGCCGCGAAGCAGCAGCTCGCGAGCGCGCTCGATCCGCTGATCGCGCAGCTGCGAGCCGTCCTCGGCGCGGCCACAGCGGACGCCGCACCGCAGCCTGCGCCCCCCACCACGTCGAGCCCGCAGCAGGCGCGCGAAGCCGCAGCCGAACTCGCGACGCTGCTCGCGGAAGGTGATGCGAGTGCCGCCGACTTCGTCGCGGCGAAGCACGCGGCCCTGCGTCCGTTGTTCGATCGCGACGCGTGGCCGCAGTTCGAGAAGCTCGTGCAGGACTACGCGTTCGCCGACGCGCATGCGCAGCTCGAGCATGCTCTCGGGCGGCTGCCGCCGGCGTGAACGGTGGGAGCTCTCGTGCCGTTGGGGCGTGCCGCGCGCCCGGCGGCTCAGGTGCGCAGTCGCGTGAAGCCGCGTTCGGGCGCCTGCAGATTCCGGCAGCGCAGGAAGCGCCACACCTGCACGACCTTGCCGCCCGATCGCACTTCGAACGGCACCTCCTCCTCGACCGAGGCGAACAGCGGCCGCAGCTCGGCGATGAGCGCCGGATCGGTCGTGTAGACGAGGAGGTCGCGGCCGCGCAGTTCCTCGGCCGAGTGCCAGTAGAGCGACGACAGTCCGTGCTTCGCGCCGCGATACAGCAGCGTCGGCACCTTGCCCTGGCTCAGGAACGAGACCGTGTGCACGAACGAGAAGCGCTGGCTGGCCGCCAACTCGCCGGGCCGCAGGCGGCGGACAACCTCGGCGGTCAGGTCGTCGACGCTGGCGGCATGGTGCAACACCGCGCGCTCGGGACGTCCCTGCCACTGCCGGAAGGCCTGTTCGGCGGCGATCCATGGCTCGGGCAAGAGGAGGAACGAAGCGACGGCCGCGAGCACGACGACACCGGTCGCCACACCCCACTGCACCAGCTGGCGGCGGCCAGGGAACTCGAGCAGCGACACGGCCACGAGTCCGAGCAGCATGGACGGCGCGCTCCAGTGCGCGCTGGCGGGGCCGAGCACCGCGAGCGCGCTCCAGAACACGATCGGCGCAGCCGCAGCCCAGCGGAGCACGCGCCAGCTTGCAGTGCCGTGCCGGCGCGAGACGAACCATGCCACCAACGCAGCAACGCCCAACGTCGGCGTGACGATCGCGGCGCTGCCGCCCCAGAACTTCACGACGTGGAGCGGCTGGAACCCGTCCGGCACGCGCTCGAGCTGCCAGGCAATGCTGTCCCAGTCGTGCTGCATGGCCCAGATCCAGACCGGCGCGGTCAGCGCACAACAGAGCAGCGCCGCGAGCCACGGCACCGGCGTGCGCAGCTGTGCGCGCACCTGCGGCAGCAGCAGCAGCGGCACGAGCGCCGGCAGCACGAGCACGACCGTGAACTTGGCGAGGAAGCCGAGGCCGACGGCCACGCCGAACGCCCACCAGCCGCGCCGATCGCCGTTCGCGATGGCCATCGCTGCCGCGGTGGCGCCAGCAAAGGCGGTCATCATCAGCGCGTCGGTCGACGCGTAGCACGAACCGATCAGGAACATCGGCGTCGCGTGCAGCACCCCCCACAACACGGCTGCCTGCCGGCGCGTCCCTCCAAGCCGCAGCACGATCAGCGACAGCAGCCAGCCGAGCACCGCACCGACCAGCAGCGTCGGCAAGCGCACCGCAAGCACCGTGTCGCCCAGCAGCGCGCGCGCCGGAATCATCGCCCAGATCGCGAGCGGCGGCTGCTCCTGGTAACACCAGTCGAGGTGACGCGAGCACTCCCAGAAGTAGGCCTCGTCACCCGAGAGCGGCACGACCGCGGCGAGCACGGCCTTCACCGCAGTCACGCCCGCGATGAGGAGCCACAGCCTGCGTGCCGACCAGTCTCGAGGCGCCGAAAGCGCTCTCCACTGCGGCAAGTCGGTGCAGCGAACAGGCGAACGAACCGGCGACGAGAGTGCGGCGTCCAAGTTGACTGTGCTGAGAAACGAGGGCGGGGAAGATTACCTACCTGCTCGGGGCCCTGCATCACCCGACGAGCTTTGGCAAGCCTCATGCCAGCCACGCGGTCCCAGACGAAGGCCCGGATCCGGCTCAGCGACATTGCCGCAAGTCACGGCGGGGCATGCCTTCGCGAAGGCATGGGCCGCTGCAGGCTGGCGCGACGCGAAGCGCTCGAACGGCGTCCCGGATGACCCGCGACACGCCGGCCGCGGCCGCCCCCCGCGTGTCACTGTTGCGGCGGCGGGCGCGCCGCGTCGCGAGCAGGCGCAGGACGGCGCAACGCCCCGGCTCCGTCGGATGACGCGCGATCGCGCCGACCAGCCCTCCGCACGCCATCGTCGCGCCGTTCGGCTTCGCGAGGAACATGTCGACCCACGACGCAGTGTCGCCGTTGATCTGCAGCGTGAACTGAGCGCACCGGACTCCACGGGCTGTCGTCGGGCGCAGCAAGGCCCGTGAGCATCTTCGCGGCGCCGGCGAAAGCAGCCGTGTCGAACGACGTGAACGGCGCGAGTTCGAGCGGCGGCCGCACGCTCGGCGTGCCGGCGCAGGCGACCGCGACGAGCATGGTCCACGACGCAAGCGACGAGCGCTTCCCGCTGCGCGGGTGGGCCTGACGACGGTCACCATCGACGCGGATTGTGCGCGAAGTCGCGCGCAACCACACGAGGATGAGCAGAGCGTGCGAGGCGTTCGTCGATCTCGGTCGGGGCATCCGACCGGCCAGCCCCGTCCTCAGTTCCCGACCGTCCACGCGAGACCGTTCGACGTCACGAGGCCGAGTGGGTTCTCGAGCGTGAACGCCACCGATTGGGACGTCAGCGAGCTGCCGATCAGGGCTGGGGCCACCGGGATCGGGATGATCACGCTGCCGGAGCCGCCGGCGACGGGCGCCGTGGCCGAGGTCAGGTTGACGTTGGAGTAGGCACGGCAGTTCGGGGCGCCGATGATGCCGAGATCGATGCCGGGGAGCGGGCTGTCGCCGAAGAACACGAAGGCGAGCGGCACCAGGTTGGGCACGTTGCTCGTCGTCAGCGTGAAGTTGGTGCCGAGTTGCGGGAACGTGCTGTCCAGGCGTAACGCGAGGCGGTCCGGGCCGGTGGTCACGAAGGGCATGGCGGCGGAGATGTCGACTGCACCTGGATCGAAGGTGAAGCCGCCCACGTTTGCCTTCGACCAGCCGACGACGACCGCACCGGCACCGTTCGGGTTGGAGACGACGCTCCGGTAGCGGTACTCCACGTCGCCGTTGCTGCGCAGCACGCATTGCACGCTGATCGACGTCGAGCCCGCGACGGGCGTCGAGCCGCGGCCGTCACCGCAGTCGAGCCACGTGACGTAGACGGCCTGGTTGCTCGGGTCGATGTCGAAGTAGACGCCGCTGGCCGGATCGACGGACAGGTTGACCGCGGGGTCGAGGTCGCACCACAGCGGCGCCAGGCGTGGCTGCACGGTGAGCAGTTCGGCGATGGTCGGCGTCGTGTCGGCTGCGTTCGACGAGGTCGACGCGAGGATCACGTAGCCGTTGGCGGCTGCGTGCACGACGGCCGTGCTGCCGCCCGGGAACGGGAAGGAGAACGGCAACGCCAGCGGCTGGCTGATCGAGTCGTCGGCCATCGCGGCAGGAGTCGCCGCGTTGTTGAGCACCTGGGAGCCGGTCGGCGCGAACCAGGCGCTGGCGCCGGGGCTGACGATGAAGCCCGTGGGGCCCGCGGCCGCATGTGCGATCACCTGCTCGTTGGCAGGGGTTCCGATGAAGTCGAAGGTCTGCAGACCCGTGAAGGACTCGTAGTAGGACGTGCCGCCCTCGTAGCAGCCCGTGCCGTACGTGGCCTTCGTCGAGCAGCCCGCTGGGGAGGCCCAGGTCAGCTTGACCTCCATCGCGAAGGCGCCGTTCGACGTCGGTGCCTGGTTCGTGGCATTGAACACCGTCACATAGTGGCGCAGCTCGGTGGCGGAGCGCCGGATGCTGAACGCCCCGGTGACGCCTGGCGAGCTCGAGTAGAGGATGCCGAAGTCGCGCAGGCCGTCCCACACGAAGCCGGTCGTCTGCGTGCCCGGCAGCGACGTGTGCGTGTTGAGCGCCCACGGAAAGCTGTACGGGCCCGACGAGACGTCGTGGATGGTGATCGGGCTGGCGAGGTGCGTCGTCCAGGCACCGGGCACCGGCGGGCTCACGGCGAGATGGCCGATCTGCAGCAGCGCCTGCGGCGCGTTGTAGGTGCCGGCGGTGCCGCTCGCCGGTGCCACGGCGATGTCGACCAGCAAGGCGCCAGGACAGAGGCCGCGTGCGCGCAGCGCCTGGACCGAGTAGACGTGCAGCGACGTGTTGCCGTTCGTCGTGACATTGAACGGAAAGGCGTTGACGGTGCCGGTGACGGGATCGAGGTCGTCGATGCCGACGACTTGGGCGGAGGCGGCTGTCCCGAAGGCGAGCAGACAGGAAAGGGTTCGGGTTGCGTGCATGGAGGGCAATGGGACCTGGTGTGGCGCGAGGGGAGGTGAAACGACACTACCTTCGTGGCGGCGGCTGGCGTGTCAACCTGGTCCCGCAGATCGCCGGCGGCGGCGTCTGCCGGCAAACGGCCCCATCGGCAACGGTCCTCCGTACCTGCACCACGTCACGCTGCCCCGTATGGTGGGCCACTCATGTCGCGCCGCCCTCTCGCCGTCCTGTTCCTCGCCATTGCCTCCCATGCCCAGGATCCCGTCGCTCCCTCCGCGACCCCACCTCCCTCGGCCTTCGACGTCTCGCTGCTCGCCGACCTGGAGGCGCGCAGCATCGGCCCCGCCGTCTGCAGCGGCCGCATCGGCGCCGTCGCGGGCGTGCCCGGTGACCCGACGACCATCTGGGTCGGCGCCGCGAGCGGCGGCGTCTGGAAGTCGACCGACGGCGGCATCCGTTTCACTCCGGTCTTCGACGACGAGCGCGTGCACTCGATCGGCGCGATCGCGATCGACCCGCGTTCGCCCGACGTCGTCTGGGTCGGCACCGGCGAGGGCAACCCGCGCAACAGCGCGAGCGTGGGCCGCGGGCTCTGGTTGACGCGCGACGGCGGCCGCACGTGGTCGCAGCTCGGGCTCGAGAAGACCGAGCACATCCACCGCATCGTGCTGCACCCCGACGAGCCCGACACGGCGTTCGTCGCGGCGTTCGGCACGACGTGGGGCGAGAACGAGGAGCGCGGCGTGTTCAAGACGCGCGACGCGGGCAGGACCTGGCAGAAGGTCCTCTACGTCGATGCGCGCACCGGCTGCGGCGACCTCGTGATGGACCCGCGCAACCCGGACAAGCTGTTCGCCGCGATGTGGGAACACCGGCGCTGGCCGTGGTCGTTCAAGTCCGGCGGCCCGGGCTCGGGCCTGCACCGCACGCTCGACGGCGGCCAGACCTGGACGCGCCTGTCCGACGCCGACGGCCTGCCCGAGGGAGAGCTCGGCCGCATCGGCCTCGCGATCGCACCGAGCGATCCGCGCACCGTCTACGCGCTCGTCGAGGCGAAGAAGAACGCGCTGCTGCAGAGCGACGACGGCGGCTTCCGCTTCCGCACGGTGAACGGCGCCGACGACGTGGCGCCGCGCCCGTTCTACTTCTGCGACGTCCGCGTCGACCCGCAGGACAAGAACCGCCTCTACAGCCTGCACACGACGATCACCGTGTCGCACGACGCGGGCCGTTCGTTCGAGAACCTCGCCGGTTGGGACGCCGCGCACCCCGACCATCACGCGATGTGGATCGACCCGCTCGACGGCAAGCGCATCCTGATCGGCAACGACGGCGGCGTCTACGCGAGCCAGGACCGCGGCAAGGCCTGGCGCTTCTGCAGCAACCTGCCGCTCGCGCAGTACTACCACGTGGCGACGGACCAGGACGTGCCGTACAACGTCTACGGCGGCCTGCAGGACAACGGCAGCTGGCGCGGTCCGTCGGCGGTCTGGGAGAACGGCGGCATCCGCAACCTGCACTGGCAGGAGGTGTGTTTCGGCGACGGCTTCGCGACCGTGCCCGATCCGGCCGACAGCCGGCAGGGCTACGCGATGAGCCAGGGCGGTGCGCTGATCCGCTACGACCTGCGCAACGGCACGCAGAAGTCGATCCGCCCGCCGGCGCCCGAGGACACGAAGCTGCGCTTCCACTGGAACGCGGCGATCGCGCTCGATCCGTTCGACGCGCGCACGGTCTACTACGGCAGCCAGTTCGTGCACCGCAGCAACGACCGCGGCGAGAGCTGGCAGGTCGTGTCCCCGGACCTCACGACGAACAACCCCGAGTGGCAGAAGCAGGCCGAGAGCGGCGGCCTCACGCTCGATGCCACGGGCGCCGAGAACCACTGCACGATCCTCACGATCGCGCCGAGCACCGTGCAGCAAGGGGTCATCTGGGTCGGCACCGACGACGGCCGCGTGCAGGTCACGCAGGACGGCGGCGCTGGGTGGCGCAGCGTCGAAGAGCGCGTGCCGGGTCTGCCGCGCCACACCTGGTGCCCGCACATCGAGGCCGACAAGTTCGACGCGCGCTCCGCGTTCGCGGTGTTCGACGGCCACCGCAACGCCGACTGGACGCCGTGGGTCTTCCGCACGCGCGACTTCGGCGAGACGTGGACGCCGCTCGCGACCCCGGCGATCGACGGCTTCTGCCTCGTGCTCGAGCAGGATCCCGTGCAGAAGGACCTGCTCTGGCTCGGCACCGAGTTCGGCCTCTGGGTGACGCTCGACGGCGGCCTGTCGTGGCATCGCTGGAAACACGGCGTGCCGACCTGCTCGGCGATGGCGCTGACGACGCACTCGCGCGACGCGGACCTCGTGGTCGCGACGCACGGCCGTTCGCTCTACGTGCTCGACGACGTGACGCCGTTGCGCACGCTGACGCCCGAACTGCTGCAGAAGAAGCTGCACGTGTTCCCGGTGCAATCCGCGATCGCGTGGAAGACCGCGCAGACGCCGGGTTCGCGCTTTCCGGGCCACGACGAGTTCCGCGGCGAGAACCGGCAGCGCGGCGCGTTCGTGCACGTGATCGTGAACGCACCCGAGCTGAAGCATCCCGACGCGAAGATCGAGAAGCAGCGGCAGAAGGACAAGCCGAAGCAGAAGCCACCCGAGGAGCAGAAGCCCGCCGAGAAGAAGGGCGAGGACACCAAGGACCCCGGCACCAAGGACTCCGCCAAGGACAAGGACAAGGACAAGGACAAGAAGGA
>DASVAL010000043.1:0-103482 GCA_036376355.1 Planctomycetota bacterium
CGACGACGCGTGACGTTCGGCGTGTTGTTGGTGCTGGCGGGGGTCTGTGGGGTCCGCATGGCGACGCTGCCGGAGTCCGCGGACAACAGTCCCGGTGCGCTGCTGGTGGCGGCGGCAACGTCGCTCACGTGCGCGATCTGGTGCGCGTTCGACGCCCGCGTGCTCGGCAAGCGCGCGCCGCCGGTCCTGCTGGCGATGGTGTTCCTCGTTCTGCCGATCGCGTTGCCGATCTACTTCCTCTGGTCGCGGGGATTGCGCGGCATCCTGTTCGGGATCGCGTTCGCCGCCGTGTTCCTGTGCGCCATGTACGCGGCGGGGTTCGTCGCCGACTTCCTCGCCGAGAGCCGGTCATGAAGGACACGCCACGCACGCCCGGTTACTCGGGCATCTCGCTCGCGAAGAAGCTCCGCGTGGCCGCGCGGCACCTCGCTACTTCACGCGCGTCAGCTTGACGTCGATCGGGTCTGCTGCGAGCGCATTGCCCGAGACCTCACCGTGGTACCCGCCCCTAGCCGTCAGCCGCACCACGACGGCATCGCTTGGCAGCAGCACCTGGCAGGTATCACTCTCCGGCTCGAGCCAGAGTTCCTTCAGGAAGGTGTGTCCCGCCGCAGAGGTCGCCTGCGCCATAAGTACCGCAGGTCCCGTTGCGGGCTTCGCAATGCGAAGCCTTCGTCGCGTCGCGGCCTGCAGGACGAGATCGCGCACGGCCTGCACGCCCGAGACGACCTCGAAGTTGCAGACGCCGGTCGCCGGTGCCGAGCCGAACGCAGTGACGCAGAGGCTGTAGGCGCCCGGTTGCAGGTCGTCCCAGCTCACCTGGTCCGCGGTCGTCATGCGGTTGCGAACCGACCTGCCGTCGCGGAACAAGGCCGCCCACATCCGCGCCTGACCGCGCGGCGAGATGCGAACGAGTGCGCTGCCGGGCACGGGCACGACGAGCTCACCGACGTCCAGCGTCTCTCCGCGCCGCAGCGTGAACACCGCGAACTCCGCCAATGGCTCCGTTCCACCTGGCGCGTTGACGGCAAGCTGCACCGACATCGGTTGCCATGGTCCCATCTCGAAGGTGCCGTCGGTGCCGACCGTGGTCTGGCAGCCGATCGGCTCGTGCTCGGGCATGGCGGTCACGCTGTAGCCGACGGCCGGTTTGCCGTCGGGCTTCACGACGCGCCCGCGGATGCGCGCCGTTGGAGCAGCCTCGGCTCGTGGACGCAGCTCGACGACCGAGCCTGCGAGGACGCCCGACATGGTCGCGACCGCGATGCCTCCATCGGCCAACGGCACCTCGGCACGCAGGTGATAGACGCACCCCGGATCCAGCGGCAGCACACAGAAGTTGCCGGCCGCATCCGCCTTTGCGTGCGCACCGCGTTCGTCACGGCCGGCGTAGGCGATCACGTCAGCGCCACGCGCAGGTTGTCCGGCGGCGTCGAGGACCAGGCCCGCGATCGTCGCGCGCGGCGGCATGTGCGCATCCCAGTCGACGACGCCCCCGTTGGCTGCGTTCACCCTCGTCCGCACCCGGCCCCACGCGGGATGCAGTGCTTGGACCTCGATGTCGCCGGGCGGCAGGTTGGCCAGCCGATACGCGCCCGACTCGTCGGCGGCGGTCCACACGTTCTGCAGCGATACGCCGTCACCACAACGAACGCAGGCGCGAGGCAACGGAACGCCGAGCCCATCGAGCACGAAACCGCGCACGGTCGCGCCCGCCGTCAAGACGACGTCGATGCTCGTGGTCGCACCAACGGGGATCTCCACTTCCTGGCGCGATGGGGCAAGCCCAGGTGCCCTGATCTGCAGCGGCAGCTTGCCCGCCGACAACACCGCGAACTGCGCGAGGCCATCCTCGTTCGTCGTCGCGCGCAGCGCGGGCGTGGTGGCCGTACGGATGTCCTCCGTGATCGTCGGAACCTCCTGGCCAACCAGCACGACGGCGCCGCGGACCGGTGTCGCCGACTCGTCGACGACGCGGACGGTCAACGCCGCGCCGGCGGACTGCAGCCGCAGCGTGCACGACACCGGTTCGGCGGGGGCGATCGCCATCCCGCTCACGGGATAGACCGTGGCCGACGGACCATGACCGACCTTGAACGCAGCCAGGCACTGCTTCGCGAAGAGGCGCGTCGCGAAGCAACCGGCCGCATCCGTGCGCAGCGTGAAGTGGCCATACTGGCCATGGGCGGGCCGCTCGTCGGAGGCTGCCGTCGCATACCGGATCTCCGAAGAGACCCAGACGTCCGCATCGGGAACGGGCTGATCGCGGCTGTCCACGACGAGGCCGCGCACCGGAATGCCATCGAGCAGCAGCGTGACGGCGGTCCGGTCCGCTGCCGTGAGGACCACCTGCTGCCGGACTCCCGTGCTGGCCTGCACCGATGCGTTGCCGGGAGGCAGCTGCTCGAAGACCACTCGGCCGATCTCGTCGGTGACGAGGCGCCGCGGCGACAGCTCCGCGTCGACGTCGGTCGGATACGTGAGGTCGATCGCCTGCGAGCTCGCGGGCTGCTTGTCCGACTTCCACAGCGCGATGACTTCCAGTGCGCAACGCGCGTCGGACTCCGCAGCCGGTGGCGCCACTCGGGCCCCGGCAGCGAGCGCTGGTGACGCCGCCGCGGGAACTCGCGCCGCGGGTGCGACTGCGGCGACACGAGGCAGCGGGTCCTCGGGCGTTGGCATCGGAGGCGCAAACCAGACGAACCACGCGAGCGCGCTCACTGCGGCTAGCAGCAGCGCGGCGGCAACGACGAAGGACTTCTTCATGGCGAGCAGAGTGGACAGCGGCAGCGACGCGAGCGGCGCCGGTGCCGGGAACGCGAGCAGTGGCAGCGCCCACGCGGCGCGCTCGCCGCCGTGTTCGGCGTCGAGCTCGGCGCGCAACCGTTCGAGCCCGCGCGCGACGCGCGTGCGCACGGTCGCCGCCGGCACGCCGAGCCGCGCCGCGATCTGGGTCGGCGACAGCTCGTCGTAGTAGCGCAGCAGTACCGCGGCGCGGAACGGTTCGGGCAGCCGCAGCACCGCCGCGAGCAGGCGCTGGCGAACCTGTTCCCTCGCGGCGATCGACTCGGCCCGATCGGCGTCGGGCGGCGGCGCGGCCGCCGCGAGCTCGCGCACGCGGCGTCGCTGCGCGTCGCGCGTACGGTTCGCCCACAGGCTGCCGACGAGTGCCGTGAGCCAGCCGCGCAGCGACACCGCGTGGCCCGGCGGCCGCCGCAGCGCCTGCAGCCAGGCTTCCTGCTCGAGGTCTTCGCACTCGTGCGGATCACGCACGAGGTCGCGCACGAGCCCGCGCACGAAGTCGGCGTGGATCAGCAGGTTCTCGATCGGCACCTGGTGCATGGCTTGCGGCAGGAACACCACCGCCAGCGCTGGCGTTCCCACGGCTGCGCGGTGGCGGCGTCATCGTGCCGCGGACCCGGCACCGTGTCGTGTGGGCCAGCCAGGTCAGCCGCGGCCTCCCGGCGAGCCCTCGCGCCGCGGTGCGATCGGTGCATGGCCTTCACCGCCGGTTCACGGCTCGTCAATGGCGGGGTATTACGTGGAACGTGGGCATGCCGACTTCCGGCACCCTGGTTTCCTCAAAGGGCCCCCCAATGCGATCCACCATCCTGCTCTCCGCGGTGTGCTTCGCGCTACCCGCGCTCGCACAGAACCCCATCGATCTCAGCCTCTGGACCACCGAGCACATCAACGGCACCGGCCCGTGGACGATCAACCCGGCCAGCCTGCATGCCGAGTCGACGAACACGCTCATCACCGACGTCTCGACCTTCTACAGCGACTTCGACGTGACGCTGCTCGAGTTCCGCATGCGCATCGATCCAGAGGGTGGTGACGACGATATGCCCGGATTCGTGCTGGGCTGGCATCCCGGAGACAGCACGAGCGCAACGGCCGACTTCCTCGTCGTCGACTGGAAGAAGGTCACGCAGTCGTTCCAGAACTGGGGCACCGCGACGATGGGCCTCGCCATCTCGCGGCAGACCGGCCCGTTCACGCGGGGCTACGCCAACGCACCGATCGATCTCTGGTCTCACACGCTGAATTGCACCGAGCTCGCACGCAGCACCACCTACGGCAGCACGGGCTGGAGCTTCGCGACCGACTACTACTTCCGTGTGCTCTACACTCCATCGAGTGTGAACGTGTGGCTCAACGACCAACTCGAATTCAGCCTGAGCGGCACGTTCACGCCGGGTCGCTTCGCCTGCTACAACTTCTCGCAGAGCCGCACGGGCTTCCAATTCCCCCTCCCCGGCGCGTTCACGCTCTACGGCGCGGGTTGCCAGGGTACCGCGGGCACGCCATTCCTGTTCGGACCGGAGATGCCGCTCGTCGGCCACAGCGTGCCGGTAATCGTCGCCAATCTGTTGCCCAACGCGCTCGCCGTCGTCGCCCTCGGAGTGTCCAACACATTCTGGCAGGGACTGCCGCTGCCGGTGAACCTCGCGGCGGTGGGCGCGCCTGGCTGCGAAGTGCTCATGAGCGCCGACATCTTCCAGGTGGCGACCAACTTCTACGGCACTGCCTACACGACCATCCAGTTGCCTCCGGGCCTCGGGCCCACCACCACACCGGCGTTCTTCGTGCAGTCGTTCGCCTTCGACTTCGCCGCCAACCCGCTCGGCCTCGTGCTGTCGAACGCGGGTGCCGTGACGATCGGGATCCGCTGACGAGACGTTTGGTGGCGTTGCGCGGCTGCGGCGATCCGCGCGTTCGCGAAGGCGCTCTGGTACATGACCGGCAAGCGGCCCGTCGATCCCGCCTGCGACCAGCGCAGACGCAACGTGCAGCAGTACGAACTGCGCGCCGTGCCGAGTCCGTCGGCCAGCGTCGGCGGGCTTGCGATGAAGAACGAAGACCTGGCGGCGCTCGAAGCGTGCTTCAGGAACCTCTCCGACGAACACCGGCACGTCATCGTTGCGATGCGACTGATCGGGCAGTCGCACGCCGAGGTCGCCGCCGAAATGGGGCGCAGCGTCGACGCCGTCGGCATGCTGCCGAACCGCGCACTGGCGCGATTGGCTCGCCTCATGCGCACGCACGGTGGCGCGCGAATTTGAGGGTTCGCGGGCATCCCGCTCGACGAGGTGTCGGTGTCGATGACCGTGAGATTGAGCGTCGGCGGGCAAGACCACGCTTGGCTGCACGCATTCGAGTGTGTCCGTGTGCGCCGGGACGGGGCGGCGCGCATCGCTGCGGTGCGAGCCGCCCGCCGGGACCGCCAGGAACGATCAGCCGTGACGGATCGCGATCTTGCGCGGCTGAGCCTCGGCGGCCTTCATCACGCGGATCGCCAGCACGCCGTGGCGCGCCTCGGCCTCGATCTCCTTCGTCGAAGCGGGGGCCGGCAGCCGGAAGCTGCGCTCGAAGTGACCCGCCAGCCGTTCGGTCAGGCTCCACGTCTGATCGGCGTCCTTCTCGACGATGCGCTTCTCGCCGCGCACCGTCAGCGTGTCGCCGACCAGCGTGACCTCGACGTCGTCGGGATTGACGCCGGGGATCTCGAGCCGCAGCAGGTAGGCCTGCGGGGTCTCGATCAGGTCGACGGGGGGGATCCACGAATCCACGGTTGGCCGGTTGAACCCACCCCAGAACTTGTTGAACAGGTCCTCGACCGAGCGCGGGAAGTCCAGCATGGTCCCGTTCGCGCGATTCGGGCGTAGTGCAAGCTGCTGCATGACTGCCTCCATTGGTTGGAAAAGGATCATTTGGATCGGCGCGCCACTCCCTGTGGCGCGCGCAGGCCGCAGAACGAACATGCCCCCTGGAATGCTCCCGCCGTGAAGGTTGGTCCGTCGTTTCCGCTTCAAGTGCCGCCGCCTCCTTGGTGATGTTCGCGTTGGTCGCCGGGGCCATCGCGACCTGGGTGCAGTACGGGCGGGCCGAAGAGGCGGCCGTGCTGGCCAATGACCGGGCCTTGGAGGCGGACAAGCAACGCGAGGCGGCGGACGATGCTCGCCGCGATGCGGAACAAGCCCAGGAGATCGGGACGAGTTGGTCGCATTCTCGTGCAAGCGACGCGGTTGAAAAGGGAACCCTCAGCCAGGCGCAACGCGAGTCCTCTTCCTGGTCATCGCGCCGACCATGCGTGTACCGGGCAACAGCGCGACGTAGATCGGGACCTACCTGGCCACGCGCGCGGCGCTCGTCGCCTTGCTGCCGGACCGGCGTGACGACGTTCGTGAACGTGTCGATGCGCTCGAAGATCTCGTCGACGTTCGGGCACGCCATTGCCCGACAGGTGGCAGAGCTAGCCGTCCGCGCCGAAGGCGAGCACCCCGCCATCGCTGCCCTGGCCGAGCGACATCACGAACGTCGTCGCCTGCCGCCGGCTGGACCGACCTGCGCACGGAGGAGCGGCGCCAACCGCGCGCGTCAGCGCCCGAGCCTGAGGTCGAGCGCGTTCGACAGCTGCGGTGCCGGAGCACCGAAGCAGAGACCCTGGAGCGACAACTGCACATCGCACAACAGGAGATTGCCGGGAATGGGCAGGCTGAGCTGCGTCGCGTTCCCGGAATGCAGCGCCACCTGCAAGAACTGGCACGGGCTCGCTGTATCGACCAGCAGTTCGCCTGCAAAGGTCATGTTGCCGGGGGCGGGATGGCCGAACCAACCAAGCACCGCAAAGTCGGCAGAGTGCCCGGCACAGTTCAGGGCTCCCCCCCACGTCGATCCGATCACTGGCGGTTGGAGACTGCTGAGGGTGGCCAGATTCACGCCGGTACCATTCCGGGAAGTCGACGTCGCCGGAGAGCAGAGGACCCCGAACGCGTCGTACGAGTTGTTCACCAGCAGCGGTGGGTTCGTTGCGTTGGCGATGTCACTCCAGGACACGAGCTTGAAGTTCTGGTTCGCCGACGGACTCGTGTTGCTGCCGTCCTGCGCCAGGAAACACCCCGTTCGGGAATGCACTGCCGGGCCCCAGGTTCAGGACGTCGATGCCGTCGCAATCAGTGACGCCGTCGATGCCGAGCGTGGTGTTCGCGACGATCTGGAAGGTGAACCGGTAGGCGTGAGGCGGCTGTCGATCATGAACGACGAAGGTGTTGATACCCTGACTCGACGCGATCAGATAACCCGAGCCACCCGGGCCATAGTAGATCGCGAGTCCTTCGACGTCCGCAGTCAGGCGAGATGGCTGACGTCGCATCCTACAAGATCGCCTCTCCCTCGTGGCGCGGTGGGCACGGGCGCTCGGTCCCGCGCACGTGACCCCGGCCGGGCGCTGAGCGTGCTGCGTCCGGCCCCGGTGGCCAGCTCAACGGATCCTGTGCACGGTCCGAACGTCGAGGTTCTCGCCGGTGCCGTGGCAGATGGCGCAGGACTCGGCACCAGAGGGGCTCGTGTTCGCGTCGATGTGTGCGACCTGGGCCGCGGAGCCGTGGCAGGAGCTGCAGGCGGCGCGCCAGCTGCGCGTCGGGCGCGTCTGCTGCGGGTGCAGCCGGTCAGCCGGCATGGCCCACGCCGAGTTGTTCGCGCCGTGGCACTTGGCGCAGTCCTGAACGCCTCCCGGCATCCCGGGGAAGACGTTCTCGTGGAAGCTGTGCAGCATGTGACGGAACTCGACCGTCGTGCCGAACGGGTTGCCCGTGGTCGGGTTCTCGTAGACGAGCGTGTTCTCGGCGCCGGCGGAGCCGTGGCACGAGATGCACGTGTCGAAGCCGCGGCGGCTGCCGCCGTGGAACTGCAGCGCGTCGTGGCACTGGTTGCACGCGACGGCGCCGACGACGCGCTCGACGGTCTCGACCTCGGCGGCCGAGCCGAACAGCAGCTGCACGAGCGTCGCGTCGGCGCCTTCGGTGTAGCTCGTGGTCTCGCCGAACCGCGTCACGCTGAAGGTGCGGGCACCGTGCACGTCGAGCGTGTAGGTGCCGTTGAGCAGCGGCAGGCCCGTCCAGTCGCCCCAGTCCTCGCCGTTCACCGGCGAATCGTCGAGTGCGCCCGGATAGACCTGCGGCACGACGAAGTCCGTCGTGTAGCTCGCGAGGATCGCTCCGTCGCCGAACTCGACGGTCTCCGTGACGATGCCCGCCAGGGCATCGAGCGAGTAGCTCGCCACCGGCACGCTCGCGGTCGTGACCTTCTTGACCTCGGCGCCGATGGCGTGGGCGATCAGGAGGTTCGGCTTGTAGGTCGTGCGGAACTGCGAACCGAACCACAGGCGGTCGCCGTCGACGCACTGGACGCGCATGTACTCGCGCAGTCCTTCGTCCGCATCGTCGATCACGATGTAGTCGTCCTTGACGAAGTTGGCACCGCCCCCGGCTTGCAGGACGATGTAGTTCTGCGTGACGGCCGCGCTGGCGGCCAGGCTCGTGGCGGGGCCGGCGCCGGTGCGGCGCAGCAGCGTGGTCGTTGCCCCCGAGACGTTCCAGTGCGGTGCCCTCGCGCTGGCGAAGGTCTGCAGGCGGCCCATCGAGATCCCGATCTGCTCGTAGAAGACGAGCGCCGGCATGTTGAAGGTGTAGGGGCCGTTGCCCGTCAGGTACGCCTGCGCGATCCGCTGGTAGTTGATCATCTGCGGATTCGTCGTGGGGCCGCTCAGGATGACTTCGAGGCGGCTGAGGCTGCTCACCGCGATCGGCGTACCTGCGCTGTCCTTGGGCTGGAACGTGATGCGGACCTTCTCGTCGGGCTCGAACTTGCCGTTCGCGTTGCCGCCGTGGTCCGTGACCGCGCTGACGTCGAAGTGCAGTCCGCGAGCGACGTCCGGGTCGACGAGCGGGTGCTTGTGAGCGTTCATGACGTCCAGCGGCGTCCCGCTCACGCGGTGGCATTCGGTGCAGGCGCCGTTGTCGCGCTGGATCGGCATCGTCTGCATGTTGGAGGTGTAGGGGTGGTCGGGGACCCAGTCGTCGTGGCACGAGGAGCAGGCCGCGATGCTCGGTTGCGAGTAGACGATGTCGCCCTGGCGCGGCGCGGGCAGCGGACCGCTGCCATCGGGGTCACCGTGACACTTGCCGCACTCGACCGGGGCTCGCCGCATCGTGTTCTCGAGCGACTGTGCGGTGCTCGACAGCGTTACGTAGCCGGCGTCGCGAGGCATCGACGTGTAGAAGCTCGGCCAGGCCGGAAATGCGACGTGCGAGAAGTCGGTGACCGCGTCCTGGTACCCGATCAGCTGGTACGGCTGCGGCGTCGCGTCGTACTTGCGCGTGCCGTTCGGGTTCGTCGTCACACCGAGCACGGAGGGCAGATGGCTGCCGGAGTGGATCTTGTGGATCATCACCTTGAAGTCGATCGCGACACCCGGCGTGCCGTTCGCGACTCCCGGCGTGTTGCGGTCCTCGGCGCCGCTCGTGTGGCAGAGCAGGCAGTTCGTGATCGCGTTGCGATTGTCGCCGTGCGCGCGGAGCTCGGTGTGACACTGGTTGCAGTTCGCGAGCGTGACCACTTCGCGCGAGTCGACAGCGGCGACGTCACCGAGCAGGAAGTCCGACGTCGCGTTGCCCGGATCGCGCCAGGTGACGCCGTCGACGACGTAGTCCTTGCGCAGCTCGATGCCGACCGTGTAGGTGCCGGACTGCAGCGGCTGGCCCGTCAACTCGTCTTCGCTCAGAGCCGTCGTGTCGTTCAGGGGCGCCAGGTAGGTCGCCGGCACTGGCACCGCGAACTTGTACGTGTAGGCGCCGAGCGCGCGCTTCACTGCGGTGGTGATGACGTCGCTCTGCGAGGCGATGACGCGCTGGTAGTTGGACGTCGGCCCCGAGACCATGATGGCGCCGCGGGTCATGGTCGCGAGCTCCAGCGGCTCTCCGTCGTCCCGCGCCACGGTGAAGTCGACTTCGAGGAAGTCGCCGACGGCGCCGCGCCCGGACGTCCCGCCGCCCCGCACGTCCTGGATCGCGACCACGACGCCGGGCAAGACGTCGTGGGGACCAACAAGTGGTTCGGGCGCGATGCCGATCTCGGGCGGCGGCGCAGAGTCGTTGTCGCTGCAGGCGGCGAGGAATGCGCAAGCCAGGAGGACCTGCCGCGCGAGAGGGAACCGCTTCGGTTGGCGGACGGATGACATGGGGTTGCTCCGCTTCGGGGAATGACGTCTGTGTGACGTCCGCAACAGTCTGGCGCCAGGATGCCCCTTCCGGCGACGCGCCAAATGGAGCAGTGCGCGTGGGATCCTGTGCGTAGATCGCGGGGCCGAGTGCAGCTCCGAGCCGTCGACCGGCACGCGCTCGCCCGGGCGACCCACGCACCAGCGGAACCCACATCCGGCCGCCCGATCGCGACGAATGCTCCCGGTCGTGTGCGAACAGAATCAGAGGCCGCTGGGCCGACGTCCGGCCGTGTTCCCTGTCGGCGTCGGCGGCGCGTTCACTGCGCGGCGTCGCCCTTCTTCTTCCTGCCGACGAGCGTGAGCACGAAGCCGAGCACGATGCCGCCGAAACCGATCATCAGTGCGCCGTCCTCGCTCCACTCGCGCATCCAGCCGAGCCACTCCGCTTGGATGTCGAGCCAGTTCACCGCGAGAACGACCACCCCGAACAGCAGCAGCAGGATTCCCAATGCGCGCATTGCCGCACGATACCCATGGCCCGCCCCATGGCCCAACGCGATCCCTGCGTTCGGCTCGCGCGGTCTCGACCAGGTCGCGGATCAGCGCTGGTAGATCGCACTCGCATCTAGTTGCGATTGCGGAACTCGCTGATGCGCGGATGGTCGCGCAAGTGCTCCCACAGGACGTCGGCGATCAGGCGATGCGTTATCGCAGAGCCGTGGGGATCCGTCGCGCTGACCGACAGCTCCGAACCCATGTACCTCTTGATGCCCTTGCGACGCATGTACTCTTCGACGCGAGGACCGCCGTCCAGCTGCGGGAAGCCCAGCTCGGCGCAGATCTCGCGCAGGTAGTCGAACCCGCGCGTGGGGCAGACCACTACCACGTCGAAGCCGTGCCGCTGGCTCAACCACTGCAGCCTCCGCATGGCAGATCGATACGCCTCCAACCCCACCATCGCGCGGTACTGTGGCGGAACGCGGTCGGGATCGTTCTCGCGAGCGAACAGGTCCGGGTGCGTCGGCGAGTCGACGAGGGGACGTTGCGCCAACCGTTCGATGCCCTGGCAGGCGAACACGACGCGTTCGATCAGGAACGACTTGGTCAGCGAGAAGTAGTCGTCGGGATTGGCGATGAAGTTCGGCAAGTCGAGGTCGTTGCTGCACCAGGACACCACCACGAGGTCCGGTGAGTAGGCCAGGCCCTTCGCGGCCAGCGTCTCGACCTCCATCACCGTGTTGTAGCCGGGCACTCCGGTGTTGATTGCTTCGAAGGGCCGGTTGGGATCCGCGCCGTTGAGTCGTTCGTTGACCACGGCGAGAAAGTTCTCGTCGTCGCCGACGCCCGAGCCGAACAGCCCCGAATCACCGATGCCGACGATGCGGAACCTGTTCGGTGGCTTGGCCGCAGGATGATCCGGGCAACGGAACCCCACGGAGTTCGTCCGCAACGCGGCGCCTTCGTACCGCACGTCGAGGTTGGGACGCAGTTCGTAGATGATGCGTTGGTTGTTGCTCGGTCGGATGATGTGCATGAGCCCGGCTTGTCCGTCCTTCGGCATGGCGATGCCGACCTGCTCCCACGCGCGGATCGCAGCGAGGTCCTGGCGCCACGCGACGATGCGCAGTGCGACCTCGGCGGTCAGGGTGGACACAGCGGTGCCGAACAGCACCAGGATCAACCGGAATCTGAGGCGTCGGCCCTTGCTGAGATTCGTGGCCATCTCCGGCGTCATCGGGCCCAACGCGCCGGCGACTTGACTTCCGCTCACCCGTCGAGCCGGGCCAGCACCATGTCGCGAACCCACGTCGGCGGCCGGCGCTGGCACGCCGTTCGACGTCCGCGTTCCCTGCGTTCGGCATGCTCGCCAGCGTCGCCGGATTCTGGTAGCACTGCGGCATGCCACGCGCGCGCCCGATCGACCTCTGCGCCGCCGCCACCGCGTTGGTCGGCGCGTTGCTGGCGCTGGACGCGTGGAGCTCGGGCAGCCTGTTCCGCTACCGGCTCGCCGGCTACGTCGCGGGTGCTCTGCTGGCGCTGCCGCTGCTGACGCTCGTGCTGTGGCGCGACCGCGCTCGGCAGTTCTGGCGCCGCGTCGGCTTCGCCAGCGTGCCGCTCGCGGCGCTGCTGCTGCTCGCCGAGCTCGGCTGGCGCGCGTTCGGCCCGGCCGCCACGCCGCCCGCGGTGGTCTGCGAGGATCCGCGCCTGGGGCACGCGCTCGCGCCCGGATCGGGCGGCACGGACGCGCGCGGCTTCCGCAACCGGACGGCGTCCGAGCGTACCGACGTGCTCTGCGTCGGCGACTCGCAGACGTGGGGCTTCGAGGTCGAGCTCGCCGACACGTTCGCGGTGCGGCTCGGCGCCGAGCTCGGCCTGACCGCGTGCCAGATGGCGAACGGGTCCTACGGACCGGTGCAGTACCGCGAGCTCGTGCGCCAGGGGCTGCGCCTGCAGCCGCGCGTCGTCGTCGTCGGCGTCTACTTCGGCAACGACCTGATCGACGCGATCGACTACGCCGGGCTCCCGGTCGGCGAGGACCTGCGCGCTCCGGGCCGCACCTACCGCGTGCGCGACATTTCGCTGGCCGATTCCCAGCCGAGCCCGAACTGGACGATGGCGGCAGTCGCCGCCGTGCTCGGCCACAGCCGCGTGGTCGGTCGTGCCGGCGCGGTCGTCAAGTCGTGGCTCCGGTGGAGCGCACTCGACGAGCAGCCCGGCGCCGTCGCGTTCGCCGATCCGTCGGTGCCGACGACGCTGCTGCCGGCTTACCGGCTGTCGGCACTCGATCCGGCGATCGAGGCCTTGCGCGATGGCGCGCGCATCACGGCGAAGTGTCTCTGCGACATCGCCGCGGACTGCCGCGCGGCCGGGGCGCGGTGCCTGCTGCTCGCGATCCCGACCAAGGAGTTCGCCTATGCCGAGTGGCGGCGCAGCGTCGGCGCACCGCTGCCGGAGCTCGCGGCGCTGCACGCCGCAGAAACGCAGGTGCGCGCCAGCGTGTTCGCGGCCGCGCGCGACGCCGGCTGCGAGCTCGTCGACCTCGCACCGGCCTGCGTCGAGGCGCTCGCCAGCAACACACCGCCGTGGGCCGCGAACGGCGATGGCCACATCCTGAAGAACGGCCACGCGATCGCCGCGCGTCTGCTCGCCAGACAGTTCCGCCGGCCGTGATCGCGAGGCCGCGTCTGTCCGGTCGAGGTGATCGAGATCGAGCTGCCCTCCGATGCAGAGGAACGGCTGTTGCATGGTCACTGCGTGCACCATCGCTCCCTCGGCGAGCATCCCCCTGCCGGCGGCGGTCCGCCGACACCGCGGCGGATTCGCGTCGGCGACCCGACCAGCCGCGAGCAGCGTGTGACGGCGGCAGCCGGCCAATATGCGATGACACCCTCGTCCCACGATCCGGAGTTCGCAGTGTTCGTCAGACTCGTTGTCATCGCATTGGCATCCGGTGCCATGTCCCTTCCCGCGCAGAGCGTGCCGGCCGGGTTCGTCGTCGACACGTTGGTGCCCGCGGGGCTGCCCACGCCCCATGATCTCTGCTTCCTCCCCGACGGGCGCTGCCTGCTCGCCCACAAGGCCGGCGAAGTCATGGTGCACGCTGCCTCGGCCACGGCGACGGTGGGCGTCGTGCCGAACGTCGAGACGAGCTACGAACGCGGGCTGTTGAGTCTCGCCGCCGACCCGGCGTTCGCGACCAATGGCCACATCTACGTCTTCTATGCGCACGACCAGGACGCCTTCCTGCACGTCGATCGCTTCACCTGCACGGGCTCGCTCGCCGACCCCGCGAGCACCAACCTGCAGTTCGCGGCGAACAGTCGCCGCGTCGTGCTCGGCACGCTCGTGGATCTGTCGACGCACCACAACGGCGGCGCGCTGCGGTTCGGCCCGGACGGCATGCTGTACCTGGCCTGCGGCGACGACGACGTGCCGTGCCAGGCGCAGAACACCGCGTCGTCAGCCGGGTGGCTGCTGCGTTTCGACGTCGGTGGCCTGCCGCCGGGAGGCAGCACGACGCTGCCCGCGTTCACGGCTCTCGACCCCGGCGACAACCCGCTCAGTGCGAACAGCGACCACACGCAGCTGATGCTCGGCCACGGTCTGCGCAATCCGTGGCGCCTCGATCTCGATCCGCTGACCGGCGACGTCTTCATCGGCGACGTCGGTGAGTTCGTGCAGGACGAGATCTCGGTCTACTCGCGGCCCGCTCTCGGTCCGCTGCCGCTGCGCAACTTCGGCTGGCCGTGGTTCGAAGGCACGGCCGTCGGCGTCGGGTGCGGAGGCTCGCCGCCGCCGGCGCTGGTCGGCCCGATCGCCACCGTGCCGAACGGTCCCTGGGCGTCGCTGCTGGTCGGCCCCCGCTATCGCAATCTCGGCGGCACGATGACCTTCGGGGCCGGCTACGAAGGCGACCTGTTCTACGCCGACCACTTCACCGGCGAGATCCGGCGGCTCGTCTGGAACGGCACGTGGGTGCCCCCACCGCGAGCGCCCGGACAGCCGACGGCGAACGACTGGGGCACCGGCTTCACGGGCCTCACGAGCCTGCGCGAGGGACCCGACGGCGCCCTCTACTGCACGCGCCACCCCGGAATGCTGCAGCGCGTGCGGCCGCTCGGCGCCAACAACGGCATCACCGCGGTCAGTGGCAGCGGACAGCGCGTTGCTGCCGGCGAAGCGTTCCCGTTGCCGCTGCGCGCACGCGTCGTCGGGCCGACCGGTGCTCCGTTGGCCAAGGCCAGCGTCACCTTCACGGTGAGCGGGCCCGCGGTGGTGACCTCGAGCAACCCTGCCCTGACCGACGCGCAGGGATTCGTCGGCGCCACGCTCGCGACACCGGCGTCCGCGCAAGGCGTCATCACGGTCACGGCGGCGACGGCGGGAGCGCCGACGAACGCACCGTTCGGCTTGTTCGCCCGCCGTCTCACCGCCTCACCGTCGCCATCGCAGTTCGCGCTCACGATGACGAACCAGACCGACGTCGTGCCGCCGCTGGTGCCCTACCTGGTGCTGGTCTCGTTTCCCGGCTCGCCGTCGATACCGACGCCGTTCGGCACGCTGTGCATCCATCCTGCGTATCCGCTGGCGCTGGTCCTCGAGGACGCGTTCGGCCTGTTCGGGTTCGTGTCGGTCTCGGGCAGCGGCGGACTCGGCAGCCCCGGGTTCGGGCGCGTCTATCCGCTGCCCCCGGGCCTCCTCTCCGGCCAGCTGATGCGCTTCCAGGCCGTCGGCTTCGACGCGGTCACCGGGTTGTTCGTCAGCAACTGCGAGCAGGTGCAGTTCTGACCGTGCCGGCGGCGACGACACCGTGTCGGCGCTGGCGATGCTGCCGAACGGTGATCGTTCTGGATCTCCCACGACGACGAGCAGCGGGATCCCGGAGGGCCCGCCCGGCCGCACTTGTGCACCCTCCGGGTTGGTTTCGTTCCGCCGGCGAAACCAGAACGACCCGTCCCGGTGCGCGGCGGTGCCGCCATCCGGCACGCGTCAGTAGCGCAGCGTCAGGAACTGCGTGCCGTCGGGCGTCAGGGTGACGACGAACAAGCAGTCGTACTCGTCGTCGCCGATCGTGATCTTCGCCGTCACGCCGAGCTGCTCCAGGAGCTCGGGGATATTGTTGCTTTGGCCGCAGACGAGCAACGACTGACCTCGGTGCTCTTCGCGGATGCGCGCCACCAGTCGCTTCGTCTCGGTGGCCGACAGCGACCGTGGCCGCAGCCCCTTGCCAAGGCAGAACGGCTCCACCGTCTCCGTGGTCGGTTGCGACCCGTTCGTGTAGACGGCCCCGAGTTGCAGACCACGCAGCACCATTGCCAGAGCCTCGGCGCGCGACTTGCCTGCGGGGCTCAGTCGATGGCCGACGCGCGCCTCCATCGTCTCGGCGTGCCGCACCACCACGACCGTCGTCACCGGCAGCGGCGCACCGTCCTGGAACGCACGGATGCGCGCCGCAACAGCGCGGGTGATGTCGTTCGGCACCGGAACGGTCAGGTGGTACTGGCGCAGCACCCAACGATCGCCGCGCTTCGTCATCACGCCCGAACCGCGGCACTCCCCGTATGCAGCGTTGTCGAACGTCTCGTCGAACCACGCGAAGGCGCCGCCAGCATCGACGTCGACATGACGTCGCAGGCACACGTACGTCCAGGCAGAGTCGCGTTCGAAGTACGGCATCGAGAACTTGCGGAACTCGGCTCCCGTCCAGCGCTCGGTGCCGTCCGTGCCGAGGAACACGGCGTCGTCGGGCAGGATCGCGAAGTACCGCCTCTCGTCGCCGACCGCCGCTGCGTCGTGGAAGTCGTCGAGCACCTTGGCGACCTCGCCCGCAGCGCCGGGCAGGTAACGTTCGGCGTGCAGCTTCTGCATGTGCTCTGCGACTTGCTCGACGTCGCTGCTGGCGATCGCGTGCACGCGCCGCGATGGCAGCCGCCGCAGCGCCTCGAGGTCGTCCTCCCCGGCAGACTCACCGAAGAGTGTGATCGTCTGGAACTCCTGGCGGTGCGCCAGCAGGAAGAGGACGAACTTCTCCTCGTCGCCGGCGACCAGCGCGTGCAGGCCGCCCTGCTCGATGCGAACGCGGCGGCGCAGCGCCTGAAACAGCAGCGGCCAATGAAGCTCCGCGTCGGGTCCCGCAGCTGGGGGCCAGCCGACGAGCAGGGGCACGACGACGACGAACCCGCGTTGCGCGAGGGCTTTGCCCAACGTGTTCGCAGCCGTTGCGGCCGTCGGCGCGTCGGATGGCGACGGAAACAGCACGACTACCGGCGCGAAGTGTGACGGCTCGGAGCCGGCGGGACGCTGCACGATGCATGGCGCGCCGCTCGACTGCTTCGACCAGGACTCCGGAGGCGGCAGGTCCTGCGCCGCGAGGCGGACGACGATCATCGGCAAGACAGCGAGCCAGCGAGGGCGCGACATGCGCACGATCTTGCAGCGGGACGCTGCGCGCGGGAACTGCCGACGGCCGATCAGGCGCCCGAACGCGTTCCGCACCGCGCCAGCAGCGCGTGCTGCTCAGGGGCCGGCAGCCGCGCGGCGAGGAACGGATACAGCATGTTCCGCTCGCGCAGGTCGTGGTGCAGCATCAGGTTCTTGAACGTCGCCTGGCGGTCGAACAGCTCGAGCAACGCGCGGTCGTCGGGCTTTGCCGCCAAGGCGGCGATGCGCGTGCCGAACTCGTCGACGAAGGCGCGCAGGTTCGCGTGTTCGCCGAGGAACAGCCGCAGCGGGGCGTCGGTCGCGTCGCCGCCGAGCGCTTCGTAACGCGGCAGCACGGCCGTCTCCTCGTCGCGCATGTGCGCCAGCAGCGCCTCGCGATACGCCGCCAGCAGCCGCCCGGCGCGCACGAAGTCGCGGTCGAGCAGCGCCTGCTGCTGCACGAAGAAGGCCTGCGCGAGCTCGTCGTGCAGACCCATCATCACGCGCGTCAACTCGGCTTCGGCCACGCCCCTGACGCTACCGCGAGCCGCGGTCGGCTGCATGTCTTCCAGGCTTCACTGCGCGTGCCCCACGCCGCGGTGTCGACCATTCGCCGTGTCCCGCACGACGGGCAGAAGCCGCGCCCCTTGCAGGCGAACGCCACCACCTCGTCCCGCTTGCACCGCGTGCAGAAGCGCGTGCTGCGCATTGCGGTGGGGCGGCAGGGGCCACATTGCCGCGTGACGACGGGCGCATTGCCCACGAAACCTCCTGCGCTCGCCCGCCCCCAATCTCGCCCATGGCTTCGCTTGCAAGCACTTCCTTCCCGTGTCACGAGTCATGCCGCCAGGCAGGATCCACGGCGCGGCTCCGGCACATCGTCATTGCCTGGTTCGCTGTCCTGCTCGCGGCCTGTGACAGCCCTTCCACTCCCCAGCCGACTCCCCAGCCGACGCGGCAGTTCGTAGTCGCCCGCGCCCAGCCCTCCGTGCTGCGGGTGATCGCCTCGTTCGATGTCACGCTGACTCGGATGTCGAACATCGGCCTGAAGAGTGGTGCCGATGGCAAGTCGACGATCGCCAGCGACTTCGCCGCCGCGCGCGCTGCGAGGGAGGTCGCGGCCGGCACCACGCAGGCGCAGTACGGCTGGCAGCGCATCGTCGAGGACCCAGGACGCTGCCTGCGGATGGCCGGCAAGGTGGTGTCGGTCGTCGTCAAGGACCAGCCTTGCAGCACCGGCAGCGCCTTCGTCATCGACGGTGCGGGGACGTTGCTCACCAACAAACACGTGATCGACGGCGAGGACATGGGCAACGACCCCGCCGCGGTCGCGTCGTTCGCGCTGCAGGACGTCGGAGTCCTGATGCGCGCGCTCGTCGAACTGGTCGGCGGGCCGCCGCCCGATGCGCTGGCCAACGCGCTCGACGAGTCGCTGCTGCCCTGGCTGATCGCGCAGTACCGTTGCACCAGCGTACGGTTGCACGAGGCCCGCATCACGACGCATCTGCTGCCCGGCGTGCTGCCGGTCAAGACGCTGCGCATCGGGCCGCCGCCGGAGTGGAAGAAGTCGACCGTGGTCTGCACGGTGCTGGCCACCGGCGAGGTGTGCCCGGGCAAGGACCTGGCGGCACTGCGCGTTCCTTCGCTGGCGTCCAGGCTCATCAGTCTGCCGCTCGGCGACTCGGACCGGTTCCCGCTCGGCAGCAACATCTATGCGCTCGGGTTTCCCGGCGCGGCGGTGACCGACGAGATCGATGCGGAGGCGGCCCGCTTCCGCGTGATCACCCACGACGGCATCATCGACCAGCGCATGCCGATGCGGAAAGGGTGGGAGGCGTTCCACATGACGGCCAACATCAACCACGGCGACAGCGGTGGTCCGGTGATAGACGAGAACGGCCGCGTCATCGCGATCAACGTCGCCGGCAACGAGAACGCGCCGTCGCAGAACGTCGCGATCCCGATCAACATCGCCAGGGCCTTCCTTGCCGAGCACCAGATCATGCTCGGCATCCCCGCGAAGGTCATCCAGACGTGGCAGCAGGCTTTGGACGCCCTGCAGCGTGGCCGCCACGCCGAGGCTCTGCCGCTGTTCGAGGAGGTGAACCGCCTGCAGGCCGGATTGACGTTCACCGGCCGCAGCGACAACGGGCAGGCGACGGAGATGATCCAGCACTGCCGGCGCGAACTCGGACTCCCTGTCCTCGACAACCTCGGCGTGCCGGTCCGCGACGACAAGGTCGGCAAGCTCCGCATCGGTGGTCTGGTCGCCAGCCCCGCACCGGCCGCCACCGGCTTCTGGCCTTCGATCTGGCAGACGGTCTGCAACATGCCGCTCTACCAGCAGGTCATGCTCGTCGTGATAGTGCTGTCGATCCTCGCCGGTCTGTTCAAGATGCTGCGCAGAGTCTTCGCGCGCCTGGCCGGTGCAGCAGGCTGACGGGCCGCCCCGTTGCCGGGGCCGGCGCGGCACTTCGCGGTTCCAGGGTCCTGCGGTCGCGGCCGTGCCGATCGAAGCGAGGAGGAGACCGCCGGGCCCAGGCAACGAGGAATGGGAACTGCCTGCGTCGCCACGGCGGCAGGGCAACTTCACTTCGCTGCGGGCAGCCCCAGCAGCTTGCGCACGCCCTGGTCATCGGGTCTTGCCGGCGCATGGGCGGTGCAGGCGGCGAACAGGGAGAGGGTCAGCAGCGTCAGCAGGAGTCTCATGCGTGACTCTCCAATTACTTCCGTGATTCGCGGCCCGCTATACGAACCGTGCCCCCGCATCCCGGGAGAAGGTCGTAGAACGCCGCGCCGAGCCCGGGTGGCCAGAACGACAAGGTGCCGGGTCGGGGTCGGGCCACCAGCGGCCGCAAGCAACCGCGCGACGGCGTCGTCAGCGGTTCTGCGTGAGCCAATCAGCCAATCGCGCCGATGCGCGGTTCAGCGGTTCAGCAAGCATGCCCACGGCGTCGACGCTGCGCCCCATTTCGGCACGACCTCGGCGTGCGATTGCTCGATCAGTCGCACCGCGACGATGACGTGCCGGGGTTCGTCGAAGAGTTCCCCGCAGGAACCCTTCCACCTCGCGCAGGCAGAACCACGGCACCGCGCGACCAGCCGCCGAAAGCCGCGACACGAACCTAGTTGCGGATCGCGTCGAGCCCGCCGTCCGAGCGGTTGCACCGCTTGCCGGACAACCGCCGTTCCTTCGCCGCGATCGGCCCGTAACCTCCGCGTCGTGCGCGACGCCACTCCCCCACCGACCGAACGCGACGCCGCGATCGCCGGCGCGCTGCAGCGCTGGTTCGGCTTCTCGTCGCTGCGGCCGCTGCAGAAGGAAGCGATCGACGCGGCACTCGATCGCCGCGACGCGCTCGTCGTGATGCCGACCGGCGGCGGCAAGTCGCTGTGTTACCAGCTGCCCGCACTGCTGCACGACCGCCTCGTCGTCGTTGTGTCGCCGCTGATCGCGCTGATGCAGGACCAGGTCGACGGCCTGCGCCTGCTCGGCATCCCGGCCGCCGCCGTGCACGGCAACCTCGACGCCGAGTCGCGCACGTCGCTGCGCGCGATGGCGAGCGACCGTTCGCTGCGCCTCCTGTTCGTGGCCCCCGAGCGGCTCTTCCACGACGACTTCCTGCGCTGGCTCGAGCGCCAGGACATCGCCGCGTTCGCGATCGACGAAGCGCACTGCATCAGCCAATGGGGTCACGACTTCCGCCCCGAGTACCGCCGCCTCGCCGAACTGCGCGCACGCTTCGGTTCGGTGCCGTTCCAGGCGTTCACTGCGACGGCGACGCCGCGCGTGCGCGACGACATCAAGTCGCAGCTCGCGCTGCGCGAGCCGCTCGAGCTCGTCGGCACCTTCGATCGGCCCGAGCTCGTCTACCGCGTGCTGCCGCGCCAGGACCTCGAGGGCCAGGTGGCGGCCGCGATCGGCCGCCATCCCGACGCCGCGGCCATCGTCTATTGCATCGCGCGCAAGGACACCGAAGCGCTCGCGAGTGCGCTGCAGCAGCGCTCCATCGACGCTCGCGCCTACCACGCCGGGCTCGCCGCCGGCGAACGCACGCGGCTGTCGGCCGACTTCCGCGCCGAACGCGTGAACGTGATCGTCGCGACGGTCGCGTTCGGCATGGGCATCGACCGCAGCGACGTGCGCCTCGTGGTGCACGCGGGCATGCCGAAGAGCCTCGAGGCCTACCAGCAGGAGACCGGGCGCGCCGGCCGCGACGGAATGCCCGCCGAGTGCCTGCTGCTCTACTCGGCCGCCGATGCCGCGAAGTGGCGTTCGGTGATGGAGCGCCGCACCGACGAAGGCGAAGGCAACGCCGATGCGCTCGCGGCGCAACTGCAGCTGCTGGCGCAGATGCAGCGGTTCGCGGGCAGCGCGCGCTGCCGCCACCGCGCGATCAGCGAGTACTTCGGTCAGGCCTACGACGAGCCGAACTGCGGCGCCTGCGACGTCTGCCTCGACGAGCTCGAAGTCGTGCCCGACAGCCAGGTGATCGCGCAGAAGATCCTGTCGGCGGTCGTGCGCACCGGCCAGCGCTTCGGTTCGAGCTACGTGATCGACGTGCTGCGCGGCAGCCGCGGCGAGAAGGTGCTTGCACGCGGCCACGACCGGCTGCCGACGTTCGGCGTGGGCAAGGGTCTGCCCGCGGGACTGCTCGGCAACTACGTCGACCAGCTCGTCGACGCCGAGCTGCTGGTGCGCAGCGGCGGCGAGTACCCGACGCTGCAACTCGGCGCGAACGCGATGGAGGTGCTGCGCGGCACGCTGCAGGCCACGCTGCGCGTGCCGAAGCAGACGCTCGCCGCGCGCGGCCAGCGGCGTCGCGGCCGCGGCGAACGGGGCGACCGCGCAATCGCCGCGCGCGACCTCGAGCCGGCGGAGCAGGCGCTGTTCGAAGCGCTGCGACGGCTGCGCCGCGCGATCGCCGACGAGCTCGCGGTGCCGCCGTTCGTGGTGTTCGCCGACGCGACGCTCGACGAGCTGTGCCGCGCGCGGCCGTCGACGCCGGCGGGGTTCCTTGGCGTGCGCGGCGTCGGGCGCAAGAAGCTCGAGTCGTTCGGCGAGCGCTTCCTCGCGGCGATCGCAGCGCACTGCGCGCAGCATGTGCTTCCGCTCGACGCCGTGCCGCCGCCCGAGGACGAACCTGGCGAGGCACCACGCGTGCGGCGCGAAGCAGTGGCCGCGCAGCAGGAAGGTGACGAATCGCGCAGCGGCCCCGGTTCCGCGAACGTCACGCGCCGCGCCGCGGCAGAGTTGTTCCGTCAGGGCACGCCGATCGACGAAGCAGCAGCACAGCTCGGGCGCGCGCGCAGCACGACGGTCGGCTACCTCGCCGACTGGATCCGCAGCGAACGGCCTCGGAGTCTCGCCGCGTGGGTCACCGCCGACGAGCAGGCGCGCGTCGAGGCGTGCTTCGCGCAGAGCACCGACGGGCGGCTGAAGCCGGTGTTCGATGCACTCGGCGGCGCGGTTTCGTACGACACGATCCATCTCGTCGCCGCGTGGCTGCAGAGCCGCGACGCGCAGGCGCCGTGAGACGCCGGCCGTCGTCGCCGGCGGCGCCTACGGCGCGCGCAGCCACGTGCCGTTGCTCGTGGTGAACCCCTGCGGGCCCGACGGATCGAGGACCCAGGCCTGCGCCCACGCCTGGAAGCCTGGCAGCGGTCCGGGCCAGGCCAGCGAGAACTCCGCGGTGCCGGCGCCGTCGGTGATCAGCAGGTTCAGCGCATCCGGCGACGGCACCAGCACGCCGCCGAACAGCGGCGCGTCGATCCGGCTCGTGCCCATCGCGAGCACCGCGAGCGACGACTCCGCCGCCGAGGACAGACGCCAGCGCGTGCGGGAGCCGGCGAGCAAACGCCCGTCGCCTCCGAGGCGCGGCGTGCGCCGGGCATTGCCGACCGCCTGCCCGACGTCGGTCCAGAACGGCACGGACTCGAAGGCGCACAGGTAGCCGGCGTCACCGGAGCCGACCTGGCCGTACCAACCGCCCGCGAGCAGCTCGCCGCGCGGGTCGTCGGCCAGGAGCGCGAAGATCGCGCCGTTCGGCTGCGCACCGGCCAGCGGTGCCCAGCCGGTCCCGGTCCAGCGCGCGATGTAGTCGGCCGGCGCGCCCTGCGGCGCGTTGAAACCGCCGCCGGCGATCAGCGAACCCCCGAACGTCGTCAACGCGGCCACGCCGCCGGGCAGCCCGCCGCCGAAGGCCGACCACGACGAACCGTTCCAGCTCGCGATGGAGCGCGCCGGCACGCCGCCGGCCGTCGTGAACGTGCCGCCGACGATCAGGTCGTTGCCGACCGTCAGCAGTGCGCGGACGGCGCCGTTCGTGCCACCGCCGGCGACACTCATCGTCGTGCCGTCCCAGACGAACAGGTTCGGCGCGCCGGGATGGAACGGCGTCGAGCCGCCGAGGTAGAGCACGCCCTGGTGCTCGTGCAGGACGCTGATCGCACCCGTGATGCCCGGCGTGAAGGTCTGCCAGGTCGCGCCGGTCCAGCGCTGCGGCGTGCCGATCGAACCGATGTGGATCATGCCCTGGTAGACGGCGATGCAGCTCGCGCGGTGAGGGCCCGGGCCGCCGCCGACGGCGCTCCACGTGCTGCCGTCGAAGCGCGCGACCCCGTCCGCGACGATCCCGTTCACGGTGTAGAACTCGCCGGCGAGCCACAGGTCGCCGTTGTGCACGACCATGCCGCGGATCACGCCGTCGAACGTGGCGAGGTAGCGCCAGTCGTCGCCGTCGAAGCGCGCCAAAGCGATGGCGCGGTTGCCCCCGGCGATCGTGAAGCGACCCCCGACGATCGTCTGACCCTGGTACGTGCCGAGCACGTAGACCTCGTTGTTGAGCCCGAGGCCGTCGCCGACCGCCGACCACGATGCTCCGTCCCAGGCGGCGATGTGGTAGACACCGCGCGTCAGCTCTGGCACGTCGGGCTCCCCCGCCACCTGGAACTCGCCGCCGCAGTAGAGCCGGTTGTTCCACGCGGTCATCGCGAACACCGCCGGCGGGTTGACCTCGGCCTGGGCCACGCCGCCGATCGGTTGCAGCGCCGTGCCGTCGAAGCGCGCGATGCGCCAGAGCTCGGTCGCGCCCGAGTAGACGAAGCTGCCGCCGACGTAGAGCTCGCCGTTCCAGGTGCACAGCGAGTTGACCATCGCGCCGTAGGTGCTGCCCTGCACTCCGGCGCCGACGGCGTGCCACTGGGCGCCGTCCCACGCCGCGATGTTCTCGCACTGCACCGAGCCCGCCTGGCCGAACGCGCCGCCGCAGTAGAGGCGACCCTGGTGCGGCCACAGCGTGTCGACGATGCCCCAGCCGAAGTTGGCGATGCCGCCGCCTAGCGGCGACCACGTGCTGCCGTTCCAGCGCGCAACGTGGCTCGCGGGCACGCTGCCGGCGCGATCGAACTCGCCGCCGACGTAGAGGAAGGCTCCGTCCGTCGCCAGCGTGCGCGCGCGCGGTTGCCCGCCGAGCACCCACTGCAGGCCGCCCGCGACCGGAAGCCATTGGCTGCCGTTCCACTTCGCGATGCCCGACACGGGCATGCCGCCGGTCTCGTTGAACTCGCCGGCCGCGTAGAGCGCACCCTGGTACTCGCAAAGTGACCAGACCTCGCCGACGACACCTTGCGCGATCCAGAAGCCGCCGCCGAGCGGCTGCCATTGGCTGCCGTTCCAGCGCGCAACCGCAGCCGCCGGAACGAGCCCGGCGTACGTGAAGCGGCCGCCGATGTAGAGGTCGCCCTGGAACTCGATCGCGCAGCGCACGGCGTCGTTGACGCCGCTGCCGATCGGGTGCCAGCGCACGCCGTCGAAGCGCGCGACGTGGTTCAGCCGGTTGCCGTCGCGCCACGGCGTGCGATACGTGCACGCGATCAGCTCGTTGTGCCACGTGCCGAGGCCGAACACGCGACCGCCGATACCGAAGCCCGGCATGTCGAAGTGCGGTGACCAGGCGCCCTGTGCGGCCAGCGTGGTGGCCAGCGCCGCCGCGGTGAGCAGCGCGCAGAAGAGGCGGGGGATGGTACGACGGCTCGTCGGCACGCCCGATTCTCGTTTCGTTGTCATTGGCGTCTCCGTGTTGGGCACGGCTGGCGCGTGCGAAGTCGCGCCGCGCCGAGTCCGGGCCACCGTCGTAACGCCGGTGATGGTGCGCGATCTCTGCGCACGTCGGCCACCATGCCCCGCCAGTACAGCGGCGACATCGGGCGTCCTGCCGGCGACGTGAGACAAACGCCGCGGAGATGTCGTCATCTCGCGATCGCCGTCGACCAGGCCGGGCAGGCCGAGCACCCCCACTCGGCGGACTCGGTTCGCAGGAGTAGAGTCCTACCGGCCAGAGACCACCGATCAGACTCCCGGACAGCTGCGTGGCCTCGAGCAGCGCGCCATCGGAACCGGAGATGAAGCCCATGACTCGTGGTCGACCGCACGCAGTGAGACGCGCGGCCGTCGTCGCGGCGCTCGCGCTGGCGGGATGCAGTGTGTCCCCGGACACGGAGCCGATCACCGGGCCTGGCTTCGTGCTCGTCTCGCCGTTCGCGAGCGACGCGAACGAGCTCTGGCGCCAGCTCGTCGCCGCGGAAGTGGCCGCGGTCACAGCGCTCTTCGGTAGCGACCTGCCCGACCCGCCCGTGACCGTTGTGCTCGACCCGATCGACGTCCCCGAGTCCGCGACGCTGACCGAACGCCTCGGGGCGCACGCGGAAGGCCCCGTCGGAGACGCGACCGCGGACTGGCGCATCCGGCTCTTCGTGGCGCGCCAGGGGTCCGGCCTCCTGTCGGTGTCGAACGAGGCCAGGCTGCGCCACGAGCTCGCGCACATCCTCCTGCACCGCCGGTGCCCGCGGGCGCTGCTCTGGCTCCACGAGGGACTCGCCCACGAGGTCGAAGACTCCGTGACGACGGGGACGGGTCTCGCGTTCCATCCGGCGCCCGTGCGGCTCGCCCTCGCGCGGGCCCTGGCGACGGAGTCCAACGTGTCGTCGCTGTGGACGTGGGAGAGGTCGGAGCAACCCGATCGAGATCTCGAGTCCGCGCGGCGCGCCCTGGCGAGCTCTTTCGTCCGCTTCCTCCTCGAACGCGAGGGGACCGGCTGGCCGGACGCGCTGCCTCGGCTCGCGGCGCTGCGGCCGCAGGATGACCCCACCCTCGTCGGCGCGTGGCGCACGTGGCTCGACCAACTCGACTTCGCGGCGCTCGTCGAGCGCGGAACCGCGAGCCCCGACGCGGCCATTCGCCGCGCGGCCGCCGGAGCCCTGATCGAGCTCGCCGAGAACGCGCAGATACCCGCACTCGGTGCCTCGGTCGGCGCTGCGACCGACGCGCTCGCGCTCGGCATCGTGTCCGATCCGGCGTGCTGGACCAGCGCAACGCAGTATCTCACGGTGTTCCGCGCGCAGGCGCTGTCCAACGCCGACGTGGCCGGGCTCTGCGCGCCCTCCGCGCCGGCTCACGTACGCCTCGCCGGCCTCGCCGTCGCCGCGCGCCGCGGTGCGCCGGCCGACGCCGCCGAGGTCCGCGCGCTCCGCGAGGCGCTGCCCGCCGAGTTGCGGTCGCGCACCCTGTTCCTGCGTCCATTCCTGCCGGGCCTCGAGTGACGCCGGCTGAAGGCCGGGCGGTGAACTCGTCGCCCATACGACGTCGAACGCCCCACCGAAGACCAGGAAACGACGCCGGTCGCAAGGTGCTTTCCGGGGCAGCCGTGGCGATCGGCACACCACCAGATGCCGACATGCTGACCGCGCGCTGGATTCGGCGGCAACGGCGCCATAGACTCCTCGGCTCGATTTTCTGGCGCCGCCCCTCACGGGATCTGCCCAGAGTTGTCCGGCGACTGCAGACCCCCGTCGCCGCACCTGTGCATTGAGCCCTGGTGCCGAAAAACTCGATACCCGCGCATCGACGATGCAAGCAACGACCACGCGACTGGATTCCGACAACATCGCCTGGGTGAACCTCCTCTTCATCGTCGCGGCCCACCTCATTGCGGCCTTCACGATCGTCTACCTGGCCGCGATCCACTTCTCGTGGTGGACGCTCGGTTTCGGTCTGGTCTGGGGGGTGTTCTGCGGCCTCTCGATCACGGCGGGCTACCACCGGCTCTTCTCGCACGCCTCCTACAAGGCGCATTGGCTGTTGCGCGCCTTCTACCTCGGCTTCGGCGCGGCCTCCGTGCAGAACTCGGCGCTCGCGTGGTCGCGCGACCACCGCGCGCACCACGCACACACCGACCAGGACGAGGACCCGTACGACATCCGGCGCGGCTTCCTGTGGGCGCACATCGCGTGGGTCGTGCATCGCGCACCGCAACGCACGAACACCGGCGTCGCGGATCTCGAAGCCGATCCGCTCGTGCGCTTCCAGCACCGCCACTACGTAGCGCTCGCGATCCTGTTCGGCGCGATCCTGCCGGCCGGCTTCGGCGCGCTCTGGGGCGACGCGATCGGCACGATGCTCGTCGCGGGCTGGCTGCGCATCGTCGTGCAGTGGCACGCGACGTTCTCGATCAACTCGCTGACGCACATGTTCGGCAGCAGGCCGTACTCGGCCAAGACGTCGGCGCGCGACAGCTGGTGGGTAGCACTCGTGACGTTCGGCGAGGGTTACCACAACTTCCACCACCGCTTCCAGATCGACTACAGGAACGGCGTGAGGTGGTACCAGTTCGATCCGACCAAGTGGTGGATCTGGGGGCTCGCGCGGCTCGGCCTCACGAGCGACCTGCGGCGCATCGCGTCCGCGCGCATCGCCGCGGTCCGCGCCTCGACGGCGGCCCAGAGCTGACGCGGCGACGCGAAGGCCCGTGACCCGGCGGCGAACTTCAGCCGCCGAGCTTCTTCAGCAACCTCGCCGCGGCCTCCTTGTGTTTGCCGGGGTCGCTGGCAACGAAGGCACGCAGCGCGTCGAGTGCTTCTGGTTGGCGCGCATCGAGGCGTTCGAGCGTCTCCAAGGCCCGGCCTTGCAGTCCGGCGGCTTCGACGTCACGCCGCGGGCTCCCGAGCACGCGCACACAGAGCGGAACGACGAGCTCCGGCTTGGCCTTGATCCGGCCGAGCGCGCGGAGCGACTTCTCGCCGGCGCCGTACAGCAGGGAATCGACCTTGGCCAGGGCCTCGTCGACGACTTCGATCAAGCCGGGGACTGCCTGCGGGTCGCCGATTGCACCCAGTGCATCGGCCGCGCCCTCGCGCCCGCGGACGCCGCGCTTGGCCAGCAGCTGCATCAACGCCGGCGCAGCGCTCTTGGCGGACGGCCCCATGGCCTGGAGCGCGCCACACAACCGCAGGTTGATCGCGTTGTCCTTGAGCCCCTCGATCACGTGCGGCAGCGCCTGTTCGCCGATCCCGACGATCGCCTTGTTCACGGCCTCGCTGACGTCGGGGCCGTCCACGCGCAGGCACTTGATGATCGCCGGGACGAGGTCGGCCGCCAGTGGGCCGAGCTCACCTGCCGCGCGCACGGCGGCGATCTGGCGGTCGCGGTCGGCGAGCGCCTTGTTCACGTGTCCTACCGCTGGCTTGCCGATCTTGCCGAGGGCATCCGCGGCGGCGTTGCGCACCTCGGACACCGGATCGCCGAGCGCCGTCGCCAACGCGTTCGCCGACGCTGCGGCACCAGCACCCAGCTTGCCGAGCTCGTTCGCAGCGCGGATGCGGTCGGCGCTCTCGTTGCTCCTCAGCTTCTTCGCGTGATCGAGCGCGGTCTGGCCGGTGGCAGCATCGGCGAGCATCGGCAACAGGACGAAGAGCAAGGAGCGGAGCATGTATGGGTTCCCTCGGCGCCAAGGGTAGTCGCGCAGCGGGGCAAGGTAACCGGCAACGCTGCGCCGACAACTGACTCCCGGCACTTGTGCAGTCCCCCGGCCGGTGGATACTGCCGCGATGATGTTCGCGCGATCGTCGCTTGCCGCCATGATCGCGGCGATCCCCGGCGGCCTCCACGCCCAGCACGAGGCCACGCTGCAAGCACCCGTCCGCCTCGAAGCCGATGCCCTGCCGATCGACGTCGGCCTGCTCTGCGACCATGCGCATGCCGGGCCCGCGCTCGGCGACGTCGACGGCGATGGCGATCGCGACCTGCTCGTCGGCGACTTCAATGGGCACTTCTGGTTCTTCGAGAACCGCGGCACCGACGCCCGGCCCGACTACACGAACCGCGGCATGCTGCGGGTCGACGGCAAGCCGCGCGGTGAGCCGCTCGCCGTGCGAACACAATGATGCGTCGCTGCCAGTCCACGGTTCGTGGACTTCGACAAGGACGGCAAGCTCGATTTCGTCAGCGGCTCGTACGATCCCGGTGAGGTGTTCCTGTTCCGCGCCCTGGGCAAGTCCCGCTTCGTGCGCGGCGAGATGTTGTTCGACGAAGCCGGGATTCCGCTCGTGCACCATCCCGTGCAGTGGGTGCAGTACGAGTCGCTGCGCAAGACCAAGGATGCGCAGGATCCCGAGGTGGTCGCGGCGAAGGTGGCCTCGATCGGCAGCTTCGCGATGCCGTGCGACTTCGATGGCGACGGCTGCCTCGACATGTTGATCGGGAGCCTCCGCGGAGAGGTGTTCCTGCGCCGCGGCGTCGTGCCGGGCAAAGCGACCAGGAAGGGACCCCGCGGACCGTTCTCGGCCGACAGCTTTCCGCTGCAGGCCGCGGGCGCGCCGCTGAAGGTGCACTCGCACGCCGATCCGTTCGTCGCCGACTGGGACGGCGACGGCACGTGGGATCTCGTCGTCGGCGCCGGCGACGGCAGCGTCGTCTGGTTCCGCAACGAAGGCACGCCGAAGGCGCCGGTGTTCGCCGCCGCGTGTGAGCTCGTGGCCGCGAAGTCCAAGACGGACAGCACCAAGCGGCAGACCGGGGCCGATGGTGTGCCGTTGCCCGGGACGCGCGCACAGATCTGCGTCGCCGACCACGACTGCGACGGTCGCGCGGACCTGATCGTCGGCGACTATGCGAATCCCGGCGCGGGCAGCAAGCAACCCACGAGCTACATCTGGCTCTACCGGCGCGCGGGACCGACCACGCCGTCGGCGCGGCGCTGAGCGCCGCGGCGCGTTATCGTTCCGGCATGAGGAGCACCGGCGTCGCGGCGTGTGTTCTGCTCACCTGCGGCCTCGCGTCGGGACAGCAGGTGGTGGAAATCGTGCACGGCGGCGACGTGTTCGCGAAGTTCCAGGAAGGCCCGCTCGCGAGCAACGGCGAAGTCTCCGCGATCGAACGCATGGTCTGGATCTGCGAGCGGCTGCATCGCTGCGAGGCAGCCGGCCTGCCCAAGGCCGGCCAGTTGAGCATCCAGGTGCAGCAGCGCCGAAACCTGCTCGTGCTGCAAGGCGCGCCGGAACCCGTGGCCACCGTGAAGCAGATCATCGAGCAGCTCAGGGCCGAGGACCCGCAACGGCCGACCACGCTGCGCCTGCAGTGTTCGCTCGTCACGCTGCCGGTGGACCATGCCGCGGCTCAGGACTTCCAGTGGAGCAAGGTCACGCCGGTCGACGAGGTCGCGATGGGCAAGTTCGTGAAGACGGCTCTCGCCGCGAAAGGAACGCTGCAGAACCTGCCCGAAGTGCTCGCGAGGCCACTCGTGCCGTTCCTGGGCGAAGCGAGCGCCGTGAAGCAGACCGACGCCGACAGGCGGTTGCGCTTTCGCGGCGAGATCCTGCCGCTGAGCGCCGCCGAAGCCGTGATCGCGCTGCAGCTCACACGGGTCCAGCTCCCGGCAGATCGCTCGAGGCGGCCCCTCGAGACCTGCCTCGACGAGGCCTTCCGCCTGAAGGTCGGCAGCGGCATGGCGACGGCGATGCGCAGGCAGGGGGAGCCCGGGGTGACCGTGCTCTGGGTCCGCCTCGTCGGTATGGACCGTGCCAGGAACGAAGCCGGCGGCAGCCGCAAGTGATCGCCCCGAACCGACGCGCGACGCGAACGTTGGCAGTGGCAGCCGCGTGTTCTCTGCCCTAGTGTGGCGCGGTTCGGCTCGAAGGCCCCCACACGAAACAGCATGAAGTCCGCCATCTCTCCCGGCCCCCTCCTGGAGCGCATCACGCGCCGCGCGTTCGCGCACATGATCGCGATGATCCATCTGGCCAACGAACGGCCCGATGCCGACAAGACCGATCCGAAGGTCGGCGGCCATCCGGCCGCCTGCGCGAGCAGCCTCGACTTCCTGGCCGCACTGCACCTGTGTGTGCGGCAGCCCGGCGACTTCGTCTGCTGCAAGCCGCACGCGTCGCCGGACGACCACGCGCTGCACCACGCGCTCGGCGTGTTCCGGCACGCCGATGGCCGCTGGTTCGACGAGGCGGAGTCCGAGGCCGTGATGGCTCGCCTGCGCAGCTTCCCGCACGACAAGGCACCGGTATTCCAGAGCTACCACGCCGAGGCCGATCCCGACAGCTGGCGCTTCCTGCCGTCGGGCTCGGTCGGCATCCCGCCCGTGGCCGCGGTCTACCTGGCGCTCGCGTTCCGCTACGCGCGCCAGCACGGCTGGGACGTCGACGAGCCGCACTTCTGGTGCATGATGGGCGACAGCGAGTTCCGCGAAGGCTCGCTGCTCGAGGTGCTGCCCGAGGTCGCCGAGCGTGAGCTCGGCAACGTCACGTGGATCATCGACTACAACCGGCAGAACCTCGACGGCACGCGCATCCCGAACAACCGCGGCCTCAAGGGCACCGACGCCGACCGCATCGAGGGCACCGCGGTCGCGAACGGCTGGGAGGTCATCCAGCTGCGGCACGGCAGCTTCCGCGAGCAGGTGTTCCACGAGCAGGGCGGCCAGGCGCTGCGTCACGTCTTCGAGCACGGGCTGACCGACTACCACTTCCAGGCCCTGTTGTGGAAGCGCGACGCGCAGCAGATGCGCGAGGCGGTGCTGCGCTGCGACAAGGGTTGCGAGAAGCTGCTGAGAGCACTGAGCGACGAGGACGTGATCCGCCTGTTCTACGACCTCGGCGGCCACGACCTCGCGGCGATCACACGCGCGTTCGAGCAGAGCAAGCAGGACAAACACCGCCCGACGCTGATCATCGCGCACACCGTGAAGGGCCGCGGCCTCGAGTGCGTCGCCGCGAACGGCAACCACTCGGCGATGCCCGACGAGAACGAGGTGAAGCGCATCCTCGCTGAGCAGGGCCTTTCGCTCGAGCGCCCGTTCGCGCGGTTCTCGCCCGACAGCGAAGAAGGCCGCTTCCTCGCTCACCGCGGCCAGGAACTGCGTTCCGGCATCGAAGCGCTCGAGTTGCATCGCGAGCAGCACCGCCAGAGCGTGCTCGACCAGATCGCGCACCACGGCGGCATGCCCGAGAGCCTCGACATCAACCTGAAGCTCGCGACCACGACGCACACGCAGTGGATGTGGGGCCAGCTCGCGGCCAAGCTCGTGCGCATCGGCGTCTACGACGAGCTCGCGAAGGCCGGCAAGGAGGCGAAGGCCGGCAAGCCGCCGAGCGCCGAAGAGATGAAGTGGCACCCGCTCGCCGACCTGATGATGACGATGGCGCCCGACGTCGGCACGTCGACGAACATCAACCCGGCGATGGACGAGAAGATCTTCGGGCCCAAGCACGAGGAGAACTGGGAGTCGAAGATGATCCTGCACGAGCGCCTGCGCCCCGAGCTCTCGCCGACCGACGAAGCCTGGACGCGGCACATCCGCTTCGAGATCGCCGAGGCGAACTGCATGTCGGCCGTCGGCAGCTTCGGCAAGCTCGACCATTTCGCGGGCATCCCGTTCCTGCCGCTGATGACGGTCTACGACTTCTTCATCAAGCGCGCGCTCGACCAGCTCTACTACAACCTCTACTGGAACAGCTCGTTCGTGCTCGTCGGCACGCCGAGCGGCATCACACTGTCGCCCGAGGGCGCGCAGCACAGCTGGAAGAGCGACATCCAGATCCCGAACCTCATCACCTGGGAGCCGGCCTTCGCGATCGAGATGGAGTGGATCCTCTGCGACGCGATCCGCCGCCACTTCGCGCGCGACAACAAGGGTCGCAGCGGCGTCCTGATCCGCGCCGTCACGCGCGGCCTGCAGCAGGGGCTGCTGCTCGAGTGGCAGCGCCGCCAGGTGCTTTGGAAGCGCGACCTGCCGGCCGGCGCGATGCTCGGCCTGACCGCAGAGGACGGCGGCCTGCGCGAGGCCGAGGTGCCGCACGCGCCCGACACCGAGATCCTCGCGGCACTGCGCGAGCACACGCTCGCGGGCGGTTACCGCCTCGTCGACTGGCGCGGTTACCGCGGCTACGAGCCCGGCGAGAACGTCGTCGAGCTGTTCGTCATGGGCGCGCTCGTGCCCGAGGCCGTGCACGCGGCCGAGCTGCTGCTCGACCGCGGTGTCCATGCGAACGTCACGGTCGTCACGTCGCCGGACCTGCTCTGCGGCGAGCTCGCAAAGAAGGACGGTTACCGGCACCTCGTACAGACGCTCGGCATGAACGGCCGCCTGCACCTGCGGCCTGCAGGTCGGGCAGCCCCGGCAAAAGGGGCCCGTGCCCTCGATCGCGGCGACGCGATCGACCTCGCGGGCCGCCGCGTGCCCGTCGTGTCCGTTCACGACGGCGAGATCGGCCTGCTCGACAACCTCGGCTCGGTGCTCGGCGTGCCGCAGGTCGCGCGAGCCGTCGTCAAGTTCAGCAAGTCCGGGACGCCCGCGCACATCTACCGCTACCACGGCCTGCACGCGGAAGGCATCGCGGAGGCCTGTGGCCAGGCCCTCGCGCAGACGGCGCTCGAGCAGGTGCAGTTGCACCCCGAGGCCCTGGCGCTGCTGCAGGCCCAGGCGCACTCTCTGCCCGGAGACTGGCCGGCCGGCGACTGGCGCGAACTCTGGCCCAATCCCGCGTAGTCGGCGACTCGTGTCGTAACTGTGCCCCCACGTGATCGAGATCCCTCCATGACCACCTACACGCCGTTCTCACCCCGCCGCCAGAGTCCGCTGCCGCTGGTGATCGCGGGAGCCGCGTTCGTGGTGGCAACCGTACTGCTGCTCGAGCGCGGCGGCTGGCTCCAGGCGGGACCGAACGTGGAGCCACGGCCGGTCACCCCGCGCGGCAGCCTGATCGAACTCGAGGCCACGACGACCTCGATCTTCGAGCGCTATTCACCCTCCGTCGTCCACATCACGACCGAGGTGCTCGCGCGCACGATGTTCGGTGGGCGGCGCTACTACCAGGAAGGCACCGGCACGGGGTTCCTCTGGGACACGACCGGCACCGTCGTCACGAACTACCACGTCGTGAAGACCGTGGTCGAGGCGGGCAGCCGCCTCAAGGTGGCGCTCGGCGACGACCTCTACGACGGCGAAGTCGTCGGTACGAGCCCGCGGAACGACATCGCGGTGCTCCGCATCGTCGCCCCACCGAAGAACCTCACGCCGATTCCCATCGGCTCCTCCGCTGACCTCAAGGTCGGCCAGTTCGTGCTCGCGATCGGCAACCCGTATGGCTTCGACCGCAGTCTCAGCACCGGCATCATCAGCGCGCTGAATCGCAGCATCGGCACCGAGAACTCGCAGATGAACGGCCTGATCCAGACCGACGCCGCGATCAACCCGGGCAACTCGGGTGGTCCGCTGCTCGACTCGGCGGGACGGCTCATCGGCATGAACACGGCGATCTACAGCCCGAGCGGCACGAGCGCGGGCATCGGGTTCGCGGTCCCGGTCGACACGATCAACGACGTCGTGCCGAGCCTGCTCGACGGCAGTTCCGCGCAACGCCAGATGGGAGTCACGATCGGCCGCCCCGTGCGGCTCGATCGCCGGACCGGCTTCACGGTCGGCGTGCCCGTCCTTGGCCTCGAGGCAGGTGCGGGTGCCGAGGCGGCAGGCATCAAGCCCTTCCAGCTCACGCCCGACGATCGCATCGCCGCCTGGGGTGACGTGATCGTCGCCGTTGACGGCACCCCGATCCGTTCGCAAGACGACCTGAAGCGCCTGCTGCGCGGACGCAAACGCGGCGAGACCGTGTTGGTCAAGGTCGTTCGCGGCGATCCCGAGCAGCCCGAGGTCCGCGACATCGCCGTCGCGGTCAAGTAGTCCGGGCAGTCCACCTGCTCGCCGACCGGGACCTGCTCACCCACCGAGCGCTGCCTCCACTGCCTTCCTGCCGATATCCGCGCTAGCATCTCAATCGATGCGAATTCGCATCGCAACCAACGAGGCTGCATGCTCGACGTGAGCAAGGACATTCGTTCCCTGACCGACTTCAAGCGCGAGACGCCGAAGTTCCTCGAAGAGCTCAAAGGCAGCGACCGGGCGCTGGTCCTCACCGTGAACGGCGAAGCCGAACTTGCGGTCATGAGTGCCGCGACCTTCCAGCGCGTCTTGGAAGCAGTCGACATGCTCGATTCCCTCCGGTGCATCCGCCAGGGGCTCGACCAGGCGCAGCGGGGCGAAGGCATGCTCAGCAAGCAGTTCTTCGCGTCGTTCCGGAAGAAGCACCGCCTTGCGAAACCGCAAGAATGAAGTTTCGCGTGAAGGTCCTGCCGAGGGCCCAGCAGGACATTGCCGAGATCTACGACTTCATCGCGAATGTCCAGTGCCAACCGCTCGTCGCCGCACGATGGGTCGATGGCATCCAAGCCACCATCGAGTCGCTTTCTAAACGCCCCACACGCGGCAAGATGGTGCCGGAGCGGGCCATTCTGTGCCCCGACGTCGAGCTCCGTCAGATTCTGTTCCACCACCACCGCATCATCTACACGGTGAAACCTGGTCTCGTGCAGGTGGTGCACATCCGGCGCGGCAGCCGAAGGGGCCTTGCGCGTGGCGATGCGTGAGACCTCACGCGCTTCCAGCATTTTCGCGAACGTGCTCTCCTGCTATGTCTCGGAGCTCCCGGCGGCTCTCATCCGCCAAGCGCCTTCATTCTCATCTCCACGATCTGTTCCTTCGGGTCGAACTCCGGCAGCTGGACGTGCTTCGCCGTCGCGGCATCTAGCGCTGCCGCCGGCGCGAGTCCGACGAGTTCGCTCTCGGCGACCTGGACACCCCTCGCAGCCGCCATCTTCGCCACCGCATCGAACACGGTGCGAATCGACGTCGTCTCGTAGTCCAGCAGGTTCATCGACACCTGGCTCAGCTTCTTGTCGTCGAGGAAGAAGCCCATCGCCTGCACCTTCTTGAAGCCGCCGTCCTTCTCGCGCACGGCCTTCGCGATGTCCTTCGCGAGCTGCACGTCCTGCGTCGCGAGGTTCACGTTGTAGGCGATCAGGAACTTGCGCGCGCCGACCGCGACGCCGCCCGCTGTCGCATGCATCCGCGCCGGTCCGAAGTCCGGCGCAAACTCGGGATCGGTGCCAACCAGCGCCGACAAGCCTTCGAACTCCTTGTTGCGGAAGTTGCCGAGCACGCGCCGCGACTCGCGCGTGCATGCCTCGGCGTAGAGGAACACGGGCAGCTCGAGCTCCTTGCCGATGCGTTGCCCGACCTCACGCGCCGTCGCGACTGCATCGGCCATCACAGCACCCGCGAGCGGCACGAACGGGCAGACGTCCATCGCCCCCATGCGCTTGTGCTCGCCCTTGTGCGTGCGCAGGTCGATGTGCTGGATCGCGGCTGCAGCGCCGCGAACGGCCGCGTCGGCGATCGCGGGCACGGGTCCCGCGAGCGTGATCACGCAGCGGTTGTGGCTCGCATCGAGCTCGGAGCCGAGGCACTTCACGCCGCGCACCGCGGTCATCGCGGCGACGAGCGCGTCGACGATCGCGCGATTCTTGCCTTCGGAGAAGTTGGGGACGAACTCGAGCAGGGGCGCCACGATGGGATTCCTCGCAAAGACAGAGCCGTGGCGTATCCGCGCGCCGCTCTCCTTTCCAGTGCAGGCAGGCACCGTTGCGCCGGCCGCAGTGCCCGGCCATCCTCAGCGCGTGCCACGGAGCGGCAAGGGTGTAGATGGGATGAGAAGGAGATTGAAGCAGCGTCCCGGACCACCCGGGACCCGCCGCCCCACAGACCACCGTGTGCGGAACCCCGTCAAGTCGCACCCTTGATGCCCGCAGCTCCAAGCGTTCTTGCCGTCGGTTCGCCCACCGAGCACACCGGTGTCAGAGAGCTCGTGTGCGGGCACACCCTGCTCGGCCGCGGCGGCGATGAAGAGCGCCAGGATCGGGAACGCGCCGTTCGCCTTTCCAGTGCAGGCAGGCACCGTTGCGCCGGCCGCAGTGCTTTGCCATCCTCAGGGCGTGCCACGGAGCGGCAAGAAGACCCTCGACCGCGTGCTCTCGCGCGCCGGCTTGTGCTCGCGTTCGCAAGCACGCGAGGCCATCGCCAGTGGCCGCGTGCGCGTGAACGGGCGCGTCGTGCGCAATCCCGAATTGTGGATCGATCCCGTGCACGACAAGGTCGCGTGCGACGGCGAGTCGCTGCGCGCACGCAGGAAGGAGGTCTGGATGTTGCACAAACCGGCCGGCTACGTGACCACGGCGAACGACGAACGCAACCGCCCGACCGTCTATGCCCTCATGCCCGAGGACGCGACGTGGCTCGGGCCCGTCGGACGCCTCGACCAGGACACGTCGGGGCTGCTTCTGTTCACGAACGACAGCGACCTCGCCAACGCGCTCACCGATCCGAGCAGCAAGCTGTCGAAGGTCTACGAGGTGCTATGCGAGGGGCCGATCGCCGACGCCGCGATCACGGAGCTGGCAGCCGGCGTGCAGCTCGACGATGGCCCGACGCGACGGGCCCTCGTGCAGCGGCTCGGCGGCGACGACGACTCGACGCTGCTGCGGCTCGTGATCACCGAGGGACGCAATCGCCAGATCCGGCGCATGGTGGCCGCGATCGGTTCACGCGTTCTCGCGCTGCACCGCACGCAGATCGGGCCGCTGCCGCTCGCTTCGCTGTCCGAGGGCGAGGTGCGCCGCCTGACCGCGAAGGAGTTGCAGGCGCTGCGAGCAGCCGTCGCTGCGCGAAGCGGTCGCGACCGAGGGGGCGAACGTCAGTAGTCATCCATCCGTGAGGACGCGGTCCCCCAGAGATGAAGCGGCAGATCGCCGTTGAGCCGCGCCCGCTGCGGGCGTCGGCTCCAACGCAGGCGGCCCAGCCCCGCCGACTCGCCGGCTCCTCAGTAACCAGCCGCGTACCCATCCTTGCGCGACTCGGAAGCGCCGACGTAGACCCTGTTCTTCTTGTCCCACAGGATCGCCTGGTAGCCGCCGAAGCCGCCGTCGCCGGCGCGCACGTCGTGGCCGAGCTGCACGAGCGCACGCGACGTCGCGTAGGGCACGCCGCTCTCGAGCTGCACGTAGCCGCCGTCCTGCATGCGCGCGTGGTCGTAGTCCGTCGAGCCCTCGTGCTGCCAGCGCGCCGCGTCGCCGGCCTCCTGCAGGTTCAAGCCGAAGTCGATCAGGTTGCAGACGATCTGCACGTGGCCCTGCGGCTGCATCGCGCCGCCCATCACACCGAACGCGAGCCACGGCTCGCCGTCCTTCATGACGAACGCGGGGATGATCGTGTGGAACGGGCGCTTGCCGGGCGCATGGCAGTTCGCGTGCCCGGGCTCGAGCACGAACATCTGGCCGCGATTCTGCAGCGTGAACCCGAGGCCCGGCACGGTGATGCCGCTGCCCATGCCGCGGTAGTTGCTCTGGATCAGCGAGACCATGTTGCCCTCGGCGTCGGCGGTCGCGAGGTAGATCGTGTCGCCGTCGTGCAGCGCCGGGTTGCCCGCGTCGAACGTGCGCGCGGCGCGACGTGGATCGATCAGCTTGCGCCTCTCGGCCGCGTAGGCCTTCGACAGGAGCCCCTTGAGCGGGACCTTCGCGAACTCGGGATCGGCGTAGAACCTCGCGCGGTCCTCGAACGCGAGCTTCTTCGCTTCGATCATGACGTGCAGCGCCTCGGGCGAGTTCAGGCCCATCGCGGCGAGGTCGTAACCCTCGAGGATGTTCAGCATCTGCAGTGCCGCGATGCCCTGGCCGTTCGGCGGCAGCTCGTAGACGTCGTAGCCGCGGTAAGCGACCGAGACGGGATCGACCCAGGTCGAGCCGTGCCGCTCGAAGTCGACCTTGCGCAGGAAACCGCCGTGCTCGCGCATGAACGCGTCGATCCTCTCGGCGATCTCGCCGCGGTAGAACACATCGCGCCCCTTCGTGGCGAGCAGCGCGAGCGTGTCGGCGAGCGCGGGGTTCGCGAAGACCTCGCCCTTCTTCGGCGCCTCGCCTGCCTTCGCGAGCGCTTCGCGCGTCTGGCCACGTGCGTTCACGCAGTACGTCTCGAGGAACGCGCCGGGCAGCTTGTCCGCCTTCGCGTTGCGCACGCCGACCGCCCAGAGGTGCGCGATGTACTCGGTGACCGGGAATCCCTCGCGCGCGTAGCGGATCGCCGGCGCGAGCACGTCGCGCATCGGCAGCCGGCCGAACCGGCCGTGCAGCTCGAACCAGCCGTCGGCGGTACCGGGCACGCTGATCGGCAGGAATCCGCGCGGCGGGATCGCGGCAAGGCCCAGCTTCGCGAGCTCGGCCTGCAGCTGCTCGCTGCTCAATCCGAGCGGTGAACGGCCCGACGCGTTGAGCCCGTGCAGCCGCTTCGTCTTGCTGTCCCAGACGATCGCGAACAGGTCGCCGCCGAGGCCACAGCCCGTCGGCTCCATGAGCCCGAGCGCCGCGTTGGCCGCGATCGCGGCGTCGACCGCGCTGCCGCCGCCCTTCAGCACGTCGAGTGCAATCTGCGTCGCCAGCGGATGCGAGGTCGCGGCCATGCCGTGTCGTGCGATGACCTCAGAGCGCGTCGCGAACGGCAGGCCCGTGATGCGGTCGATCTGCGCGAACACGGCGGCCTGCGTGAGGGCGAACGCGAACAACGCTTCGAGACGGAACGTCGTCATCACAGAACGCTGGCCTGGACTGCAGACAGGGTCAAGATCCTGGCTTGGAGGGCCCGGATCCGACGCGTGCGGAACTCACGGACATGCGTTGCCGCGGCCGCGGCGCGCGGCAATCGCAGTAGGATGACACGCCATGCCCGCGCAGACCCTCTTGCGTCGGATCGCCCCGTTCGCGGCCCTCGCCGCAACGGTCTCGCTGCCGGCCCAGGTGCAGTGGTCTCGCTTCGAGTACTTCCCCAGGACGTACGGCCCCCTCGTGTACGACGTGGGCCGCGATCGCTTCGTGCAGCTCGCCCCCCCGAACGGAACCGTCACGCCGGAGACTTGGGAGTTCGACGGCGGCACCGGTTGGCTGCGTCGCCAGCCGGGCACCTCTCCGCCGTGGTTGGCGGGACACGCCATGGCACACGACGCCGCGCGCGATGTCACGGTGTTGTTCAGCGGCTATGGCATTTCCACGTTCGCGTGGGTCCAGACCTACGAGTGGAACGGCGTCGACTGGACGAACGTCAGCCCCGCCGTGCAGCCGTCGGCGCGGGAGGGCCACGCGATGGCCTTCGACGTCGTCCGCGGCAAGGTGGTGCTGTTCGGTGGTCGCAACCCCGACCCGAACGGCTTCGACTACGGCGACACCTGGGAGTGGGATGGCGCCCAGTGGACCCAGCGAGCTGTCGCTGGGCCGATGCCGCGCCGCGGCCACGGACTCGTCTACGACGTCGCCAACGACAACGTGGTGCTCTTCGGCGGTGGCAACGGCTACGTACCGGCCGTGCTCGGCGACACGTGGGCGCTCACCGCCTCCGGATGGACGCCGCGAGCCGGTGGCCCGCCGGCGCGGATGGAATGCGCGATGGCCTACGACCGGGCACGCGCGCGCACCGTTTTGTTCGGCGGCTCCGCCTCCGGGACCTTCCTCGACGACACGTGGGAGTGGGATGGCAACGCGTGGAGTCCCGCAGCGACGCTTGCTCGGCCGAGCCCGCGGGCTCGCGCGGGACTTGCCGGTGATCCCGTGGGCGGCGGCGTGTTGCTGGTCGGGGGGTACCGGTCGGAGGCATTCGCGGACACCTGGCGGTGGGATGGCAATGCCTGGACGCTGATCCAGGACACGCCGCAACCGACTCCACGGCATTCCCACGCAATGGCGTTCGACGAAGCACGCGGTGAGATGCTGGTGTTCGGCGGAGTCGACAACTCGGTGCTCGGCGACCTCTGGCTTTGGAACGGGACCCAATGGACCGCCGCGACGGCGGCCGGTCCGTCGCCACGAATGCGGTCGAGGATGGCCTTCGACGTGGCGCGCGGCGAGACCGTGATGTTCGGCGGGGAACTGCCGGGTGGCACGAACCAGACCTGGACCTGGAACGGCGTGGCCTGGTCGCAGCGTCTGCCGCCCATCTCCCCGGCGGCCCGTTTCCTGCACGCGATGGCTTACGATCGGCAACGCGCGCGCATCGTGTTGTTCGGCGGCTGCCAATACGTCCCCCCCGGTCTCTACCTCGGCGACACGTGGGAATGGGATGGCACGGCGTGGCTGCAACGGACCGTCCCCGCCCCGCCGCCTCGCGCCAGCCACGCGATGGCGTACGACGCGCGGCGCGGCGTCACCGTCCTCTATGGCGGCATCGGCGCGGGACAGCCGTTCGGCACCTGGTTGACCGACACGTGGGAGTGGAACGGCACGGCCTGGACGCAACGGCTGCCCGCGGACAATCCGGGAGGGCGTGCCGAGTTCGGCATGGCATTCGACACTGCGCGCGAACGCGTCGTGGTGTTCGGCGACACCAGCAATCAGGATGCCTTCGAATGGGACGGCGTGGACTGGTCGCTGCGCTCGGTTCCGGCGGCACCGCCGGCGCGAGGCCGCAGCTCGCTCGTCTTCGACACGTGGCGCGAGCAAACGCTGCTGTTCGGTGGTCAGAGTTCAGGTCCCAACCACGCCGATCTCTGGCGGTACGACCCTGTCGCCGCCGCAGCCGTGATTCCATTCGGCAGCGCGTGCGCTGGCAGTCTCGGCCCTCCGCACATCACCGCGCAATCGCGCCCGTGGCTCGGCGACTCGATCGCCGTCGTGGTCGGCAATGGGCCGAGCGCAGCCCCGACCGCGATGTGGGCCGGCGCGTCGAACACGGTGTTCGGGCCGGTGACGCTGCCGCTCGCGCTCGCTCCGATCGGCATGCCCGGTTGCTCCTTGTACGCGAGCATCGACGCAAGCGTGCTGACGACCGCGACTCCGGCAGGGCAAGCGACGATCGTGCTCTCGGTGCCAAACCAACCTGGACTGCTCGGCTTCGAGGTCCATTGTCAAGGTGCGTTCTTCGACCCCTTGGCCAACCCATTCGGTATCGCGACGTCCGGGGCACTCACGTTGCGGCTCGGCGGGCGGTGAGAAGCGCCATCGCGATGCCGAACGCGCTTTCGATTGCCGGCTACCGCGCCGCACTCACTGCGTGCGATCGCCGCCGCGCTGGAACCAGTCCGGATTGCGCTCGACGACGTTGGCCACGACGGAGACGCCGTTCTTGATCGTCATCGCGACCGGGTTGCCGCCGAACGAGTAGCCGATGCCTCGCCAGCTCGGCAGGTCGAGTACACAAAGGTCCGCGCGCTTGCCGGGATGCAGCGTGCCGACCTCGCGGTCGAGCTGCAGCGAGTACGCGGCGTTGATCGTCGCGGCCGTGATGACTTCCTCGGCGCTCATCTTCATCTGGGTGCAGGCGAGCGTCGCGATCAGCGGCATCGACTGCGTGTAGCACGAGCCCGGGTTGAAGTCCGTCGCGATCGCCACGGCGCAGCCCGCTTCGATCATGCGCCGCGCCGGCGCGTAGTGTGGCTTGGCCAGGAAGAGGATCGTGCCCGGCAGCAGCACGCCGACCGTGTTGCTCGCGGCCAGCGCCTGGATGCCATCCCCCGAGATGCGACCCAGGTGATCGGCCGAATCGGCGCCGAACTCGGCCGCGAGCTCGGCCCCGCGCATCGGCTGGATCTCGTCGGCGTGCATGCGCAGGCGCAGCCCGTTCGCGCGCGCCGCGAGCAGGATGCGCTGGGTCTGCGCGCGATCGAAGACGCCGGGCTCGGCGAACACGTCGCAGTAGTCCGCGAGCCTGGCGAGCTGCGGCAGCATCTCGTCGCACAGGAGGCGCACGTAGGCTTCGTGATCGTCGCGGTACTCGGGCGGGAACTCGTGCGCGCCGAGGAACGTGCGTTTGATCGTCAACGGCACTTCGCTCGCGGCGCGCTGCAGCGCGACCAGGCTCTTGAGCTCGTCGGCGAGCGACAGGCCGTAGCCGGTCTTGCACTCGACGGTCGTCGTGCCGTGGGCCGCGAAGCCCCAGAGGTGCTGCTCCGTGCGCTCGGCGAGGTCCTCGAGCGTCGTCTGCCGCACGGCGTGCATCGAGCTCAGGATGCCGCCGCCCTTCGCCGCGATCGCCATGTAGTCGGCGCCCGCGCAGCGCATGTGGAACTCGTGCTCGCGGGTGCCGGCGAACACCGGATGCGTGTGGCAGTCGACGAAGCCCGGCAACACGACGAACCCCGACAGATCGAGCTCTTCGTGGGCGCGGACCTTCCTCGCGACCTGATCGGTCGGACCGACCGCGACGATCCGGCCGTCGCGAACGGCCACGGCCCCGTCCCCGATCACGCCGAGGCGCCGCATCGACTCGCCGCGGCGCGGGCCCACCGGAGCCCCGTCGGTCAGCGTGACCAGTTCACGGCAATGCAGGAACAGGCGATCGACGGTCTCGACCATGCCGCAAGGATCACCGGCGCCCACGGCATTGCAAGCTTCGCGGCGCGCTCGACCGACCCGCCCCCGGCTCAGGCCATGGCCAGATGCTCTTCGCGGGACCGATCGACACGGCACGCCGAGAGCATGCTCGAGACGCGGTCGAAGACGCGCTTGCGCGCGCGGAAGACGACCATCTTGAGCGCTTCGGCCCGCGTTCCGATCACTCTCGCGAGCTCGTGGTAGCGCATCTGACGCACCTCGACCATCTGCAGCACGAATCGCTCGCGCTCGCTCAAGGTGCCGAAGGCCACGAGGTAGCAGTGCAGCAGCAGCGAGTAGGCGTGCAGCGTGACCTTGCACTCCTCGTGGTCCTGCGCCTGCAGGCTCGGCTCGCGCGCGCCGTGGTCGGCGTACTGCTGCAGCATCTCGGGCGAGCTGATCGTGATGTCCGCGCCCCGGCGCCCCCGGCGAAGCTGTCGGCGGATCGTGTTGTCGACGATCGTCGAGGACCAGGCCGAGAAGGCACCGGGACGCGAGGGCAGGAAGCGGTCCGGGTAGCGGTAGATGTTGACGAGCGTGTCCTGCAGGATCTCGTGCGGATCGTACTGGGCGCCGAGCGTGCGCAGCCGCGAACGGATGCGGAGGAACAGCTGCGGCGCGACCCAGCGTACGAGGCACTCGAAGACCTCGGCAGCCGCCGTGCGGCGGAACAGGTCCATCAGGGACGTCGCGAGCGCTGCATCGGTCGCTTCCGCCGGGATTCGCGTCGGACTGCCGGGCGTCGGACTGCCGGGCGTCGCGCTGCCGGACTCCGCACAGGCGGCCAGGCCGGCGTACTGCGCCAGCAGGACCTCGGCCCGCTGGCGAAGGCGCTCGCGCTCACCGGACAGGGCTTGGGGCTTCGAGGTCTGCGAGGGGTTGCAGCTCATGGGCAACATGCCCATGCGAAGGTCGGGCCATGCTCCTCGGGAAACGCAACATCCGCTGCGAAGGCGGCACGCAATGATGGCAATTACAGACAGTTGTGTCGATCCGACGATAGCGCAGGCGCCTGCGTCGCCCCGGAACAGAGACGATCTGCGGCGTCGCCTTGAGCGAAGCTGCGTGCGGAGCCGAACAAACTCCACTTCAAGCCACCGTGACCGACAAACCGCCAACCGCCAGCCCCGGGAACCCGCTGATCGGGCTGCCTTCGGTGCTGGCCATCCGCGACCTGCAGCGCCGGCTGCGGCATGTTCTGAGCGGACGGCCCGTTGGGGAAGACCAGCTCGTCAAGATCCTGCAGCTCGATCCGCTCTCGGTCCTGCGCGGCCTGCGCGTCGCGAACTCGCCGGTGTTCGGCAGCAGTGCGACCCCGCTCAACGTGCGGCGGCTCGTGCAGGTGCTCGGCCCGGCGATGTCGGCGCGCATGCTCGACACCGAGCCGGTCACGATTCCCGGCACCTCGCGCCTCCGCCCGCTCTGGCTGCACGCCATCGCAACCGCCCAGGCCAGCCACGACCTCGCGTCGCGCGACAACGTCATCGATCCCGAGACGGCCTACCTGCTCGGCCTCGTGCACGACCTGCCCGAATGGCTGACGCTGCTGACCGAGCAGTTCGAGACCGCGAAGGGTGGCGTCACGGCAACCGAATGGGTTGCGCACTGGCAGCTGCCCGCGCAGCTGCTGGACTTCGTGCGCGAGTTCCAGGGTCCGCCCGCGACGACGGCGGCCGGCCCGTTCGCGAACGCCTGCGAGCTCGTGCGGGCGGCGGAGCTGCTGGCGAACCTCGCGAACTTCGGGCACGACATCACACCGGAGAGCCTGGATCCGGACGGCATCCTGGGCACCGCCGAGCGCACGGACCTCGTCGCCGCGCAGCACCTGCGCCGCCGCGTCGAGGCATCGCTGCGCACGTTCGGCCTCGATCCGACCGTGCCCGACGTGGACCTCGACGGCGCCGTCGCCGATCTGACCTTCCGGGGCAAGCGCCGCGGCAACCTCGACGAGGTGCTGCTGAACGTGCTCGGCTGCGCGCGGTCCGAGAGCTACCGCGGCATCGTGACCGTGATGACCGCGGCGTCGGTGCGGTACGGGTCCTACGACTGCGCATTCTACGGCAAGTGGAACCAGGCCCAGCGCGTCATGACGCTGCGCAGCAAGTCGGACTCGTCGGCGCGGCACATCCGGATGCCGCAGGTCGTCGCCTCGCCCGACGAAGCCGCGTCGCTGCAGCTGGCGCTGCGCGACGAGCGGCCGGTGATCCTGAGGTCGCACTTCCACCGCCGCCAGGGCATCCTCGGAGCACTGGCCGCGGACGAGGTCATGGCGGTGCCGATGAACCTCGCGTTCGCGATGCCGGGGTTCCTGCTGCTCGATCGCACGCTGTCACTGACGGCGATCACGGGGTCCGGCGACGCGCCGCTGGCGACGACGCTCGGCATCAGCGGCTCGCTGCTCAACGAGAACCTGCTGCTGCGCCGCCGCCGCCAGCGGGCCCAGAAATTCTCGGTCACCGACAGCCTGACGCGGCTGTTCAACCGCCGCATGGGGCTGCTCGCGCTCGAGCAGGAGATCGCGCGGGCCGACCGCTTCGTGCGGCCGCTGACCGTGCTGATGTGCGATCTCGACCACTTCAAGCAGCTGAACGACCGCTACGGCCACCTCGAGGGCGACGTGGCCCTGCGCGCGACGGCGGACGTCCTGCGGCAGACGCTGCGCAAGGGCGACACGATCTGCCGCTACGGCGGCGAGGAATTCCTGGTCGTGCTGGCGGGGACCAGCCCCGACGACGCGACCGTCCTGGCGACGCGCCTGTTCACCGCCGTGCAGGAGCGCGGGGTGGCAGTCCAGCTGCCGATCTCGATCTCGATCGGCCTCACCTGCTTCAAGCCCGGCGACACCATCGAGACGCTGCTCCAGCGCGCCGACCGCGCGCTCTACGCGAGCAAGGGCCTCGGCCGCAACCGCTTCTCGGCGGACGTCGAGGCCGTCGACGAGGTGAGGCCGGTGCCCCCCTGACCGCAATGAACGTACGCAACATATTGCCCATGAATGGATAACGTCCTGCACGCCAGCGGCTATCCCTGTCCGGGAAAGGCGAACACGGCGAGCGCGGCGCGCTATGCTGGCGCGTCCCTTGGCTGAGAAGACCCCAGTGCGCACAGCGCCTCCTCGACTCGTGGCATGCCCGGAGGCCACCGAAGCAGACCGAACCGCATCCGCGCGAGCACCCGCAAGCCTTGGCTGCTGCGGCGCTCTGCTCTGGCACGAGACGCCGGTCCTGGACGCCGCCGCCGTCGCGCCGCTCCAGCTGTCCCCGCTGCACCTCGGATCCGCGCTGCTGGCCGCCGCGGTCGCCGGCTTCGGGACCCTGGCCCTCGCGAGCCTGGTCGGCTACTCGCCGACCCGGCTGCTGCAGCACCTCGAGGAGACGAGGCGCCCCGGCCCGGCAAAACGGGCTGCCGAAATCGCACGCCTCGAGTCCGAGTACCTGGCCGTGGCGACCTTCTACACGGCCGCGGGCTGGATCTTCGGCGTCTGGTCGGTTGCGCAGGCCGTCGACGCGGCGAACCGCCCCGCGGCGTTCGCGGTGTTCGTGCTGGCCATGCTGCTCTTCGCGGGCAGCCTGCCGATGTCGATCGCCCAGGTCCGCGCCGAGCGCTCGCTGTTGGCCGCGTTGCCGATCGTGCGGGGTGGCTGGTTCCTGCTGCGCTGGCCGCTGGTCATGCCGCTGCTGCTGACGACGCGCCTCTGCCTGCACCTCTTGCGCATCCGGCCCGAAGCGCCGCCCGACACGGCCCATGTGCAGAAGCAGGTCATGGCGGCCGTCGCAGACACGGTGACGGACGAGACGCTGCCTCATCCGGCGCGCACCTGGATCGGCAACATCGTCGCGCTGAAGGACGTCGAGGTCTCGACCGTGATGACGCCGCGGCCCGACATCGTCGCGTTCGCCGACTCGACGCCGCTGCGCGAAGCCGTGCAGAAGGCGCTCGATCAGGGCTTCTCGCGCTACCCGGTCTATCGCGACCGCATCGACGAGGTCTCGGGCATCTTCTACGTGAAGGACGCGCTGCGCCTGCTGCAGGCAGGCGCCTCGGAACGCGGTCTCGCGCCCGTGCGATCGATGCTGCGCGAACCGCTGTTCGTGCCGGAGAAGACCGGAGCTGCCCAGCTGCTGCGGCGCTTCCAGGCGCGCCACCAGCACATGGCCATCGTGATCGACGAGTATGGCACGACGGTCGGACTCGTGACCGTCGAGGACATCCTCGAGCAGATCGTGGGCGACATCGGGGACGAGTACGATTCGCCCGTCCTCGACGCCGGGGACGAGCAGATCCGCGTCATCGAGGCGGGGCGCGTGCTCGAGATCCCGGCGCGAACGACCGTTGCCGAGGTCAACCGGCTGCTCGGCACGCAGCTGGCCGAGGGCACCGACTACGACACGATCGCCGGCCTCGTCATCGCGACGTGCAACCACATCCCGGTCGCCGGCGAGACGGTCGTCGTGGACGGCGTCGAGTTCCGCGTGCTGCAGGCCGACGACCGCCGCGTGCATCGTGTGCGCGTGTCGACTCTCGCTCCGGAGCCGGCCGAGGGCACCGGTTGATGGGCGAAACGGGCCCCACCACGGCGGCCCTGGTCCGAGCGCGCGCGCGCGGCGCCGCTGCGCTGGTCGCCGTGGTGTGGAGACGCACGGACTTCCGCGAGAGCAGCCGCATCGTGACCTGCCTGACGCGCGAACACGGCCGCATCACGGGCCTCGCCAAGGGGGCCCACCGCGCCGACTCGCCGTTGCTCGGGCGCCTCGACTTCCTGAACGAGGTCCGCGCCACGTTCTCGGCCGACCGCGGCGGCCTGCGCCTGCTGCTGCGCGCCGAGCTCGTGCGCGAACGGCGCGCGCTGCGCGAGCCGGCGCGGTTCCTCGCGGCGAGCCATCTGGCGCAGCTGTGCGACTTCGCGATGCCCGACCGCCCCGAGCCGGCCGTCTACGACCTGCTCACAGGCGGTCTGAACCTGCTCGAACGGTGCCCTGTCGCCGCGATCCCACAGGTCGTGCTCGGGCTCGAGCTCCGTTACCTCGACCTGCTCGGGGCGCTACCGGACCTCGAGCGCTGTTCGAGCTGCGGCGGTGCGTTGCCCTCGGGCGCCTTCGTCGACGCGGACTCGCGCGGACTCGTCTGCCGCACGCACGCCACGCCGCCGCGGCGCGCGGTCAGCGCCGCGGTGCTCGGGCTGTTGTGCACGCTGCGCGCGACCTCGGGGCGCGAGTGGCCCGACCTGCAACCCGCGACGCCACCGCGCCTCGCGGCGCCGTTGCCGGCGTCGTGGCTGCTGGCCGCGACCGAGCAGCGGCCGCGCTTCCGCCACCTCGTGTTCCGCGCTGCGGACCCGGAACCCGGCGCAGAAAACCCTCGCAGCCGCGAGCGCGAGCACGGAACATGACCGCGATGCGGATCCGGCGCCTGCTCCTGCCACTCGCTGGCTCGTGGCTGATGCTCTGCGGCTGTGCCTCCGCACCACCGCCGAAGGACCCCGAGCTCGAGCTCGCGAGAGCCGAGGCGCTCGTCGCCGCCGGTTCGTGGAACGAGGGCATCGAGGTCCTCGGCACGCTGGCCGGCAACACGTGCCCGAAGCGCTTGCGCGACCGCCGCGACCTCGCCGCCGCGACGGCCCAGATGGGGCTCGGTGAGCCGTGGACCGCGTTCGAGCTGCTCGAACCGTTCCCCGACCTCTACCCGCACAGCGAGCTGCGCCCGAACGTGGTCGAGATGATCTGGCAGACCGCGCGCACACTCGCGGTCCGCAACGGCGGCTTCCTGTTCTTCTGGTCCGATCGCAACGCGTCGCAGACCGTGCTCGAGCACCTCGTCACGCGGCACCCGGACACCCCGCGGCTCGCCGACGCGCTGCGCCTGCTCGGCGACATGGCCTACGAGGACGGCGACTACGAAGTGGCCCAGCAGCGCTTCCGCGACCTGATGCTGAACCGGCCCGAGAGCGAGTGGACCGTGTACGCGCAGTTCCGCTTCGCGATGGCGATCGTCGACAGCCTGCAGGGGCCCGACTACGACCTCGATCGCATGGCCCACGCGGTGCGCGAGCTCGATGGCTTCCTGGCCACGAAGCCCGAGAGTCCACAGAAGGTGCAGCAGGCCGAACAGGCCCGCGCGCGGCTGCTCGAGTGGCAGGTCGAACGCCACCTGCGCATCGCGGACTTCTACGAACGCGTCGGCAACCTCGCGGGCCGCCGACATCACCTCGACATCGCGGCGAGCAACGAGTTCGCGAGCACGGCCGCGCACGGCAAGGCCGCCGCGGCCCGCGACGCCCTCGAACGCTCGCTCGCCGAGGCCAGCGCAAAGGGCAGCGACCGATGAGGCAAGCTGCAATGGACGGCTTGGCGCTGCTCGCTGCGGGCGCGCTGCTCGCCGCGTGCGGCTACACGTTCGGCACGGGGCTCGACGAACGAGGCGTGCGCTCGATCGCGTTGACGGTCGTCGGCAACGAGACCTACCGCCAGCGCCTCGAGGCCGAGCTCGGGCAGGAGCTCGCCAGGGAGCTGCCGGTCCGGACGGACCTCATGCTTGCCGACCGCCGTACCGCGGATGCGACGGTGCACGTCGTGTTGACCGATGCGCGCGAGCGGACGCTGGTCACTGGCGTGCGCAGCCAGCCGGTCACCGAGGGTGCGTTCGAGGCGACCGTGCGAATGCGCCTCGTCAAGCGCGACGGCACCGTGCTGCTCGATCAGCGGCTGCTCGACCGCACGGAGTTCCGCTCGCCGATCGGGGAAGACCTCACGAGCGCGCGCCGCGAGATCGTCATCGCCCTCGCGAAGAAGATCACGGACGCGCTCCAGAGCGGCTTCTGAGGTGCCCCGCCCGCGGCGCACTGCGCCGCGGAGCGCGTCACTTGCCGGACTTGCCGTCGTCCTTCGGCTTCTCGGCGTCCTTCGGCTTCTCGGCGTCCGGCTTCTTCGCGGCCGAGACCCAGCTCCGCTTGATCGTCGGTGGGTTCGCGATCCTGCCTTCACCGACCGTGCCGGCCGCCTCCAACCCCTTCACGGCATCCATGCCGTCGACGACCTGTCCCCAGATCGTGTAGCCGCCATCGAGGCTGCTGTAATCGACGAAAGTGATGAAGAACTGCGACCCGTCGGTGCCCGGTCCCGCATTTGCGGTGCTCAACACGCCGGGCTTGTCGTGCTTGCGCTTGCCGCCGAACTCACCGGCGAACTGGTAGCCAGGACCACCGCCGCCGTTGCCGAGCGGGCAACCACCCTGGGCCATGAACTTCTTGATGATGCGGTGGAAACTCAGGCCGTCGTAGAAGCCGAGGCGCGCGAGGTAGATGCCGTTCGTGACGTGCATCGGCGCGGTGTCGGGGTAGTACTGGATCTTGATCGGGCCGACCGACGTCTCGATGTGCCAGAAGTAGTCGGTGTTGTCGTCGAACTTCTGCTGCGGCGGCGCCTTCAGCTTCGTGCGCCAGTCCGACGCCTTCTTGTCGACGGCCTGCTTCCCGATGAACGCATCGATCGCGACGATCGCCTTGTCGTTGGCAGTCGCTGCGTCGTCCTTCTGAGCCTTCGTCTCGGTCTTGGCCGCACTCTCCTTCGGCTTCGGCTTCTCGCCTTCGTTCTGCGATGGCAGGGCTACCGCGAAGCTCAGGAACGTGAGAATGACGATTCTGTGGGGGTGGTTCATGGGCCGGAATCATACGGACCAGCCTTCCGAGGGACATTGCAGTCGTGCGCGAGGACCGAAATCACGCTCGCCGGCGTTCGCGCAGAGAAGGCGGCGGGCGCTGCGTCACAGACCCTTGCTGGCCTGACTGCTGGGTTCTGCGAGCACGGGAGACGCGTGCCAGCGCGCGTCGTTCTGCCAGCGCGGCACGCCAGCCTGCAACCATTGCAGGATGCGCGCGACCCGGTGGTAGTACTGATGGTGCTGCGTGACCTCGGCGTGTCCGCCGGCCGCAACCCTTGCCCGGTCGGCAGAGCACTGCAGCCAATGCGCGATCTTCTCCATCGCTTCGTCTTCGTCGCGGTACCAGACCAGGTGCTCGCCGTCCACGAAGACCTGCTCGAGTTTCGGCACGTAGTGCGTCAGGTGGAACGCGCCGCACGCGAGCGTCAGGAACGTGCGGTTGCTGAAGTAGAACGGGTCCTCGTTGACCTCGTTGACGCCGAGCACGATGCGCGACGACGCGCAGATCTTCGCGTAGCCGCGGTTGTCGATGGGTCCGACGACGCGCAGGCCCTCGTGCAGGTGCCGCCAGCGATCCCAGTGCGGGCCGAACACCTCGGTGTGGAAGTGCTTGCCGACCTTGGCCAGGAACGCGGCGCGCTGTCCGCGCCGGCCCGGGCCGCCGATGAACGCGACGTCGCGCCGGAACGGCTGCACCTTCGCGGGGCGATGGAAGCGCGGCGAGAAGCCGCTCATCAGGAAGGCCATGTTGTCGAGGCCGCGTTCGCCGAGCCACGGGAACTTGGCCGGGTTGCTCATGCAGACGAGATCCGCGAGCGCGAAGTAGTCGACGACCGAGCCGTCGAGCGCTTCGAGTGCCTCTTCACACCAGATCACGAGTCGCGCATCGCGGCGGAACTCGTCGGCGAGCACCGCGGGCAGGTCGCGATGGAAGACGAAGACGACGTCGGGGCGGAACCGCCGGAACTCGGCGCGCGCCGCGCGATACGACATGTTCACGCCGAGCCAGCGGCGCAGCGTCACGAGGTTGCGCCAGCGCACCGTGACGCCGTGAGCCCGGAACGACTCGACGAGCGCTCCGGTGCACCGCGTCCGCGACATGCTCTTGCCGAAGAACAGCACGCGGCGCACAGGGCCGAGGCGCTGGGCGAGTCGGCCCGGTGTCGCGCCCGGCAGCTCGAGGTCCAATCCACTGTCTGCGGGCAGCGCCGAATCGAAGGACGAAGGACGCACGTCGCGGTAGCTCGATCGCTCAGGTTCTGGAGGCCGCATGAGTTCTGCAGATCACATGGGCCCCCGATCAGGCCGTATGTGCACGTTCGGAGACGACGAACCCGGCCGATGCAGCTTGCACCTCTGCCCGGATCCGGTCCTCTCTACACGCGCGCGGAACATATAGCGCCGCACCTCCGCCCAGCCACCACCAGTTCTGGAAGAACGCCGGGAACAGCGGCGCGCGGCCATCACGCAGATGGAGCGCGCGCTGGCCGAGCCAGGCCCGCCGCAGCTCGCGACCGCCGCCATGCCACCAGCGGCCGTCGCCGAGTTCGCCCCTTGTTCGGTAGAGCCGGCCGCGAAGGCCCGTTCGCAGCGTGAACTCCGTGCTCTCCTGCAGGCAGCGCCGGATCCGGCTTCGCCAGAAGCGGCCCCGTTCGCGCGCCGCGCGGAGTCGCACGGTTTCGCTCTCGGCCGCATCGCGCACGAGTCCCGATTGCACCAGCGCCGCTGCGGCGACCTCGGGCTCGAGCCCGGGGCGCTCGCGCACGAGCCGCGCTGCGGTCGCCAGCCGGCAGCGCCTCGACAGGCACGGCCCGCTGCGCAGCGTGGCCGACTGCAGGTCGAGCACGGCCAGCGAGCCATCGAGCAGGCGCACGAAGTTGCCGCTGTGCAGATCGCGGTGCAGGATGCCCGCCGCGAGCAGCCGCATGGCGAGCGCGGCCTCGTCGGCGAGTTGCGCGCGCAGATCGCGCTCCGGGCCAGGCCGCACGGCGAGCGCCCGCAGCACGAGCATCGAACGCGCAGGCAGCAGGCCTCGGCGCTCGGTGCGGACGCCGACGACCTCGGGGCACGCGATGCCGGCCGCCGCGGTCGCACGCAGCAGCCGGGCCTCGTGCACCGCAGGCAGCGCGCGCAGCAGGTAGCGCAGCCGGTCCTTGCCGCGCGGGAACGTCATCACCTTCACGTAGACCGGTCCCGACGGGAGCGACGCGCGGTGCACGGCGCGCACGAGCCTGCCCTGCACGAGCTCGAGTTCCGCCGGCAGGCGGCCCGTGGCGGCGAACGTCTGCCACCAGCGGTCGATCGTCTCGCGGTCCGCCGCGGACTCCGCCGCCCTGTCCATCAACCGGCTCCCGGCCGTTCGGCCAGCAGCCGCGCGTAGAGCTCCAGCGTGCGCAACGCGGCGCGACGAGGATCCATGTCGAGGCGCGCGCGGCGCAGCGCCGCTTCACCACACTGCCGGCGCAGCGGCTCGTTGCGCAGCAGCCGGACGATCTCGGTGGCCAGCGCCTCGGGCGCTTCGGGACACGCGCGGCCCGGCACCTCGCCGTCGCGGCGCGCGGCGAGCAGCTCCGGCAGGATGCCGCGCTGCGTCGCGACGACCGGCACGCCGAACGCCATCGCGTCGCAGACGGCGCGGCACGTGCCGTCGCTGCCCGGTACGAGGAACAGGAACACGTCGAGGGAGCGCAGCGCCGCGTCGTAGTCGGGTCCGGTCTGGTAGCCGGGCAGCAGCACGTGCCCCGCGAGCCCGAGGCGCTCGATCGGCCTCGTGACGTGCTCACGCGTGTCCTCTTCGTTGCCGCGCCCGAGCAGCACGAAGCGCACGCCGGGCACCTGGTCGACGACGAGGCGCGCGGTCGCCCACAGGAGGTCGAAGCGGCGGTGCGGCTGGATCCTGGCCGTGATGCCGACGACGCGCGGGCCCGCTCCGATCCCCCACCGCGTCCGCAGGTTTCCGCCCTCGAGCTCCCGGCGCTCCGTTACCGGTTCCTGCAGCAGGATGCGGTCCGCGGCGAGCCCGAACCGGTCCTGCACGCCGCGCCACGCGGCCGCGGTCGGCGCGATGACCCCGTGCGTGCGGCGGAACGCGAAGGTCTCGCGCCAGCCGCGCTCCGGCGCTTCGGGTTCGTAGAGCGTGCGCACGATCGCCGGTGCCTCCGGCAGCAGGCGGCACGCGACGGTCGCGAGCAGATGGTCGGCCGGCAGGTGGCAGTGCACGAGCTCGTAGCGGTCGCGCCGCAGCACCGAACGCAGTACCGCGATGTCGTGCAGCAGCGAGCGCACGTGGAAGTGCTTGCGCAGCTCGAGACCCGAGACGACCGGCAGACCTCGCTGCCAGAGCACCTCGGCGACCCGATGCTCGCCGCCGCGATGCACGAATCCGGCCTGCGCGAACGTCACGTCACAGCCGAGCGCACGCATCTGCACGGCCGAGCGGATCGCCGGGTCCGCTGGCCCCGTCCACTTGTAGTTCGCGAACAGGTGCAGGATGCGCCCGGCCAGCGAGCTCATGCAGCACTCCCGGGCCGAGGCAGCCGCCACAGGCGCCAGTACTTCTTCCAGTCCGTGTAGGCGGCCATCGCGGCACCGACGAAGCCGCGCCAGCCGTCGAGGAAGCCGAGCTTCAGCACGAGGCTCTTCACGAACACCGCCGGCGGCCGCACGAGCAGGTCGAACGGGTTCGTGCGCCGCCCTTCGGCGGCCAGCGCCGTCGCCGCGATGCGCGAGAACGAGTCGACCGTGCGCAGGTGGTGGCCGAAGCTGCGGTAGCTCAGGTGCTCGATGCCAGGCTCGAGCCGCACGGGACTCAGGCCAGCCGCGAGCTCGACGCGGTCGTGCGGGTTGCGCCCGCCCCACCGGCCGCGACGGCGGTCGAACAACCGCAGCTTGAGGTCGGGCCACGACAGCCCGTGACGCATCACGCGACCGAGGTAGTGGTTGAGGCGCGGGAACTCGTATCCGGGCGCCTCGAGGCCGTTCTGCTGCAGGCGGGCCACGAGCTCACGCAGCTCCGGCGTGCACCGTTCATCGGCGTCGAGACAGAACACGTAGTCGTGCCGGCACTGCTCGATCGCGAACTGCTTCTGCTCGCGGTGACCCGGGAACGGAGCGTTGACGACGACGCGCGCGCCGAGCTCGGCCGCGGCCGCACGCGTGCCATCGGTGCTGCCGCTGTCGACGACGACGACCTCGTCGCAGAACGACAGCGAGCGCAGGCAATCGGCGATGCGATCGGCTTCCTGGTAGCAGATCACGCAGCCGCTGATCGGCGTCCGAGCCCGCTCAGGCTCCACTCGCGGCCTCGGCGCTGCCACCGTCTGCGAGCATCTCGCCGGGGCCGAGCAACCGCGCATGGATGCGCTGCAGCGAGTCCTGGATCTCGAGCAGGCGCTTGCCCCAGTCCTGCAGCCGGCCGTCCTGCTCGACGGCGCTCGCGGCCGCCCGCATGACGCTGTGTCGCTCCTCGGCCGTCAGTCCGAGCTTCTGGTGCAGCAGGTACTGGTTGCTGTAGCCGAGCACCTGGTTCCATCGCAAGAGCTCGAGCACCTGGCCGAGCAGCTCGCAGAGCTGCAGTTCGGCGTCGGTGAGGCCCATCGACTGGGCCTTCTGCTTGCGGCGGCGGTGCGAGGTCACTTCGTTTGGTCAGCCTTCGCGAGGTTCTCGTTCGCGAAATCCCAGTTCACGAGGTGCTGCAGGAAGGTCTGGATGTAGTCGGCGCGCCGCTCCTGGAAGTCGAGGTAGTAGGCGTGCTCCCAGACGTCCATCGTGAGCAGCGGCAGCGCACCCGTCGCGAGCGGCGTCTCGGCGTTCGGAGTCTTGGTGACCTCGAGCTTGCCGCCTCGCAGGTTGAGCCACACCCAACCGCTGCCGAACTGCGTCGTGCCGGCCTGCTTCCACAGCTCGACGAACTTCTCGTAGCCCTGCAGGTCGGTCTGGATCTTCTGCGCGATCGCGCCGCTCGGCTTGCCGCCGCCCTTCGGCTTCATCGAGCGCCAGTAGAACGCGTGGTTCCACGCCTGGGCCGCATTGTTGAAGATCGCGGTGTGAGCGGGCTTGCCGGCAGTCGCGACGATGATGTCGACCAGCGACTTGTTGGCGAACTCGTTGCCCTCGATGAGCTTGTTGCAGTTCGTCACATAGGCTCGGTGGTGCTTGCCGTGATGCGTCGACAACGTCTGCGCACCGATGTGCGGGGCGAGCGCGTCGGGGGAGTAGGGCAACGGGGGAAGTTCGATAGCCAGGATGGATCTCCGTTTGGTCGCCAGGTATGCCGAATCGGCCCCAGGACCATACGGAACGGCCGGCGCGCCGCACGCCGAAACCGCCCGGGAACCGCATCCGGAGGCCATCCGGGCCGGATAGCCTTCCGGGCATGACCGAGGCCCGAGCCTTCCCTCCCCCGCCGAACCTGGGCGGAATCCAGGAGTTGCTGACCATCGTGGCCCGCCTGCGCGACCCCGGCGGATGCCCGTGGGACCGCCAGCAGACGATGGCCAGCATGGCCCCCCACCTCCTCGAGGAGGCCTTCGAGGCCGCCGATGCGCTGCGGCGCGGCGTCGCGCCGGAGGCGCAGGAGGAGCTCGGCGACGTGCTCGTGAACGTCGCGATGATCAGCCAGATCGCGCGCGAGCAGGGCGCGTTCGACGTCGACGCCGTCGCAGCCGCTGCCGCCAGCAAGCTCGTGCGCCGCCACCCGCACGTCTTCGGCGACACGAAAGCGGCGGGCGCCGAGCAGGCCTACCAGAATTGGGAGCGTACGAAGCGCGACGAACGGCGCGACCGCAGCGTGCTCGCGGGCGTTCCGAAAGCGCTGCCGGCCTTGCTGCGGGCGTTCCGGATCGGCGAGAAGGCGGCGCGCGCCGGCTTCGACTGGCCCGACCGCGAAGGCCCGCGCGCCAAGGTCGCCGAGGAGCTGGCCGAGCTCGACGCGGCGATCGCGACCGGCGATGCCACCGCGATCGCAGCCGAGCTCGGCGATCTGCTGTTCAGCGTCTGCAACCTGGCCCGTCACCTCGCGGTCAACCCCGAGGTGGCGCTCGCGGGCACGACCGACAAGTTCCAGCGCCGCTTCCACGCCGTCGAGCAGGAGTTCGACTTCGAGCTGCAGGGCCACAGCCTCGCCGAGATGGACGCCGCGTGGGAACGGGCCAAGGAAGCCGAGCGCAGAGCTCCTTGATCGTCTGGAAGCCGACGTTCCGCCGGTCGGCCGACGCGGTGGCCCGACGATGTGTGCCGTGCCCGCGAGCAGCCCCGTGCGCTCGTTGCGCGATTCGCGCTCTAACCCATGGATGGCAGTGGTTTGTGCCGCGCTCGAAAAAACGACGGCGAGTAGCGCGCAGTGGCACGCATCCTGCTCTAGGGGAGGCGTGGAAAGAAACGCCTGGGCATGGGTCCAGTGGCAGGGATGGCCTCGGTGCGGGGTGGTGCCTCGCCGAGGCCGCTTTTTTGTACTGACCTGAACGCCGCGACGCGGCGCGCCCCGCCGAGCGCCCTTCTCCGACGCTGCGCCGTCATCCGCCGAGTCTGCCGCCCGCGTCTCGCATCCCGCCGCCGGTCTGCTTCGTGGGTTTCGTGCCACCGGAACCCTGCAGCAGGCGCCGCGCGTCGAGGATGACGGCCGGGATCCTGCGCTTGCCCCAGTGCGCCGAGAGCATCACGAGCTCGCGGCGCACGTGGCCCGGCACCGCTCGCTGTGCGCTCTCGAAGCTCGCCACGATGCGCAGCAGATGATCGACCCGATCCTCCTTCAGCGGGTTCTGGAGCTTGGTGAGCAGACGCTTCATTCAGACCTCCTCGAGCGGATCGGCCAGGCGAACTCCACTTCGCGCAGCGATCCGTCCTCGCCCGCGAGCAGGAACAACACACCGGGTTGCCCGAGCCCGTGCAGCGTAGCGAGCTGGCGCAGCGAAGGCAGCAGGCGGGACGTGGCCTCGTCGCCGAGCACGAGGAACGCCGTGCCGAGCGCGTCGGCGAGCGCCGCACTGTCGGCGACCACGGAGACGCTGACGACGCCGCGGCAGGCACTGCTGCCGGTGCGCGGATCGAAGATGTGGTGCATCGCGCGGCCGTTCGCGAGCAGGGCGTTGCGGGTGACGCCGCTGGTGCACAGGGCCTGGTCGCGCAGCGGCAGCGAGCGGATCGCCTGTTCGGCGCCAGTGCCGTCCGACGCCGGATCGACGACGCCGATCAGCCACGGCACACCGGGCGCCTTCTCGCCGCGGCAGTACACCTCGCCGGTGACCTGCAGGTAGAACGCCGGCACACCGAGCGCGTCGAGCTGCGTCCCGATCGCGTCGACGCACGCGCCGGCCACGAGACCGTCGAGATCGAGCTCGACGTCGGGCCTCCGTTTGTGCACGGCACCCTCGCGGACCTCGACGTTCTGCCAACCGACGCGCTCGCGCGCCGCCGCGGCAGCACCTTCGTCGAACCGATGCTGCGGATCCCGCTGTGCCTTGCGGTACAGATCCGAGAGCGGCTTCACGGTCGGGTCGAAGGCGCCCTCGGTCGCCGCGGCCACGTCGAGCGCCTGCTGCAGCACCGCGAGGAAGCGCGCCGACGCCGCGAACGGCTCGGTGCTCCGATGCCGGTTGCAGCGCGCGATCTCCGAGTCCTCGCGCCAGTTGCTGAACGTCTGGTCGAACGACGCGAGCTCCGCCTCGACGGCGGCCCGCACGCGCGCCTCGGGAACGTCGCCGACGAACTTCACCTCCCAGGTCGAGCCCATCGCAGGCCCGCCGAACGCGTGGACCCGTGCTTCGTGCTCGCAGGCCGGCAACAGCGCGAGCACCAACCAGATCGTGCAGGACCGGATCCGCATCGCTGTGATCGTATCCGGACGACCGGCGCGATAGACCTGGGCCATGCAGTTGCTGCGTTCGCTGCAGAAACCCGGGCAATGGCTGCCCTGGCTGTGTGGCCTCGTCGCGGCCGGCATCGCGGCGCGCAACCTGATCGGCGCCTACGCCGACCTCGGCATCTACCTCGAGGTCGCGCGCGAGTTCCGCGAGGGCGGGGTCGACATCTGCCGCAACCGGCCGAGCTCGGGGCCGTGGGTCTACCCGCACTTCGCGGCGCTGCCGTTCGTGGCACTGCTGGCCGTCTTCGGAGAGGTGCTGACGCGCTGGATCTGGTGCCTCCTGCTCGGGCTCGGCACCGCGCTCTTGCTCCGCTCCGTGGCGCGCTGCGTGGCGATGGTCGGCGGCCTGCGCTGGTGGCAGTGGCTCGCGTTCGGCGTGTTGTTCCAGCGCTGCCTCGCGCAGAACCTCACGCACGGCCAGTTGAGCCTCTGGGTCGGCACGTTCGTCGCGGGCGGCGTCGTTCACCTGCTGCAGCGCCGCGACCTGCGTGGTGGCGTCTGGCTCGGCCTCGCCGCCGCGCTGAAGCTCACGCCGCTCCTGTTCCTTCTCGCGCTGCCGCTGATGCGCCGCCCGCGCGCCGCCGGTTCGATGCTCGCGACCGTGCTCGCGGCCGTGCTGCTCGTGCCGTGGCCGTTCTGCGGCACGGCCGAGCACGCGCGTCACCTCGCGGACTTCTGGCGCACGATCGCCGAATCGATCGGCGCGCCCGAGCACGCCGCGATCGTGCAGGCGCACGCCGGCCCGAGCGTCGGCGGCACGCTCGACTACCTGCTGCAGGCCCGCGCCGTGAACCGCGAAGGGCACACGGTGAACGTCGCGGACCTCGGCGAGCAGGCACTGCAGATCGTGAAGCTCGCCTGGTCCGCTGTGCTCGGCGGCCTCTTGCTGCTCTGGTTCTGGCGCGCGCGACGACATCCGGACCCGAGCCGGCTCGCGATCCAGTCGTCGGCCGTCATGCTCGCGATCGTGTTCTTCGCGCCGCTCGTGCGCGTCTACCACCTCGCCGCCGCGATGCTGCCGTTCGCGCTGTTCTGCCGCGGGCCGCGGGGCGCGCGCGACGTGTTGTGGTGGATCACCGCGCTCGCGGTGCTGTTCTCGCTGACGCTGCGGCAGAGGAAGCTGCTCGGCGAGACGCTCTGGCGCAACCTCGACGCGGGCGGCTTGCTGCACTTCGCGCTCGTCGGCATGCTCGTGTGGCTGCTGCGCGAGAGCCGGTCCGCGCGCCCCGAATCCCCGTGAAGCATCCCCACCACCTCGTGTTCGCCTGCTGCCTCGCCGCCTGCCACGGCGTCGCGCCGCAGCTCGCCGCGCCGAACAGCGACGTGTCCGTCGCGCTGCCGACGGACGAGTTCCCGGGTGCCTCCGGCATGGCCACGGGCTTCGACGCGCGCACCGGGGACCGCTCGTGGCAGAGCGACGACGAGGTCGTGTTCGCATTGCGCCTGCGCAAGGGCGAAGAGGTCCACCGCTGGCTCTTGCGCCTGCGCGTCGTCTTCGGCGAGCAGCTCGTCGCCCGGATCGACAACCTTCCCTCGCAACGCATCGCCCTCTGGGAGGAGCGTTCCTGGACCTACACCGTGACCGACGCGGGCCAGCGCCGCGACCTGCAGGCCAAGTCGAGGATGCTGCCCGTCTCGGCCATCGTCTGCGACGAACACGGCAAGCAGCTCACGAAGTCCCTCGTGAAGCTGCCCGTGCAGCTGCTCGGTCGCGGCCTGCTGCCCGCGGTCGACACCGCGCTCAGCGCCGCGCGTGTGCAGCCCGGCGCGAACGAGACACCGCAGTACCGCGACGAGTCGGTCCGGCCGCTCGTCGAGGCAACGCTCGGCCTGATGTCGCTGCTGACCGTCGTGCAGGAGGACGACGCACTCGCCGAGTACTTCTGGCAGGTCGTCGAGAAGCCGAGCATCTGGTCCGTGATCACGGGCTTCGGCGTCAAGGCGACGTTCTCGATGCCGTTCGAGAAGAGCGTTCCCGCGACGAACCTGCCGCCGGACCTGCCCGCGCCCGGCCGTGCGTTCGTCGTGCCGATGCAGATCGACGTGAACGGCAGCCCGGCGCTGTTCCTCGAGGTCGTCGCGACCGATGCCGCGCGGCCCTACTCGTTGTGCGGCGGCATCGTCGCCGCGGTCGCGCGCCACCCGACGAACCCCGACGTCACGCTCGAGCTGCAACTGCTCGCCGCGCGGCTCGGCGAGGAAGACAAGGCAGTGAAGGGCTCGACCCGGCGGTGAGGCAACGACGACAAGACAACGATGCCCCGACTTCGTCGTGCCAAGTCACCCTTGCTGCTGATCTGCCTCGTCGCGTGTGAGGGCCCGGCAACGACGAACGCGCCGCCGGCCCGCGATGGCGTGCCGCCCCACGCGTTCGCGAGCTCGACGGGGGGTGACGAACGCGAGGTCGCCGGCGTGAAGCTCTGCTGGTGCCCGCCGGGCCGGTTCCTGATGGGAAGCCCGCCACACGAACCCGAGCGGCGCCCCGGCGAGGATCAGGTCGAGGTGACGCTGCGGGGCTTCTGGATCGCCAAGTACGAGACGACGCAGGGCCAGTGGCGGCGCGTGCTCGGCGAGCTGCCGGGGCCGCTGACCGCGGAGCTGCCTGCCGGTGACGACTACCCGCTCGGCAACGTGAACTTCGCCGAAGCCGAGGCCTTCTGCAGCAAGCTCACGGAGCTCGGCCGCAGCAGCGGTGCTTTGCCGCAGGACTGGGAGTTCCGGCTGCCGACCGAAGCGCAGTGGGAGTACGCGTGCCGCGCCGGGACGACGACGGCCACGCACTTCGGCGATCAGCTCAGCAGCGTGCAGGCGAACTTCAGGGGCAAGCCGTACGCGGGCGCCGAGCCGGGCCCGTCGCTGCAGGGCGCCGCGCAGGTCGGCAGCTACCCCGCGAACGCCTGGGGACTGCACGACATGCACGGCAACACCTACGAGTGGTGCCGCGACTGGTACCACCGGCGGTTGCCGGGTGGAACCGACCCCGATCTCCACGACGCGAAGAGCACGTCGACGAAGAGCGAGCACGGCGACGTGTCGCGCGTGCGCCGAGGCGGATGCTGGTCCGACGACGGCTGGGCGCTGCGCACGGCGTTCCGCCTGCGGTTCGAGCCCGAGCGGCGCTACGACCACATCGGCTTCCGCGTCGTCGTCGTGCAGCGTTGACCGCGGACTGCCACGCTTCGCTTCGCGCTGGCTACCGGATCACCGGAAGGCACGGCGCGGTGCCGGCGTAGCGGCGGATGCGCGACTCGCGCCTCACCGTGAGGTAGAGATCCGCCGAGTCGGCCATCCTCGCGCGCACGGCCGGATCCCCCGGACGCTGCTGATCGTCGCGGAACGCGGCGAGGATGCGGTCGATGGACTCCGCAATCGAGACCTGGTCGAACCCCACGAAGCGGAGCTCCCTCCGCCCGAAGTCCCGCTCGAGGAACACACGCCGCTCGGCCTCCGTCTGGCAGCCGCCGAGCACCTCGAGCAGTCTCGCAGCAGGGTCGGGTCCCGGGTAGTAGACGAGCGACTCGAGCGACTCGAGCGCAGGATCGAACACGCGGTCGACGCGATCGGACGCCCTGCCCGCGACGGGCTCGACAACCGGATCCACCGGCGCCGGCGCACTCGCGACGTCGGCTGGAGGCGGGCTCGCACCGGCACAAGCGGCGAATGCGAGGAGCATCAGGAGTGCAACGTGCCCGAGCACACCGCCATTGTAGGCGCGCACTGACTTCGCTTCGCGCGCAATGCCCCGGAGTGGATCATCGCCGGCGAGGAACGCACCGGCGTCGGCCCGCGCGTCACCTCGGCGCGGTCGCGACGTTCCCCGGCGCGAAGACGACCTTCCAGTCCTTCTTCATGTCGACGACGGTCCAGCCTCTCGCCTGCGCCTCGTCGAGCCCTTTGTCGAAGCGGCCGATCGAGGACTGCCGGTCGTAGGCCCACTCGCGTTCGGCATCGGTGTGGTGCACGAAGAGCAGGAAGCGCGGACCCGCGCCGGCCGCGGTCCACTGCAGCATCTGGAGGTCGCCATCGGAGTTGCCGAACGCGGCGATCGGCCGGCGGCCGATGTGCTGCTGGATGCCCACCGGCTTGCCCTCCTTGTCGTCGACGAAGTCCAGCTCGGGCAAGCGCACGAGCACCGGCTTGCCGTCGCGCACCTCGAACTTCGTCTCGATGCTGCTGCCGACGACCTGCTCCGGCGGGATGCCGTAGACCTTCTCGGTCCACGGGCGCATGAACTCGATGCCGCCGCCCGACACGATGAACGTCTTGAAGCCGTTCGTGCGCAGGTACTCGAGCAGGTGGACCATCGGCTGGTAGACCATCTCGGTGTAGAGCCGCTTCGTCGTCGGATGCCGCGCGGTCGCGATCCAGTCCTTCACGACCTTCTCGAACTCCTCCGTGGTCATTCCGGCGTGCGTCGCCATGACGATCTCGAGCAGCGCGTGCTCGCCGCCCGCGAGTGCACCCTTCACGTCGCCCTTCAGCAGCGACGCGAACGGCTCCTTGTCCTTCCACTCCGGATGCTGCGGTGCGAGAGCCTTCACGCGGTCGAGCGCGAACAGCAGCTGGAAGTACATCGGCTGCTCGGCCCACAGCGTGCCGTCGTTGTCGAAGACCGCGATGCGTTCGGCCGGCGCGACGAAGTCGGACGAACCCTGCTTCGTCACCTTCGCGACGAACTCGACGATCGACTGCTTCGCCTTGCCCTCGTTCCAGGACGGCAGCGGGTCGCCGGCCTGCGCGGTCGCCGGTGGAGTCGAGGCCAGCGCGAAGCCGAGAGTCAGGAGAACGCGGAGGGATCGGTTCATCTTGGTTTCCGGCTGGTGGAGGTCGCTCCGTCGCGCAGCACTCTGGCGACCGCGGTGATGGTACTCCAGTTCCGCGTCGTGACCGCAGCGCCGAATACGCGGTCCAACGCCCCGAGGCATCCGATCGTCTTCATGTGGCGCCGGTAGACGCCGAGCACGAACCGGCCTTCGCGCGCGAGGACCTTCACCAACCACCCGCGCGCGGAAGGCAGGCTCGAGGGCAGCGACGGCACGAGGCGCGGGCGTCGCGACAGCACGCTGACGAAGCGGACGACGTCGGTCCGCGCCGGATGCCGTGCGAAGACCTCCTGGGAGATCAGCGAGACGATCTCACGCCCCTCGAGAACCGTGATCTCCGCGGCGAAGGGCAGCCTGCGCTGCAATCCGGCGCGCAGCTGCGCCTTCGTCACCGGACGCCTGATCACGAAGGTTCCCGCCGCCCCGATGTTGACCGCGTCGAGGTGCTTCAACTGTCGGGCGAGCACCGCGGGTCGAAGGGCTCGGTGACCGCCGACGTTGACACCACGCAGGAGAGCGACGAGTGCCATGACCCTGCTCAGTGGTACGAACGCATCCACCACTCTGCGTGCAGACACCCGAGGCCGCGAGCTTGCTCCAGGTCTGCCATCGCGCGCTGATGATCCGACGAGTCGACGGCCATGTCCTGGAACCACGCAGAGGTGAAGGAGAACGGGACGATCAGCAGGTCGAACGGCACGCAGAGCGGCGTGCCGATTCCGAGGCACAGCACCTGCACCACGCGGGAGTCATGGGGTGAGCCGAATCCGTCCGTGAAGAGATCGACCCACGTCGCGGTGAAGGAGACGACGGGTGCTTCGCGCACGAGGGATGAAGCTCTACGTGCGTGGAGCTCCCCGAGCGCCTCGTCCCACGTTCCATCCTTCGGGAGAACGGCGCGCTCGTGATCCGACGCCCACGTACCGTAGGCCACGCCGGCGGCACGCGCCTGACCGAGATCGGCGATCAGCTGGGACAACTCGTCGTAGCTGAACCCGAGAGGATCACTTGTCGTGTTCCTCACGAACCCGCAGCCCGAAAGCAGCAACGCGACCAAGGCACCACGACGCAACATTCGCCACATGCTAGGTCTCGAGGCAAGGCGACGCCGGGGCTCCTCACGCAATCGTCGTGGATCCAGTGCCAGCGAGTGCCTCGGCGCTACCGCGGCATCTCGATCCCGAGCTTGCGGAACACCTCGTCGCGGCGCGTGTCCTTCTCCTGGTAGCCGTACCACGCAGCCGCGACGCGGCCCTCGCGGTCGATCACGTAGTTCAGCGGCACGCCGCTGCCGCGGTACCGCTCGAAGTACGTCTGCGTCGCCAGCTGCGAGCCGTCGAGGATCGTCGGGTAGTTCACGCGCTGCTTCTGCATGAGCTCCCTCGCGATCGCGGCGTCGTCGGAGCAGTTGAACCCGAGCACGACGAGTCCCTTGCCGGCGAACGCTTCGTGGACGCGTTGGAGATGGACCATCTCCTCACGGCAGGGAGGTCAACCGACGCGCCAGAACACCAACCACACGGCCTGGCCACGCAGCGCGCTCAACGCCTGCTTCTTGCCGTCGGCGAGCAGCAGCTCGAAGTCCGGCGCCTCGGCTCCGGCCTTCAGCAGCCTGTCCTCGGGCCGCGGCGGCGTCCATTGCATCCAGCCCGCCGGCGGCTCCCAGCGGAATCGCTCGGCGGGCAGGTCGACGCCGACCTCGACCTTCGTCCACGTTTCCTCGACGACGATCTCGTGCTGCACGCGGATCACCTCACGCAGCTTGCGCGGCAGGTGATCGCGCTGGCTGACCGACAGCTCCCACGTGCGCTGGCCCTTCATGAAGCTGACGAGCAGCACGTCGCACTTCTCCCCACCGTCGCCGACCGTCACCGTGCCCTTGCCCTGCACGCCGTCGAGGTACGGTTGCAGCGAGTCGGTGTAGCCGTGGAAGGTGCTCGGATCGACGATCGTCATCGACATGCCGGCGCCGAGCATGCCGGTCTCGTGCCCGATCGAGTGGCCGCCGGGAGGTGCCGGCTTCTTCATGTACTGGCCCTCGCGGGCATCGCGATACGTGCTCGGATCCTCCGAGCTGAAGAACGGACGCGCGCCGTGCCAGAACGTCCACAGCGTCCGGCCATCGCCGACCAGCGTACCGCCGCGGCCGTCTTCGATCGCTGTCGCGGTCAGCCGGAACCAGTTCGGCTTCGCGAGCTCGGCGACGTAGCGGCAGTGGCCCAGCTCGGCGCCGTCCTTGCCCCGCCAGCGGTACTCGCTCTCGTAGCGCAACGTCGCCGCCGCGCGCAGCGCCTTGATCATCGCGTCGTAGGCAGCACGGGCTTGCGAGTCCTCCTGGGGAACGACGAAGGGCTCCTGAGCCGCGGCCCCGCAAAGGGCCATCGCGCACGCTGCAAGCTGCACCAGGACTGCCGAGGACCGTCGCATCGAACCTCCTCGCCCACCGGGCCGGCGGGCCAGCCAGTACGTGTAGGCGCTGCGCATCGGATGTCCATGCGCACACCAGACCGCCGACGTCGGATTCCGCGGCCACGCCGGCCGGGGGTCACCGCGCGAGCTTGCGACACTCGGGGATCGGCGAGTTGCGTCCCGCGGTTTCGATCGGGTTGTTCGTGTCCAACTCACCCTGCACATAGCCGCGACGCTGCAGATCCATGAAGCTGTACGTGCGCACGACACCGCCGCTGAACAACACGTTGACGCTGCCGTCCGCGTGCGACCAGACGCCCTCGTTGTCGTCCGCGATCCAGGCCTCGCCCTCTCCGCCCGCCGACTGCAGTTGCTCCCGCGCCCGACCGGCGTAGTGCGTGTCGTCCGAGGTCGTCTGCTTCAGCTCTGGGAACGGATTCTCGCCGCGCTCCATCTGTGCTCGCTTCGCGCGGTAGTCGGGATCGTTGTCGCGGCGACCCGGCGTGAAGTAGCGGTCGAAGTTCTCTTCGGTCTTGCCGACCATCCCCCACGTCGCGAGCACGAACTTGTGTCCACCCTCGCCAGGCAGCCCCCCTCTGTTCCGCTGCTGGTAGAGCTCGAGCTGCTGGCCATGCCACCTGAGGTTGGCCGAGTCCGCCACGACGAACGATGCCGCCCTCACGTTGGTCAGCGCCCCGGCCAACACGGTCGCGAGGAGACTGATGATGCTGATGACGACCAGCAACTCGATGAGGGTGAAGCCGGATGGGAGTCGACGCATGTGCGGATCCGTGGAACGGGGATGAGGGGCGACCAGCGTTCTAGTCCCGCAGCCTGCAGAGGAAACGCCCCCCCACCCGGCACCTTCCGTGGGAGCCGAGCCCTCGAGGCATTGCTCACGGGTCTGCTGCTGGCCGTCCAACGTGCCGCTCAGCGACCGTCGCCGCTTCGCTCGTCGGTTGGTTGCTTCGCATTGTTGCACTGCACCTTCTCGGCCTCGAGTTTGTCGCCGCAGCTCACTGGCTGCGGCGGCTCGTCAGCTGCTTGCCTCCCACACGGACATGATGCCGTAGGGTCCGGGTTCGCAGGCTCCATCGAGGTCGATCCTCTGCGCGACCTCGATGGCCTGCTCGAGGGAAGCGAGCAGACAGTACTTGTTCACGTCGAAGCGCCTCGCCTCCGAGTTGCACGACAGCGGCGAACACTGCGGGCCATCAGCTCCACTCATGAGGCAGACGACGTCGTAGCCGCGCAGCACGAAGCCGGGGCTCGGGCGCGCAGCACCTGGCGGCGTGCCGCTGAGCGGAATCCAAGCGTCGTCGAGAAGATCCTCGTGCACTTCGTAGCAGAATCGCCGCACCGAGGCGCTGGCGGCAGTGCCGGTCCGATCGAGGGCCCGCTGCAGCACCTCGAGCGAGTCGTAGAGGAACCACGCGTTGTGCAACCACAGCGAGGTGTGGTCCAGCAGCGACTTCGAGAGACACTCGCTCACCGAGAGGATCTCCTCGACCGCGGGATTGCCGAGCCACTGCTCGGGCTTCGTTATCACCTTCGCGTTGTATCCAACGGGAATCACATCGCACCTGACGTCGTGCGCGATCGCGAGCAGCGTGCCTCCATGCTATCGCACCCCGCCCTTCACATCTCCGCGAGCCGTCGTCCTTGCGGGACAGCAAGTCCTCGGGACCGCCCGCGCTACTCCTCGGCCAGCACCGGGAACTTCACGATCGAGCCGGCTGGAATGACCACGTGATCGACGTGCCCGGTCGCGACCGGTCCCTGCACGACGCAGTGGATGTGCGTCCTCGAACCCATGTGCGTGAACACTCCCTGGTCCTTCTCGGAGTAGAAGCCCACGAGCGTCGCCGGCCCGCGGTCGCGCTTCCCCTTGACGGCAGCCTCGAGATGGTCCTGATGCGACGTTGTCCCTGCAGGCAACCGGGTGCCGTCGATCACGTGCCACTGCAGGTCCTCGACGTCGCCCTCGACGAGGAACGGGAACCGTTCGCCAGGGATGCCCGCCGACGTTGCGAGCGCGGCGATCGCGTCGTCGAGCTGCTCGAAGCGGATCGCTTCGCGCGTCGTGACCGGACGCCACGCAGGCACGCGCGAAGCCACGAGAAGGGTCGCGGCAGCATCGGTTCGCGCCGGCGTCTCGGTCCGCGCGGTCTCTCCGGCCGGATACGAGAGGTAGACCCTGCCTTCGAGCACCGTGACCTCTCCGGCCAGGCCGGCCAGAGCGCCGACGGCGAACAGATCGGGATCGGGAAGCAGCGTGGCCAGGGACACCGTGGGGCCCGTCTGGCCCTCGTGGAACATCGCGCGCAAGGCACCCCAGGCCTTCACCTGGCCATCCCAGGAAGTACGGTGCGCGGCCGGCTTCGGGTCAGAGCCCGCCGCGCACGCCGCGAGCAAGCAGGGCAACATCGTCGCGAGCAGCCGCACGACTCACCCGCCGAAGTCGTCGAAGCGGATCATGTCCTTCTCGACGCCGAGCCCCGCGAGCATCTTCTGCACGGCCGCGTTCATCATCGGCGGTCCGCAGAGGTAGAACTCGATCTCGTCGACGTTCGGATGCGTCTTCAGGTAGTTGTCGAACACGACCTGGTGGATGAAGCCCTTGAAGCCCGTCCAGTTGTCCTCGGGCATCGGCTCCGACAGCGCGACGTGGTACTCGAAGTTCGGGAACCGCTGCTCGATCGCCTCGAACTCCTCGGTGTAGAACATCTCGCGCCGGCTGCGCGCTCCGTACCAGTAGCTGACCTTGCGCGTCGTCTTCTCGGTGTGGAACAGGTGGAAGATGTGGCTGCGCAGCGGCGCCATGCCAGCACCTCCGCCGATGTAGATCATCTCGCGGTTCGTCTTGTTGATGTGGAACTCACCGTACGGGCCCGAGATCGTGATCTTGTCGCCCGGCTTCAGCGCGAACGTGTAGCTCGAGCACACGCCGGGCGGCAGCGTCATCTGCTTCGGCGGCGGCGTCGCGATGCGGATGTTCAACATGATCATGTTGCCCTCCGCGGGGTGGTTCGCCATCGAGTAGGCGCGGAAGCACGGGGACGGGTTGGCCGCGACGAGGTCCCACAGCTTGAACTTGTCCCAGTCGCTGCGGTACTGGGGCTCGACGTCGAACGACGAGAACTTCAGGCCCTTGTACTCGGGCACGTCGATCTGGATGTAGCCGCCCGACTCGAAGTGGATGATCTCGCCGGGAGGCAGGTCGAGCACGAGCTCCTTGATGAACGTCGCGACGTTGCGGTTGCTGCGCACGGTGCAGGTCCACTTGCGGATGCCGAACACCTCGTCGGGCACCTTGACCCGCATCGGGCCGCGCACCTTGACCTGGCACGAGAGGCGCCATCCGGCCTTCGCTTCGGAGCGTTTGATGTGCGTGAGCTCCGAGGGCAGGATGTCGCCGCCGCCCTCGAAGACCTGGCACTTGCACATCGCGCAGGAGCCTTTGCCGCCGCACGCCGACGGCAGGAAGATGCCCTGATTGCTGAGCGCGAAGAGCAGGTTGCTGCCGACGTCGACCTCGGGAGACTTCGACGGGTCGTCGTTGACGAGCAGCTTGACCTTGCCCTTCTTGACGAGCTTCTTCTCGCAGAACATCAGCACCAGCACGAGGAGCACGATGACTCCCGTCAGTGCGATGACGCCGGTCAGGATCGTCGTGAACATCGGTTGCCTTACATCCGCCGGCAGTGTCCCGGCTGGATGCGCGTGGTTGTCTTCGTAGTCATCGGGCCTGCCGGCGGGATCAAATGCCGCTGAAGGTCATGAACGCCATCGCGACGAGGCCCGTCGTGATGAACGTGATGCCGAGGCCGCGCAGCGGACCCGGCACGTTGGCCGTGCGCAGGCGCCAGCGGATCGTCGCCATGCTGACGATCGCGAGCGCCCAGCCGAAGCCGGAGCCGAAGCCGTAGGTCACGGACTGCATGAACGAGTACTTGCGTTCGGCCATGAACAGGGAGCCGCCGAGGATCGCGCAGTTCACGGCGATCAGCGGCAGGAAGATGCCGAGCGCCGCGTAGAGCTTCGGGCTGAACTTGTCGACCGCCATCTCGACGACCTGCGTGACGGCCGCGATGCTCGCGATGAACGTCAGGAACTGCAGGTAGCCGAGGTCGCTGTCCGGGATGCCGGCCCAGGCGAGCGCCCCTTCGCCGAGCACGTACTCCTGCAGCGCCCAGTTCATCGGCACGGTCAGCACCTGCACGAACACGACCGCGATGCCGAGGCCGACCGCGGAGTCGACGCGCTTGCTGACCGCGAGGTAGCTGCACATGCCGAGGAAGAACGACAGGAGGATGTTCTCGACGAACACGGACTTGAGCAGCACGCTCGTCAGCGACTCGTCGTTGAACAGCACGAGGAACGTTGCGGTCATGGTCACTTCTCCACGTAGCCCGAGATCGCGCGTTGGACCCAGACGATGATGCCGAGCAGGATGAAGGCCCCGGGTGCCAGCACCATGAGGCCGTTGTTCACGTAGCCGGCGTCGTAGAGCGCCTGCGGCACGACCTGCATGCCGAGCAGCTTGCCGGAGCCGAAGACCTCGCGGATCAGGCCGACGACCGCGAGGATCCACATGTATCCGAGGCCGTTGCCGATGCCGTCGAGGAAGCTGCGCCACGGCGGGTTCTGCATCGCGTAGGCCTCGAGCCGGCCCATCACGATGCAGTTCGTGATGATCAGGCCGACGAAGACCGAGAGCTGCTTGCTCAGGTCGAACATGTAGGCGCGCAGGAACTGGTCGAACACGATCACGACGCCCGACACGACGACGAGCTGCACGATGATGCGGATCTTGTTCGGGATGAAGGTCCGGATCGACGAGATCAGCACGTTCGAGAGCGCCGTCACGAGCGTGACGCCGATGCCCATGACGAGCGCCTTGTCGAGGCGCGTCGTCACGGCGAGCGAGCTGCAGATGCCGAGCACCTGGAACGCGATCGGGTTGTTGTCCCAGAGCGGGTCCTTGATCGCCTTGATCTCTTCCGCCCCGAACAGCCCCGGCTTCGCGACTGCCGGAGGCGGATTGATGGTTGCGGTGGTCATGCTCGATGCTCCGTGCTCTCTGCTTGTTCTGCTGCCAATTACCCAGCTGCTACTTGTTCTGCTGCGTGCGGAGGCTCGCCAGGTACTTCTCGAACGCCGTGAGGTCGGCCTTCACGAACCTCGTGATGCCGTTGCTCGTGATCGTCGATCCGGACAGGCCGTCGACCTTGTGGGCCTTCTCGGCCGGGATGCTCGGATCGATCTTGGTCTTCTTGACGATCACGCCGACGAGCTTGCCCTGCTCGTCGAGGATCGACTTGCCCTTCCACTGCGCGCACCAGACCGGGTTCTCGCACTCGCCGCCGAGCCCCGGCGTCTCGCCGTGCTTGTAGAACGTGACGCCGCGCACGTGCACGAGGTCGCGCTCGAGCGCGAGGTAGCCGTAGATCGTGCTCCAGAGGCCCTTGCCCGAGATCGGCACGACGTAGCTCTCGGGCGCGCCGTCGGCGGCCTTGCTGATCGCGACGACGCGGTAGCGCCGTTTGTCGGCCGGACTCTTCATCGCGCCGACGTCGGCGACCGTCTTGCCCGCGGCGACGCTGCCCGTCTCGGTGTCGACGACGAGCTCCTCGACGCGGTCCCGGTAGAGCTTCTCGAGTGCTGTGCGCGATCGCTGGTCGTCGGCGGCGACGAGGCCGGCGGCCATCATGACGTTCTTCTGGCGGTCGAACTCGGCCGCGGCGTCCTGCGTCGGCTTCAGGAAGTTGGCCGTCACGGCCAGCATGGCACTGATCACGACGCAGATGCCGATCGCGAAGCCCATCACGTAGCCGTTGCTGCTCGTGTTCATGAGCGTGCCATCCGGCGCCTGATGTTGGCGGCCACGACGAAGTGATCGATGCCGGGCGCGAACGCGTTCATGAGCAGCACGGCGAGCATCGTGCCCTCCGGGTACGCGGGGTTGATCGTGCGCACGAGGATCGTCACGAAGCCGACCAGCGCACCGTAGATCCACTTGCCGAGGTTCGTCTCGGGGCTCGACACGGGGTCCGTCGCCATGAAGACGATGCCGAACAGGAACCCGCCGCAGAGCAGGTGCTCGTACGGCATCAGCGAGATCGGCCCCGTCACGGCGCCGCTCAGCGTCTTCATCAGGAACGCGCTGCCGAGCAGGCCCAGCACGCCGGCCACCATCACGCGCCAGCTGCCGACGCCCGTGAACACGAGCCAGAACGCGCCGAGCAGCACGCACAGCTTGTTCATCTCGCCGGCACTGCCGGCCATGTTGCCGAAGAACATGTCGGTGTGCGTGAAGCCCTTGTCGAGCAGCGCCTGCGAAGCCGCGATCGGGACCTCGAGCGTGCCCGAGGCCTTCGCGACCGCGAGCGCCGTCGGCGCCGACCAGCCGTCGATCAGGCTGCCCGGAACGCCGGTCGGTGAGTCGTTGCCGGCGACCCAGACCATGTCGCCCGACATCTGCGCCGCGAACGCGAAGAACAGGAACGCACGCACCATCATCGCCGGGTTGAAGATGTTCATGCCCGTGCCGCCGAACACCTCCTTGCCGAGCACGACCGCGAACGCGACGCCGATCGCGAGCTGCCACAGCGGGATCGACGCCGGCACGATCAGCGCGATCAGCATGCCGGACACGAGGTAGCCCTCGCTGACCTCCTCCTTGCGGATGATCGAGCACAGGACCTCGATGCCGAGGCCGACGCCGTAGCTGACGATCAGGATCGGCAGCATGCGCTGCAGCCCGAACACGATCGTGTCGAAGGCGGTCGGTGCCGCGACGTTCGGCGCGAACACCGCCTGCAGCCAGCCGGTCACGTAGGCGCCGGAGCCGAGCTTGCCGGCCTGCGTCAGGCTCGCGATCGCGTGGAAGTGCTGCGCGCCGGTGTTCCAGATCGCCCAGCACAGGCACGGCAGCAGCGCGATGATGACCGTGTTCATCACGCGCTTCAGGTCCGCGTAGTCGCGCACTTGCACGGTGCCCTTGCCGAACGTCGATCGCTCGGTGCGATGCTCGGGCGCGAACAGGAACGTCTCGACCGCGTCGAACAGCGGCCAGACCTTGTGCCACCGGCTGTCCTTCTCGTGGTAGAGCTTGCGCTGCTTCTCGATCAGGTTGCGGAGGAACTGCACGAGATCAGCCCTCCTTCTCGTACATGTCGAGGCCCTGCCGGATCACCTGCCCGACGTCGATCTTGCACGGGTCGACGAACGTGCACAGCGCAACGTCCTCCTCGGTGACCTCGAGCAGACCGAGCTTGACCGCTTCTTCGATGTCGTTCGCCATGATCGCCCGCACGAGATAGCTCGGGTGGATGTCGAGCGGCACGACACTCCCCCACGCCCCGATGTCGACGATCGCACGGCGGCCGCCGTTCAGGCGCGCGTCGACCGTGAACTGCTTCTTCGGCGCGAGCCAGCTCATCACGCTGCGGTGGAAGCTCAGCTTGCCGAACTGCGGCAGCAGCCAGCCGAACAGGTCGCGCTTGCCCGCGCCCTCGGGGATCACGGTGACCGTCTTCGTGTAGTAGCCGAGGCAGCCGTCGGCCGCGAGCGCATTGCCGTGCAGCACCGTGCCGTTGATCACACGCACGTCGCCTTGGATCGGCCGGCCGCCCGTGAGCACGCCGAGCTCCGCATTCTGCCGCACGCGGAAGTACCTGCGCTGCGGTGCGGCGCTGCCCGACAGCGCGACGACGACCCTGGCCGGGTACCTGCCGGTGCGCGCCCACTCGCCGAGCCGTGCTGTATCGATGAGCGAGAGCGTCCACGCGACCTCGCCGCGCTTCAGCGGCTGGATGCGGCTGATGTGCGTGCCGACGAGCCCCGACGGGTGCGGCCCCGCGAACTCGTGCACCTCGACGCCCTGCATCGCGCGCAGGTCCGCGCCGGGCTCGGCGCCGGCCCGCAGCGCGAGGTAGACCTTGCCGGGCGTGAGCTTGCGCAGCAGGTCGAAGCCCGCCTGCAGGTCGGCCCGCAGACCCTGCACGGCAAAGGCCGGATCGGCTGCGAGCGGCGCCGTGTCCATGCCGTTGCAGAAGATCGCGACGGGCACGAGAGCACTGTCCGCGATCTTGCCGAGCGGTCGCTGCCGCAGCAGCGACCAGAGACCCGCCTGCTTGATCGCCACGACGATGGCGTCGCGATCGCCGGCCGGCTGCGGCAGTCGCACGAACTCCTCGCGACCGCCGGCCGCAGCTGCGTTCTCGAGCACGGCGCGCAGCAGGAAGCGCCGTTCGCCGAAGTCGAGCCGCGCAACCGTGCCCGTGACCGGCGAGCACCACACGCGGTCGCGGTCGGCCTTGTCGAGGAACAGCGGTTGGCCCGTCTTGACCGCGTCGCCCTCGGCGACGAGCACCTTCGGCTTGATGCCCGGAAACTCGGCGGTCTCGAGGCAGACACGCGCCGGCTCCGGCGCGTCGTCGCAAAAGCGCTCGGCAGCCCCGGCGAGGCGGACGTCGAAGCCCCTCCTGATCGTGTGTGTGGTCACGGCATCGGGGGGCACGGGCTCTTGGCGTCGGTCTGCCCAGTGGATCTGCCGCATCGCCGGCAGCTGCCATCCGGATTCATGGCGCCGCAAGACCCGGACAGTCGCCGGCCACCGAGAGCGAGGAACACGATCGCCAGCACGGGGATCGTGAACACCAGGATGGGGAGGAGGATCGTCGTCACCGGCTGCACACTGAGCGAACCAAGGGGGTCGAAAGAGGGTAGCCGTTCGCGCCGCGTTTTCGAGGGCGCCGGGTGCGATAGCCGCTCACATCCGGCTCGCGACCAGGTCGCTCAAGGCGCGCAGCGTATTGCAGTTCTCCAGCGAGATGTCGACGTCGCGAAACTTGACGTGGAACCGGCGCTCGAGGAACTCGACGATCTCGACGACGCCCGCGGAGTCGACGATGCCCGACGTCACGAGCGGCGTATCGGGCTCGAGGCCACCTTCGCGGCCATCGCGAAACCAGTTGGCGACGAACGTCCGGATCTCCGCCAGGATCTCCGCGTGGCTCGGCACTCGCTTGCCCATCGGGGGACCGCATCATGCCAACCTGCGGCGTCGGGGCAACGGCCGTGCTTCTTTCGCTCGCGCTCCGGCGCACGGCGCGGCATCGTCAGGCCCGTGCGCACCCGCATCTCGAACATCTGCCTGCTGCTGGCCGTGCCCGCCGTGCCATCGGCCCTTGCTCCGTATTGCGCGAGCTGGCACTGGATCCTCGACCTGCTCGCGTGCTTTCCCGTGCATGCAATGGGCTGGTTGTGCCTCTGTGCGGCTGTGCTGTTCGCGTCGGGCAGCCTGCGCGGTGGCCTCGCCTGCCTGCTGCTCGCGGCCGTCGCCGCGTACGCCGTGGTGCCCGGCTGGCTCGCCGCGACTCCGTGCCCCGAGACCGGCACGCCGGTGCGCGTGCTGAGCCTGAACCTGCTCTACAACAACGTGCAGGTCGAAGCCGCGCGCGAGGAGGTCGCGCGCACGAAGCCCGACGTCGTGTGGTGCTCCGAGGTGACCCCGGCCTGGCTCGCGGGCCTCTTGCCCGCGCTCGAGGACTTCCCTCACCGCTGCACGCAGGCCGAAGCTGGCGCCTACGGCGTCGCGCTGTTCTCGCGCTGGCCGCTGCGCGAGGCCGCGGTCATCCCCGTCGGCTACCAGTGGGCTCCCGCGATCCGCGCGATCGTCGAGGCCCCGGCCGGTCCGATCGGCCTGCTCGGCGTGCACGTGCCACGGCCCGGCAGCCGGTTGCGGTGCGAGCAGCGCAACGTCGCGCTCGCCGCACTACCGGCCGCCGTCGCCGCGTTGCCGGCGCCGCGCATCGTCATCGGCGACCTCAACGCGACGCCGTGGAACCCCGCGTTCCGCGCGATGGTCGAAGCTTCGAGGCTCGTGCCGCTCAGCACGTTCGACTGGCGTCCGACCTGGCCGAGCACCACGCCGTGGCCGCTGCGGATCCCGATCGATCACGTGCTCGCGAGCAGCGACGTCGGCCTCGAGCACGCGGAGGTCGGACGTTCCTTCGGCAGCGATCACCTGCCGCTGTTCGCGGTGCTGCGCGTGGCGAGACCCGTGACGAGCGGCCGGTGATGTGGCGGGAGTGCATGGGAATCGAACCCACCGGGACCCTCGCAAGGAGGAACCCCACAGGTTTTGAAGACCAGGCAGAACACCAGCTCTGATGCACTCCCGAGTGAACCACGATCGCACTCAGAACTGCGAAAGTGGCCAGTCGTTGAAGAAGCCTCCAACGAGTGGCGCGCAAGAGTGCGCACCGATCAGAAACGGGTCAAGGGATCCGTTCGCGAATCGGCCCGGGACCCACCAGGAGCGCGCGAGCCCGAACTGCGCATTGGCAACAGGATCGCAGCGCTGACCATCACCGGGGATCCGCGAACACGCGCACCAAAGCGCTCTCTTTCGTGCGGTGGACGATCGCGCCCTCGGCCGGCAGGATGCCGCATCCAGGCGGCGTTGAAGTTAGACCGGATCACCAAGTGAGACACACCATCCCTGTCCGCGGTGCCGTCGACGCCGAGCGCATCGCGCTTCGTGGCGATTGGCGCGGCTGCGTGTCGATGGCCGCCGATGCTGGTGCCTACGTGGCGGGCTTCGGCTGGTGCAAAGGCGTGCGCCGTGCCTGCCTCGGGCTCGCGATCCCGCCTGTGTTCGGAGCGTTCCTGTGCGAGCTCTCGTGCCCGGAGCCAGGTGGGGATCGCTGGCTGTGGACTGTCGTCGGCGACCTGCCGAGTGCCTACTTCGTGCTCGATCGCGCGAAGACGCCCTCGAAAGCCCTGGCCGTCTACTGCGAACTGATGGCAGCCTGGGTCGACGCAGTGCGCGCGGGCAAGCTCGGCCGCGCCGTCTTTCCAGTGCGAGCCGAACCGACGCTCGAACACGCGGGCATGCTCGCAAGCCGCCTGGAATTCCTGCGCGATCGCGTGTTGAGCGCGGAAGGCCTGAAGGGCGTGATGACCGGAGCCGCAGCCAGTCGCCGGCGACTCGCGGCGCAGCCGAGGGATCGCGCGCTTCGCCCGGGCATGCTCGTCGTCGACAATCACGACCGCGATGGCATCGTCGTCGCGTCGAGACCCTGCCCCGACGCCGAGTGGTTGGCCGCCCAGCGCGATCGCCGTGTGCTGCGCCACCGGCAGGCGGCCTGGTGGACGATCTTCCCGTTGTCCGGCGGCAGTGTCTACGCGCCCTCGCGGCTCATGCGGCTCGTCGGTCGGCCGACGCGAATGCAGCACGCGATCGCCTGGCGCAATGCGAACGAGCACGCGCGCAAGAAGCTGCGCCAACTGCTCGGGCCCGCGCCGTACTGAGAACGCCTGCCGGCCGCGCTCCGCGCCTCCGCGAACCGCCGCCGGGCCCGGTGATCGACGGCGCATGGTGTCGTTGCATGCAGCGTGCGAGGCAGGCGAGTCGGGCGCGTCAGCGCACGCCGCGCGCTGCGCGCACGCGCCCGGCAGCCTCGGCATCGAGCCGGTCGAGCACCGCGAGCAACGCCTTCACGTCCTTGCAGCCTTTGTCGCACCCGATCGCCTCGAGCTCCTTCGCCGCCTCGGCGCCGCCGAACTCGGCCAGCGACCGGAGCAGGTGGGGCTGCACACCCGACCAATCCTCGCGGAACTCACGAACGCGCGCGCCGATTTCGCCGATCGCTTCGCGGGCCCCCATGTGCGCGAGGCCGGCCGCGATCGACATGTAGAGGCCGGCGTCCTGCTCGTCGGCCAGACGCTTGCGCAGGTACGTTCGCACCTCGGCGGTGTCGGCCGCGCCGAGACCCTGCAGCACCGACCACATCGCGTAGTTCGGCAGGTCGGGGCCGCCCGCGAGCGCCAGCAGGTGCCGTTCGTCGCCGGGCCGCCAGGTCGCTTCGAGCAGCTCCCACGTGCGCCAGTGCGAGTGCCCGACGTCGAGCATCGCACAGACGGCGCGGAATCCCTCGCTGCCGCGCGCGCGCAGCGCCGCGAACTTCGCGTCGGTGATCGCAACGCCTGCGAACAGCTCGGCCGACGCGTCGAGCGCCTCCTGCATCACCTCGCGCGACACCTCCCGCGCGGTGGCGCGCTCGAGCAGGAACGGTTCGAGCACACGCGACCGCACGTCCTTCGACGCGACGGCCCGGCGCTGCACCTCGCCGCCGCGCTCCTTGCCGAGCTTGCCGTCGGCGGTCGTCAGCACGCGCGCCGACAGCCGCATCGCCGCCATCACGAACTTCTCGGGGCGCGGGAAGTCGACCTTCAGGTGCACGAAGCGCTCGCCGTGGTCGACCTCGACGGCCCACAGCACGCGCGACGGCTGCGGTTCCTTGCCGATCTTGAGCTCGTCGACGACGACGTCGGTGACGTGCCGATCGCCGAGCGGCAGACGCGCGTAGACGCGCATCGCCATCGTCTTGCCCCATTCGGCCGTCGGATCCGAACAGTGCAAGTACATCGCGTTCGCCGCGGCACGCGCCTTGACGACGATCGCGTCGGCCTTCGTCTCGGTCGCGAGCTCGACCGGCGCGTCGTCCTTGCGCGCGACGAACGGCACGCACGCCGGGTCGCCGAACAGGACGCCGCCGGTCGCCCCTTCGAGCATGATGTCGCGCACGGCCTCGCGGTTCGGCGAGAACGAGGCACCGTCGGCGACTGGCCCCAACTGCATCCGCTCCTCGCCGAAGCCGAGGAAGCCGAGCACCGTCTTGTCGTAGTCGCGCCGCCGCGCGTCGCCGAGCGAGAGGCCATCGGCGACCAGCGCGGCGAGGTCGGTGTCGAGCTCGGGCCCCGCGGGCCGCGGGCACAAGTACGCGGTGTAGCCGACGACGCCCGTGCGCAGCAGCGCGAGGCAGAAGCTCTCGTCGAGCGGCACCTCGCGCGCCTGCACGACCGCGCGCCGCCAGTCGTCCTCGAACCAACGGTTGGTGACCCCCGTGTAGCACGCGACGTTGAGCACGACCGCGCCTTCGAGCTCGAGGCCCGCGAGCTCGGCGAACGTCGGCCCGCCGACGACTTCGCGCGGGTAGCCATGACCGACGAACGTCACCGCGTCGCACCCCTTCAGCTTCGGCAGGTGCTTCTGCAGGAACTCGCGATCGCGCCCGGCCTCCGCGAACGCCTTCTGACCCGCGCAGTGGATGTGCAGCGCGGGCAGCGACGACTTGCGGAGCGCGTGCCGCGCCCTGTTCGCCACCGACTGGTCGTTGCCGCCCGACACGATCGCGACACCTGCCTCGGCGGCTCGCGGCTTGCGCGCTACGCCTCGCCGCGCCAGCGCCACGGCATCCTCGGCCGTGCGACCCGTGACGTAGCCGAACGCGAAGTCGGCGAACGGATCGCCGTCGATCGCGGTCGCCAGCTGCAGGAAGCGCCGCTGGAACGCGAACTCGATCTGCTCGGGCCGCATCACCAGCACGACGTGGCGCGGGTCCGCCTTGGTCAGCGCCGCGCGCACCGGCTCGAGATCGGCCGGATCGAACCGCACGATCTCGGCGCGATGGTGTTCGGCCAGCACGCGCGAAGCAGCGTCGAAAGGGTCGGTCGCCGCGAAGGCAGCGAGCACGACGTAGCCCGGGGTCTGGGCGCCCACGGACGCAACGAACACGAGACCGCAGAGGAATGCTCGCAGCATGGTGACGCCTCGGACGCGATGGATCGCCGGATCTTCCGTGCCGCTGCCGACGCGGTCCACGCCCCCTCGCCGGCCTACCCGGATTCGCGGCTCGAGCTGCCCTGGTTGCGGCGCGCGATCGCCTCGGCGTCGACCAGGGCCTGGACCGCATCCGCCACGTTGCGCCCCGCGAGATCGAGCGCGGCCGCGTTGCGGAACTCCAGCGGGACGCCAGCACGGTGGGCCACGATCAGACCTTGCACCACCGCGACGACGTCGCCACCCGCCACGAAGTGGGCCTCGAGGTCGCGCCAATCCACACCTGACAACGTCGCCTGCTTCGCCATGATGCGCGCCCTGACGATGGTCGTCGGATCGACCTTCCGCAGCCGCATGCCGATCAGCTGGACCAGAGGGACCGGCACTCCGCTCATGGTGGCCTGGATCCACAGGTTCAGGAACCGCGCCAGGTACAGAACGAGGCCCAGGAGCAACAGCAGCACGCATGCGATCACGATCGTGAACAGATTCGTGCTCGCGGCAGTCAGCACACACTGCATCTTGCTGCCATCGAACCCTCGAACACGCCTCCACACAACAAGCCGTCGTTCAGGCTTGCCCATCGTCGAGCAGCGCGACCTCCCGCAGCGACGCGCGATCGCCCCGGAGAGCTGCGAGCCGTTCGCGCCGCGCGGGCCCGGCGGCTCGGCCAGCAAGCAGGTTGCCTCGCGACGGCGCCGCGCTACCCTGTTTCCCCCATGCAAGTCGCCGCACTCGAACTCCGTCCAGGCACGCTCGTCCGCTACGAGGGCCGCATGTGCACCGTCGTCTGGTGGAACATCCTGCGCAACGACCGCCGCGCGTTCGTGCAGATGCGCATCAAGGACTTGCAGAACGGCCGCGTGACCGAGCTCAAGGAGCACACCGATTCGAAGTGGGAAGTGCTCGACAAGGAGGAGAAGGACCTCTCGCACTCCTACCGCGACGGGATCGACGAGGTGTTCTTCACGCCCGACGGCGACGAGGTGCGCTGCGCCGTCGCCGCCGCGGAGGACGCGCTGAAGTGGCCGGCCGAGACCTACAAAGGCTTCTTCGTCGATGGCGCGCTCGTGGCCGTGTTCCCACCGAAGCACGCGATCCTGAAGATCACCGACACCTCGCCGCCGATCCGCGGCGCCGGCACGGGCCAGAAGGAAGCCGTGATCGAGAACGGCCTCAAGGTCAAGGTCAACCTGCTCTGCGACGTCGGCGACAAGGTCCGCATCGACACCGAGACGCTCGAGTTCAAGGAACGCATCGCGAAGTGATCGAGTAGGAGCTCGCGACCGCCGGCGTGGCCCGCAGCGCGAGCTGCGATCTCACCGGATGCGGCGCACCTCGGCGTTGCTGCCCAGCCAGAGGCCGAGCGCGGGATCGAACACGAACCCCTGGAGGTGGAACGGGTGGTGCGTCGTCGCCGGCGCTTGCGTCGCAGGCGTGAAGGTGACGGCGAACTGACCCGCGGCGTCGAGCACGCCTGCCAACAACAGGGTCGCCGCTCCCGACAACAGCCCGGGTTCGGGGCTGATGCCCGGCAGCGCGAAGTAGCCGGGTGCCAGGTCGATGACCAGGCCGAAGAGATGCGAGGGCATCGTCGGCGCGGTGAGCGAGAGAGTCACCGGCTGCCCCGGCTGCAGATCGCCACCATTCGGCGCCGAGCCGGTCAGCGACAGCACGGGCCGCGGCGGCAGGCCGAGTTGGACCTGGCCGGTGCCGGTGGTCGCCGGAGCAGGGCCGCTGGGACTCATGCCACCGGCGACAACGACCGGGCCGAATACCGAAACAGTCCCACTGACCTCGATGCCCGGCCCAGCAGTACCCGGACTGTTCACGTTGCCACCCCTGATCGAGTTGGCCGCCGACCCGTACACACGGACGATGCCGTTGCCCGAGCCGCGCAACCCTGCTCCACCGACCTGCGTACTCGCGGCCCCCGTCGTGGAACCGCCGCTGACACTGCAGCCGGTCAGGTGCACCGTGGCGAAGTACACGACGAGACCGTCGCCCGCAGCGAGCGACTGCGCTGGACCCGCAGGGGAGGGCGACCCACCGGAGATCAAACACGCGTCGGCCACGAAGGTCCCGACGTCGACTCCGACTCCGGCTCTACCCGTGGCACTCGAAAACACTGGGATGTCAAACCAAGCACCCTGAAACAAGCAGCGCGATGCGGACACCGCGATCCTCCTCACGTTGAGCCCGGCCTCGAACCCACCTCCCCACTGAGCCCCGGACGGCGTCGGCTCGGAGCGCACATCGGTCAGCACGACCGTGCCCGCCGTCGACACACTGGCGCCGCTGATCGCGAGCCGGTTCGTGTACGGCAAGGTGGTGCCGGAGACGTCGCGCTGGATCGTGACACCCGAGAGCCGGAACGTCGTGCCGACGGGTGGCGACGTGATGTTGACGTAGTCGCCTGTGCCCGCGATGGGCGAACCGTCGATGAACGTCGTGACGTTGCCGTCGCCGAGGATCGTCAGCGCCTTGCCAGTGACGTGGAACGGTTCGTAATGGCCCGGAGCCACGAGCAACGTATCGCCGCTCGCCGCCGCCGCGACTGCGGCAGGCAACGATGTGAAGTGCACACCGGGACCAGGATTGTCGTCGACGATCCACGTGGTCTGGGCGGGAGCAGCGGAAGCGAGAAGGGCCGCGAACAGGCCGCGCATGGAGAACCTCCGGGACGGCCGTGCAGAGTACCGCCACGCGCCGGCAGTGGAACCCCACGCCCTCAGCTCTGGTGGTCCTTCGCCCATGCTGACGCAGCTACTCCGGGGATGGTGCGCGTGGTCGGTCAGCGAGCGGCCCGCAGATGGAGAACCTCCGGGACGGCCGCGCAGAATAGCTGCCGCTCGCCGGCAGCGGAACCCCGCGGCATCACCCCTGGTGCGGCGTGGTCGTTCGCGGCCGTGGCTTCAAAACGCCCCGACTGTACAGGTCAGCGCATTCGAGTTCGTGATGGCCGTGATGCTCATCGCGAGATCGATCTCGAACGACACGACGTAGTGATGGAACGTCTGTCCCACGATGGCCGGGGCATTGGGGAGAGCAACCTGCGTCTGCACGATGCCGGCGGTGGGCAACAGCACATCGGCGATATCGCTGGTCATCAGGATGTCGCAGCCCGGCAGCCCTTGCGGGAGAACGCTGGCAAACGGAATGGACAGCGGCGTGAACCCGTAGATGGAGAGCACCAGTGCCAACGGCGGCATGCCCGTCGCCCTCGCGCGAAACGTGGCTCCGATCCAAGGCAGGGTCGTGGCGGCGAGCACATTGAGGCCGCCGGAGCCGGTGCAGCCAGCACCGTAGGAAACCGCAGTGGCGGGGCACGTTGTCGTGAGCTGCGCCATGTAAGCAGAGACGGCGCCGTTGACGACCGTGAAGCCCCCGCCAACCACGAGATCGCCGTTCGGACGCGTCGCGAACGCGGCGACGAACTCGTTCATCCCCGAACCCAGCGCCGACCAGTTCGTGCCATTCCATCGCGCGATGCGGTTGGCACTCACGCCTCCCGCCGTCGTGAACTGACCACCCGCCACGAGGTCCCCGTTCGGCAACGTCGTCAGGACCCACACGATGCCGTCCACGCCCGAACCCAGCGCCGACCAGCTCGTGCCATTCCAGCGCGCGATGCGGTTGGCACTCACGCCTCCCGCCGTCGTGAAACTACCACCTGCCAGGAGGTCCCCGTTCGGCAGGACCAGCAGGGCGCGAACTGACGGGAAGGGGCCGCCCATCCCCGACCCCAGCGCCGACCAGCTCGTGCCATTCCAGCGCGCGATGTTGTTCGCACTCACGCCTCCCGCCGACGTGAAATCACCAGCCGCCACGAGGTCCCCGTTCTGGAGCACCGCCAAAGCACGAACGTCGGGGCCCGGAGCGCCGGACATCCCCGAGCCCAGCGCCGACCAGCTCGTGCCATTCCAACGCGCGATGCAGTTCGCACTCACGCCTCCCGCTGTCGTGAAATCACCACCCGCCACGAGGTCTCCGTTCGGCAGCGTCGCGAGGGTGCTCGCAAAGGCGTTCACGCCCGAACCCAGCGCCGACCAGCTCGCAATCGTGCCATTCCAACGTGCGATGCGGTTGGCACTCACACCCCCGGCCGTCGTGAACAGACCACTCGCCACGAGGTCCCCGTTCGGCAGCGTCGTGAGGCCGAACACGCCGTCGTTCAACCCCGAACCGAGCGACGACCAGCTCGTCCCATTCCAGACCGCGATCCGGTTGGCACTCACGGCACCCACCGAAGTGAAGTACCCGCTCGCCACGAGGTCCCCATTCGGCAGCGTCGTGAGGTTGGCGACATCGGCGTTCATCCCCGACGTCAGCGCCGCCCAGCTCGTGCCATTCCAGCGCGCGAGGCGGCGCGCACTCGAACCTCCCGCCGTCAAGAATTCGCCACCGGCCACGAAGTCGCCGTTCGGCAGCGTCGTGAGGGCGTGCACACGATCGCTCATCACCGACCCATACATCACCCCCGACCCCAGCGCCGACCAGCTCGTGCCATTCCAGCGCGCGATGCGGTTCGCAGTCACACCTCCCGCTGCATGGAACTCACCACCCGCCACGAGGTCCCCGTTCGGCAGCGTCGTGAGCGCGAACACGGTGTTGTCGATCCCTGAACCCAGGGACGACCAGCTCGTGCCATTCCAGCGCGCGATGTCGTTTGCACTCACGCCTCCTGCCATCGTGAACTGACCACCCGCCACGAGGTCCCCGCTCGGAAGGACCGCCAGGGCGCGAACTACCGGGAACGGGCCCCAGGGGGAGGGGGGCAGGAACATCCCCGAACCGAGCGCCGACCAGTTCGTCCCATTCCAGCGCGCGATGCAGTTCGCACTCACGCCTCCCGCCATCGTGAAACCACCACCCGCCACGACATCCCCGTTCGGCAGCGTCGTGAGGGCGTACACGGCGCCGTCCATCCCCGAACCCAGCGCAGACCAGCTCGTGCCATCCCAGCGCGCGATGCGGTTTACACTCACAACTCCCGCTGTCCAGAACAGACCCCCCGCCACGAGGTCCCCGTTCGGCAGCGTCGTGAGGGCATACACGATGGCGCTCATCCCCGAACCCACCGCCGACCAGCTCGTGCCATTCCAGCGCGCGATGTGGTTCGCACTCACACCTCCCGCTGACGTGAACCAGCCACCGGCCACGAGGTCACCGTTCGGCAGCGTCGTGAGGGCGTACACGGGGCCGCTGATCCCCGATCCCAGCGCCGACCAGGCACCGGTCACCGGATCGTATGCAGCAATCCGGTTCGCGAAGACCGTGCCTGCGATCGTGAACTCGCCAGCCACGACCAATTTGGGCGGCATCGGGCCGGCACCGTCACGGTCCCACATGGTGGTAGCCCAGACCACGCCATCTGTCCCTTGGACACCAGAGCCCGCGAGCCACTGCGTAGCACATTGGGCTGCGATGCTCTCCGATGCAGTCGTGGTGACCAGAGAGAGGAGCAGGGCGGCGACAGCGGCTGCGGGCGGCGCAGGCGAGGGACGCGAGATCATGGAGCACCCCACGAGGTTGGCGACTTCGAGTGTGACACCGGGATGATACCGTGCGGCCGTTCGCGCATCTGAGGAAGGGCCGCGGGGCGCTCAGGTACTCTCCCGACGACGAAACACCCTGGAGACACGGCGTTCCACGAGTGGCACGCGCAGGGACCCAGGGCCTCGTGGCGTTCCGCTGAACGACCGTGGTACGCTGCTTGAACAGACGACCCTTGCCATGACTTCCCAACGAAGATTCACGGACACGCTTTCTGTCGTCACCAACGCTTGGACGCGAATCGGGGCCAGGAGGCGGCAATGACCGCCTCTCGATGGCTGCAGCTCGGGGAGATCGCCCGGCGGCTGGGTGGAGAGCTCGAAGGTGGGGACGACGTCGTCGTCACCAGTGCCGCGCCGATCGAGCTCGCTGGCCCCCAGCAGATCACGTTTCTCGCGGGCGGACGTCGCGGCGCAGTGCTGCCGCGCACGCGTGCGACTTGCGTGCTGGTATCGCGCGGCATGGTCGGCCCACCGGGCTGCTCTGTGATCCGCGTCGATGATCCGCGGCTCGCGTTCGCGCGGGTGCTCGAATGGCTGCATCCGCGCCCGGCCATCTCCGGTGTTCACCCGACGGCCATCGTGCACGCCACGGCTCATCTTGGTGCCAACGTCGGGATCGGTCCGTACTGCGTAGTGGGCGCCAACTGCACGATCGGCGACGACACCGTGCTGCACGCACGCGTCACCCTCTACGACGGCGTCGTGATCGGTCGGCGTTGCCTGTTGCACGCGGGCGCCGTGATCGGCGCCGACGGGTTCGGGTTTGCGCCGGCTGGTGACCACCTCCAGAAGATCCCGCAGGTCGGAGGCGTCGAGATCGACGACAACGTCGAGATCGGTGCCAACAGCACGATCGATCGCGGCACCATGGTGGCGACCCGCATCGGTGCTGGCACCAAGATCGACAACCTCGTGCACGTCGCACACAACTGCGTTGTCGGACGGAACGTCGTGATCGCCGCGCAAACGGGTGTCGCCGGTGGGGCAGTGATCGGTGATGGCGCGGTGATCGGCGGCCAGGTGGGCATCGGCGACCGCGTGCAGGTCGAACCTGGCGCGATCATCGGCGCCGCATCCGCCGTTCCCACCGGCAAGCACATCCGCGCCGGCGAACCCGTGTGGGGCGTGCCGGCGCGGCCGCTGCGCCGCTACCTCCGGCAACTCGCGAGCCTCGGACGGTTGGAGGCAATGCGCGCCCAGCTTCGCGACCAGCGTGCGCCTCCCGGGCCGCACATGTCCGGCCGCGCTCTTCACCAGCCGGCGGGCGGCGCGCCACCTCGCAGCTCGACGTCCTGCTCGTAGAGGTGATCGATCAGTGGCGCGAGCCCGAGGACCCATGGACCTCCATGCTCGGGCGGGCTCGAGGTCCTCGAACCGCTCGGCGCGCACGAGCTGGTGCCGTTCATCCGGCGCTGCCGGCGCGACGGCGCCTGCGCCGCAAACCATGAGGGGTTCGCAGCGATCGAGCGCCGCCATCACCGAAGGATGCGCGCCGCTGCGCAGACGCGTCGCATACGGAGAACCGATCGCCGGCATCAGTGAGGCGGCACTCGCACGCCGATAGGAGCCCGAGCCAGTGAACCCCCCGAGGGCGGCCACTGGCGAGATGGCTATGCTGCCCGCTGCAGCCTCGCCTCGTCCTCCTCCGTCCTCCGCGTTTTCCCATGAGATCCATGCTGTTCGTCGCGGCACTTGGCGTCGCCAGCTCCGCCCTGGCGCAGATGCCACTTCCCGCCTTCAGCTACACCTACACCGTGCCGTGGGCGCGCGGCTTCTGGTTCCAGGCCCCGATCAACTTCGCGATCACGGGCCTCGCCGTGCCGAACGAAGCATTGCAGGCGCAACAGGTCGTCGAGGTCATCGACTTCGGCACCTCGCCGCCGCCCGTGTTCCCGTTCACCGCGACCGGCACGACGCTGTTCTACAGCAACGGCACGGCGGCCGGATCGCTGATCCCCGTCTCGATCCCGATCGTCGCCGGCCATTGCATCGGCATCCTCGGCGCCTGCACGCCGGGAACCGGCACCGGATTGTCCACCTCGATGGGGCCCTCCATGGGTCCGTTCGCGAGCGACATCCTCGGCATTGCGACGACGATCACGATGCTCGGCACGCAGTTCGACATCGCGACGGCCGGCGCAGGCAATCCATGCTGGCAGGATCCATATCCGTACAACCCGCTCGCGCGCGTCCAGGTCCACGTGGCGCAGACCGGCACCGGCACGATCGCGACGAACACGACGCTCGGCGCCGGCTGCGTGCGTTCGAACGCCTCGATGTACGAGAACTTCGAGTGGCCACACCAGTTCGACCTCGCGAACACGGCCCTGACGTTCGCGCCCAACGGCAGCGGCGGCTACGTCGCCTCGCTGGCCGGCAGCTTCCTGCCCGTCGGCTCGACGTCGACACCGACGCCGCTCACGCTGGGTGACGACGACGAAATCACGCAGATGTTCACGGTCGGTTCCTTCCCCGGCTGGACCGCGATGACGATCTGCTCGAACGGGTTCATCTCGAAGGCCCCGGGCAACGGCATCTGGTGGCTGCTGCCGCACCAGATGCTGTCGATGCCGCAGACGGCGTTCTACGCGACGCACGACTACAGTCCGACGAGCACCGGCAGCGGCCGGATCGTCTGGGAGGAGAGCGCGAGCCGGATCGTCGTCACGTGGAACGGCGTCTACAGCTACGGCTCGACCGCCGCGAGCCACGTGCAGTTCCAGTTCTATCCGACCGGCACGGTGACGATCGCGTTCGGCGCGATGTCCGGTCTCGGCAACGGCCACCTCGTCGGGTACTCGCCTGAAGGTCCGAACCACGATCCGGGCAACACCGACATCTCCGCGCTCGGGACCGGCACGATCGCCATCGGAGCGACCGACCTGCTGCCGCTGACGCTGGCCGCCACGACGCGGCCGTTCCTCGGCACGTGGTGGCCGCTGGCCACCACCAACATCCCGCCGAGCGGCGTGCTCGGCGTCGACATCTTCGGCCTCGGTGACCCGGCCATCGCCGATCTCGGCTTCCTCGGCATGCCGGGCTGCGGGCTGCGCTCGACGCTGGACGTCATGCGGTCCTGGACGGTCGCGGGTGCGTTGCACATCGCCTACCTCGGGATCCCGAACAGCACGACCGTTCTCGGCGTCGACGTGTTCACGACGTCGGCGGTGTTCCAGGTGCCGGCCGTCAACGCGTTCGGCGCGATCACCTCGAACGGCATCCGCGGTCACATCGGCAATCTGTGATCCACGTCACCATGGCGTCACCATACCGCGACGGACTCGCGCGATGCGGGCGCCGCCGGGCCGTGGCGCGCGAGCCGGGGGCCCCGTTCGCTTCAACCTGAACGGCGCTGCGGGCCGATGCGAAGGTGGAGCTCCACATGCGCATCCTCACTGCCATCGTCCCGTTCCTGCTGCTGTCGCCGGCGTTCGGCCAGCGCCAGCTGCAAGCCCACACGCTGCCGCAGCTCTGGACCGTCCAGAAGATGCGCAGCGCCGGCGACGTGAACGGCGATGGACATCTCGACGTCGTGGCCATCGTCCATGACAACACGCCATCGGCTTCGCCGTTCGCGAAGCTGATGGTCTTCTCGGGCCTCACCGGCCTACCGCTCTACACGATCGCGGACCAGGCGCTGCTCAACGCTTTCGACGTGCTCGGCATCGGCGACGTGAACACCGACGGGCGCAGCGACATCGTGGCCCTGACGCCGATCGGGCAGCGCCTCTACTCGGGCGCGAACGGCGCCTTCCTCAACGCGGCGGTGCCACCGGCAAACACGAGCTTCGTCAGCGGGACCGGCGTCGGCGACTACAACGGCAACGGCACGGCCGACCTCGCGATCGCGTCGCACTTCAGCGGCAACACGACCGTGCGCATCGTGCGCGGCGAGAACGGCGCGCAGCTCGCCACGCTCGCGACGTTCCCGAACCCGAACACCGCGGCGACGGTTCGCGCGATGGGCGACGTCAATGGCGACGGCAAGTCGGAGGTCGCGATCTCGATTCCGACGGGAACGGTCACCGTGATGCACGGCGCCACCGGCGCCACGCTGTGGTCGATCGCGGCCACTGGCAACGACAACAATCGTACGATCGACACGCTCGACCTCGAGGGCGACGGCAAGCGCGAACTGTTCTTCCTGCGCCCTGACTACTCGAGCAGCGGCGCGAACAGCCTGCTCACGGTCCACGCGGCGACCAACGGCGCCGTGATGATCACGGTGCCGGGGATCGTGAACGGCGGCCTCGGCCGCACCATCGCCGGCATCGGCAACGTCGATGACGACAATCGGACCGACTTCGCGATCCTCACGTTCCTGCAGGGTGTGCGCAGCGTGCGCGCCGTGTCCGGCGCCAACACGCGCCGCCTCTGGGTACTGCCCTCCTGGACGTCCGGGGGCCCGAAGGACCCGGTCGTCTCCGTCGGCGACGTCGATGCCGACGGCTACGGCGACTTCTTCGTGGGCGCCTCGAACTGGCCTCTCGCCGACAACGACAGCCTGCACCTGATCTCCGGCAAGGTGATCGCCGAGTCGCAACCGCAGGCCGGTGCCTGCGGCGGCGGTCCGTTCTTCCCGCGCCTCGGCGTGACGCGGCCGATCCTCGGCCAGACGGTCACGATCGCGGGCCAGGACGGGCCGATCGGCGTCCCCGGTCTGCTGACGATCAGCGTGCAACCCGCGGCGCCCACGTGGCTCGGCGCCAGCTCGTGCTATGCGTTCACGAACATCACCCTGCTCTCGGTGCTGGCTACGCTGTCGCAGCCGCAGTGGAACCTCCCGCTGACGCTGCCGCTCGTGCCGCAGCTCGCCGGGTTCGAGATCGCGCTGCAGAGCTACTACGCACCCACCATCGGCCCGCTCGGGTTCGATCTCAGCAACGGCGTGTGGGCCCGGCTCGGCTACCAGTGACGGACGCGTAGCGCGGCTTGCGCCGGACGCGGCGGCGCCGTGACCAGGGACCGGGCGGATCGGCAGAATTCCCGGCGCTCGCTGCATCGGAAAGGTGCGCGGCTCCGTGTCTGCTTCCGCAATGGCCGCCCGCTTCGACCTCGATGCCCTGCTCGCCGAGACGCGATGGCTCGGCGATCTTGCGCGGCAGCTCGTCGGCCACCGGCACGACGCCGAGGAGCTCGTGCAGGAGACGCTGCGCACGGCGATCGAGCGGCCGCCGGCGACCGACCGGCCGCTGCGCGGCTGGCTGCGGACCGTGCTGCTGAGCCGCAGCCGCGACCGCCACCGCGCCGAGAGCGCGCGTTGCCTGCGTGAGCACACGGCCCCGGCGGGCGACGCGGCGCCGTCGACGCTCGACGTCGTCGTGAAGGCCGAGGTTCACCGCGAGCTCGTGAACGCCGTGCTCGCGCTCGAGGAACCGCACCGGAGCTGCCTCCTGCTGCGCTTCTTCGAGAACCTGCCACCTCGCGCGATCGCGCGCCGGACGGCGGTGCCCGTCGCGACCGTGCACAGCCGCCTGCAGCGTGCGCTCGCGATGCTGCGCTCGCGCTACGCCGAGACGCGCGGCCCACGCTGGCAGAAGGCGCTCGCACCGCTGCTGCATCGAGCGCCTCTCATCCCTTCCCTGCTGCTCGGAGTCTCGCTCGTGAACGCACTCGGCAAAGTCACGCTCGGCGCCGTTGCCGTCGCCGTCGCCATCGTCTTCTGGCCCTGGCCGAACGTCGCCGAGGTGCAGAGCACCGGCGAGGCGGCGCCACCGCGACAGGACACTGCGCTGGTCGCGGCACCAGCGGCCGAGCGAACGCACGCAGGCGCGGCCCGCATCGAGCGCACCGAGCCGCCGGCTCCGGACTCCCCTGGCGCGAACGACGCGAAGCAGACGGCACCGCGCGTCCTGCGCGGCCGCGTGATCGACCTCCACGGCACGTGCCTCGCGGGCATCGCACTCGCCGTGCACGACCGCGGCGAACGCGAGCTCGGCCAGCTCGTCAGCGAGGCGGGCGGCGCGTTCGAGCTCACGCTGCCGCCGGCCGCGGACACGATCGTCTCGCGCGATCCGCGCTGGGCGACGGTGCTCGAAGGGTCGGCGCGCGTGCAGGCAGCCAACCAGAGCACGGTCGTCATCGCGCCGCGCCTCGAGCTCGGTGGGCGCGTGACCGACGCGCGGGGCACGCCGTTGCCGGGAGCGGCGGTCGTGCTGCACCTGCCGTCGCACCTCGGCGCGGAGCTCGGCATCCTGCTCGACTACTCGGTGGCGCGCACATGGCGGGCCGTGTGCAACGCCGAAGGCCGCTTCCGGCTGCCCGACGTCCCGTCGGTGGAGAACGCGTCGCTGACCGCGTCGCTCGGCGGCTTCGAGCCGCGCATCACGGCGCTGCCCGCGGCGTCGACGGACCTGCTCGAGCTCGTGCTCGACCGCCCGCGCCGCGACACCGCGCTCGTGGAGGGTCTCGTCGTCGATCCGTGGGGTGCCGCGGTCGCGGGCGCGCGCGTGAGCGCCGGCGGCGCGGTCTCGATCACCGACGCGCGCGGCGGCTTCACGATCGACCTCGCGAAGAACGAGGCCCCGGCGCGCATCGTCGCGGTCGCGCGCGGCATGCAGCCCTGCACGTTCGTGCCCGAGCGCGATGCCGCGGGCGTGCCGGCCTTCCCGGCGCGCGTCGTGCTGCAGCTCGGCGCACCGCCGCTCTCGATGCGCGGGCGCGTCGTCGACCGCGCGGGCCGTCCCGTGGCGGGAGCCCGCGTCTGGGTCGCGGATCCGCTGCTCGTCGGCGTCGAGGGCGACGTCGTGCTCGCCGAGACGCTGCTCGGCCGCACCGACCGGCCGTTCTGGGCGTTCGTGCTCGCGGACGAAGCCGGCGCGTTCCAGATCGACGGCTTGCTCGACCGCGCCTACGTCGTGCGTGCGCTCGAGCCGGCGACGCTCTCGGCCGTGACGCAACAGGGTGTGCCGGGCGGCAGCAGCGACGTCGAGCTGCGGCTCGACGCCGAGCTGCATCGCGAGCTGCGCGGCCGCGTCACGGCACGCGACGGCAGCCCGATCGCGGACGTGTCCGTCAAGCTGCACCGGCCAGCGCTCGAGGTGCAGGTGCCCGGCGGCACACGCGACGAATGGGCCACCGGTGCGTCGATGCGCACGAACGAGCTCGGCGAGTTCCGTTTCGCGAACGTGCCAGTCGAGGGAGTCGAGGTGTTCGCGAGCGGCGACTCGATCCAGTTCGCGGGCCGCAGGATCGAACCCGGCATCGACCCCACGGCGTTCGTGCTGCAGGCCGACCGGCGTGTGCATCTGCAGATCGAGCTCGCGCCCCCGACCGACCGCGCGGACCGCGTGCGTGTGCTCGACGCGGCGGGCAAGCCGATGGTGCTGCGCATCATGCGCGGCGAAACGTCGTTCACGAACACGGCCGCGACGCTCGTCGGCGGGCGCTCGCAGATCCTCTCGCTCGGCGAAGGTGCGGCGACCGCGGTGTTCCTGCGCAGCGGCGTCGAAGTCGGCCGCATGCCGGTGCAGCTCGCGGTCGGATCCGTGAACAAGGTCAGGTATTGAGCGACCCCGCGGCGATGGGCCAATTCATCGCCGCGATCGGGCGGGGGCGACCATCGCTGGTTGGTTCGCCCCGCGGCGATGGGCCAAATCGGTGGGAACTACTGCAGGCCGAGCGTCGTGCGGACCGCGTTGCTCGCCACCGTGATCAACGGCGAGCCCGGGATGAACAGGCCATCGAGCACGATGTACTGCGCGTACAGGTCGAAGCCGAGGAAGCCGGGCCAGCCGAGCGGGACCGTGAACCCGACGGTGCCGGTGACGCTCGCGGGCGGCAGGATCGTGGTCTCCCACAGGATCGCCCCGGGGCTCGTGCTGAGCCGGCAATTCGGCGCCGTCAGGAACGGCAGCTGGATGCCGGGGCGCGCGGCTGCGATGTCGACGAGCTGCACGCCGAACAGCGAGCCAGCCGGAACGTTGCTCGCGTTCCACTTCAGCGTCTGCCCGTAGAACGCGCGGCCCATGTAGACCGGACCTTGCACGACCGGCGTCGTGACGACGGTGTTGCCCATGTGGCCAGCCGCACCTTCGACCTGCGTGACGAACGGCCGCTCGATCGACAGGTCGCGCGACTGCGGGTCCTTGGACGGAACGCCGCCGATCGCACCGCGCGTGAAGCCCGTGATACCGCTCACGGTGTTGGCCGTCGTGAACGTGTCACCCCAGATCTGGTCCATCGCCCCATAGCGGAACTCGATGACACCGGTCGCGGTGTTCAGCGAGCACTGCATCGAGTGGTACTCCTGCCCTTGTTCGGCAACCGCGTTGTAGCGGCCGACGCGGTGCCAGGTGACCAGCACTTCCGCCGGGTTCGCGCCGTTGATGACCGCGTAGAGACCGGAGGTCGGATCGATCGTGGTGTTCTTGTTCGGCGAGAAGTCGTGCCAGAACGGTGCGACGCGCGCCAGGTTCGTGGTCGGCGTGCCGAGTAACTCGGCGAGCGTCGGCGAGAAGTCGCTGGCGGTCTCCGTCGACGCGGGGTCGAGGATCACGTAGCCGTTCGTCGACGGCCGGATCGCCGTCGTGCCGGCGGCAGGCCCACCCGGATACTGGAACGCGGGGATCGGTCCGAACGGAACCGTCGCGTCGTCCGCGACGCTGATCGGCACGCCGACGACGCCGTTGGCGAGGTCGATCGGTGCCGCCCCGCCGGTCACGATGTAGAAGCTCGGTCCCGGATAGGCGTCCGGCGTGAGCTTGAGACCGCTGAGCTGGTCGACCTGGCCCGGATCCTTCAGGTCGAAGTACTCGAGGTGCGAGAACAGCTGGTAGAACGTGGACGTCGCGCCGCCGCACGCGGCGCCGTAGCGTTCGGTGCGCGCGGGGAGCAGCACGGGGTAACCGCCGGGGCCGTTGAACTCGATGCCGAGCACGGGCGGCAGGCTCGAGCCCGTGCCAGTGGGCGACACCGCGGAAGCCGAGTAGAGGCCGCGCCCCCGAACGAACGCGATCGTGCCCGCGGTGTCCTGGATCTGCATCATGGACGAAAGCTCCGGAGCAGGGCCGACCGCCTGCGCCGCGTAGGAGACGTCGAGCAGGAAGTTCGCCTGACCCGCGGCCACCGTCGGATCGAACGGCAGCATCGGCACGTTCGAGAAGTCGAGGTCGATGCAGAAGTTGTTCGGGGCGCGCCCCAGCGACGGCGCCGCCGTGAGCACCGGAACGGCCAAGGTCCCGAGCAACGTCGACGTGGCCGGCAGGATGTTCGTGGCGAACGTCGTGTTCAACGCAGCCGCGGAATTGAGCGACGTCTTGTAGAGCGACGCCGTGAGGCCCGTGAAGGTCTGACCGCCGCGGTTGTGCTCCGTGTCCTCGCCGCGGAAACGCACGTGCGTGATCGCGATCGGGCCGCTGACGCCGCCGATGCCCGTGAAGTGGCTGGCATCGTAGAGGACCTGGAAGCGGCGGCCCGTCGCGCTTGCGATGGTACCCCACCAGTTCGTCGAACCCGAGGCGAAGACCTGGGTCTGCGACTTGCTGAGATGGTGATTGTCGGGCAGCAGGACGTTCTGGGCAGGGAGGATGCAGAGCAGGGCGGAACCCGCAAACGAGAAGTGGTAGAGGTTCATCTTCATCCCGGGGCAAAGACATCCGCTGGGTTGGTCCAGCGGCCTCGAGGTGGCCACCGCAAGCAAGGTGAGACACCGACCTCGACCGCCTTCGACGGGGCGGATCGGGGAGGAGGTTCCGTTCCGTCTCGCGATGCACGACCTCGTCGGCGGCACTTGCGCCGCAGGACATTCACGCGGGCCGGCCGCTGCCAGACTGGCGCGTCGAAGCCGCGTGCGCGGAGACGATCATTGCAGCATCGACGTCGCATTCTGTAACGCCGCGGCCTGCCGTTCGGAACGCCCGCGTTCCGCACGCAGATCCTCGTCGACGCGCCGCACGTCGCGACGACCGTGGCACTGCTGAACAGCATCGGCTTTCGCGCCGACCGCTGGTCTGCGACAGCGATCGGCGCGCAGGTGCCCAACGTCACCGTGACGCTGAGTCAGACGAGCGTCGGCATCGGCGCGCTCTCGAGCGGTTTCGCGAGCAACGTGACCGGCCAGACCACCGTGGTCTTCCAGGGCATCGTGACCCTTCCCGCGCAGGGCACCGGGCTCGCGGGGCCACAGCCGTGGAACATCGCGATCCCGTTCTCGCAGCCGTTCTCGTTCGTCACGGTTCTCGGCAACCTGCTGATCGACATCGTCGGCAACAACCCGATCAGTGGCACGCCGAGCCCCACGCTCGACGCCGTGCGCGCGGGCGGGACGGCGACGCAGTTCGGCGTCGCGGAATCAGCCCGAGCTTCCTCGGTTGGACCTCGACGTTCTCGCTGCCGCTGCCGAACGACCCCGGCCTCGTCGGCACCACACTGTATGGACAGTCGCTGGTCCTCGAACCGGCCGCGAACCCGCTCGGGTTGAGCCTCAGCCACGCCGTCGAGGCGCGGATCGGCGACCAGGCCGAAGTGCTGCCGATGCAGCAGGTCGATTCGACGAATCCGGGCTCGGCGACGGGCACGCTCGTGAACTTCGGCACCACGTCGTTGCCCGAGCACGGGGCGGTGGCGATCCGTCTGGCAGGCACGATCTTCTGACGCCTCCACCCGTCGTTCGGCGGCGATGTGCAGTCCTGCAAGGCGCAGGTCGCCTCGTGGGCGCGCGGCTCACGTCCCGGAGAGGACAGCGGCGTCAGTCACCACGCCGCTCGTGAAGGTGCGAAGCGAGAAGCCAGAAGGCACCAGCGAGCACTGCCAGGATCGCGATCGTCGATTGCATTCGCGGGAGTCGACCAGGAAGCCCGCCAAAGCGCGGCCGCGTCGACTCGCGTTGCGCGGATGCTCGCAGAACGCGCTCGCAAACGGCGCGGGCTCCGTCGCATCCGCGTCCGGTGCCCGCCACCGTCGCGCGACCATGCTTCCGCCAACAGGGTCGATCCCTGGCCTGCGCGTCACCCGACATTGCGTCACCGGACATTGCGTCACCGGACATTGCGGCCGCCATGTGTCGTGGCCGGCGCGCGGTCCGCGACGCTGGGCGGCGGGTGACGCGGACACGCGGCGCGATCACCACACGTCGAACACGACCTCGAGCTCGGGCCGTTCCTGCCGCAGCTGCGCGACCTGTTCCTTCGTCGCGCACGCCGTGCCGGTGATGCGCAGCCAGCGAAGCGATCGCACGCCGCGGATCGTCGCGAACGACGCGTTCGTGAGCCTGGCACAGCGCACGAGATCGAGCCGCTGCAGCGATGCACAGTCGCCGAGCGTGCGCAGCACGTCGTCGGTGATCCAGTCGTTCTGACCGACGTCGAGCTCGGCCAGCTTCGGGAAGCGGTCGCGGAGCAGCGTCGCGGCGCTCGCGTCGAAGCCGCCGGTGCGCGCGAGCTTCAGCGTCTGCACGCCCGTCGGCACGTGCAGCAGCGCCGACGGCACGAGCTCGTCGTTGCCGCTCACGTCGAGGTACGTGAGCAGCTGCATGTCGGTCAGCGCCTGCAGGCCCTTGCTCGTGAACCGGCCGTCTTGGAGGTCGAGCCTGCGCATCGCCCGGCACTCGCGGAACGCCATCAACGCGCGATCGCGCAACCCCGTGTTCTCACTGAGGTCGAGTACGGTGAGCTGCCGCAGCGCGCCGAACTGCGCGATCGCCTCGGCGTCGAGCTGCTGGCACTTCGCGAGGCCGAGGGTGCGCAAACCCTGGCAGCGCGCGATCGAGTCCACGGCGGCGCGCGTGAAGGTGCGATTCGCCGACACGTTCAGGTCGACGAGGCGATCGAGCTTCGGCAGCTCCGCGGCCGCTTCGTCGCCGAAGTTGCAGCCCACGACGGACAGGGAGCGCAGCGCGTCGAGCTGGCGCAGCGGCCGGAAGTCCGTGCCTCGAGGCTCCTGCAGGTTCATGAGCACGAGCGACTCGAGCTTCGGCAGGTTGCAGATCGCCGCGAAGCCCACGGCCGTGAGGCGGTCGTCGGGCGCGTCGTTGACGAGCTCGAGCGCCACGAGGGCGGGGCGCTTGCCGAGGATCGCGGCCGCGCGGTCGCCGAGCCCGCGGCACTCGATGTGAGTCACGGACTCGGGGAGCGCTTCGAGCTCGGCGGTCGTGCGCACGAGCTCCATGCGCTGCTCGCCGTAGGCAGCGGCGTACTTCTTCTTCAGGGCCTCGAAGCCCGCGCGGCGATCGGGCGGCGCGTGCCAGTCGACGCGCTTGCCGCTGCGCAGCAGCGTCTCGGCCTGCGCGAGCGTGAGGAAGGTCGAGTTGTCGTCGACCCACGACCACGTCCCGAAGTCGACGACCTGCAGAGCTCGCGACGCCGCGAGCAGGTCGATGCCCGGGTCGCCGACGTTCGCGCAGTTGGCGAGGACGAGCCGGCGCAGCGTCGGGATGCCGACCAGCTGCGCGATCGTCGTGTCGTCGACGTTCGGGCAGTCGGTCACGTCGAGATCGCGCAGGCGCGGACAGCGCTGCCGCAGAGCCGCACCGACACCGGCCTCGAGCGACCGGGAGTACGCGAGCGACAACGTGTGCAGCCGCGGCCAATCCTGCAGCGAAGCGATCACCACGCCGCCGTCGGCGATCGGCGAAGGACCGCCCGTGAGGCCGAAGCGCTTCTGCGTCGCCTCGTCCGCGACCCCGCGCGTCCAGTGGTTGATGCCGTTCAGGTCCAGCGACTCGAGCAGACTCAGGTTGCGCAGCGGCGCGAACGCGTCGGGCTTCTGCCCCGGAATCGCGCGCAGCACGAGCCGCCGCAGGCCGACGCACTTGCCGACCGCCTCGAGGCCGCGCGGACCGATCACCTGGTTGTTCCCCAGGTCGAGCTCGCGCAGCGACGGGAACCGCGGCAACACCTGCAGCTCGTCGTCGCCGACGTCGAAGAAGCGCATCGCCAGCGACTCGAGCAGCGGCAGTGCCTCGAGGTTGCGCAATCCGCTGCCCGTCAGCGTGACGACGCCGACCAGCTCGAGCCGGCGCAGGCGCGCCAGCTTCGCGATCGCGGGCAGTGCCGCATCGGTGATCGACTCCGCGGGCGGATCGTCCCTGCGGCGGCCCATCGTGCTCGCCCACACGCGCAGGTGCTCGAGGTCGGGGCAACGCGCGACGAGCTGCGCGACCGCGGCGTCGTCGAGGTTGCGCAGCTCGACCGCCTCGAGGTCGCGCGGCAGCGCGGCGATGTTCTCCTTGCGCGCGACCTCGAGGATCTGCGATCCCCCCGGCTGCTGCGCCTCGTCGCGCGCGACACCGCCGTGGTCCGGCGCGCGCTGCAGCCACGCGACGCCGAACACGGTCAGCGCGCCGACCAGGAACACTGCCGCGAACGCGAGCCACTGCGCGCGCGACCACGTGCGCGGTTCCGCGCCGTCGTGCACCACCTCGCCGGCCGCCGCACGCGCGAGCACCGCGTCCGCGACGTCGGGTGCGCGTTCGCCGCCGGCGACTTCGCGCAGAGCCCAGTCGAACCGCCGTTCTAGCACCTCGTCGTCGCGCAGCTCACCGCCGCCGCGCCCGTCACGTTCGTTCGCACCGTTCATGCGTCACCTCGCAGCCGTCGTTCGATGCAGTCGCGCAGCAGCGCGCGCACGCGCTGCAGCAGCGTCTTCACGCCGTTCTCCTTCATGCCCAACGCCGCCGCGGTCGCGCCGCGGTCGAGATCGTCGCCGTAGAAGCGCTGCACGACCTCGCGCGCGCGCCCGTCGAGCGTCGCCACGCACGCGCGCAGCGCGCCGAGCCAGCGCTCGCCGTCGTCGTCGGCCGCCTGTTCGCGCCACCAGCGGTCCGCGAGCTCGACGAGCAGTTCCTCGCGGCGCCCCTGGTCGCGCCGCCGCCGCAGGAACAGGTGCCGCGCAGTCTGCCGCAGGAACGCGGCCGTCGCGCCGTCGCCGCGGTCGTCGTGCAGCCGCCGCATCGCGACGAGGAACGTGTCCTGCATCACGTCCTCGGCGAGGTCCGCGGGCGCGCCGAGCGAGCGCACGTAGCGCCACAGCCCGAGCTGGTGGCGGCGGATCACGCCCGCGAGATCAGGGGAGCTCGAACTCATCGGCGCAGCGCGGGCGATCGTCGGCGAGGGCACGTGCAACCATCCCGCGAACGCTCGCAGGGTATTCAGCGCGAACGGCGAATTCCGCTGTGAAGCTCGTGCGCGGCGCGCCTGCTCGGCGGCGTGCGTCCACGGCCCCTCTGGGGAACGACCGCTTCGACTACACTGGGGTCATGCTCTGAGCCTTCCGTTCCCTCGAGAGGACCGCGGTCGTGATCCTCGGACTCGCCGTCGGCTGGACCCTCGAAGTGTTCGCCGGCGTGCCCGTCGCCACGCTGCTCGGAGTGCTGCTCGGCATGATCGCGGCCAACTTCGTGCCACTCGGCCCCGCGTGCGGCCCGCGCGAGCCGTGACGCCAGAGCACTGCTCCCGCCGCGGCTCGGACAACCCGTTCCGACGGATCCACCTGATGCATCACGGCCGCCCGGACCGCTCGCGCCCTGTGAGCTCCGTCACGTACGTGGTGAGCGTGGTGCGGTGCTCCTTGTGGACGAGCATGCCACTGCGGTCGTACCACTCCCTATCGTGGGTGTCGTCGGAGCCCACGGGCTGCACCCGCACGAGGAAGCACTCACTCGGCTGCCCGAGCACGTCGATCGTCTGAATGCCCTCGAATGTCCGGCGCGTCTGCGCCTTCTTGCCGATGTTCTTGGCGACCCGGGTGACCACCACCGTGGTTCCAGGCGCCGGCTGCACCTTCCAGAACCAGAGTGCGGTCGGATCGACGAGCTCATCGGGTGATGCCAGGACCACAGCGTGCTTGCCGCCCGCGTCGATACGGGCCTCGCTCGCGCCATACTCGACGGTGGTGGTTCGATCGCCGAATCGCTCGAGTGACCGCACTGGCCGGCCCGCTGCGTCATAGGTGGACACGACGCCTCCGGGCGGATGGTCCAGATCCTCGAAATGCACCTCGAATCCCCCGTCGAGCAGCATCTGCCGGCGCATCGCGAATCGGCTCCGGACCTTCCCCTGGTCGCTCACGGTGTAGGTGTAGGTCTGCGGAGAGTCCGACTCGCGCGCGGCTCTGTTTGCGGCGCAGCCGGAAAGCAGCAGGCCCAGGACGATCGAGGCGGTTCGCGGCATGGGTAGCTCGCTCATGGCGTGTTGCGTTGCGCGTGATGCGGATAGGGTTCGAGCTGCGTCGCGGACCACGCGGGACTCGCTGCCCCACGGTCTCCCGTGTGCGGAACCGCGTCAACCCTGCGCCATGACCACGACTCCTTGCTTTCACGTCGACGCCTTCGCCCACGCCGCGTTCGGCGGCAACCCCGCTGCCGTCTGCCTGCTCGAGGCGCCGCGCCCCGCGCGTTGGATGCAGGCCGTCGCGGCGGAGATGAACCTCGCCGAGACCGCGTTCGTGTCGCCGCGCCGCGGCGGCTTCTCGCTGCGCTGGTTCACGCCCGCGGTCGAGGTCGCGCTCTGCGGCCACGCGACGCTCGCGAGCGCCGCGGTGCTGTGGGCGGAGCGAGTGGTGCCCGCGTCGCGCGCGCTGCGCTTCCACACGCGCAGCGGCGTGCTGACGTGCCGGCGCGCCGGCGACACGATCGAGCTCGACTTCCCGCAACAGGTCGCGCGCACGTGCGCGGCGCCCGCGGGGCTCGCGAAGGCGCTCGGCGCCTCGCCGCGCTGGGTCGGCCGCAACCGCGACGACTACCTCGTCGAGCTCGCTTCGGCACGCGCCGTTCGCAGCTTGCGGCCCGACCTCGCGGCGCTCGCGCGCTACCCGGTGCGCGGCGTGATCGTCACCGCGCGATCGAGCACGAAGGGCTTCGACTTCGTGTCGCGCTTCTTCGGACCGCGCGTCGGCGTCCCCGAGGACCCGGTGACGGGATCCGCACACTGCGCCCTCGGCCCGTTCTGGGCCGAACGCCTCGGCCGCACGACGCTACGCGGCTGGCAGGCGTCCCCGCGCGGCGGCGCGGTCGAGGTCGAGGTCGCGGGCGAGCGCGCGCTGTTGCGCGGCCGAGCAGTCGTCGTGACGCGCGGCGAGCTGCTCGTGTGAGCGACGCGGCCGGCGAGCGCTTGGTCGGGGAATACACGTTCCACCACAGGCCGTCGTCCGGGCGCTGACCGCACGACCGGGTCATGCCTCGAAGCCACCAGTTCGATCGATCACACTCGGTGGAATGGAGCGCGACGCCAACAAGGCCAACTCCTTCGCCGAGGCCGAGCGATGGAACCTGAAGCAGCTTTGGGCAATGACACCGGATGAGCGCATGGAGATCGCCCGGATCCTCAAGGAACGTGTCTACGGTGCTGATGCCCCGGACATCCGTGAGTCCGAGCGCAGCAAGCGCGGCAAATGAAAGCCGAACTGTTCACCCGGGACGCGCAAGAGCTCCTTCGCGGTGGCAAAGCACCAGGTGCGCTACGTGCTGATCGGCGGCATGGCAGTGATCTACCACGGCTACCCGCGCCTCACCGGGGACGTCGACGTGATCTACGACTGTGCCTTGGACAATGTCGAGCGGCTCTGGGCAGCCCTGGTTGAGTTCTGGGCTGGCTCGGTCCCGGGATTGTCGACCGCAGCCGAACTGTGTGACCCGAACGTCGTCGTGCAGTTCGGCCGTCCACCCAACCGAGTCGATCTCATCGCGAGCCTGCGCACGGTTACGTTCGAGGAAGCGTGGCGGAATCGCGTACAGGAGCAGATCCTGGTCAAGGGTGAGCAGATCCCGGTGTCGATCGTCGGGCTTGGTGAACTGCGACGATCGAAGCGAGAAGCGGGGCGCCCCAAGGACCTCGACGACCTCGAGCATCTACCGAAGTGAACTGGTCTGGGTCGCGGATCGCCCACGCGTCGGCGGCGACGTCGGCATGGCCGGCGCCGTGATCCCGATCCTGGCGCCGGGACTCCGCTTCGCTCACCGCGCGCCTCGCGTCCCACGCGGGCAGGTCAACGACCACTTGCTGGCGCGGAACCACCGGGCATGCTCGCCGTTCCGACCGCCCCCCGATGCGCCCGCTCTCCCTCCCGCTCACCGTCCTCGCCATCGATCTCGCCGCGGCCCTCGCCGCACTCGCTCCCCCACTCGCGGCCCAGGAACCCGCGCCGCACAAGGCGCTCTGGGAGGTCTTCGCCGCGGACGACCTCGCCGAGCTGCAGCGGCGCGTCGCGGCGGATGCGAAGCTGCGCGACAGCCGCGACGACACGCAGCAGACGCTGCTGCACCAGGCGGTCGATCGCAACGCACGCCGCTGCGCCGCGTGGCTGCTCGCGCAGGGCGCCAACGTCGACGCCACGGCTTACAACAGCTTCACGCCGCTGCACCTCGCCGCGGCGCGCGGGTTCGTCGACGCGGTGAAGCTGCTGCTGAAGCACGGTGCGAAGCTCGAGCTGCGCGCGTCGTTCGGACCGACGCCGCTGCAGTTCGCGGCGCAGAGCCGCCAGCGCGCCGTCGTCGAGCTGCTGCAGAACGCGGGCGCCGTCTACGACCTCGACACCGCGGTGATGCTCGCCGACGTACCGTGGGTCGAGCGCTGCCTCGCGGCCGCGGACACCGTCGTCACGCCCGAGATCGCGGAGCACGCGGTGCGTACGGGCAACCTCGCGATCGTGCGGCTCGTCGTGCCCGAGCAGAGCCGCGCCCGGAGAGCTCCGCTGCCCGGTCCACCACCGCCACCGCTGCACTTCTGGGCGATCCCGCACGCCGACGTGCTCGCGTGGTTCCTCGACGAGGCACCCGAACGCGCCGATGCGAAGAGGCCGATCGCCTGGGGTCATGGCGAAGCGCTCCCGCTGCTTCACTTCGCCGTGCAGCGGGACGCGGTCGCGAGCATCGACGTGCTGCTCGCGCACGGCGTCGAGCTCGACGCCAAGGCAGCGAACGGCACGACCGCACTGCAGTGGGCCGCGCAGCAGGCGGCACCGAAGGCGCTCGCGGCGCTGCTCGCGAAGGGCGCGAGGCTCGACGCCGCGGGTGCGAACCCGCTGACGCTCGCGACGCGCGGGATCTACCGCGGGGCCGAGGCGAAGGAAGCGGCGCGGCGGCGCGAGTGCGCCGACCTGCTGC
>DASVAL010000050.1:0-20188 GCA_036376355.1 Planctomycetota bacterium
GACGGTTCCACCCTGAATGCAGGGCCGTCCTCGCGGCGCCGCGGATTCGAAGGCGCTGTCGGCCTGAGCGCGCCGTGGTTCGAACGCGCGGTCGGCCAGGCTCGGCCTGAAGGCTCCGTCCATGCGGAGGCGCCGCTCAGACTTCCGCTGCGCGACCGCGGTGCGCACCGACGATCTGGAGGACGCGTTCGCCGATCTTGCGCTGCGAATCGATCGTCCCGGCACCCATGTGGGGAGTCAGGATGACGTTCTCGAACTCCGCGAGCGGCGAAATGGCGCCGTTGCCCTCGTTCGCGTGCACGTCGACGCCGGCCCCGGCGACGTGACCGCTGCGCAGCGCACGCGCGAGCGCAGCTTCGACCACGACACCGCCGCGCGACATGTTGATCAGGAACGCACCCGGCTTCATGCGGGCGATCGTTGCATCGTCGAACACGTTGCGCGTCGAGTCCTTGAGCGGCACGTGCAGGCTCAGGTAGTCGGAGCGCGACAGCACCTCGTCGGCCGTCGCCATTCGCACACCCTTCGCCGCGAGCTCGTCGGCGCGCTCCTGCGAGGGGTGCTCGACGCAACCGATGACCCGCATGCCCCACGCGGCACCCATCTGACCGACGAGACAGCCGATGTTGCCGGCGCCGTAGATGCCGAGCACCTTGTCTTCGAGCAGGTGGCCCTGGATCTGGTGCTTGGCCCATCGGCCGCGCCGGAGCAGACCGTCGGCCACCGAGATCTTGCGGGAGAGCGCGAGCATGAACCCGAACGCGAGCTCCGCGACGGCTCGTGCCCCGGGCTCCGGGATGCGCGCGAGCTTCAGCCCCTTCTCACGCACGTAGTCCATGTCGATGTTGTCGAGACCGGATCCGGCCCGGATCAGCAGCTCGAGGTCGGGGGCGCAACGCATCACTTCGGCCGTGATCTGCACGCCGCTGCGGAAAACGAGCGCGTGGCGGTCGACGATGAGTCGCTTGAGGTCGGGCCCGGGTGCATCGATGGCCTCGACCACGTCGTGCTTCGCGCGGAGTTCCGCGAGAGCGCTCGCGAAGACAGGGCTGGCGACGAGGATTCTCATGATTCGGTTGTGCTCTCCGCGTGGTCGGCTACGTGGACACGCAGCCGCTCGGCCACCTCCGGCGGGGAGATCGCCGGTCGCGGCAGCTTGTCCGCGATTCCGGGGCGGATTGGGGCATGTATGAAGGTGAGCCCGCTCTCGTGGCCGGCGATCAGCGCCCGCAGTTGGTCGGGGGTCGCTGCGCGTTGCACGACGGGGTAGCCGCAGGCCGCACCAACGGCTGCGAGATCGGTGGAGTGTGTGACGGTGCTCTGGCCGCCGGTCGATTCGTGCTGGCCGTTGTCGAGGACGACGTGGACGAGGTTCGGAGTCTGCTCACAGCCGAGCGTGGTCAGGGCTCCGAGCCGCATGATCGCCGCGCCATCGCCGTCGAGCACGATGACGCGGTGCTTGGGTCGCGCGATCGCGAGGCCGAGGCCGAAGCTCGAAGCGCAACCCATCGACCCGACCATGTAGAACTGGTTCGCGGTGTCGCCGATCGCGTAGAGCTCGCGACCCGTGTAGCCGGTCGTCGCGACGAGGATGTCGTTGGGCCGCGCCGCGGCCCGCACGGCGGTCAGCATCTCGCAGCGTGTCGCCATCGGCGCGAGTGGCGCCGGCGTCGCGACGGGTGCGGCGCGGCGTGAAGGCTGCTCGCCGGGATCCGGCCACGCTTCGACCGAGCCCTTCGACATGATGAACGCGTACGGCTCCGAACGCGCCCGCATCGATCGGTCCGCGCGTTCGAGCGCTCCGGCCACTGCGCCGGGTTCGGTCGGGAAGCGCTCCCACGGAATGCCGAGCATCTCGAGCATGCTCGGTGTGATCTGGCCCATGAGGTGGTGCTGCGGTTCGTCGGGAGGCGCGCCGGGCTCGCCGCGGTGCGTCACGATGATCAGCACGGGGAGCTTGAACGTGCAGGTCAGCGAAGACAGCGGGCTGACCGCGTTGCCGAGCCCCGAGTTCTGGAACATGCAGACGGCGCGCGTGCCGCCGAGCTCGCTGCCCGCGGCGATGGCCACGGCATCCCCCTCGTTGGCCGCTGGCACGTAACGCAGCGACTTCGAGCTGATGACGTAGTTGATGAATGGCTTCAGGTACGAGCACGGGACCCCGGAGTAGAGGTGGAACCCGCGCTCGCGCGCAGCCGTCAGGAAATCCGTGGCTCGAATCACTCCGCAGCGCTCCGCGTTCGGAAGGTGCCCGCCTTGACGACGTCCGTCAGGCTGTTGACGTCGAGCCAGTGGCCCGTCGTGTAGATGACTTCGATCGTGTGGCCTTCGGCGATCAGGCTGTTCATGAGGACGTGCATCTGGGCGCGACGGAGTTCGCTCGACTTGAGCAGCTGGTCCACCTTTCGGCGCACGACGGGCTGCGCCTTGGGGCTGATCTTCAGGAAGCCCATCCACTCGCCGTGGAAGTCGCCTTCGGGCTTCTCGTAGGTCATCCGCTCGAGACGGACCGGCTCGTAGAACGTGCGCCGTGAGTGCGGCGCCGAGCACCGCACGAGGTCCGCGTCGCGCGTCTTGTCGGCAGTCGAACGCCAATCCGTGTCGACGACGATCGTGAGGTCGGCCTGCGATTCGAGCAGCAGCTGCGGCACGAACTTGCCGAACATGACGTCGCCGTAGGAGACGAGCAGCGTGGCGTCCGTCGCCTTGCCGAGCGCGTCGAGCGCGACCTTCAGCGACGCGATCTCGCCCGTCGTCTGGTAGTCGTCGTTGTCGACGTAGCGCAGGTTCGGCAGGTCGAAGGCCTCCTTGCGGTAACCGCGCACGACCGTGATGTCCTTCACCCCGATCGAGTTGTAGGCGTCGACCATGTGCTGGATCAGCGGCCGCCCGTTGACCGAGATCAGCGCCTTCGGCTTGTCCTCGGTGAGCTCACCGAGCTCGTGGCCGCGCGAGGCAGCGAGCAGGATCGCGCGCGTGTCGACGTGCTTCGACGGCAGGTAACGCTGCTCGGCGGCCGCGAGCTCTTCGGCGCCCTGCAGGCGGAAGATCTCGGCAACCGAGACGACCTCGTCCTCGATGGCCAGCAGGTTCTGGTCCGTGGCGATGCGGGCAGCCGTGCGCTGCATCGCACCGACGGCCGAGCGCAGCAGGTGGTTCGCCCAGATCACCATCGAGAAGCCGGCGTCGCGGTAGACGTCGGTCGGAGTGGAGTAGTAGCGCGTGGGCACGATGACCACAGGAGTCTTCCGGTCCCACGCCTTGCGGAACGCGAGAACCTCGTCGGGCACGGACTTGGCACTGTGGATCAGGATCGCGTCGGCTCCGGCGTCCGCATAGGTATGAGCGCGGCGCAGCGCCTCACCGAGGCCCCAGCCCGCGATGAACGCCTCGACGCGCGCGACGATGCAGAAGTCCTTGTCGCGCTGCGCGTCCTTGCCGGCCTTGATCTTGCCCGCGAACTCCTCGGGATCGGCCAGCGGCTGCGTCTCGCCCGAGATGAAGCTGTTCGTCTTCGGGAACAGCTTGTCCTCGATGCAGACGGCGGCGACGTCACGCTGCTCGAGCTTGTGGACCAGGCGGCGCATCGAGTTGAAGTTGCCGTAGCCGGTGTCGCCGTCGAGCAGGATAGGAACGGTCGTCGCGTCGCTCATGAACTCGAGCACTTCGAGGACCTGCGTCCAGCTCGCTTCGTTGCTGTCGCGCACGGCGCATTGACCCGACATACAAAGGCCGCTGGCCCAGAGCCCCTTGAAGCCCGCTTCCTGGCCGATACGAGCGCTGATTCCGTTGTGTGCCTCGAGCAGGAACTCGAGTTGGTTCGACTGCAAGAGCTGCTTGAACTGCGTGGTCTTCTTCATATGCAAGTGAGGTTTGAGCCGTTCCTGACTCCCACGTGCCCTCTTCGCCGAGCCCGCACCCGAACTCGAGGAACCGCCGGAGTCTAGCCTGTAGGCCTCGCGGGGCGAGGCCCAACCCTCGCGAAGCCGTGATGGGCTGCGCGAGAGATCGAAGATTACCCCACGCTGAGAAACGCGGCGGCGCAACCGCTGCGTCCTCGACGCCGAGTCGAGTGTATGCTCAGGTCAACACCCCACGTTCGGGAAGAAGCGCTCGTCCGATGCTACCTTCCTGTCGTCGGGAATCTCCCTGCGACTCCGGCGCGCCAGCGACCGGCCCGCTCCGAGCCGATGAAATCCACTCCGCACCACATCCCAGCCGTCGTGATCGGGCTGGACAGCATGCAAGGCATCCAGACGGCGAGGATCCTGCGACGGCACCGCATCCCCGTGATCGCGGTCGCCAGTGACCGGGACCACCCGTGCTGCCGCACCAACTGCTGCCAGGCGATCCACTTCGCCGACACCGGCGACGAGCAGCTGATCGCGAAGCTGCTCGAGATCGCAGCTGCCTTGCCGCAGAAGCCCGTGCTTTTCCCATGTCAGGACAAGAGCGTCCGGACCGTCTCGCGCAATCGCGACGTCCTCGCGCAACGCTTCACGATCGTGCTGCCACCGGCCGATGTCGTCGAGAAGCTGATGGACAAGATCTCGTTCCTCGAGCACGCGCAGCGGCACGGGTTGCGGGTCCCCGCGACCTTCGTGCTGCGCACGCGGGCCGACGCGCTGCACGCGGCCGAGAAGATGCCGTTCCCGTGCCTGCTGAAGCCAGGCTACCGATCCGCCGAGTGGGACCGGCGCACGAAGCAGAAGGTCTACAAGGTCGCGTCTGCGCAGGAGCTGATTGCGCTGTACGACCAATGCCACGCGTGGGCTGACTCACTCGTGGCGCAGCAGTGGGTCGAAGGCGACGACTCGAGCCTCTACTCGTGCAACTGCTACTTCGGCGCCAATGGCGAGCCGCTCGTGACGTTCGTCGCGCGCAAGCTGCGCCAGTGGCCCCCGGAAGCGGGGTCGAGCTGCCTCGGCGAAGAGGTCCGCGACGACACCGTGCGCGACGGAGCACTCGCGTTGTTCGCCAGCGTGCCGTACCGCGGACTCGCGTATCTCGAAATGAAAAAAGACTCGCGCACGGGTGTCTACTACCTGATCGAGCCGAACATCGGCCGGCCGACCGGACGCTCCGCGATCGCCGAAGCAGGCGGCGTCGAACTCGTCTACACGATGTATTGCGACGCGCTGGGGCTGCCGCTGCCCGCCAACCGCACGCAGAAGTTCATCGGCGCACGGTGGGTCGATCTGCGGCACGACTTCCAGTCCGCGCTCTACTATTGGCGGCGCGGGCGTCTGACGCTGCGCCAGTGGTTCAGCTCGTGGCGGGGCCGCAAGGCCCACGCGATCTTCTCGTGGCGAGATCCCGTCCCGTTCCTGTGCGACGTCAAGAAGGCTCTGACGATGGCGCTGGCCAAACGCTGGCGCCGCCGCAGCGCCGCGGCCCTCGAGCAATCGCCGCGAGAAGCTTGATGCAGGGGCGAGCCGAACCATCCGAGCCTGCAGCGGCCGGCGCGGCGAATCTGCGCGCGAACGGCGATCCCGTGAGCAGGGGGCAGGGCGATCCGCGCGCGCAGGCCGGACTCTTCGTGATCTGGCACAACTCGCGCCGCGAGGAGAAGCGGATCCTCGCGGACCTGAACCGGCTCTTCGAGGTGCATTCGGTCCAGGAAGTGCACTGGTCGCCCGAGCTCGTCGAGCAGAACTACGAGCGCTTCTACTCCGATCTGCCCGTGCGCGGCGTCTACCACGTCTTCAACAAGGGCGCCGGTCCGTTTCTCGCGGTCAGGGTCGTCGATCGGAGCCCGGCGCAGGAGGACCGCATGACCTCGCGCGGCTCCCGGCCCGTGAACGCGCGTTTCCTCGACGCGAAGCTCCAGTACCGCGAGTGGCTCAATGGCCTCGGCGTGCACTGCGGGGAGACGTCGTGGGAGAACAGGCGCGATCTCGAGATGCTGCTCGGCGTCGAGGCCGGCAGCGAGGTGGCCGCGACCACGCGATGGAACGGTGAGGTCGAGGTGCTGCGCCGCGACATCAGCGGTGCGCGCGGCTGGGAGTCGGCGCGCGAGGCGATCGCGGCGCTGAACGTCGGCGTCGACTACGTCGTGATCGGCGATGCCGGCTCGCCCGCGGCGACGCCGCTGGCTGCCGGAGAGCGGCCCACGCAGCTGCTGACGGACCAGTACCACACGCTGCACACCGTGCTGAACGCGAAGCCTGTGCTCGGCTCGCCGCCGCCGCACGGCGGCAGCTTCGTCGTGTCGATCGCGGGTCGCCCGGTCGCGGTCGGCCTGCGCGTCGTGGGCGACGGTTTCCTCGATGCGCAATGGGCAAAGCAGTGCCTCGCGGCACGGCAGCTCGGCGAAGACGGCGTCTACCGGCTGAGTGCGCAGGATGCCTTCGCGGCGTTCTGCTATCGCGCCATCGTGCACTCGCCGAGACTGACCGAAGCCGACAAGGCGCAGATCGTCGCGATGGCGCAAACGATCGGACTCGCGGGATGGACGCTGGCCGAGCTCGCCGACGCACGCCGCGTCAAGGAACGGCTCGACGGCCTGCTGCGCACGCGTGGCATCTCGTACGTCAGGCCGCGCGACCCGATGGTCTTCGTCAACTTCGAGGCGCTCGGATCGCCGTGGCCGTTCGCGAGCCGCGCAGTCGGAGCAGCCCGCCGGTGGTGCTACTCGGTGTTGCGCGGCTCGGTCGGCTACGCGAAGGCGCACTACCTGAGGACGCGCGACCGGCTGCTGCGCCGTGCCCCCGCGCTGCGGCGGTTGAAGAACGCACTGGCCGGGAGGCGGCCGTGAGACAGGCGGTCCGCAGGCTGCTTCGGCACGCGGGCTGGGCGTGGGTGAAGCGCGCGATCTTCTTCGGGCGCGGCCTCGCGTTCGCGGGCCGGCGCTACGTCTGCCCCTGCTGCGGCTGGAAGCTGCGCGGCTTCGTCGGTCGCTGGGGCTTCGTGTCGCCGAACAAGGACGGCTACTGCCCGCGCTGCAACGCGAAGGCGCGCCACCGGCGCATCTGGCTGTATCTCGAGGAGCGCACGAAGGTGTCGTCCGTGGATCGCCAGGTCCTCGAAGTCGCACCGTGGTGGTCGATCGCGCGGCGGCTGCAGCGCATGCCGAACATCCGCTTCGTCGGGCTCGATCTCGAGCGCAGCGGGCCCCAGGTCACGACCGTCGGCGACGCGCTGGCGATCCCGTTCAAGGCCAACGCGTTCGACCTCGTGCTCTGTGTGCACGTGCTCGAGCACATCGAGGACGACCGCCGCGTCATGAGCGAGCTGCACCGCGTGCTGAAGCCCGGCGGCGTCGCCGTCGTCAGTGTGCCGTTGCGGCTCGACCGTCCGACGCACGAGGATTCGACGATCACGGACCCCGACGAGCGCGCCCGCGTGTTCGGCGAGCGCGGCCACGTGCGCTGGTACGGGCGCGATCTCGGCGACCGGCTCGCCGCGGCCGGCTTCGCCGTCACGCTCGATCTCGCGAGCGATGTGCCCGAAACCGTCCGCAGCAGGTTCGGTCTGCGCAACGACGAGAACATCTTCCACTGCGTCAAAGCCACCTAGCCGTGCAGAACCTGGCGTCATCGAGCCCGCCTCGCGGCGTGTATCGCCGGCTGATCAGCGGCGGCGGCACCCTGTTCGGGATCCGCGTCGGCGGCGCGTTGCTGACCTACGCGACGCAGGTCCTGCTCGCGCAGTGGATCGGCGGCTCGGAGCTCGGCAGTTTCGTCGAGGTGTTCGCCTGGTGCCTGATCCTGTCGACGGTCTCGATGCTCGGGCTCGGCACCGCGGCGATGCGCTTCATCAGCGGCTACATGGTCGCGCAGCGCTTCGGCGCGATCCGCGGCTACATCACGAGCTCGCGCTGGATCGTGACCATCGTGAGCGTCGTGCTCGCGGCGATCGCGGGCGCGATCGCGATCGGGTTCGGTTTCGTCGACTCGGACTCGGCGCGCAACACGCTTCTGCTCGGGCTCGCATGCTCACCCGGCATGGCGTGGCTCCGGCTGCACAGCGGCGTCGCCCACGCGATGTCGTGGTCCGTGCTGGCCTTCTTCCCGAACATCTTCCTGCGGCCGCTGCTGCTGCTCGGCGCCGTGGCGCTCGCGCACGCGACCGGGTGGCTCTCTTCGTCCGGCGACGCCATGGGACTGCAACTCGCGGTGATCGCGATCGCGGTCGTCGCGCAGGATGCGCTGCTCGTGCCGCGTATCCGGCGCGTCGTCCCGCTCGCGACGCCCGAGCGCGAGAATCCGGTCTGGGTCAAGACCGGCGCACCACTGATCTTCGTGACGCTGTTCACGCAGTACTTCCCCGAGATCAGCGTCGTCGCCCTCGGAGCCTTCCTGCCCGATGCCGACGTCGCCGTGTTCAACGCCGGGATCCGGACCTCGATGTTCATCGGGTTCGGCCTGACCGCGATCGACACGCTGACGCTGCCGACCGTGACGCGCCTCTACGCGGGCGGCGAGCGCGCGAAGATGCAGTCCGTCCTCGTGCACGCGACGCGCCTCAAGTTCGTGGCCGCGCTGTTCGCGGTCGGGTTCATGTTCGTCGCCGGCAAACCGATCCTCGGGTTGTTCGGGGCCGAGTTCGTCGACGGCCACTACGCGCTGATCGTCCTGACGATCGCGCAGGTCGTGCGCGCCGCGATCGGACCGGTCGGCGAGATCCTCAGCGTCACGGGACACCAGAACCAGTGCCTGCTCGTCTACGCGGTCAGCTTCGCCGCGCTGATCGGCCTGAATGCCGTGTTGCTGGGTTCGTTCGGCGTGCTCGGCGGCGCCTTCGCCGTGCTCGCCGTGACGGCGTTCTCGAGCCTCTGGCTGCACTGGCTGCTCGTGCGCGGCCCCGGCGTGCGCCCTTCGATCTTCGGTCGCGTGCCGGCGCAGTAGGTCGCGTCGCCGCGCAGTCAGCGCGAGCAGACCTGCACGAGGTCGCCGCGCCGCAGCTGGCCGACCGTCTGGGCCAGGCGAGCCACCGCGCGTTCGAAGCGGCGTCGCGCCGCATCCTCGTTGAGCCCGAGCTGCTGGCCGATCGCCGCGAACGGCAGGCCGTGCCACTGTCGCAGCAGCACGATCTCACGATCGGCGGTGTCGAGCAGCTCGAGCGCGAGATGCAACCACGCGCGTTGCTCGTTGCGGTCTGCAGCCGCGCTGGGCCGCGTCGCCGTGGCCGCGAGCACTACGACGGAGCCCGATGGCAACGGCTCCTCGCGGCCGGCCGACCGCTTCTGGCGCCGGCCGTCGCGCAGCATCTTGCGGATCGTGTTCTCGACGATGCGCAGCAGGATCGCGCGGTAATGATCCTCGTCGGCAAGCTCGAAGCGCGGACCGAATTGCATGACGTGCACCAGTGCCTGCTGCACGACGTCGTCGGCTTCCTGACGCTGGCGCAGTTCGTTGCCCATGCGGCGCATGGCCTCACCGCGCAACCACGGCAGGTCGCGTGCCATCAGCTCGGCGAGCGCAACTTCGTCGCCGCGATGCCAGCGCTGCAACAGCTGCAGCGTCGATGCCGCCGTCACTTGCCCTCCCGAGTGAGCCGGCATTGCCGCAGCGTGAGCTCGATCTCGCGGCGGTAGTGCGGCGTGAAGCGATCGTTCGGATCGAGCGCTTCCAGGGCCCGCGCCAACGTGGCCTCGGCCTCCGCGAGCTCGCCGTTCGCGAGCAGTGCCTGACCGAGCACGTGCAACGCGGGTCCGTCGTTGCTCGCCGTCGCGGCGACCGCGGCGCGCGCGAGCTGCAGTGCTTCACCTCGGACACTTGCCGTACCCGTGCGCAGCAGCGCCGAAGCCAGGTGGCGCTGCGCCTCCGGCAGCTCGGGCGCGTGCCGCAACCAGTCGCGGCAGTGCGCGACCGCGAGATCGGGCCGGTCTTCGAGGGCGCGCAACAGCATGCGCTGGGCCGCCAACAGCGTCGGGTCGGCCGCGATGACCCGGCGCAGCAGCAGCTCGGCCTCTGGTCGTTCGCCTGCTCGCATGTGGATCAGGGCCAGATTCGTCGCCGCCGATGTGTGCGAAGGCTCGAGCTGCAGCGCGTGCTCGTAGGCGTCGCGGGCACCGTCCGGATCACTCTGCGCGGTGCAGGCCATGCCGACCAGGTACCAAGCGCTCGCGGTCGGGTGGATGGCGACACATTGACGCAGATGCTCGAGTGCCGCTGCCGTCTCACCGCGCCGGAACAGCACGCTGGCCAGCACGAAGCGCGACTCGTGATCGTCCGGGCGGCGCGCGAGCAGCGCGTTCGCGAGCTCGTGTGCCTGCTCGTGCTGCCCGTGCTCGAGCAGGGCACCGGCATACTCGCGTTGTACGCTGGCATCCGCCGGATTCGCCTCGAGCGCGATCTTGTAGCTGGCCAGCGCGACGTCGAACTGTCGCGCGAGGCACAGACAGGTCGCGAGCTCGCGATGCAGCAGCGCCGAATGCGGCGCCGCCGGCTGGACCGCGCGCAGCGTCGCGATCGCCTCGACGACCTTGCCCGTGCGGCGCAGCAACCTTGCGCGGTAGACGTGTGCACCGAGCAGTGACGGATCGCGCTCGATCGCCGCCTGCAACGTGGTCAGCGCGGCTCCGGTGTCGCCGCGTTCGTCCTCGGCGAAGGCGACCCAGAACCAGCTCGTTGCCTCGTCGGGCCACAGACGCCGGATCGCGGCACTCGCTTCGTCGGCCGCCACGCGGTCGCGCGCGTGCGCGGCGGCGTGCAACCACTCGTAGTAGAACAGCGGCCGCGGCCGATCCGACGTCACGACGGCCCGGTGCAGCGCCTTGCTGGCCCGTCCGTGCGCGCCGGACACGCCGCGATGCCCGAGCTCGAGGTGGCCATAACCGTCGAGGAACGCATCGAAGCCGATCGGCAGCCCGTCCAGCGTCGCGCTGACGTTCGCGGCCTCGCCGGTTGCCTCGAGCCTCGTGAGCAGCATCGCCTGGCGGCGGCGCAGTGCGCTGCTGGCAGCCAGCGCTCGCGGATGCGCCAGCAGCGCCGCGAGCGCGCTGCGGTCGTCGGTGAGCCGCGCCAGCACCGACAACCCGGCGATGGCTTCTTCGGAGTCCGGCACTTCACGCAGGATCGCTTCGAAGTGTGCGCGCGCGGCGGCGCTGTCGCCTTCGCCGGCTTCACGGAACCCGTGCGCCAGCTCGGCATCGAGCCAGCCCTGGCGCAGCACACGTTCGCCGACTTCGGTCGTCGGCTGCTGGCGCAGCGCCGAAGCCCAGGTGAAACCGAGCGCCGGCAGACCCGCGAGCAGCAGCAGCGCCGCGACGGCGCGCCACGGTTCGCGTGCGGCCCAGCGGCGCACACGTCGCCAGCGCGACGGCGGCCGCGCGGCGACCGCATCGCCGCGCAGGAACGCGCGCAGATCGAGCGCCAGCTCGGCACCGTCGCGATAACGGCGGCCCGGGTCCTTCTCGAGGCAGCGATGGACGATCGCGACGAGATCGCGCGGCAGCGCTGGCGACAGGCGCAGCGGATCGACGGGCTCGCGGTGCACGACCTCGTAGAGGACCTCGGGCACCGAGCTGCCGCCGAACGCGCGGCGCAGCGTGAGCAGTTCGTAGATCGTCGCTCCCAGCGCGAAGACGTCGAGCGCGGGCCCGACGTTGCGGCGCCCGCCGCGGACCTGCTCGGGGGCCATGTAGTGCGCGGTGCCCGGGGCATCGCCGGTGTGCGTCACGCCAGGCTCGCTCTGCACGCAGGCCAGGCCGAAGTCGGTCAGGTAGGCGCGGCCGCCGAGGTCGACCAGGATGTTGCCGGGCTTCACGTCGCGGTGGATCACACCCTGGCTGTGCGCATGGCCGAGCGCCTCGGCGACCTGCGCGATCAGATCGACCACGGCGTGCACCCAGGACGCCGCGGGGTGCCCTGCCGCGGCGATGCCGGGGAACCGGTTCGCCACGGCCCCGGCCACTGCCGTCGTCATCGACAGCGAATCGAGCCGCGCCGGATCCTGGCCGGTCAGCTGCGCGAGGACGTCACTCAGCGACGCGGCCTCCTCGAGTCGCATGACGAGATAGAAGAGATCGTCGGTCTCGCCGAGATAGTGGACCGGCACGACGCCGGGGTGATGCAGCGAGGCGGCCAGCTCGGCCTCGCGCCAGAAGCGAACGATCGCGCTCGCACTCGTGGCCGGCGTGCGCCGCATGACCTTCACGGCCACCTTGCGGCGCAGCCGGCGGTCCTCGGCTTCGTAGACGACGCCCATGCCCCCGCGACCGATCTCGCGGTGCAGTGCCAGGTCGCCGAGCCGCTGCAGCGGCGGCGGCTCTGCCGGATCGCCCGCATCGGGCTGCTGCGAGCCGAGCATCGGTTCCAGGAGATCGCGCAGCGGCGCGTGGGACTCGAGGAACGCACCGGGTGGTTCCGCGGGATCCCGCGCCAGCCACGCCTCGATGGCATCTTCGAGCTGGCGCAGGCGCGATTCGCTGTCCTGATCCATGGGCGGCAGAAATCTAGCCGGCAGGCACTGGCAGTCACGTTTCGCCCCGGTTCCCGGCCGGGACGAAGGCACCCGAATCCGCCGGATTCCGTGTCCGGTCGGGACCGGAACGGGACGTGTTCCACCAGAGACCCGAGTCGTTCGGGTCGCGTCATCCAACCGTCGAGATCCCCATGCACGTGATCCGTTCCACCCCTCTTCTCACCGCAGTACTGGCGTGGCTCTCACCGGCCCAGGCGCAGGTACAGGCCTACCACGAGGTGACTTCTGCGCAGCATCAAGCCCAGGTCCAGGCGCTGACGAACGCCGGCTACCGCATGATCTCCCTGTCGCTCTATGGCACGCCCGGATCGCCGCGCTACGCGGCCGTCTGGGTGCAGCGCAACGGCCCGTCGTTCGTGCCCTTCCAGGACCTCACGTCCGCGCAGTACCAGGCGTTCCTGAACAGCCACCTGCCCACCCACGTGCCGACGCTCGTGACCGCTGCGGGCAGCGGCAACAACGCGCGGTTCGCAGGCGTGCTCGAGCAGACCGGCTATGGCGCGTGGGCGTCGCATGGCCTGACCGCGGAAGGGCTCAAGGACGCGGTCGCCGACGCGCGCAACGCCGACTGGCGGCTGTGCTCGGCCGACGTCTACGGCACCGGCGCCGATCCGCGCTACATCGTCTGCTTCAAGCCGAACCCGCAGCAGGTCGGCTGGGGTTACTACCGCGCGTCCGGCGTGCAGGACCATCAGGACAAGTTCGACGGCATGAAGCTCGGCTACGGGCGGCAGATCGTCGCCGCGTTCAACGACGACAGCTCGCAGTTCCTCTCCTGCTGGGAGGACACGCTGGTCGGCGGTGGCCCCGTGCACCACGACATGACCGCGGCTTCGTACAACACGTACGCGAACCAGTACTGGAGCCAGAACAACCAGTATCCGATCAACGTCTGCGCCTCCGGCAGCGGCTCGGGCGCGCGGTTCTCCGCGATCTTCGCGAGCACCGATCTGCCGGCGTCGCGGCAGTGGACGATGACCGGCACCGTCGTGCCGCAGCTCGGCGCCTTCGACGTCTGGATGCAGAACCTGATGCAGGGCGGCGGCATCCACGGCGCGCAGCTCGCGATCGTCAAGGACGGCAAGCTGAAGTTCGCGCGCGGCTACACGTGGGCAGAGGCCGGCTATCCGACCACGCAGCCGACGAGCCTGTTCCGCATCGCGTCGTGCAGCAAGCCGCTGACGAGCATCGCGATCCACCGCGTGATGCAGCAGAACCCGCAGTTCAACTACCAGACGACGATGGCGTCCCAGTTCGGCAATCCGAACTTCGCGGACTGGACCTGCAATCAGATCACCATCGGGGACCTGCTTACGCACCGTGGCGGCTGGGACAGCACGTCGGCCGGCAGCGGCTACGACCCGATGTTCTGGGACGACACGATCGCGCAGGCGTTGCCCGCGACGATCCCGGTCAGCCTCGTGAACATCCGGAACTACATGCAGCAGCAGCAGCTCGACTTCGCACCGGACTCGCAGTCGATCTACTCGAACTACGGCTTCTGCCTGCTCGGCCGCATCGTCGCCGCGCGCAATCCGGGCAAGTCCTACACCGAGGTCATCGACGAGCAGATCATGCAGCCGCTCGGCATCACGCGCCCGCAGATCGGCCAGTCGCACCGCGACCAGCGCCTGCCCGGCGAAGTGCTCTACCACCCGCGCGTGCTGAGCGTCGCGCAGAGCGTCAACGACGGCGCGCGGCCGTGGGTGCCCGTGCAATACGGCGGCTGGAACCACCCGAACATGGACAGCCACGGCGCCTGGGTCATGGCGGCGCCCGACTTCGCGAAGGTGCTCGCCGCGTTCGATCTCGGCCAGTTCAACCCGCTGCTCGACCCGAACCAGACTGCCGCGATGTGGAGCCCTGCCGCGAGCGCGCCGGGCAGCACGTGGCTCAAGGGCTGGTTCCGCCAGACGGTGCCGAACGGCCAGGGAGGCACGGTCGCGATGCGCGAGCACAACGGCATCCTGCCGGGCACGCGCACCTACATCGGCCGCCGCGCGGATGGGCTGTCGTTCGTGCTGTTCACGAACGGCGACCGCTGGCTCGGGGGTCCGGACGGACTCGCGCTGAGCAACATCGCGAACGGCATCTCGATGTGGCCCGCGCACGATCTGTTCGGCTCGGTCGGCATCAACCCGCTGCAGTTCATCGACGACGTCATGAGCCCGTACGGGTCACCGTGCCCAGGCAGCACCGGCACGCCGCTGCTGGTCGGCTCTGGCAGCGCGATGATCGGCGGTCGCGCCAGCTTCGACCTGTCGGCCGTGCTGCCGGGCACCGCAGCTCTCTGCCTGTTCGGCGTCGCGTCGATCCAGGCCGATCTCGGCTTCCTCGGCGCACCGGGTTGCTCGCTCGCCGTCGATCCGCTGGTCATGAGCCTCGTGCTGACGGGCGCGACCGGGACGGGCGGAGCCGGCACTGCCTCGTGCCTGCTCGACATTCCGCTCGTGCCCGGCCTCGTCGGCTCGCACGTGTTCGGCCAGTACGCGATCTTCGACCCAACGGCCAATCCGTTCGGCTGGCATCTGAGCCGCGGGCTCGACGTCCGCATCGGCGGTTGGCTCGGCTACTAGGAACATCGCCGCGATCGGGCGGCCGGATCGATGTTCCGCTGGTTCGTGGGTCGCCCTGCGGCGATGGGAATGAGCCGAGCCGTTCGCGGCAGCGCGAGCCGAAGGGCGGCGATCAGACGCGGAACGCGTACTGCTTGCCGGGCTCGCGCTCGCAATCGGGCGGGAAGCTGCGGCGCTTGTCGTTGTAGTAGGTCCGCAGCTTGTCACCCTCCGAGGCGCGGTTGTAGGTGACGTAGAGTACCCGTCGCGACCTGGAGGTCAGGTTCGGACCAGAACGATGAGGGACGAAGGAGTCGAAGAGGACGACGTCGCCAGGACCCGTCGGCAGGAGCTTGTAGGGCAGCCCGTCTTCCTCGAGCGGCTTCCACATCTCCCCGATCATCTTCCGTTCGTGCTGGTAGCACGCCATCTGCAGACAGCCATTCTCCGGCGTGCACTCGTCGATGGTCACGAGCGCCGTGATGAACAGCTTCGCGTAGACGTCCCATCCGGCCTGCACGTCCTGATGAGCCTTGAAGCCATCACCGCCCGACAGCTTGAAGTTGATCTTGTCCTTGAACAACACGGAGCGCTCGCCGAACAGCTCGTCGACCGCGCGCCGCAGCCTGCCCTTGAAGAGTCCGTTGAAGCCCGCGTGGAACGGTGCGAAGTCCTCCATGCGGCACAGGATCCTCTCGCCCGGGGTCAGCTTGCTCTGCTCGAAGTACTTCATCCACTTGCCGGGGGTCTCCGGCCGCGACGACACCTCGTCGGTCCAGGCTTCGATCGTGCTCATCTCTTCGCGAGAGAACATCCCGGGCACGACCAGATAACCGTCCCTGACGAAGGCGGCGATATGAGACTCATTCAAGACCGGTGGCGCAGCGATTGTTTCTTGCACAACTTCTCCTTGTGACACTTCCCCATGTGCCTCTTGTTGACCCCTGGCCACTGGCACGTGAATGGCAAGGCAATGAAAACTACCTCGAACCAGCGAAGGCGGACGCCGCGGCTCGAAGCGAAGAGCTCTCCGTGTCCTTCTTGCGAAAGCGGCCGCTGACGTCGAGGCTGCGTGGATCTGCCGGTGCGGCCGACACCACACGCCACTCACGCGGCGCCAATCCACCGCGTGGCCGTCAGGGGGACAACACCGACATTTCTCTGACATGCCGGGCGCCGCCTCGCACGGGCAATCGCAAGCACCGGCCCCTCTGCCGCGATTCGCATGCTGCTAACCGCAACCCGAGCACGCCGCGCATCGCGACGAGCGTTCTCGCGCGCACCACGCCCGCCCGAGCTCTGCGCCACTTGAAAACCTGCGCGGAACCGACTTGATTGTCGCTGCTCGAAGGGAGGCCCCTCTCGCTCGGAAGATCCATGCGCACCACTGTGGGCTGCCACGCCCCGCACGCCGGCTTTGCCATTCATTCCACGGCCCTGGCCTGGGTCACGTGGACGACTGCCTCCTTCGCCAATGTGTTGCCGAACCCGGCCGCCATCACGGCGACGGTGTCGTGCACGCCGGTGACCTACGGATCGACGACGGCCTTCACGCTGGTCGTCACGAACTCCTCCGTTCCTCCGGCGACGCCGACGATCGGCTCGATCACCGTCGCCGTCCCCGACGGCATGCTCGTGACGGGCACACCCACGATCGCGGCCTACGATGCGGCGGGGACACGCTCGCCGGTCCTCTGGTTCCACGACCGCGCAGGATCGACGGCCGCGTTGATGAGGTTCTACACGCCGAACGCCGGGCCCAACGAGCTCGACGTGGCGGGCCACGCAGACATCACCTTCCATGCAACGGCGACCTCGGTGGGCTCCAAGACGTTCACCGCGACTGCCTACACCGGCAACGACTTCAGCAACCCGCAGTTCGGGTCGCAAACGCCGTCCGTCACCGTCAACCGGGCGCCGCTGACGATCACGGCGAACAGCGAACGCAAGACCTACGACGCCGTGGCCTACACGGGCGGCAACGGGGTCAGCTACAGCGCGTTCGTGCTGGGCGAGGACGCGTCCGTGCTCGCTGGCGCGCTGACCTTCTCGGGGAGCTCGCAGGGGGCCGTCGACGCCGCGACCTACGTCATCACGCCCCGCGGCTACACCTCCGCGAACTACGCGGTCACCTGGGCGAGCGGCATCCTGACGATCGATGCGAAGCCCGTCACGGTGACCGCGAACGACAAGGCCAGGGTCTACGGCGACGCCAACCCGGAGCTCGATGCGACGGTCGTCGGGCAGGTCCGCGGCGGCGACGCCGTGAGGTACTCGCTGTCGACCGCGGCGACGCAGTTCAGCAGCGTCGGCGACGGTCCGTTCGCGATCGCGGTCAGCCTCGGCTCGAATCCGAACTACGTCGTGACGCCGAGCAACGGCACGCTGACCATCGAAGCAAGAGCCGTCACCGTGACCGCGACCGACCTGGCAAAGACCTACGGCGACGACACCCCGGCTCTGGCCGCGACGGTCGTCGGCGAAGCGCCGGGCGGCGACGCCGTGAACTACTCGCTGTCGACCACGGCGACGCGCTTCAGCGGCGTGGCTGGCCATCCGATCGTGGTGAGCCTCGGCAACAACCCGAACTACCGCATCACGCCGACCGACGGCACGCTGACGATCCTCGCGAAGGCCGCCGCGGTGACCGCGACCAACGCGGCCAAGACCTACGGCGAGGACAACCCGGCACTCGCTGCGACGGTCGCCGGCGAAGTGCCGGGCGGCGACGCCGTGAGCTACTCGCTGTCGACGACTGCCACGCAGTTCAGCAACGTGACGGGCGGTCCCTACCCGATCACGGTCGGCCTCGGCAGCAATCCGAACTACAGCATCACGTCGACCGACGGCACGCTGACGATCCACGCGAAGCCCGTCACGGTCACCGCGAACGACACGGTCAGGATCTACGGCGACGCCACGCCCGCGTTGGCTGCGACGGTCACCGGCCAAGTGCCGGGCGGCGACGCCGTGAGCTACTCGCTGTCGACCGCCGCGACGCAGTTCAGCAACGTGGCCGGCAGCCCGTATCCGATCGCCGTCAGCCTCGGCAGCAACCCGAACTACGTCGTCACGCCGATCGCCGGCACGATGGCGATCCACGCGAGGCCCGCCACCGTGACCGCGAACAGCCTGACCAAGGCCTACGGCGACCCGAACCCTGCGCTCGCCGCGACGGTCGCCGGCGAAGCAGCGGGCGGCGACGCCGTGAGCTACTCGCTGTCGACCACGGCGACGCAGTTCAGCAACGTCGCCGGCAGCCCGTTCGCGATCGCGGTCAGCCTCGGCAGCAATCCGAACTACGCCGTCACGCCGAGCAACGGCGCGCTGACGATCTCTGCGAAGGCCGTCACGGTGACCGCGCACAGCAGGGTCAAGACGTATGGCGACGCGAACCCTTCGCTCGAAGCGACGGTCGCCGGCGGGGTGCCGGGCGGCGACGCCGTGCGCTACTCGCTGTCGACCACGGCGACGCAGTTCAGCCACGTGGCTGGCAGCCCCTACGCGATCGCCATCGGTCTCGGGGCCAACCCGAACTACAGCATCACGCCGAACGACGGCACGCTCGTGATCCAGGCGAGGCCCGTCACGGTGACCGCGCACAGCAGGATCAAGACATATGGTGATCCCAACCCGGCCCTCGAAGCGACGGTCGTCGGCGAAGCGCACGGCGGCGACGTCGTGCGCTATTCGCTGTCGACCGCCGCGGCGCAGTTCAGCAGCGTGGCAGGCAGCCCCTACGCGATCGCGATCAGCCTCGGCAGCAACCCGAACTACAGCATCACGCCGAACGACGGTACGCTGACCATTCACGCGAAGGCCGCCACCGTGACCGCGCACAACATCGTCAAGACGTATGGCGACGCCAACCCTGCGCTCGAAGCGACGGTCGTCGGCGAAGTCCCGGGCGGCGACACGCTCGGCTACTCGCTGTCGACCGCGGCGACGCAGTTCAGCAACGTGCCCGGCAGCCCCTATTCGATCGAGATCTCGCTGGCGCCGAACCCGAACTACCGCGTCACGCGGAACGAAGGCACGCTGACGATCCACGCCAAGGCCGCCACCGTGACCGCGAACAACAAGGTCAAGATCTGCGGTGACGCCAACCCCGCGTTGGACGCGATCGTCGTCGGGCAGGTGGCAGGCGGCGACGCGGTCAGCTACACGCTGGCGACGACGGCGACGCAGTCGAGCGATGCCGGGAGCAGCCCGTTCGCGATCGCGGTGAGCCTCGGCTCGAATCCGAACTACCACGTCACGCCATTCGACGGCACGCTGACGATCCGGCCGAGGGCCGCGACCGTGAACGCGAGCTCTCGAGCCATGCAGTGATCGCGGCGCAAGCCGAGTCCCCGCTGAGGCCGAGACCTCGGGCTCGCTGAAAGCTGGATGAGGCCCCCGCAAGGACGGCTCGGCAGGGATGTCCCGTTGCCACCGAGCCCACGCCTCCCTGAGCCTCACGCTCCAGGAAGCAGACCATTCTGCGCGTCTTTGGCGAGCCCCGAGGCCCGGTGCGCACGACATTGCGCTCGGGACCACCTGGCCCAGTCACTCCTTGCCGCGATGCCCATGCTGCTCACCGCAACCTCGGCGTCGCGCTATCACTTGTTCGACGTTTCCGTGGCATCGTCGATCGCGCGAGGAAACCGTGTCCCCGCTGCCTGATGCACGACACAGAATCCGCGCGGCATGGCGCAAGCAATCGACGACTGCTTGAAAGTGTGCGACGCACCCAGTTGAGTTCCGCAACGTTGGGCGGTAGGGGACCCGATTGGAAGAAGGAAAGGACCGATGCGCATCTCGTTTGGCTCCCATGTCTCTCTCCTTGGTGTCGCGGTTTGCTCCACAATCCTGACGATTGGATTGGCGTGGACGACGGGTTGGTTCGCGGGCCCGAACATGTCAATGGCTCGCGATGGCGCGGCTGCCGTTGCACAAGCTGATGGCAGCTTGTTGGTCAGCGGTGGCGCGAACAGCGGCGTCGTGAGCGCGACGGCGGAAGCGCTCGACACCACGGGCACGTTTGCGCCGAGCGCGACGATGCTCGAAGCGCGGCGCGATCACGCGAGTGTGGTGCTCGACGACGGACGCGTGCTGGTAGCCGGAGGCACGACGAACAGCGGAGCCGCGACCGCGAGCGCCGAAGTCTACGATCCAACGACGAGCACCTGGTCTGCCGTCGGTGCAATGGCGCAGCCGCGGAC
>DASVAL010000055.1:0-25981 GCA_036376355.1 Planctomycetota bacterium
AGCGGTAGGCGACGTCGAAGGTGGCACCGCCCCACGACTCGAGCGAGAACAGCGGGTGGAACAGGAATGCCGTCGACGGCGCGATCGCGAGCATGTCCTTCGTGCGCAATCGAGTCGCGAGCAACGACTGGTGCGCGTCGCGCATCGTCGTGTCCGTCAGCAGCGGCCGCTTCTGCCGCTTGACCCACTCGACGACCTTGCCGGGTCCACCTTCGGCGAGGATCTGCGCGGTGCCGGGCGGCGGCGGCAGCGTGGGCAGGGCCGGCATCGGCGCCGGGGCACAGCTGGCCGGCGCCAGGCGCTGGTCGCGCCGCACGGTCGGGTGTCCGTTGACGACGATGTCGGCGAGGTAGGTCAAGAGCTTCGTCGCGCGGTCCTTGCTGTGCTTGATGTCGTAGAGCTCCGGCGTGTCGTCGAGGAACCGCGTCCACGTCTCGCCGCGCAGGAAGGCCGTGTGTTCGATCACGTTCTGCAGGAACGCGAGGTTCGTCTTGACGCCGCGGATGCGGAACTCGCGCAGCGCGCGGCGCCCCTTCTGCGCCGCGTGCTCGAGCGTCGGGCCGGAGGTGATGCACTTCACGAGCAGCGAGTCGTAGTGGCCAGAGACGACCGTGCCGGCGAGACCGTCGCCGCCCTCGAGCCGCAACCCGAACCCGCCCGGCGCGCGGTAGGCCACGATCGTGCCCGTGTCGGGCAGGAAGTCGTGCTGCGGGTCCTCGGTCGTGATGCGGCACTGGATCGAGAAGCCGCGCGGCCGCACGACGGTCTGCGACCAGATGCCGATCTCGGGGCTCGCGAGCTCGTAACCCTGCTCGATCCGGATCTGCGCCTGCACGAGATCGATGCCCGTGATCTGCTCGGTCACCGTGTGCTCGACCTGCAGCCGGGGGTTGACCTCGATGAAGTAGTGCTGCCCGCCGGCGACCAGGAACTCGAACGTGCCCGCGTTGTGGTAGCGGCCCGCCTTCGCGAGTGCCAACGCATCCGTGAACAGCGCCTTGCGGACCTGCTCGGAGAGGTTCATGGCCGGCGCGACCTCGACGACCTTCTGGTGCCGCCGCTGCACCGAGCAGTCGCGCTCGTGCAGGTGCACGAGGTTGCCGGCGAGGTCGCCGAGCACCTGCACCTCGATGTGGCGCACGCGCGGCAGGTACTTCTCGAGGAACACGACGGGGCTGCCGAACGCGGCCAGCGACTCGCTGCGCGCCTGCCGCAGCAGCGTTGCCATTTCCTTGACGTCCTCGACGACGCGCATGCCGCGGCCACCGCCGCCGTGCGCGGCCTTCACGATCGAAACCCCGTGCTTCTCGAAGAACGACTCGCCGGCGCGCAGCGCCTGCGCCTCGTCGGCGGGCAGCTCGATGCCGGGAATCGTCGGGATCCCGAGTCGCCCTGCTTCCTTCCTGGCCTCGACCTTGTCGCCGAGGAACTGGATCGCGTGCGCGCTCGGACCGAGGAACGCCATGCCGGAAGCACGCACGGCGGCCGCGAACTCGTGCTGCTCGGACAGGAAGCCGTAGCCGGGGTGGATCGCGTCGACCTTCGCACGCTTCGCGGTCGCGATGATCTCGTCGCCGCCGAGGTAAGCCGCGACGGGGCTCTTGCCGCGCCCGATCAGGTAGCTCTCGTCGGCCTTGTAGCGGTGCTGGTTCGTCGCGTCCTCTTCGCTGAACACGGCCACCGTGCGGATGCCCATCTCGGTGCATGCGCGGAAGACTCGGATCGCGATCTCGCCGCGGTTGGCGCAGAGGATCTTGTGGAAGGGACGAGGTTCCATGCCGCCGAAAAGTAGCCGGCCGATCAGGCAGCACCACACCAGGAATCACCTTGCTGCGCAGTGACGCCGTGCAATCGAAACCCCGACGCCAACGCGGTCGCAGCCGTATTCGATCGGGCGAGCCGGCAGCACGGCGGTCTCGACGAGCGCCGAAGCGCCTGCGCACGCACCCGGCGAGCCAGCGATTCGTTTTCTTTCGCCGGCGCGTCGCTAGACTCCGCGTGCTGCATGGTCAGGAAACCTCCTCCCGGGTTTGCCGTGCTGCTGCTGGCGGCGGGTCTCATCGTCGGCTGCCAGGGCACGCAGGGCCCGAGTCTCCCGCGCAGCGTCAAGATCGAGCCCGGCCAGCCCACGAACGTGAGGCTCTTGCAGGGGCAGGGACGCAAGGAGTTCGAGCTGCGGAACGAGAGCAGCGGCGATGCCCAGGCTGTCTACAGCAGCGAGAATGCGAACCCGCTCGCGAAGGTCATTCCCGACGAGCAGCTGCAGGCGCTGCTCGACGTCTTCTCGGCCAATGGCATGTTCGGAAAGAGCGTCTCCTCGGTGCCGCCCGACGCGCGCGACGTGCTGACCGTCGAGCAGCCGGGCCACCGCTGGACCTGGGTCCGCCGCCAGGCCGGCCAGCAGCCGGGCGAAGCCGATTTCCACGCGGCCAGGTCCTACTTCCTCGAGGTCTACAACAGCGCGACTGCCTGGCACCGCGCATCCGGCGATCGCCCCGACCTCGCTTCCGAGCAGGACCGCGTCAAGGCCGACGCCGACGCCGCGAAGAAGAAGCTCGAAAGCCTGGGGCGGAAACCATGACGCGGGAGCCGGAGCGAGGGGCCGTCGCGATCGTTCCGGTGCGCGTCGGCAGCCAGCGGCTGCCTGGCAAGGCGTTGCTCAGCGAGAGCGGCAAGGAGCTGTTCCTGCACACGGCCGACCAGGCGCGGCGTGCAGGCAACATCGACCGCGTCTACATCGCGACCGACGACAGCCGCGTCGAGGCCGCCGCGATGCGCCACGGCTACCCGGTCGTGCGCACGAGCGAGAGCTGCCGCACCGGCAGCGAACGGTGCGCCGAGGCCGCGCTGTCGATCGAGTGCCAGGTCGTTCTCGACATCCAAGGCGACTGGCCCGAGGTCCTGCCGCAGGACCTCGAAGCGATGGTCGCGCAGCTGCTGCTGCGCAAGGCCGTCTGCAACACGATCTGTGCGCCGCTGCGCGACCCCGCGATCGCCGCGAACCCGAACGTCGTCAAGGTCGTGCGCGGCCGCAACGGCAAGGCACTCTACTTCAGCCGCGCCGTGGTCCCTCACGCGACCGGGATCCCAGTGAATGGGGGCGACTTCCCGCTGCTGCGGCACATCGGCGTCTACGGCTTCCAGCGCGAGACGCTGCTGGCCATCCCGAACCTGCCGAGCAGCGGGCTCGCCGAGGCCGAAGGGCTCGAGCAGCTGCGTTTCCTCGAGAACGACATCGCCATGCACGTGCTCGACGCCACCGGCGATCCGTGGGGCATCGAGACGCGCAGCGACTACGACGCCTTCCTGCAGAGAATGACCGCTTCGAGAACACCGCGCTGACCAACAACCCGATGACCCAAACCCGATGACCCAAACCCGATGACCAAGTACATCTTCGTGACCGGTGGAGTCGTGTCGTCCCTGGGCAAGGGACTGACGTCTGCCGCGATCGGCTGGATCCTCGAACGCAACGGGCTCTCCGTCTCGATGCAGAAGCTCGATCCCTACATCAACGTCGACCCCGGCACGATGTCGCCGTTCCAGCACGGCGAGGTCTACGTGACCGACGACGGCACCGAGGCCGACCTCGACCTCGGCCACTACGAGCGCTTCACGCACGCACGCGTCAACAAGGACTCCAACTACACGACGGGCAAGATCTACAAGTCGGTCATCCAGAAGGAGCGGCGCGGCGACTACCTCGGCAAGACCGTGCAGGTGATCCCGCACATCACCGACGAGATCAAGATGGCGATCCGCGCCGGCGCTTCGCCGAGCCCCGGCTCCCCGCCGCCCGACGTCGCGATCACCGAGATCGGCGGCACGGTCGGCGACATCGAGAGCCTGCCCTTCCTCGAGGCGATCCGCCAGTTCGGCCTCGAGCAGGGGCCGAACGACTGCATGTACATCCACCTGACGCTGCTGCCCTACCTGCGCGCGTCCGGGGAGCTCAAGACGAAGCCGACGCAGCAATCGGTCGGCAAGCTGCGCGAGATCGGCATCCAGCCGCACGTGCTGATCTGCCGCACCGAGATCGCCATGGAGCCCGACATGGCCAAGAAGATCTCGCTGTTCTGCAACGTGCGGCCCGAGGCCGTCATCGAGGAGCGCGACGTCGCGTTCTCGATCTACGAAGTGCCGCTGATGCTGATCGAGGCCGGCCTCGACCAGCGCATCCTCAGTCACCTGCAGCTCGTGCCGAAGAAGCCCGTCGTCACGACGGACTGGCAGCGCCTGCTGCAGATCATCAAGAACCCCGAGCACACGGTCGAGATCGCGGTCTCCGGCAAGTACATCGAGCTGCACGACGCCTACAAGTCGATCTACGAGTCGCTGAGCCACGCCGGCATCAGCAACGCCTGCAAGGTCAAGATCCGCAAGGTCTCGGCCGAGCAGGTCGCGAACGAAGGGCCCGACCGGCTGCTCGCGGGCGTCGACGGCATCCTCGTGCCGGGCGGCTTCGGCGAGCGCGGTTTCGAGGGCAAGATCGCGAGCATCCGCTACGCGCGGAAGCACGAGATCCCGTTCTTCGGCATCTGCTACGGCATGCAGGCAGCCGTCGTCGAGTACGCACGCAGCGAGCTCGGCATCACGGACGCGACGACGACCGAGTACGACCCGAACGCGGCGAACCCGGTGATCTCGCTGATGGAGGAGCAGAAGCGCACGAACGAGAAGGGCGGCACGATGCGGCTCGGAGCGTTCGACTGCGTGATCAAGGAGGGCACGAAGAGCCACCGCGCGTACGGCTCGACGATGATCAGCGAGCGGCACCGACACCGCTTCGAACTCAACAACGCGTACCGCCGGCAGCTCGAGGCTGCGGGCCTCGTGATGGCCGGCGTGAACCCGAAGCTCGACCTCGTCGAGATCATCGAGATCCCGGACCATCCGTGGTTCGTCGGCGTGCAGTACCACCCCGAGTTCAAGACGCGACCGCTGCAGGCGCAGCCGCTGTTCCGCGACTTCATCCAGGCCGCGATCGAGCACGCGAGCAAGCGCGGGTGAGCTGCCCGGCCCGCACCAGCGGGCGTTCGTTGCAGCGATGCCATCGCAACTGCGCGGCTGGCGGAGAAGACCCGATTCACCTCGGGAAGCCGGGGCGTCGAAGAGAGCGGCGCACTCGGACTTCCTGATGCGCAGCTCCGCCACGGTGACGACATGACCATGCGCACGCTGATCCTCGCCGCGATCGCGTTGCTCTTGCTGCTGGTCGCGATCCCGTTCCATGGCGATTCGCGAGAGGGCGCCGCGACAGTGGACCTGGCAGTGGGCAGCACGCCGGGCTCCGAGGCCGTGCACGATCGCGACGTCGGCAACCGCGCCAACCTCGACCGGATGCTGCGACGCCTCGATCGCAGCGGCAAGAAGAGCGATCGCGAGCAGATCGTGGCCGAAGCGCGCCAGCGGATCCACGAGTTCGACCCGAACGCGGTCGACAGCCTCGAGACGCAGGACAACCGCGGCAAGACGCTGAAGCGCACCGCGATGAGCATCGTGAACTGAGGACCGTCGAGCGGGCACGGCGCCGCCGGGCGCCGCGCTGCCTACGCGGCGCTGCCCGAGCCGCGCCTCCTCGCGTAGGCGTAGGCGCCGCCGAGCATGAAGAGGCCCAGCACGCCAGTCGCGAGCACGCGCAGCGGTGTCTCGAGCGTGCTCAGATCGTGCACGCCGACCTTCGCGACGACGACGAGGAAGCCGATCAGGCCAGTCCACCGCAGCTCGACGCGCTGGCGCTTGAACCCGGCCACGAGCAGCGCACTCGCGAACGCGAGCGAGTAGAGGCTCGTCGCGACGTCGCTCCAGCCCGCGGGCCAGTCGGCGATCACGTCGAGCAGTTCCATGAGCCCGCCGACGTAGCACACGGCGAGCGTCGCGGCGCCGAGCACCGTGCGCGCGACGACCTCCTCGCGCGGCGTCGTGTAGAGACCCGCGAGCAGACAGCTCAGCAGGCCCACGACCGACGCCCAGCGCACGTTCCAGAACGGATGCAGCGGCGCCGCGGGGCCCAAGGCTGGTGCGGCGATCGCCAGGGCCACCCAGGTGAGCGCGAGCAGGCCGAGCACCGCGACGGCGGCGCCCAGCAGCGCGCGTTCGTGCCGACGCCCCGCCTGCACGGCGCCGAACGTCGCGACGGCACCGGTCGCGGCGAACGCGATCGGCAACCAGTGCGAGTCCGTCCCCCCGAACTGCAGCTGCCGGCACAGGCCGAACCACGTCGCGACGCAGCCGAGCAGCAGCCCGACGACGGCCGCCGCACTGGGGCGCGCAAACCACAGCAGCAGGCCGGGCACGACGCAGGCGCCGATCACCTGCACCCGGCTCGACGCCGACGGGGCTCCCTGCTCGAGCACGACCGCGACCGCGAGCGCGCCGGCCAGGCAGGCACCGAGCTCGCCGACGAGGATCCAGCGGCGCAGCGCGAGCAGGGCCGACGCAACCGCGCCGAGACTCGCGATGCGCAGCCAGGACTGCCCCGCAACGTTGCCGGCCAGCCAGTCGACCCGGTACCAGACGGCCAACGCGCCGAACGCAACGAGCACGCTGCCGAGCCGCGCGAGCGGGAACGCAAGCGAGTTGGACCTCGGTGCGAGCATGGCCGCTGCAGTGAGCCACGAGCCGCCGGCGACCAGGCCGAACGCGGTCCACTCCGCATGCTGCCAGGTGTCGATCAGCAGCACGCAGTGCGCGGCGGAGAGTCCGAGCGCCGCGAGCAGCCAGCGCTGGGCACCGACTCTCGCGTGCACGAACGCCGCAAACAGCTCCGGCGCCGCGAGGCCGAGGGCCAGGACCTCGACATGCATCACGAGCGAAGCCGTCGAGACGCGTCCGTTGAACGAATACCAGCCACACGCGAGCACCGTCGTCGCAAGGACCGCGAGCACACGAGCCGTGGTCCACGACCAGCTGCGCTCGGTCCAGGCCGCCCACCCGTGCAGCGTCAGCAGCAGCACGAAGAACGCCGTCGGCGTCGGGCTCGGCGATCCGACCAGCACCGGAGCCGCATAGGCGCCCGCCAGCGCCACCGTCGCGAACGCCTCGAGACGCAGGGTGCGGGCCAGGATCTGGCCGACCGCCGCGCTGCCGAGCAGCAGCAGCATCGCGGGAATGCCCGAAACGAGCTCGAAGTACAGGCTCGCGAGCGCCCCGGCCGCGTACGTGAGCGAAGTGCCACCACCCCACAACACGGCCGTGTAGTACTGTGCAACCCTGGGGCGCAGAAGCCAGCCAGCCGCGATCAGCCCGAGCCCCGCAACGTAGACGAGCGTCGTGCGGCCGACCGGCCCGAGTGCCTGCCAGCCGAGCTGCCCGAAGTAGACCGCGGCGAGCAACAACGCAGCCGCACCGACGCGGCCGAGGACCTTGAGCCCGACGAGCTGCTCGAGGTCGGACCGCTTGTGCACCGGCTGCTGCTCGCGCGTTCGCGGCAGAGGCGGAGGCTGCTGCGGCGGCGATGCAGCCGGCGATGCCGGGCCGATCACCGGCCACGGAGCGGATCGCGACGCGGCGGCGTCCGCGAGCTTCGCTCGTTCGCTCGGAGCCGGTGCAGTGGACTGCGGCTCGGGCGGCTCTGGCAGCTCGGGCGGCTCGGGCAGTTCGGGCAGTTCGGGCAGCTCGGGCAGCTCGGGCAGCTCGGGCGGCGCAGCGGGCGCCGGCAGCGCGCCTCCCCCACCACTCGCGGACACCGGCATGTTCAACTTCGACTCGAGCTCCGCGACGCGTTGTTCGAGCGCGCGCACACGGACCAGTATGTGTTCGAGCATCGGTGAGGCCTTCCGTGACTTGCTAGCAATTGCTAACCTGGAGGATGTTAGCAGCCGATAGCATCCATGGTCAAACCAGCCCGCAAGTACCGCCTGCGCGCCGGCCAGCGCCGCGAGCAGATCCTGGCCAGTGCACTGCCGCTGTTCGCGCGGTCGGGCTTCGCGGGCACCGGCACGCGCCCGATCGCGGCCGCGGCCGGCATCGCCGAGCCGATCCTCTACCGCCACTTCCGCAGCAAGTCGGCCCTGTTCTGCGCGGTGCTCGGCCTCGTCGCCGACCGGCTCGAACACGTTTTGGGCCAGGTGATGACGTCGGCGACGGGAGCCGGCGCCCGGCTCCATGCGCTGGCGCGGGCACTGCCGCAACTGCTGCAGAGCCACGAAGACGAGCTGCGCGTGTTGTGCGCCGCGGCGGCGAGCCACGCGGACGCCGTGCAGACCACGGCGACTCGAGCTGCCCTCACGCGGTTGGGCACCGTGATCGCGAAGGGGCTCGCTGGGCCGGGTCTGCAGCGCAGCGTCGATACACGCACCGCCGCGTTCTTCCTGCTGGAGGTCGGGCTCGGCTCGGCGCTGCTGCGCCCGGTCGGGGTGCAGGCGGTGCTGCAGCCCGCGTTCGGCGACCGGATCGTCGCCTTCCTGACGCGGGCCCTGCTGCCGCCTGCCCGGTGACGCGGCTCGAAGCCGAAGCTCACGCCGCGAGGTGCTAACCCTTGACGCGCGTGTAGGCGATCTTCATCTCGTGCGCGCCTTCCGCACCCGTGCTCGTCATGTGCAGGCTGCGCGTGTCGGCGTCGGGCTGCGAGTAGATCTGCTTGATCGTCATCGGCTTGCCTTGCGGGTCGACGCACGAGCCCGAGAACGTGAACTGCCTCTTGGCCTCGTCGAGGCTGCCCTCGACGCGCGACGCCGTGGCGCAGCACGAATCGAGCCAGTAGGTCACGTACTTCTTCGCGATGTTGTCGTAGCCGCACAGCGCGTGGCCCTCGAACGGCATGCCCATCATCGAGCCCTTGAAGTTCGACCACGTCCACTTGCCGTTGCAGATCTTCGCGACCTGCTCCGTGCACGTCTCCTCGGACGCCGGCTGGCCCGGCATCGTCATCGTGACCTTGGCGGTCCAGTTGCCGACGCCCTGGGCCAGCAGGGCCAGCTCCTTCGCGACCGGCATGTCGCTCGAAGCACTCGCGTCGCGCGCCATGGCGCCCTTGCCGCGCTTGCGCATCATCTGCATGCACTCGACCTCCTTGCCGTCGGCGCCCGTCATCCAGCAGGTCTCGATCGAGTTGTCGTTGTCCTTGAAGACGTATTGGCTGCGCACCGCCTCGCCGGTCGGCGCCTTGCCCGTGGACGTCCACGTCTTCGTCTTCTCGTCCCAGGTCACGACCGCTTCACAGGCAGGCTCGTCCATCGACGAGGCCCAGATGCTCTTGTAGGTCTTCGCGAACGGGTCGTAGCCAACGAGCCAGATACCCTGGAACGGCTTGCCCTGGTGGGTGCTGTCGATCGTCGACTTCACCCAGAGACCGTTGCAGATCAGCTCGACGTGCTCGGTGCCAGTCGACTCCTGTGCCTTCTCCATGCCGGGCACACCAGGCACCGCAGCCATCTTGCAGTGGATCTGCCAGTCGCCGGCCAACATTGCGAGGGCTTCGTGGGCCTTCGTCTTCGGGTTCGGCGCTTGAGCGGGTGCCTTGTCCTGGGCGGGGAGGAGAGACGCGGCAACGAGGGCCGCGAAGCTTAGAACAGTGGTCTTCATAGTGTGTCTCCTAGCGAAGCCCGCCATCGTGCCGGGCTCGCGCACCCAATAGTAGCGGGGTGAGGTCCCCATCCCGCGCGCACGAGGAGCCACCGGCGACGCGCTAGCGAACGTCGTGCCACCATGCCCGGTGCAGAACTGGGAGCGTGAAGTGCCTCTGCGTCAGGTCGCGGGCTTCGGCGCTGGTGCCGGCGCTGGCTTCTTCCTGTCGGCGAGCAGGCGCTCGCGCTCGGCTGCGACCATCGAGGCACTGCCGGCACGGAAGTCCGCGAGCGGCACCTCGCCCTTGTCGACCTTCGCGATCACGGCGCGCTGTGCCCTGTAGTCGAGGTTCTCGATGCCGGCACCGCTCTGCAGCATGCGCCAGCCCTTGCGCCGTTCGACGCAGAACAACACGAGCTGCCGCGACAGCAGGCAGGCGCGCATCTTGCCCTCGTCTTCGTAGCGGATGCAGACGCCGAAGTCGGGCACGTACGCGCGGTGGCCCGGATCGAGGAAACGGCGGTGCGTGACGTCGTCCTGCGTGATGCGGGCCAGCACGTCGGCGAGCGTGATGTGCTTGCCGGCCTCCTCGACCTTGATGTCCTTGCGGTGCCGGCGGAAGCGCTGTTCGTGCATCGCGAAGTGCGCCGGCGTCACCGCGTACTTCTCGCCGGTCGAGAACGTCGCTTCCCAGAAGTCGCGATCGATCATCGGGTTGCCCTTCAGATCGAACGCTTCGGCGCGCGTCTCGCCGCGGCCCGGGTGGAACGTGAACTCGGGCATCACGCGGCTGTCGCGCGCACGCTGCGCCTCGACCGTCGAGACGTCGTCGCCGACGCCGTGCTCGGGCTGGCAGCTCGTGTAGCACTGCAGGAACGCGGTGCCGCGGTACTCGAGCGCGTCGAGCATCGACTTGTAGAGCTTGGCCGCGTTGGCCATCGAGACCTGCGCGACGTAGGGCGAACCGTGCCCCGACGTGAAGCTCTCGGAGACGCTCTTCTTCTCGGTCAGCTTGCCCTGCGTCGCGGCACCGAGCGAGTTCATGTCGGCGCCGCCCGGCATCAGCGAGCTGTCGGAGTTCTGGCCGCCGGTGTTGCTGTAGACCTGCGTGTCGAGCATCAGCAGCTTCACGTTCGGCCGGTTCTGCAGCACGACCTTGCTGACGTTCTGGTAACCGATGTCGCCCATGCCGCCGTCGCCGCCGACGACCCAGACCTTCGGCAGCTCGGCGATCTCGCGGTCGGTCATCATCGCGTCGCTGAAGTGCAGGTAGTCGAACAGCTGCGCTTCGGTGATCACGTCCGCGTCGCGCTGCAGCAGCAAGTCGGTCAGGCGCTCGGGCAGCACGGAGCTGCGCGCGTGGTCGAGGATGAAGCTCTCCCCCATCAGCCAGCCGATCGTGCTGCCGTCCTGGAACAGCGAGTTCATCCACGGGTACGGGTGCGGGTTGTTCGGCGGCGTGCTGCCGAACACCGTGTTGCAACCGGTGTGCGCGGCCATCGCCATCACGGACATGCCGTTGCTGAGCCGCCCGTCGAGCGGTTGCAGGCTCTGGTGGTTGAACGCGTCCTGGCACAGCACCGTCGTCAGGGCCGTCACGACCTCGGCGTCGCCCGGCAGGCCCTTGCCGCCCGTGTGGGCCATGAGCCGCGCCTTCGAGTCGCGCTCGTCCTCGCCACCGAGCCCCATCAGGATCTGCGCTACGGCGCGCACGAACAGCTCGTGCTCGGCCGGCGCACGCTGCCGCAGCGCCTGCAGCCGTGCTTCGCCGCGCTGCTGCAGCTCGGCGGCCTTCTTCTGCAGGCGGTCGGCCTTCTTGTGATAGATCGGCCGCAGCAGCGCTTCGGTCGTCGAAGCGAGCGCACGCAGCACGCTCTTCTCGCCGCAGCCAGCACAGGCGCCGTCGCCCGACACGAGCGCTTCGTAGTTGCGCCGCACCATCAGATGGTTGCGCAGCGCGGCCTCTCGCGAGTGCGCGGCGTCCTGGTCGTCGTAGAGCCCGAGGTACTTCTGCGGCGTGTCGCTGAGCAGGTCGAGGAACGCCGTGCCCGTCGCGTGGTGCGCGTTCACCTCCTCGGTCTCCTCGGCCATCGTCAGTGCCCTGTGGTCGCCGCACTCGGTGACGCACTCGCCGCAGCCCTTGCAGAGGTCGCTGACGAAGATGCCGAAGATGCCGCCGCTGCCGGCGGCCTTGCGCTCGGGGCTCGCGAAGATCGCGGTGACCTTCGCGTAGGCGAGCGGCAGCTGCTCGAGGATGCCGAGATACTGCGCCTTCGTCGCGGCCGTGAGCTCGGCGCGTTGCTCGAGCTCGCGTTTCACGAGCTCGGCGACGGACGGTGCCTTGCCTTCCTTCTGTGCAGCCGCCGCGACCATCGCCGCGCGCAGCGGCGGCTCGATCGCAGCGACCGCGGCGAGCAGCAGCTTCTTCTGGCCCGCGTCGGCGACGTAGTTCTGCGCCGCGGTGCGCAACACGGTGCCGATGTCCTGCGCGGTGTTCGGCAGCGCGGTGTCGGGACAGCTCGCGATGCACTCCATGCACTGCGTGCAGTTCTCGGGGTGGAACACGGGCGTCATGCGCCGCGCGACGAACTTGCTCGCCGTGGCGCCGGTCGCGGCCGCCATCACGCCGACCGAAGCGAGCGTCGAGGCCGGCTGGTCGTACCCGAGCCCGCTGCGGAACTCGGCGTCGAACGTCGCGAGCTGATGGATCGGCGCGCGCGGCGGCTGCGCCGCACCGTTGCCCGAGTGGCCATTGCCCGCATGGCCGTTGCCCGCATGGCCGTTGCCACCATGCAGCGCGCCCTGATGCACGGCGACGCGGTCGACGACGCCGCAGCCGGGCAGCAGCGGGGTGCCGCGCAGGCCCGAGCGGTCCGGTGCGTCGACGCGCCCGTAGACGATCTCCTGGCACAGCTCCATGCCCTGCGTCATGACCGCCATGTTCGAGGCCACGACGGCGTCGCCGAGCCGGCCGAACTTCTTCACGTACTGCTTCCTGACGACCTCGCGGAAGTGCTCCTTGTCGATGCCGAACTCGCGCAGGAACGGCGAGACCGCGAAGAACGCGCCGAGGAACGAGTTGCCCTGCATACGCAGCTGCAGCTCGGGGCGGTCGGTGGCACTGCGCGCGATCTCGAAGCCCGGCAGGATGAACACGCGGATCTTGTGGTCGAGGATCCACTGCCGGTGGCCCTTCGGGATCCGCTCCCACGCGGTTTCGCGCGAAGCATCGCTCTCCCAGACGAACGCGCCGCCGGGCTCGAGGCCTTCGAGCGGGTTGCAGTGCAGGAACGCCTTCGGGTCGCAGCACAGCACGACGTTGACGTGGCGCAGGTCGCAGTTCACGCGCACACGCTCGGGTGCACAGACCATGAAGTACTCGGTCGGCGCGCCCTTCTTCTCGCTGCCGTACTTGGGGTTCGCGCTGATGTGCACGACCTCCTTCAGCCGGCCGAACTCGTCCTTCTCGTTGCGCTCCTTCGCGACGTAGTCGCCGAGCTCGCCGAGCACCTCGCCGAGGTTCTTGCCGGTCGTGATCATGCCCCAGCCGCCGATGCTGTGGAACCGCACCGCGATCGCGCCGTGCGGCAGCAGCGACGGCGTGCGGTCCGAGCACACCGCGTACGGATGGTCGATGCCGATCGCGATGAAGTGTTCGCCGTCCGAGGCCTTGCGGCCGTCCTTGCGCGCGCGGCCCTTGGTCGCGAACTCGTAGGCGCCGAGGATGCCCTCGGGCCGGAAGTCGCGCGAGCCGAGGCCGTAGACGCCGCCGAACAGGCGCGGCATCTGCTGCGGCGCTACCGGCGGAATGCCGTCGCACGACGGATGCGCGTGGTTCTGCAGGCCCTTGCTCAACGCGGTGCGGATGTCCCTGGCGAGCGGATTGTCGCCCGCGAGCGACTCGTCGGTGCGCTCGAGGACGATCACGTTCCTGCGGCCCGCGAGCGCCTTCACGATCGCGGCCTCGGGGAACGGCCGCAGCAGGTTCGGGTGCAGGCAGCCGACCTTCTCGCCTTCGTCGCGCAGCAGGTCGACCACGGCCTCGATGTTCTCGGCGGCCGAGCCGAGCGCCACGAACACGGTCTCGGCGTCGTCGGTCCGGTAGTGCGAGATCGGCCCGTAGTAGCGGCCCGTCAGCTCGCCGAACTCGGTCCACGCCTGCTCGAGGAACGGCATGATCTGCTCGCAGAACTGGTCGCGCCGCGCGACCACGCCGTTCATGTAGTGCTCCTGGTTCTGCACCGGCCCGAGCATCAGCGGCCGGTGCAGGTCGATCATGCGCGGCACCCGTCGCCGCTGCTTGCCGAACAGCTTCTTCTGCGCCTCGGTCGGGCACGGGATCACGTCGTCGGGAGCACCCAGGAAGAGCCGCAGCAGGTCGGCCTCGTGCTTGTAGAACGTGCGCTCGAGGTGCGAGGTCAGGAAGCCGTCCTGGATGTTCATGCCCGGCGTCAGCGACAGCTCGGTGACCTTGCGCAGCACGAGCGCCTGGTCCGCGGCCTGCTGCGCGTCCTTCGCGAACAGCATGATCCAGCCCGTGTCGAGCACCGCGTAGATGTCGTCGTGGCCGCAGTGCACGTTCAGCGCGTGCTTCGTCAGCGCGCGCGCCGCGACCTCGAGCACCATCGTCGAGAGCTTGCCCGGCGCGTGGTAGAACTGCTCGGCGCCGTAGACGATGCCCTGGCCGCTCGTGAAGTTGACGGTGCGCTTGCCGCAGACCGAGAACGCGATCGCGCCGCCCTGCGCCGCGTGCTCACCCTCGGCCTCGATCGCGATCTTCGTGCGCCCGAACACGTCGAGCTTTCCCTCCGCGTACGCGAGCTGGTAGTTCTCGCCCATCTCGGTCGAAGGCGTGATCGGGTAGAAGACGCCGCCCTCGGTGATGCGGGCTTCGGTGTGGTAGGCGACCAGCTGATTGCCGTTCGTCGTGATGCGGATGCCGGGGAAACGCGGGCGGGGCGAGGGGGTGGTCCGGCTCGGAACAGGCTGCATCGTCGTCATGCTGACTCGCGTGGGCTCTGGTGGGCTTTTGTGGTGCAGCCGCCTAGGTTACGCCGAAGGGCAACGCTTGGCATGGGGTGGCTCGCGAAAGCTCGCAGCGCTGCTCGGGCTCGATCGACGCGCCGGACGGGCCACTGCCCGGGGCCGACAGGCGTTGCGGCCCGCCGGCCGCGATACGCTGCATGCATGCCGCGCAAACTTCACGTCGCGATGGACGATCTGTTCGATGCGATGGAGGAACGCAGCGACTTCGTCGTGCCGTACTTCAACCAGCGCACGGGTGAAGTCGACACCTGGGTCGAGTCCCTCGAAGCAGAGGGTCAACTCGATCCCGAGGATCCGGACTGGGTCGAGGTCCCGCGGGTCGAGGCGCGCGATGCGTTCCCCATGATGCAGGGCTTCGTCGACGGCATCGACGAGCTCGACGTGAAGCGCCGGCTTCAGCGTGCCCTCGAAGGCCAGGGAGCCTTCCGCCGCTTCCGCGAGACGCTGGCCGAGTATCCCGACCTTCGCAGCCAATGGGAGTCGACGCAGCGTGAGGACCTGCTGCAGCGTGCTCTCGCGTTCCTCGCCGGGCTCGACATCGATCCCACGTACGAGCTCCGAGCACAGCGGGTCGCGGCCGACGGGGAGCCTACGAAGCCCAAGGAACCGCGCATCCAGCTGCACCACCTGCTGCTGCTCGGCTCCCCGAACGGCAAGACCGAGTTGCTCGATGGGCGCGTGCACCGGTACATCCAGGCGAAGTCCCAGGCGCAAGCGCGCAAACTGTTCGAGCACTTCGCGCGCGAGATCGTCGAGCTGCAGGGACTCGGCTGGCGGCGCAGCCTCGTCGACGGGCAGCAGAGCGTCGAGTTCGGTCCGTTCCGTCTCTGGATCGAACGCGATTCGGTCTGGCTCGCGACCCAGGTGCCACGCGCGATCTGGGACGCGTTCCGCTGAGGGCGACCGCGCTCGGCAAACCAGCGGTTCAGGAACACCCTCACGTCGTCGAGCGACTTCCGGTTGCACCGGCGCGCCTACGAGAGCGGCGCCATCGAGCCTGCAGCCATCTCGAGCAGCGCTTGCAGCGGCGGGCTCAGGTGCTTGTCCGCGTGCAATGCGACGTAGATGGGCCGCACGAGGTGCAGGCCGTCGAGTTCGAGCCGGCAGAGCCCCGTGCTCTCCGCACGCAGAGCCATGAGCGAGCCGTACGAGCAGCCCATCATCGCACGCACGAGCACACGCGCGGCCTCCGGGCACCCCATCTCGGTCGCGCAACGCAGGCGCGCTCCCTGCTTCTGCAGCCAGCGGTCGACGAGGCTTCGTGTCGCCGACCCCGGCTCGCGCACGAAACACGGCTCGTCCTCGAGGTCGCGGGCGCGCAAGCCGTTCCGCTTCGCGAGCGGGTGCTTCTGCGCGACGTAGAACACGATCTCGTCCTCGCACAACTGCTGCAGGCGCAGCGACGCGTGCGCCAGGTGTGCACCGGTGAACCCGACGTCGAGATCGTTCCGGACCACACGCTCCTCGATGCGCAGCGAGTTCTCGACCGTGTAGTCGACCGCGACGTCCGGGAACCGGCGCTTGAACGCGCGGATCACGCGCGGCAGCAGGTAGAGCCCCGGCGTCGAGCTCGCGCCGACGCGGATGCGCCCGCGTTGCCCGGTCCGCCGCGCACGCATCGTCTCGGCAACCCGCTCGAGCGCGCCGACGAGCGTCGTTGCCTCGACGGCAAGCACCTCGCCGGCGTCGGTCAGGCGCAGCATCTTGCCCAGCCGCTCGAGCAGCCGCACGCCGAGTGCCCGCTCGAGGCGCTCGATGCGGCGCGAGACGGCGGGCTGCGAGAGGTAGAGCTCCTCGGCCGCTCGCGTCAGGTTCAGATGCCTCTGCACCGCGAGGAACGTGCGCAGCAGCTCCGGGTCGCAATCCAACATCCGATGCATGATAACCATGCAGACAATGCGTGCACCGCATGCGTCGATCCGTGGCATGCTGCATGGCCTGGAGCTCCATCCATGACCAGACTCGTGCAACCAGTCTCCGGTCTGCGCCCCCGCACCGCGGGCCTTCCTGGCCTCTGCGTGACCGCCGCCGCGTTCGTCCTGATCGCCAGCAGCGCCGCCGCACAGGGTGTCGGCGACCGGATTCCCCCGATCCGACTCAAGACGACCGCCGGCGAGAACGGCCGCCTCGCCGCCGAGGGCGGCGCGCTGACACTCGACGTCGCCGGCAAGCAGACGAATCCGAAGGTGCTGCTCGTGCACTTCCTGCAGCCCGATTGCCTGCAGTGTGAAGCCGAGGCGCGTGCGCTCGACGCGATGACCGCCGAGTGCGGCGGCACGGGCGCCGTGATCCTCGGCCTCGCGCACCGCGGCAACGCCGCATCGGTCGCGGCCTTCCGCGACCGGTTGAAGCTCGCTTACCCGGTACTGCTGCTCGAGGCCGACGAAGCGTCGACGAAGCTCGCCGCCGGTGATGCGACGCGCATCGTCGACCGGACGGGCGTGATCCGCTTCGCGCAGGCCGGCTTCGGCGACGGCGACCAGCGCACGTGGCGCGAGGCGATCTCTGCACTGCTCGACGGCCGCGAGGTGAAGGCGACGGCGCCGGCTCGCGCCGTGCTGAAGGCAGGCGACCGCATGCCCGTGATCGAGCTGCCCGCACTCATCGGCGACGGCAAGCTCGCGCTGCGCGGCACCGAAGGCGGCCTCGCGTTCGAGGACACGCAGGACCGCGTGACGCGGCCGAGCGCGGCCGTCGGCTTCTTCTCGCGGTATTGAGACTTCTCGCGCGAGGAGATGGTCCATCTCCAGAAGATCCACGAGAGTCTCGCAGCCCGCGGCGTGCTCGTGTTCGTGATCGCGATGCACCCCGACGCCGGCGAAGCGCGCAAGCTCACGCGCGAGCTCGGCGTCACCTTCCCGGTGTTCCAGGGTCACGGCTCCACGCTCGGCGACCTGTATGCCTATGGTTGACCCGCGTACGTGCTCGACGCCGGGGGCGTCATCCGACACACGCAGGTAGGGTTCGAGGCTGGCGACGAAGCCACCTACATCAGGACGCTGCACGAGATCCTCGACGGCAGCAAGAAGGCCGAGCCCGCCGCCGGAGCGGCGCCGGCAGCGTGGCCCGCGGCGCCGAAGGCCGGGCACACGGGCCCCGCGCAGAAGCTGCTCTTCTACACGTCCTCCGGGACCACCACGCCGCACGACACGGTCCTGCCGTTCGTGTTCGCCGTGAAGGCCAGCGAGAAGGGCCACCGCCCGGTCGTGTTCCTCGCCGGCGACGCGACGCTGCTCGCGAAGGACGGCGTGCTCGATGCCGTCCGCGCGCCGGGGCAGCCCGATGCGGCAACGCTGTGGAAGCGCGCCGTCGAGTTGAAGATCCCGATCTTCCTTTGAGGCGGTTGAGCGCGTGCGCGCGGGGTCCTGGTCCAGGACCTCACCAACAAGAACGCCGAGATGATCGATCCGGATCGCCTCGTCGACCTGCTGCTCGAAGCCGACAAGGCGATGGGGTTCTGAGCCCGATGACTCGCCAATGGCGAGCCACGATGCTCAGAACACACCGATCGTCAGCCGCAGCGTGTCGGACGCCGTGACCGCAACCAGACCCATCGCGGCAGCGAACTCGAACGGGACCATCTGATGGAAGAACGGTATGCCGGCGATCCACGGCACGTTCGGAATCGCGAGCTCCGACTCGGCCCGGCCGTTGGTGATCACCCGCCCGGTGAGAATCTGCAGATCCGGAACGAGCGTGCATCCCGGCTGTCCCTGCGGCAGCAGCGCAGCGAGCGACAGCGGATTCGTCGTAAGCCCGATCACGTCCACGGCGAAGGCCTGCGAGGGCAGACCCGAGCAGATCGCGCGATACGTGCTGCCGACCCAGGGCCCAGAGGAGATCGTCCACTGCGCCATGCCTGCGGAGCTCGGACATCCCGTCGCGTAGGTGCTGGCCGCCGTGGAACAGTTCGTGATGAAACGGGCGCAGTTCGGGGATGCGACGCCGCCGGCGCTCGTGAACCCACCTCCTGCGATGACGCCGCCCTCGGGATCGAACCGGACGGCCTGCACGATGCCATTCGTGCCGCCACCCATGGGCAACCAGCTCGCCCCGTTCCAGCGCGCAATGTTGGGCGTCGGCGAAGCAAAGCCCCCACCAGCCACCAGATCCCCGTTGGGCAACACGGTCAATGCGTAGACGGCATCGCTGGCGCCACCACCGAGCGGGAACCAGGACGCTCCATTCCAACGGGCCAGGCAGCTCAACGCAGGGCCGCCGAGCAAGCTGGACCAGAAGCGGCCGCCGGCAACTATGTCGCCGCCTGGCAGCATGGCAAGGCAGCGGACCCAGCCGTCGAAGAGTCCAACCGGAACCCACGAATTGCCGACCAGACGTACAACGGCACCGTTTGGACTGTAGGCCATGGCGCCCCCGAGATAGACATCCCCGGTCGGAGTCACGAGCAAGGTCAGGACGCTGAGAGCCCAAAGGGAAACATGGGGGGCGGGGACCGAAGCCCACGACGTCCCCGTCCAACGTACGACGGAGTCGTAGACCAGGTTGAGCTGCTGCAAGCGGCCGACAGCGTACACGTCGCCGTTTGGAGCCCCGGCGACGATGAAGACGCCGAGGAGAAAGGTTCCAGGCGGAACCGGAAACCCGCCACCCAAGGAGGACCAGCTTGCACCGTCCCAACGCGCAATTCCGTCGGCCGCGACGCCACCTGCGGTCGAGAACCCGCCGGCCACGATGACATCACCATTCGGCATCACCGCGAGTGAGACCACGGGACCGTTCGTGCCCAGTCCCAGTGGCGTCCATGTCGATCCGCTCCTGCGCGCGACGTGGTTGCACGGTACACCCTCTGCGACGGTGAAGGCCCCGCCGGCCACCAACTCACCGTTCGCCAACGCGAACGCGAGGGGCGCAGCGTCCCAGCCCGCGTAGGCGGGTCCGAGCGGCGCCCAGATGCTGCCGTTCCATCGCGCCAAGCGATGCGCTGCGGCCGCCCCCAAGCTCGTGAACTCTCCTGCCACGACGAAGTCGCCATTGGGTAGAGAAACCGCAGCCGCGCAAGACCCCGGCAGGCCGCTGCTCAATGGCAACCAGGCAGTACCGTTCCACTGGGCCACGTTGCTGGCTGGCAGACCACCCGCAGACGAGAACCCGCCGCAGGCGATCAGTCCGCCACCTGGCAAGGCGCTGAGGCCACTCACGAACATCGTGCCCCCACCGATCCCGAGCCCGAGCGGGGACCAGTTCACACCATCCCATCGCGCAACACGTGCGGCGGAGACTCCACCTGCACTCGTGAAACCGCCACCGGCGATGAGATCGCCGTTCGCCATCACGACGAGGGCGCCGACGCCTGCGTCCAAGCCTGTCCCCAATGGCGACCAGGCAACGCCATTCCAGCGGGCGATGTTGTTGACTGGCGTCGCGCCCGCAGAAGACAGGTAACCGCCGACGATGAGGTCCCCACTCGGCAAGACGGCCAATGCGAATGCGGTACCGGTGATCCCGGCGCCGAGAGGTGACCAACTGGCCCCGTTCCAACGCGCGATGCCGTTGGCTGCGACACCACCGACTGTCGAGAACAAACCGGTCGCTACGAGATCGCCATTCGGCAAGGCAGCGAGTGCCGTCACATCGGCATCCGCACCGAGGGCCAGGCCCGACCAGCTGGTGCCATTCCAGCGGGCGATGTTGTTGACCGTCGAGCCGCCAGCGAGGGGAAAGCGACCACCCGCGATCAGATCGCCATTCGGCATGACGGCCAGCGCGCTCACGACGACGGAATTCGGAGGAGGCGGGAAGATCGACGTACCAACACCGCTTCCGAGCGGGGTCCACGATCCACTCTGCGGGTCCCAGGCCGCGATGTGGTTCACCGGCACATCGCCCGCGAGCGTGAACGCACCGCCTACGACGAGTTGCGGGAACTGCGGGCCCGCACCGTCGGGGTCCCACATGGTCATGGCCTTGACGGTCCCGCTGACTCCCGCAAAGCCCCCGCTCGGTTGCCAGGTGTTTGCACACTGTGCAGCGATCGAGCCGACCAACAGCGACACGACCAGGCACCGGCGCACAGGATCTACGCAAGACGAACGTGGCATGAGCTTCACCTCATGGGCGCGAGTCGAGAGGAACACCAGCATACCGCCTCGCGCGACCGACTTGGTCCACCCGAAAGGCAGGCGCCATCCCGCTGGACCTCGGACTCGAACCTCGCGGCGCGCCTATTTGCCCCCGAGCCAGCCGTCGCGGATGCGCTGCTGCTTCTCGCTCGGCTGCTCGACGAATCGCAGCGCCGGCGTGATGCGCGTGCGTTCGCGCAGCGTGACCTCGACCTGCTCGGTCCGGCCCTCACGCTGCAGCTCGACCTGCACCTTGTCGCCGGGCTTCTTCTCGCGCACGAACGCCGCCGGCTCGACGTTGCGCTCGCCGTTCAGCGCCGTGATCACGTCGCCGACCCGCACCTCGGGACTGCTCGCTTCGCTGACGGTCATGACGTTCTCGCGGCTTCGCGTCACGAACGGCAGCGCGACCAACCCGGTCTTCGTCTCCGTGTACTCGACGCCGGCGTAGGCCAGGAACTCGGCCAGCGGCGGGTCGAGCACGCCGCGCACGTGCCGTGCCCAGAACTCGCCGAAGTCGTGGTTGCTGATCGCCGTGCACGCGCGCTCGACGTCGCCTTCCTCGAAGCCGACGCCGCGCTCGGCGAACCAGCGATTCAGGAACACCATGACGTCGTCGAGCGACTTCCGGTTGTCGGTCTCGTGCCGCATCTTCAGGTCGATCATCGCGCCGAGGATCTCACCCTTCGCGTAGTAGTCGACTCTGGGCCGCTCGACGCGCTCGCGATGCCAGACGTTGCGGCTCGCCCAGTAGACCGAGTGCTCGTGGCGCGCCTCCTTGTTGAGCTCGGTCTGGATGTCGCCCCGGAACTTGGACAGGAACTCGTCGCGCGACGTGATGCCGGTCCGCACGAGCGTCAGGTCGCCGTAGTACGACGTCCAGCCTTCGGACACCCACAGGTTGCCCGTGTAGTTCTCGTGCTCGTAGTCGAACGGTCCGAGCACCTTCGGACGGATGCGCTTGACGTTCCACAGGTGGAAGAACTCGTGCGCGGTCACGAACGCGCCGGCGCGCGGGTCCCTGGCCTGCGCCGCCGCGTTGAGCCCGATGCTCGTCGAGTTCAGGTGCTCGAGCCCGCCGCCGCCCGGGATCGTGAACAGGAACACGTAGTTCGGGAACGGGAAGCTGCCGAACATCTGGCCCTGGTAGGTGACGATGCGCTTGCAGATGTCGACGAAGGCAGGCAGGTCGAACTCGTAGCGCTGCTGGTTCTCGAAGAACACGCAGTGGAACGGCGTGCCGTTCACCTCGAAGTCGTGCTGCTTGAAGATGCCGACCTGCGTCGGCGCGTCGATGAACGTGTCGTAGTCGCGCGCGCGACGCACCACCGGGTCGTCGGTCGGCAGGAGTCCGTTCGCGTACTTCCAGCCTTCGGGCAGCTTGTAGCGCACGGTCACGGGCCGGTCCTTCGCGCCGACGACGTAGACGTAGGTCGAGGGCCCCGAGATCTGCATGCCGGTCTTCTCCTCGCCGGTCGCGCGCGAGCCGAAGCGGCCGCCCCGGTTCTGGGCGCTGTAGGAGACACGCATCGTGGTGACACCCTCCGTGTCGATCGACCACGTCAGCGGGTCGATGCGCAGCACCTCGAGCGTGCGATCGCCGCTCGTCGCGGTCAGGTCCTCGATGCCGGCACCGCCGCGCCGGATGCCGTAGGCGCCCGGCGTCCAGTTCGGGATCGCGACGCGCGTCGTCGCGCGCGCGAGGTGGCGCACGTCGACGTCGACGCGCACGGTCGTCTTGTCGTCGAGGACCGCGACCGTGTAGCCGATCTCGAGCGGCGTCAGGTCGTCGCGGTTGCTCTGGGCCGGTAGAAAGGAGGGGAACGCTCCGAAGAGGAGCAGGGCCACTGACGCGCGCAAGGGAACCTCCGGCTCGGGGGAAAACGGTGGGCCGCCGATGCTACGCGAATCGATGCCTGGTCGCCGGGGCGGCGTGGCCTCGGGTCGAGCGGGAATCCACGATCGCCAATCCCCCCCTTCCGCGACTTGGCAGGAGAGACCAAGATGCTGCGGTGACCACGTCGGACTCCGAGTTCTTGGCCAGATGGGAGCAACTCGGGAGGTTCTTCATGGGCACTTCGGACGTGCACGTGGCGCTCGAACGCGTCACGCGCAAGCTCGGCGAACTCGGCATCCCTTACGCGGTCTGCGGCGGTATGGCCGTCAACGCACACGGGTACCATCGGACGACGACGGATGTCGATCTTCTGCTGACGGCGGAAGGGCTGGCGAAGTTCAAGGCGAACGCTCTCGGGTCGGGCTGGCTCGAGAAGTTCCCAGGCAGCCGCGGGGTCAAGGATGGCGAACGCATGGTGCCGATCGACATCCTGCTGACCGGTGGGATCCCGGGCGATGGAACTCCGCACGGGCTCGTGTTTCCCGATCCTGCCACCGTCGCGATCGAGAAGGAGGGCAAACGCTACCTCGCACTCGGCACCCTGATCGAGCTGAAGCTCGCGAGTGGCCTGTCGTCACCAGCACGGCTGCAGGACCACGCCGACGTGCTGGCGCTGATCCGCGTCAACCATCTTGGCGAGCACTTCGGCGACGCGCTGCATCCGTGGGTGCAGGCGAAGTACCGGGAGCTCTGGGGGCACGCGCAGAAGCCGTCGTCGCTGCCGGAGTGACCGGCGCCACGCCTCTGCGCTCGGGGATGGCAGTCCTTCAAGGCTCCTGGCCGAGGCGCATCGCGTAGGGCACCACCGGTGGCAGCTCCACAGCGTCCGTGTTCTCGGTGGCCCAGTGCTCCAACAGGCTGGCCACGTTGCGCATCACATGAAACTCGGTGGGGCGGCCGTCGCTGGCGCGCTCGAGGAACAGGTAGAGGAAGCCCTGGCGATCGCCGATCCGGGCCGAGAACAGCACGTCCGCGTGCAGGTGGCCCAGGGCTTCGTCGACGAAGGTCCGGTCGACCCGCTGCAGCGAGCTCCAGTCGATCGTCGCCAAGATGTCGGGCGGGAGGAATCCGCGCAGCAACCCCTCCGCCTGCTTCGGCTCGCCGAAGACCGTGCGGAACAGGACCCCCTCAGGATTCCGGCAATCTGGATCGGATGGTGGATACGGGTGCTTCATGCCCCTCTGTGGGCGACCGGGGGCATGGGTGCGCGTGGATTCACGAAAGCAGGGCGTCGCGGCGCGCGCAGACCAGACCGCGAACCCGCTGCGAACCGTGGCGTCCTCTCGGTCGCGGGCGGCGAACGCCGATATCGCCGCCATGGCAGACGAGACCACCGCATCGCTGCGCCGCTCCCCGTGGTTCCGGGCCGGGATTGCACTCGCGATCGCGCCAGTCAACTTCGGCGTGTGGCTGCTGGCCGTCACGCAGCGGCCTCCGTCGGCCGCGCTGATCTACCTGTTCTGGGCGCTGGCCGTGCTGCAGGTGTTGCTCGGGCTCGTCGCGATCGTCGCCGGCGTCAGGCAGCGCTGGAAGACGCGCTGCGGTGGCATCGCGGCCGCGTTCGGCGGTCTGGTCGCGGTGCTCGGCGGCCTGGCTGGCGGTCTCTACGGCACGCTGATCGCCATGTTCGCGGCGGGTGGTGGCTGGGGTCGGCCGCTGCGCGTGCGCGGCCGGCAGCTGCACCCCGAATTGCGCGAAGGCAGCGACTGGACCGAGGGGGCGCGGCCCGACGCGTCGTCGCTCGACGCCGACACGGCGCTGGCACTCGAGGCCTTGTGGCTGCACGACGCCCAGAAGGAGCACGCGTCGGTGCCTGCGTTCTCGCGCGTGTCCTGGCTGCTCGCGGCTGCAGGGGCACCGGCAGAGCTGCTCGTCGGGAGCCATCGCGCGGCGCTCGAGGAGATCGAACATGCGCGTCTCTGCTTCGCGCTGGCCGCCGGCTATGGCGGCCGCTCGCACACGGTGGAGCCGATGCCGGAGCTGCTGGCCTCTGAGCTCGGCGTGCGCGGCAATGTGCTCGTGCTGTTGATGCGCGAGAGCCTCGCCGATGGCTGCCTGCTCGAGGACTTCAACGCGGACATCGCGGCCGAGTGCGCGGTGGTCTGCGAGGAACCGGCGACGCGCGCGGTGCTCGAGCAGATTGCGCGCGAAGAACGCTCGCACGCAGAGCTCTCGTGGGCGATCGTGCAGTGGACGCTGCAGTGCCCTGGCGACGAGGTCGCACGAGCCGCCGTGCAAGCGATCGAGGAACTGGGCCGCTACCAGAGGCCGACGGCCGTCGGCTGGAGAAAGCAATCGCTCGTGAACCGAGCCGACCAGGCGGCATTGCGACGCCACGGCCGCCTTCCCGACGCGCGCTGGGCCGAGGTCTGGCAGCAGCGGCTGCGCGAGACCAGGGCTCGCGCCCATGATGTGCTCGCGCGAACGAACGTCGCCGCGGAGCGCCCCGCGGCGGCGGTGACTACCTGACCTACTTGCCCGCCGGAACGCGCGGAACGCGCCAACCCGCGATCAGCTCCTTCTCCTGCGGCGAGTGCTTCTCGACGAGCTCGATGGCGCGCAGGCGGAGCTCGAAGTCCGTCGCGAACTCGCCCCAGACGGCGTTCTTGGTCGCGTTCTCGATGGCTGCCGCGGTCGGCGGCACGGCGCCGAGCCCACGCGCCACCTGGAGCTGCTGGTCGATCTGCCCCTGCCGCAGTTCTTCGGGCAGGGCGGCGTCGCCCAGGAAGATCGGAGCGTCGTCGAGTTGGAAGTCGCCGGGCACGATCACGACGAGGCGCCCGGACTCCTGGCCCGTGTTGACGCGCTGCGCGGTCTGCGCGCCGACGTAGAGCACGGGCTCCTTGACCTGGCGCGGAACCAGCAGCGCAGGGTCGCCGGACAGCACGAGCAGCCAGCCGCTGTTGACGAGCTGCTTGTCGGCGCGCCAGACGTTCTGGAAGGGCTTCGCGACCTGGAAGCGCTCCGCGTGCACGAGTTCGAGTTGCGCGGGTCGCGGCGGCTGTGCGAGCGGAGTCACCGGCTTGGCGGCAGGGTCCGCGGTACGGCCGGCATCCCCGGTCGGCAACGTCGCGATGGCCAGGACGACGCCGAGCGCGCCAATGGCGCTGATGCCGGTCAGCCACTTGGCCCAACGGTTCGGATTCAGGCGAAACATCGTGGAGGTGTTCATTGGTTTGGGCCCCATTACCCGGTGATCTGTTACTTGGTGTTCAGCTCGATTTCGTCGAACCCGAGGCGGCCCTGCGTGGAACCGACCGAGGGGCCGAAGCGGAAGATGAGCTTCCTGACGCTGTTGAGATCGACGAGCGAGCCGTTGTTCAGGAAGTCGGCCACGCGGATGCGGATCGTCTCGTACTCGCTGTTCCAACCGACGCCGGCGCCGCACGACGGGTCCGTGTTGCGTTGGTACGGCTCCTCGATGCCGGCTCCGTAGGCGCCGATGTTGATC
>DASVAL010000057.1:0-19592 GCA_036376355.1 Planctomycetota bacterium
AGGACCACCTGCCGCTCCACCGCCAGAGCTGCATCTTGGCGCGACACGGCGCCGAGATCCCCGAGTCGACGCTGTGTGACTGGGTCAAGGACGCCGTCGGCCTGCTGGCGCCGGTCGTGGCCGCGATGCGCGTCTCGGTACTCGAGTCCGCGGTGGTGCAGAGCGACGACACACCGGTGTTGGTGCTCGATCGCACGCACCCTGAAGGACGGCGGCGCGGTTTTCTCTGGGCCTACGTCGGCGACCGTGACGAGGTCGTGTTCGACTTCACACCGGGGCGTGGCCGCGATGGACCACACCGGTTCCTCGGCGACTACCGCGGCATCCTGCAGGCAGACGCCTACTCCGGCTACGACCACCTGTTCGTCAGCGGCCGCATGGTCGAAGCGGGTTGCATGGCGCACGGCCGTCGCGGCTTCGTGAAGGCCGAGCAGGAAGACAGCGTCAACACCGGTCACGCGCTCGCTGCAATCCGGCGACTGTATGCCGTCGAGCGCGACGCGAAGGATCGCGAGCTTGGTCCCGATGCGCGCCGGGAGCTGCGCCAAGCAGAGTCGAAGCCCGTCCTCGAAGCGATGAAGCCGTGGCTCGTCGAACTGCAGCGGACCGTGCGGCCGAAGAGCTTCCTCGGCAAGGCAGTCGGCTACTTCCTGCGCCAATGGGGTGCGCTGACTCACTTCCTCGACGACGGCCGCATCGCGATCGACAACAACCGTGTCGAGCGCCAGATGCGCTGCGTGGCAGTCGGCCGGAAAAACTGGCTGTTCGCCGGCTCCGACGAGGGCGGGCAGCGCGCCGCAGCGATCTACTCCCTGATCTGCACGTGTGGCCTGCTCGGCATCGAGCCGTGGGCCTACCTCAAGGACGTGCTGCAGCGAATCGCCGAGGGTGTCGACCCGACGACGCTCACGCCGCGGATCTGGAAAGCGACTCGGAGCTAAGCCGCCTCGGCCTGATCCTTGGCCGCCCGCACTGCAAGGCCGCACCGCTGCAAGTCGCAGCGTGGGTGGAGCGGGCGCTTACCTACAAGGTGAACCCGGGGCGTGCAGATCCGGGATTGTACGAGGCGACGGAGAACCTCATGGTGACCATCGACGACAAGTCTCCTGCAATCGTGACCATTCACTTGGCGGAGGCTCTCACGGAGGTCGTTGTCCGAGTCGAGTACCCCAGCGCGGAAGTGCTGTGCTCGCTCTTGATCGAAATCAGGGATGAGCACGGTAGGTTTGTCAACGTCGCCAACTACCGGCCGGAGCGTGGAGTGATCCGTCGATTGGTGACGGGCGAGACTGCGGCCGTGCGCGTCACTTCGGTGGGCTATGACGACGTGGAGATCGGCCCGCAGAAGCTGGACGCAAGCAAGGCCAACGTGATCGACGTGCGGCTGACCGCGCGCGCTCGTTGACCGATGCGGGCTTCGATCTTCGCGCCCGATCGCGGGGATGCCCCGAGTATCCGCTCACGCCTGCAGCCTCCGCAGCAGCGCCCCCGTAACGGCCGCCACGGCGAGCGAGTCGCCGCGCGCGAGCAGCCGGCGCACGCCGTCGGCGTCGGGCGGCGGCAGCGGCGACGCGTACCAGAGCAGGCGCCCCGCGTACGGACGCAGCTCTGGCGCCATCGGCAGCACGTTCGCGTCGCCGACCACGGCTTCGACGCCGTCCAGCATGCCGGGGTCGCAGGGCAGCCCGCCGTAGCTGGCCGGTGCGACGAGACTGCAGTGCTGCGCGGACAACGCCCGCACGAGCGCCTCGAGCTCGCCGCGGTGGCGCAGCGACGTGGTGCCGAGGCTCAGGTTCACGAGCCGCGGTTGCCACTGCAATGCGTGCCGCAGCGCGTGCAGCACGGCCGCGAACTCACAGGTCGGCTCGCGATCGAAGACGCGCAACGCGACGAGCTCGACGGTCTGCGTGAAGCGCACGATGTTGGCGGCGATCGCGGTGCCGTGGCCGAGCAGGTCGCGGCCACCGCCCTCGGGCTCGTCGGCGCCCGCGGCGCGGAACGACGGGCCCGCGATCACGCGCGCGCGGCCGCGGATCCACGGATGGGCTGCATCGATGCCGCTGTCGATGACCACGACGCGCGGCAGCGCGCCCTTCCCTACTTCGGTCATCGGCCGGCTTCGCTCATCCGTCGACGACGTAGATGCGGCCGACGATCTCACCTTCGAGCTCGACGGTCTTCATGCGTTTGCACTGCGCGTCGAAGACCTCGAAGTCGCTGCCCGCCGTGCCGATGTAGATCTTGTCGGCATCGGGCGAGATCGCGACGAGCGACCGTCGCGGCCGGAACTCCTCGTAGGCGTCGGCAATCTTCTGGCCCGTGCGCAGGTCGTACATCAACAGGCGCGCGCGGGTGTCGCGTTCGCCGCCGCCGCCGCCGCCGCCGCCGCCGCCGAAGTTGCCGGTCATCGCCGCCGCGACGAGCTTCTTGTGGGCCACGCGCAGCCCGAAGGCGCTGACGTTCGGGCCCCATTCCTGCACGTCGACGACGAGCTTCTTCTGCAGATCGAGCTCGACGAGGCCCCACGAAGTGCGGCCCCGCTCGACGGGATCCGACGACGTGAACAGCATGAGGGCCCGGTTCGGGTCGCGCCGGTCCAAGAGGTCGGTACCGGACAGCCGCAGCGCGCCGGCGCCGAAGTACCGCGGCGTACGCAGGTCGATGCGCGCCGTCTCGTTCAGCTTGCGCCCGTCGAGGAACAGCACGTTGCCCTCGTCGTCCTGCGTGATCCAGCTCGCACCGTCGGCCGACAGCTGCGCGTTGCGCTCGATCGCCTCGGGCAGCCGCGGCGACTTGCGCACGATCTTCTTGGAAGCACTGTCGTAGAGCAGCCACTGGCTCGGCTCGAACGAGTAGCGGTCGATCTCCTTCTTGACGCGCTCGGTGCGCACGAACCAGTGCACGCCGCCGGGGCACTCGCGCACGTCGCGGATGCGCAGGATGAAGCCGTCTTCCTTGAACGGGTGCGTGCCGAGCACCGTGCCCGCAGCGAGGTCGACGACCTCGATCGCCTGCTGCTGGTCCGTGACGACGAGGATGCGCTTGCGATCGTGCGTCAGCGTCGAGCTCCAGAACATGCCGCCCTGCAGCTTGACCTTCTTCGTCACGGTGTCGGTGACCGGATCGAACTGCGCGAGCAGGTCCGGGTACATCGTGAACCAGAAGTACTGCTTGCCCTGCAGCCCGGATAGCGGCGGGGCCGCGACCGGCGTGAACTCGGGCAGATCCTGCGATTGCCGCTCACCCTGCGGGCCGCCGCGACCCCCTCGCCGGCCCTGGCGTTCGGGTCCCTGCGGCCGCGCTTCGGCCGCCGGCGGTGGTGTGCCCTCGGGTGCTGGCGCCGGTGCAGGAGCAGGCGCCGGCTGCGGCGGGGGCTCCTGGCTGCGGCCCGGCCACGCGAGGAGCGCGGCGAGCAACGCCGCCGAGAAGCGTGCCCAGGCGGGACGGACGGACAGCGGCGAGACGAAGCGCTTCCTGGTCATGGTCGACATCACGGGAACACGAGGTCGATCGACTTCCAGTCCTGCATCGGAGCGCCGCACGATTGCGTCCAGTTCGGCGCGTTCGTGACGCCGTCGGGCACCTGGGCGGGCCAGTAGCAGGTGTGGTAGCAGTCGTAGAGATCGCGCTCGATCGGCTGGCACAGGCCGTGCGTACCGTTCCCCGAGTCGACCTCCCAACCCGGCGCGAAGATCGTCGTGCAGCCGTACGGATACTGCGTCGGCGGCGGATCGTGCGCGAGCGCGCGCGCACCGCCGCGCTGCGCGAGCACGAGCTCCGCGAGCTGCCGCGCCTTCTGGTTGCACGGGAAGATGCGCGGCCGCTCGGGCCGTGCGCCGTGAGAGTCGGGAACGCCAGTCGGCGGAACACCGGTCGCCGGGACACCGGGCGTGGTGGGGACAGGAGTGTCGTCCTGGGTCATGACGATTCGAACCTCGCGAAGAACTTCGGATTGCTGCTTAGGATGCGGCCGTAGGTCGAGAGGCCGAGGTCGACGAAGCCGCGGATCCACTCGCAGTAGTGCAGGTTCGCGTGCGTCGCGTCGCCGTAGCGCACGTGCGCCTCGTGGTAGCAGCCGCCGGCGCACAGGGGCCGCGCGAAACACTGCGTGCAGTCGGTCTTCTGGTCGACGTGCGCCTTCTGCAGGAACGCCGTGCGCACAGCCTCGTCGACGCCCGTGCTCACGTGGCCGACCGCGTGGCTCTTCGACTCGACGAAGCGATGGCAGAGGCCGAGCTCGCCTTCGGTCGAGACGCCGAGCAGGCCGAGCCCGGCGCCGCACGGGTGCGCCTTGTTGACGCCCTGGTGCAGCTCGCGCAGCAGGTCGCCGAGGTTCGCGAAGCCGTGCGCCTCGCCGCGGTTCGCGGCCGCGACGTAGTCCTCGGCCAGCACGGCGAACTCGCGCAGCAGCCGCTCGTAGCCCGCTTCGCCGAGCGCGTAGCTGCGGCCGAGGCCCGCGGTCACGGGCGCGAAGCCGACCTCGTCGAAGCCGAGCTCCTGCGTCAGGAACCGGTAGGTGTCCGCGACCGCGCCAGCGCCGGCCGTCAGCGTGACGCGCGCGCCGATCGAGCGGCCCTTGCGCTGCTTGTTCGTCGCGACGAGGTGGCGGATGCGCGGTGCGATCGTGTCGAACGAGCCCGTGCCGCCGCGGAACGTGCGGTGGCGGTCGTGGTCCTTTGGGTCGCCGTCGATCGAGACCGTGATGCCGAACCGGTGCTTCGTCAGGAAGTCGACGACCTCGTCGGTCAGCAGCGTCGCGTTCGTCGTCAGCGAGTAGTGCACGCGCTTCCGGTGCGCGCGAGCGCGTTCCTCGGCGTACTCGGTCGCCGCGACGATCGCCGGGAAGTTGAGCAGCGTCTCGCCGCCGAAGAACGTGATCGAGACCTGCGGCCGGTCGCCGCTGTTGCGCAGCAGGAAGTCGATCGACTGGCGCGCCGTGTCGTCGTCCATGCGCGCCTTGCCCGTGCCGGCACTGCCGGTGCCGTTCGTGAGGCGGTCGGCGCCGTACTCGTAGCAGTAGGTGCACGAGAGGTTGCACTTGTTGGTGACGTTCAGGACCAGCGTCGCGATCGGGAACGGCATCGGCGGCAGCTGCGCGCGCGGCGCCTGCGGCTCGCCGACCGGGCGGATCACCCCGAGGTCGATCAGGTCGTGCAGCGCGGTCTCGGCCGCCGCGCGGTCTTGCTGCGCGTCGAGCCACGTCGCCGCGTCGAGGCCTTCGGGCGGCGCGAACGCCGCGACGATCGAGTGCGCCAGCGCGTCGAGGCCGAGGATCGCGGCCGACGTCGAGACGTAGACGAAGTGCAGGCCTCGCTCGCCGCGAAAACTGCGGTGCAGGACCGTGCGCAGCCTCATGTCAGCGATCCTCCCACTCGAGCGCGGCCCAGCGCACGTAGATCGGCACGGTCACGATCAGGTGACTGCGCGCGCGGAAGGTCTTGCGCTCGCGCGCGGGCGGTGCCGCGGGCGCACCCGGTTCTTGCGCCACCGCTTGCGCCACCGCGGCCGGCGGTGCTGGCTGTGGTGGTGCCTGGGGTGGCGCGGTCTGCTGCGGCGGCGCCTGTGCTGGCGTCGTGGGGGGCACTGCACCCGCTTCACCCTCCGGCGGCCGCTCGCCGCCCTGCGTTGGCTCGGCTTCGCCGCCGTTGCCCTGGGCTCCAGGGGCCGTGCCTTCCTTGCCGGGTTCGGGCGCCTTCTTCTCGGCGGGCTTCGGTGGCGGCGGGCGCACGGCGACCTCGAGCTCGACCTCGGCCGTCACGAACACGTCGCCGACGTTGTTGGCCTGCCACTTGCGCGCTGGATTCGGCCCGTCGACGTTCGGCGTGAACACGCCGGTCACCGGATCGATGCTGCCGACGTAGGTCAGGTCGTCGTCGTTCTCGCGCACGCGGAACTCGGTGAGAGCCCAGCGCGGCCGCACCTGGTACAGGTCGACGTCGTCCTCGGTGTACGGCTTCTCGTCGGGGCCGCGATGCACCGCGAACGCCTCGAACCGTTCGATCTGGCGCGGGTGCTTCTGGCCGCCGACGCGCGCGAGCCCCTGCAGCGGCCGGATGCGCACGTAGTCGACCGTGTCGTAGAGCTGCAGCGACAGCGTGCCCGGATCGCTGCCGTAGGCGACGAGGCGCGGGCCGAGCTCGGTGCCGCTCTTGCTGTCGAGCACGAGCGTCGCGTGGCGGTCGGAGCGCCGTTCGACGGCCGTGATCGTCAGGCCTTCGCCGACGAAGAAGTCGCCGGCCTTCAGGTCGGCCGGCAACGCTTCGCCGTAGACGTCGAGCCGGTGGCCCGTGCTCGGCACGGCCACCGACGCGTTGCCGAGCCCGAGCACGCGCGCGCGCTGCTGGTTGCGCGTCAGCGTGAGGTCGACGCCGACCTCGTCGTAGCTGCCCGTGAACATGCGGCCCTTCAGCGTCTGCCAGGTGTCGTCGAGCAGCAGCACTTCGCGCCACTGCGCGCCGTCCTGGCCCGGGTCCTGGCTGCGGCCGCGCCACGAGTAGCCCGCGTAGAGCAGGCCCTTGCCGGTGCGCTGCACGGTCGAGCCGTCCGTGAACGTCAGCGACCACGCGACTTCGTACTCGTCGGCCTCGATGCGCTTCAGGGCCACGGTGCCGATCAGGTCGCCGCGTCCGGTCTCGTGGCCGGTCACGGTCCACGTGCCGGCGAGCGGCACCTCGCGGCGGTTCTTCGTCCACTTCGCCCACTCGGGCGTGAACAGCGGCTGGTCCTTCGCGAGCTTGCTCAGCACGCGGTCGCCGACTCCCTGCGTCGAGCCCGGACCGCCCTGGCCCTGGCCCGGAACCGGTGCACTCTGCGCGGGCGAGCCGCTCGAACCACCCTGCGAGCCGCCGCCCTGCGTGGTGGGGGTGTCACCACCGCGGCCGCCGCGCCCGCGCGATTCGGCGCTGCCTCCGCCGCCCGGGCCACCGCCGCCGCGGCGCGACTCGTCCTCGGGAGGACCACCGCCCATCTGGCCGCGCGCGAGCGGGAACATCGCGACGTGCGTCGCGCGCAGCAGCTGCCATTCCTCGTCATCGCGCTGCTGCAGCAGGATGCGACCGAGCGTGTGGCACTGCGCACACGCGCGCTTGAAGTCCTGTTCGTGCTGCTCCTCGGACCAGTGCACGCGGCGTTCGCTCTCGTAGAGGCCGCGCTCGGCTTCGCTGCGCGCGAGGCCGTGCGAGTTCGCGAGCGAGCGCACGAGCTGCTTCGCGTCGTTCGGCGACAGGTTCAGGCCGTGCAGGCGGCCCATGCGCTTGATGCTCTCGGACCAGCCCTCGGGGGACTTGCGCACGTACGAGATGCGCGTCATGTGCTGCTTCTCGTCGAGCGCGTGGCAGCGCACACAATGCGTGTGCACGAGCACGTCGGTGACCGGAATGCCGCGCCGCGGGGCCTTGGGCCTGCCGTCGGCCTGCGCCTGGTCCTGTTCCCCCTCGCGACCCTCTCGCCCTTCGCGACCCTGACCTTCGCGACCCTGACCCTGGCGCCCCGGCCGCGGCTCCTGCGGCGTCTCGGCCTCGGCTGCCGGAGGCGCCGACGTTCCCGGCGGCCCCGAGGGTGGAGTGGGAGGGACCTGTGCCGGCTGCTGCGAACGGCCTGGCAGCGTCGCCAGCAGGCACACGACGGCGGCGGGCAGGAACCGGACGATCACGACGGCGAGGCTAGGCAATCCGAGGCTCCAATCGAGGGGACCAGCGATGCTCGTTGCAGAAGGACCATACCGCCCACGTGCCGGCAACGTTGGTCCCGACCGGCAGAAGTTTGCCCCGGCGTGTCTCACGATCGTCCACGGCGATTGCGGCGGCGCGCGGATGCCGCGCGCCTCACCAGTCCGGAAACAGGGCCCGGAAGCGCGGCTCGCGTGCCGCGAGCTCGGCCGGCCTGCCGCTGGCGACCAGCGCACCGGCGTCGAGCAGCAGCACGCGGTCGACCCAACGCACGGCCGCCACGCGGTGGTCGACGACGACGATCGTCTGCGCGCGCGAACGCGCCGCCAGCTCTGCAGCGAGCTGCGCCGCCGCGGCACCGTCGAGCTGCGCAAACGGCTCGTCGAGCAGCAAGACGTCCGCCGGTTGGGCAAGTGCGCGCGCGAGCACGAGGCGGCGCTGCTCGCCGCCGCTGAGCTCGATCCCGCCGGGCAGGCGCCGCGACAACGGTGTGCCGAGACCCTGTGGCAGCTCGCGGAACCGCTGCTCGAGGCCGACGACCGCGAGCGCCTGCCAGAGCGCCGCATCGCCGGCATCGTCCGCGACCGCCTGGTGGCCGAGCCGCAGGTTCTCGCGCAGCGTCAGCTCGAAGCTCGTCGCATCCTGCAGCAGCACGGCGAGCCGTTCGCGCCAACGCTCGGGCTGCAGATGGGGGAGCTCGATCCCTCCGACCGACAGCGACCCGGTGGTGGGGTCGTAGAGCCGGCACAGCAGCTTCACGAGCGTCGACTTGCCGGAGCCGTTCGGGCCCACGATCGCGATTCGTTCGCCAGGCGCGAACGTGAACGACACCGAGCACAGCGCGTCGCGCGACGACTCCGGGTAGCGGAAGCCGAGTCCGCGCGCGGCGATCTCGACGGGCCCCGGTCGTGGCTCCACCACCGGCTGTGCCGCGACGAGCCGCGGCTCCAGCGCCAGGAACTCGACGAGCGGGCGCAGGAACATGCGGTCCTCGCCGACGGCCGCGAACGCACCGAGCAGATCGCGCACCGAGCTCTGCGCACGCTGCGCGGCCTGCGCGTGCAGCACGAGCCCGCCGATCGTCAAGGCCCCCGCCAGCGCCGTGTGGCCGAGATACAGGTACGCGCCGAACAGGCCGAGGCTCGCGAGCGTGTGCACGAACAGCTCGTCGCGGCTGCGGCCGAGTGCCAGCGCGCGCAGCGACGAGCGCAGGTTCGTGCGCAGGCTCGCGAGGCGCTCCGCGAACAGGCGCTGCAGTCCGAGCGCGCGCAGGTCCTTCGCGGTCGCCCGACCCGTCAGCACGGAGCCGAGGTAGCCGACCTCGCGCTGCTGCTGCGGATGCCGTTCGTGCCATTCGAAGCGCAGCCGCGCATGGCGCGCGCGGGCCCACGCGATCGGCACCGCCAGGGCACCGACCACGAGCGGCAGCCACAGCTCGATCCGCGCGAGCAGCACCGCCATCGCGCCGAGCGACACGAACGCGGTACCGAGCGCCATCAGGTCCTGCGTGAGCCGCACCGGACGCTGGCTCGCTTCGGTGCCGGCGCGGTGCAGCAGGTCGTGGAACGAAGCGCGGTCGAACTCGGCGAGGTCGAGCCGGGCCGTGTGCTCCTGCATGCGGGCAGCACACGCGTCGGCGAGCTGCCGGCCATGCGTCTCTGTCACGACAGCCGACGCACTGCGCGCGACGCTGCCGCACAGCGCGACGCCGGCCGCGATGGCGACCGCGGTCGTCGCGTCCGAGAGCGCACGGTCCGCGGGCACGGCGCCGGAGATCCCGCCGGCCACCGCGTCGACGAGCCACTGCATCGCGAACAGGCCGAGCACCGGCAGCAGCGCCTGCGCGAGCACGAGAGCGAACCCGGCGGCGAGCCCGGCGCGGCCCGCGAGCGCACACAGGCGAAGGACTTTGCGCCAGGGCACGGGCCGGCCAGTCATGCGGGTCGCCCCCGGGAACTGAGTGCCCTGATGGAGGTCGACGAGAGCAAGACCTTGCAGGCAGTCGACTTCGGAGCGTCCAGGTCGACGGAGATGCCAACCTGCGCGTGACGACCTGCAGCCGAGGAGGGTCGGTCACAGCGACCTCCATCAGGGCACTCAGCTCCGGGCCTGGGCCGTCGAGTTGTTCCGATAAGATATGTTATGTTAAGCACGGCGGGGGAGCGGCTACGGACCGGGCTTCGGGGATGCCGCCGGAAGCCACGTGCCGCCGAGCCACAGCGTGAAGTCCGGGGACACGAGCCCCTGCAGGTCTTCGCCGAGCCCGAGCTCGATGCCCCAGTGCTCGGCCACGCGCAGCCGGCCACCGAGCCAGAGCAGCAACTGGTCGCGCGCCACGAGGTCCAGATCGATCTCGCGCAGCGTGGACGTCTCCCATTCGATCTGCGCGAACGCGTGCAGCGTCTCGCTGAGCGGCAGCTCGGCGGCGAGGCCGAGCGAGGTCACGTCGGCGAAGCCGACCCCGGCCGCGCGGGCCTGGTCCGGCGTGCCGGCGAACGTGTGCTGCGCGTGGCCGTAGAGACCGATCGCGCTGGTGCGGTAGTCGAGCAGGATGCCGAGGCCCGTGTCCAGTTCCCCGTTGCCGTAGCCGCGCTCGTCGCTGCCGGTCGGGAACTCGACGCCGCCGCGCAACGCGACGCCGAGCTGGTGCTCGCCAGCCGGGAGCAGCTGCCAGGTCAGGTGGAGCGGGATGTCCATCAGCTCGATGTCGTCGCGATCGACCGACCAGGCTTCGACACCGTCCTTGCTCGCCGAGATCGAGTAGGCGTTGCGCGGGGCGATCTTCCGACTCTGGCCCGGCATGCCGAGCACGTCGTGATAGTCGACGACGGCGCTGTCGAGGAAGCCGCCGGTCGTGTGAGCGATCGGCACCTCGGTTGCGAGCTCGAGGTTGCGGCCGAGGCCGAGGCGGAGTTTGGTGCCGACGCGCAGGTACTCGCCGTCCATTTCCCAGCCGTTGCCGTTCTCGTCCGCTCCCTCCAGGAACAGGCTCGTGTACGCGAAGTCGATGCGGCCGCTCAGGGTTCCTGCCGGCAGCGTCGTGGCCTGGGCGGGCGGCATGTGGAGCACGGTCAATTGCGCGGGATGCTGATTGCGCACCGGCAGCGGACCGTCGAGACGCGGTCGTGCGACGCACCCCGAAGACGCCGCCATGAGACCGAGGCATGCGCCTGCGAAGGCCCTACGCATCGGCCGCAAGCTAGCGGCAAGATGCGCGGCTGCCACGGCATTCCGACCGCGAGCCGGTGAAAACCACGCACGCGGATTTCCGCGCGGTCGCAATTCCCGCGTCGTGTGCAGTTGGCCGCGCGTCGGCTAGAATCCGGCCTTGCACTCCACCACCACGCACTCTCTCCCGCTGGCTCAGCCGCGCGCAATCGCGCTTGGCCTCCTGGTCTGTCTCGCTGCATGTGCCGACGGCGGCAAGGAGGATCGGCCGCAGAGCGAGGTCAAGATCTCGCGGACCCAGCACTTCGTCGGCTTCCGGAGCCTGCGCGGGTTCGGCGCGCCACCCATCGGCCAGAACGTCGTCATCACGGATCGCGGCAAGCTGAACCTGTTCGCCGACAGCACCTACACGGTCACGCGGGGCGCGCAAACGACAGGCGCGGAGCTCTATGCGCTCGAGTCGACCGGGGCCTTGTCGCTGTTCCTCCAGGGCGGCGGCACGGAGCCGTCGGTCGTGTTCCTCGGCGGGTATGGACTGTTCGACGGCGAAACCAGCGCGACGGACATGTTCTTCACCGATCGCGTGTCGACGCCGGCCAGCCCGTCGCTCGGGCTCTTCGTCAGCACCCGCGTGGCCACCGGCCAGGTCGAGCTCGAGGGCGATTGGCACGTGCTGTCGCAGCACGCGATCTTCAACCAGACGATCCTGACGCCCGACAACGTCGGTCGCGCCGCGCACGGCAGCGTCGACATCGCCGCCGGCGCCGCCGGCACCGTGCGGGCGATCAGCGGCACCGGCACCCAGAGTCAGGCGACACAGGGCCAGGGCCCGATCACGTTCGGCGGCACGATCCAGAACGTGTTGGTCAGCGGCTCCGGGGACGGCACCTGCAACATGACGCTGCAGTACGGGGCCGACAGCCGCATCGTGCTCGCCGTGGCCACCGGAGACGCCACCGTCGGCAAGCTCCTGATCGGGCTCGATGACGAGGAAAACGAAACCGACGGCGAAGCGGGCATCGTGTTGATGGTGCGCGAGTTCAACGGGACGCTCGATCCGGCGAAGGTGGATGGCCGGTTCCTGGTCGGCGGCCACACGTTGTTCGTGAACCCGACCAACGCGGGCTCGGACGCGTTCGTCGGCGTGGTCACGCTCGGTGACGTCACGCTCAGCGAGCCCGGCGCCTTCCGCCTCGATGCGGTCGGCAACCAGGGCATCGACTTCACCTACACCGGGACCTACGTGCTGCTCCCCGTAGGCGGCGGGAGTGCGGACCTCGACGGTGGCATCAAGATCACGATCCCCGGCACCAACGAGACCTGGTTCGCCGCGATCGACCGCAGCTACAACACGCTCGTGTTCGTCGACGACTTCATCGAGGCGCGGAACAACCCGGAGCTGAACATCGGCTTCGCCGTGCGCGAGAAGCCCGACCAGAACTGATCGGGCCGGGCTTGCCCCTCACGCTCGCGGCCTGCGCAGCTCCGCGCGCGCCGCGACGCGGAGGGCAACCGAAGGTGGCGGCGCAAAGCACGGCCGCGCATAATCCGTTCGTGAACGCACCTCTGCTGTCGATCGATCTCCCGTTCTGCAAGCGTCTCGGTCGCGGCAAGGTCCGCGAGATCTTCGAGCTCGGCGGCGACCTGCTGCTCGTCGCGTCGGATCGCATCTCGGCCTTCGACGTCGTGATGACCGAGGGCATCCCGGGCAAGGGCCGCGTGCTGACCGAGACCTCGGCCTTCTGGTTCCGCAAGCTCGCCGACGTCTGTCCCAACCACCTGCTGTCGACCGACGTCGACAGCTGGTCCGACGTGCCGGCGGCCTACAAGGGCCAGCTTCGCGGGCGCACGATGCGCTGCCGCAAGGCCAAGCCGCTGCCGGTCGAGTGGGTCGTGCGCGGGTACCTGACGGGCTCGGGCTGGTCCGACTACCAGAAGCAGGGTTCCGTGAGCGGCGTCGTGCTGCAGAAGGGCCTGCAGCGCTCGAGCGAGCTCGTGCCGCCGATCCTGACGCCGTCGACGAAGGCCGAGACGGGCCACGACGAGCCGATCTCGTTCGCGCGCGTCGTCGAGATGGTCGGCGTGTCGGTGGCCGAAGCCGCGCGCGATGCGGCGCTCGCGCTCTACAGCAAGGGCCGCGAGTACGCGAAGACCCGCGGCATCGTGATCGCCGACACGAAGTTCGAGTTCGGCCTGCTCGACGGCAAGCTGATGCTGATCGACGAATGCCTGACGCCGGACTCGAGCCGGTTCTGGCCGATCGCGGAAGTGAGCCCCGGCGCGAACCCGACGTCGTTCGACAAGCAGTACCTGCGCGACTGGTTGAACACGCAGGACTGGAACAAGACGCCGCCGCCGCCGAAGCTGCCGCCCGAGGTCGTCGCGAAGACGGCCGCGACCTACGCTGACATCCAGAAGAGACTCACGGCCTGATCCACACGTTCCCCTCATGACGACTGTGCGACCCATCGCCTTCCTGCTCGGCTCCGACTCCGACCTGCCCGTGCTCGAGGGCGCATTCTCGACGCTCCAGGGCCTCGGCATCGGCTTCCACTTGCGCATCCTGAGCGCCCACCGCACGCCCGACGAAGCCGTCGCGTTCGCACGCACGGCGCGCGAGAACGGCGTGCAGGTGCTGATCGGCGTTGCCGGCATGGCCGCGCACCTCGCGGGCGCGCTCGCGGCTCACAGCACGGTGCCCGTGCTCGGCGTGCCGGTCGACAGCGGCCCGCTGCGCGGCGAAGACGCGCTGTTGTCGACGGCGATGATGCCGCCCGGCATCCCGGTCGCCGCGATGGGCATCGGCAAGGCCGCGGCGACGAACGCCGCGATGTTCGCGGTGCGCATCCTCGCGCTGTCGGACCCGGCGGTGATGAAGAAGCTCGAGGCCGCGCGGGAGGCCGAACGCGAGAAGACGCTCGCGAAGGACCGCGAGGTGCGCGCGCGCTTCTCCTGCTGAAGGAGCGCCGTGCCGACACCCGTTCCCCCACCCGCGTTGCCGCCGACGATCGCCTGGCGCGGCGGCGCCGACGGGCACCTCGAGCTGCTCGACCAGACGCGGCTGCCGCACGAGCAGCACGTGCTGGAGATCCACAGCGTCGAGCAGGCGATCGACGCAATCGTGCGGCTGTGTGTGCGCGGCGCGCCGGCGATCGGCGTCGCGGCTGGCTACGGTCTCGTGCTCGGGGTGCGCAACGCGTCGCCCGGGGCCGCGGCGTTCCTCGACGTCGTGCGCGACGTGGCCGGCAGGCTCACGGCATCGCGGCCAACCGCCGTCAACTTGAAGGCAGCCATCGATCGCTGCGTCGTGGCCGTCGCCGCGGAGCCAACGCTGGAGCGCCTGTTCCGCGAGGTGCAGGCGATCCACGCCGAGGACGTCGAGAGTTGCCAGAGCATCGGCCAGCACGGTCGGGACCTCGTGAAGGCAGGTGCAACGGTCCTGACGCACTGCAACACGGGGCGCCTCGCGACGGCCGGCGAAGGCACGGCGCTCGCGGTGTTGTTCGCGGCGTGGCGCGCCGGGGTCCGCTTCCGCGTGCTGGCCAACGAGACGCGGCCGCTGCTGCAGGGCACGCGGCTCACGGCGCTCGAGCTGGCCGCCGAGGGCATCCCGGTCGAGGTCATCGTCGACGGGGCCGCCGCGGGGCTGATCGCGCGCGGCCAGGTGAACCTCGTGCTGGTCGGCGCCGATCGCATCGCTGCCAACGGCGACTTCGCGAACAAGGTCGGTACGTATGGCCTGGCACTTGCTTGCGCGGCCCACCGCGTGCCGTTCTACGTCGCCGCGCCCGTGTCCACGTTCGACCTGGAGGCGGCCTCGGGCGACGCGATGCCGCTCGAACAGCGCGATGCCACGGAGGTGCTGACGCTCGGCGGCCAGGTCCTCGCGCGGCCGGGGCTCGGCGCGCGCAACCCCGCGTTCGACATCACGCCGGGGCGGCTCGTACGCGGGTTCATCACGGACCTCGGTGTGCTCGAACCCCCGTTCGTTCCGGTCATCAAGACGATGCTCTCCGCGCGCCGATGATGGCGCTCATGGCCATCGCCAACAAGAAGCCGAAAGCCAGGGCGAAGGGCGTCGCGACGGGTGGCAGGCCGCGCAAGGGGGCCGGGCCGCAGGACGTGGCCGGCGAGAACGAGGTCGACGAGGCGGAGCGTTCGACTCCCCCACTGGCCGAAGTCGATGCCGAGGTGCTCGAGTTCATCGCCGCGATCGAGCGCTTCAAGAGGCAGCACGCGCGCCCGTTCCCGAGCTGGAGCGAGGTGCTGCTCGTGCTGCGCCAGCTCGGCTACCGGCGCAGCTGAGTCACTCGACGATCTGTCGCCAGCAGAGTGCGGCCAGCACGACACCGCCGGCGACGCGATACCAGGCAAACGGCAGGAACGTGTGGTGCCGCAGGAAGTGCACGAACGGCCGCACGACCAGCAGGGCACTCAGGAACGCGACCAGCGTGCCAATCGCGAGCGGTGCCACTAGATCGCTCGCGACGCCCGTGTCGAGCGACAGCAGCCGGTACGACGACGCGCCGAACAGGATCGGCAGGCCGACGAGGAACGAGAACTCTGCCGCGGCCGTGCGCGACAGGCCGAGCACGAGCGCGCCGCCGATCATCGCGGCCGAGCGGCTCGTTCCGGGCACGAGTGCCAGGCACTGGAACAGGCCGATGCCGAATGCGGTCAGGTACGACGTCTGCTCGAGCTCGCGCGGTGCCGCGGTCCGTCGCCGCTCCCACCATTCGAGCGCGAGCAGCAGCACACCGCCGGCAACCATCGTCGCAGCGACGACTCGCGACGTGAACAGGTGCTCCTCGATCCAGTCGCCGCACGCGAGGCCCAGCAGCGCGGCGGGCGCCGCGGCGATCACGATCTGGAGCAGCAGGTTCGGCGCACCGCGCGTCGGGCGCAGCAGCGTGCCCGCCGCCGCCAGCAGGCGGCGCCAGTACAGGACCAGGATCGCGGTGATCGCCCCCATCTGGATGCCGATCACGAACACGTTGTTGATGTCGCTCGCGTGCAGGCCGAGCAGGCGCTGGGCCACGAGCAGGTGACCCGTGCTCGAGATCGGCAGGAACTCGGTGAGGCCTTCGACGAGACCGAGCACCAGAGCATCGAAGAGCCCGATACCCGGGTTCGTGGTTTCGTCGAAGATCACGGGTCCAGCATCACGGGTCGAGGATCACAGCACGCTGTTCGGCGCGTGGTACGGCAGGTTGAAAGCGTCCGCCACCCCTTGGTGCGTGCAGACGCCGGCGAGGATGTTCGCAGCAGTGCCGAGCACCGGATCGTGCGCGGCCTTCGCAGCCCCCATGCCAGCGAGCTTCTTCGCCCAGGGACCCGTTGCGTTGGTCAGCCCGAACGTCGAAGTGCGTGGCACGGCCCCCGGCATGTTTGCGACGCAGTAGTGTATCACGCCGTCGACGACGTAGGTCGGCTCGGCGTGCGTCGTCGCGCGGCAAGTCTCGATGCAACCGCCCTGATCGACGGCGACATCGACGATGACGGATCCCTCCTTCATCGTCTTGAGGTCCTCGCGCCGGATCAGCCGCGGCGCCCGCGCACCCTGCACGAGCACGGCGCCGACCACGAGGTCCGCCTGCACGATCTGCTCGCGGATCGCGATCGGCGAGCTGTGCAGCAGCGTCACGTTCGCGGGCATCACGTCGCTCAGATAACGCAGCCGATCGAGATCGATGTCCATCAGGCGCACGTCGGCGCCGAGGCCCGCGGCCATCTTCGCTGCGTTCGTGCCGACGACGCCGCCGCCGAGGACCACGACCGTCGCGGGCTCGACGCCCGGAATGCCGCCGAGCAGGATGCCGCGCCCGCCGTAGTGCTTCTCGAGGCAAACGGCGCCGACCTGGATCGCCATGCGTCCCGCGACCTCGCTCATCGGCGTCAGCAGCGGCAGCGAGCCGCGGTGGATCAGCGTCTCGTACGCGAAGCAGTTCGCTCCGGACTTCATCATCGCGTCGGTCAGCTCACGCGCCGCGGCGAAGTGGAAGTACGTGAACAGCAGCTGGCCCTTCTTGATCAGCGGATACTCCGAGGGCAGCGGCTCCTTGACCTTCACGATCATGTCCGCCTTCGCGTAGACCTCGGCGGCGCTCGCGACCGTCTTCGCGCCGACCTTCGTGTAGGCCTCGTCGGACACGCCGGCTCCGAGCCCGGCACCGCTCTGGACCATCACCGTGTGGCCGGCGCCGACGAGGTCTAGCACCATCGCCGGCACGGCCCCGACGCGGTTCTCCTGTGGTTTGATCTCCTTGGGGACACCGATGATCATGCGTGCAATGCTCCGAGGCGGGAAAGGGGCGCAGCACGATAGCGACGCCGGCTGCCGGCTGCGAGACCTGGCTCGCCGAGTTGCCTCAGTCCAGGGCGTCGCGCAACCGCTGCTCGATCTGGCTGCGTTCGGAGGCCGGCAGGCCCGGCAGCACCTGGAACGCGACTTCGACCGCGTTCGCGTTCGCCGTCATGACCGGCTCGGGGCGACGCAGCACGCGCGGGTCCTCGGCCAGCAGGCGCAGCAGCTCGGACTGTGTCGGAGCGCCATGGGCGCCCGGCAGCCGGCACCGCACCACGGTGTTGCGCGGCGGACCGACGGTGACATGGCTGGTTCGCGCGAGCGGCAGCCGCACGGGCGGCGCGGGTTCGGCGACGGACGGCATGGCGGCTGGTGCGACCGGCGGTGCCGGCGGTGCGGCGGGCTTCGCGGGTGCGAGCTCGAGCGCCTTGATCGCCGCGAGATCGACGCCCTCCGTGTCGATTGCCGGGACTGCCTGGACTGCGGGCGCCGCCGGCTGCGGCGCGATCGCCGCCGGCGCGGCGTTCTGCTTGAGCCGATCGACCGCCTCGCCGAGCAGCGCGGCCGCGGCCCAGATCTCCTCGACGCTGCGATCGACGCCGAGCTCGCGCGACGCCTCCGCGGGCTCGCGACCGTCCCGCGGCGTCGTCGCGGCCGGGGCCGGTGATCTGGTCACGCTCCGCAGCCGCAGCCAGAACACGACGCAGAGACCCGACGCGAGCACGGCCGGCAGCAGCCACCACAACACCGACCACGAACGGGGCGCGCGCACCGCGGCGACGCCGCCGGCGTCCTTGCCGTCGTCCTGCCCGCCGCCCGTCGCCGGTTCAGCCGAGCCCGCGCGAACCGGACCATTGCCGCCGCTCGCGGGCTCGTTCGGGCTCTTGATCGGCGGTGTGCCCGCCGGCGTGCCACCGGGATTCGGCGGCGGCTGCGTCTCGGGCCGCACACCCTCGAGTCGGCGCAGGAACTCCTCGAGCCGATCCGCGGTGCGCTCGAGCGCGCCCTGCATCAGGCCTTCGACCTGGCGATGCCGCGTGTCCTGTTCCTGCAGCGTCTTCTCGAGCTGCTGCAGGCGCTGCGCCAGCGCCTTCGCCTCGTCCTGCTTTGCGCCACTCGCCGTCTCGACGAGCAGCTGCGACCAGCGCTGCATCTCCTGGGTCAGGCTCACCTGCCGCGCCTGCAGCTCACGCTGCGACTGCAGCAACCCGTCGAGCACTTCGCGCAGCGGCTGCAGCGCCGCCGTGATCTGGCCGCGGTCGGCGGCAACCGGCGACTGTGCGCCGGCGCCGCTCTTCTGCTGCTGCACGAGCACGGCACGCAGCGCGCGCAGCTCCGCCGCGACCTCGCCGTCGGCAGCGGTGCCCGGCTCGCCGCAGCTCGCGAGCGCGAGGGCGCTGCAGATCGCGACCTGGTGGATCCGCTTCACGGCTGCACCTGCACGCCAGTGTGCTTCGCGTCGATCGCGAACTGCTCCCCCATCCACCGCAATCGCCGCGGCTTCACGACGACGGTGCGGCGCAGCTCCACGAGCTCGGAGTCCATCAGCTGCAGCGGAACGTGCGGCGGCGACGCGACGTTGGCGCTCGGATTCGTCAGCACGACCGGTACGACGACGCGCGGCTCGCCAGTGCGCATCGGGAACCGCGCATGCAGCGACGACGGAGAGCGGAACGAGTGCCCCTCGCGATCGTCCCACTCGGCCGCGAGTTCGCGCGGCAGCAGCTCGATCAGCACGGCCGGCTGCGCGCCTTCGCGATGCCACACGAGGCTCGGCACGAGCGGCACCTGCAGGTAACCGCGCAGCCTGCCGCCGGGCACGAGCGAGATCACGTCGCGCGTGATCACGCGCACGGGCAGCCGAGGTGCGCGCAGCTCCAGCGTGAGTCGCCCTTCGTCGATGAGTCCGAGGGCGAACCGCCGCGACGTGCGACCGTCGGACCACAGCAGCGAGTGGCCTCCGCGCACCGACTCGAGCACGAGCTCGCACGAACCCGGCTGCAGTCGCACGCTGCCTCCGCGGCTCGGCTGCGGCACGGCTACGACGAGTGGAAGGTCGAGCGAGGATTCCATCGGTGGTGTCGGTGGTGTCGGCACGGGTGTCGAGGGCAATGTCGACCAGGGATGGGGTGCGCAGAATGTCTGCCGAGGGCGCGGCACGCGAGGGCTTCGAGGGACATTTCGTGCGCGGCGAGAAAGCCTACCGATGAAGCGAGGTGTCGCGTAGTCCACCTTGGGGCGGGAGGAATGAGGAAGGGTCTTGCTTATGCTTGCCGCGTCGCCATGATCTGCGCCTCGCAACGCGGGCGTTTAGCTCAGTTGGCTAGAGCATCAGCTCGACAAGCTGAGGGTCGCAGGTTCGACTCCTGCAACGCCCACCACTCCCCCGCTTGCTGATCGCGCAGCCGCGCGATCTCTCGAGGGGAGCATCCGCGACTGGGATGCATCGCGCA
>DASVAL010000080.1:0-77194 GCA_036376355.1 Planctomycetota bacterium
AACGGTCTCGACCCGGAGGGCATCGCCGACCTGCGCGTGCTGCTGCAGCAGACGCGCGACGAAGGAGTCGCGGTGATGTTGTCGAGCCACCAGCTGCCCGAGCTCGAAGGACTCTGCAACCGCATCGGCGTGCTGCGCGAAGGAGCGATGGTCGTCGAAGGCAGTCTCGACGCGCTGCGTGCACAGATCGGCGCCCGCCACGTCGTCGCGGGCACGCCGCTGCCCGCGATGGAACGCCGGCTCGTCGAGCTCGGCCTCAGCCCCGTGCGCAACGGCGACCGCCTGCTCGTCCCGCTCGGCGACCGCGCGCCCGGCGTGATCGCGCGCGAGCTCACGGCGATCGGCCAGCTCAGTGCGTTCGCGCCCGAGCCCGCCACGCTCGAAGCGATCTACCTGCGCGCGGCCACCGCAACGCCGGTCGCGCAGACCGCGGTGCCCGCGCCTCCGTCGACGACGCCCGCCGCGAACCCTGCGCCGAACGCCGCGTGGCGCGCGTTCGGCCACGAGCTGCGCACGATGCTGCACCAGCGCAGTGCGCTGCTGCTGCTGCTCGCGCCGGGGGCGATCGCGGCCTGGCAGGTGTTCGGTTACCACGCCAGCGTCGGCGACTCGCTCGAGCTGATGCACGCCGGCAAGCTGTTCAGCACCGATGCCGGCAGCGGGCACCGCGCGGCCGCGCTGGCGCTGCAGGCCGCGACTCCGGCGCTCGCGCTGTGCCTGCTGTGGTTGGCGAGCCAGTCGGTGTCGGCGGACCTCGCGGGCCACACGCTGCGCAACACGCTGATGCGCTCGGTCAGCCGCACCAACGTGCTGTTCGGCAAGCTCGCGGCGCTCGCCACGGTCGCGTGTGCGGGCTGGATCGCGCTCGCGATCGTCGCGAGTGCGACCGCGGCTTCGGTGTTCGGCTGGCGCGACCTCGAGGAGCTGAGCCGCCACGGCGACCGCCAGGTGCTCGCGAACGCGGCCGCGGTCGGCCCGGTCTTCCAGCAGGCGCTGCGGAACTGCTTGCCGCCGCTGCTCGCGATGACGGCGCTCGGGCTGTTCGGCTCGCTGCTCGGCAAACGCCCCGCGCGCGCGATCGCGCTCGCGATGCTGCTCGTGCTCGGCCCCGAGCTCTTGCGCGACCGGCTGCGCGACCACGCGGGCTGGCTCCTGCTGAGCCACCTGCCGACCGGGCTGCGCGACGACTCGGTGCTCGGCTACTTCGAGGACGTCTCGCGCGGCGCGGCCGACGCCTGCTGGACCTGGGCCGGCCACGCGATCACGGCGCCGCTCGCGTGGTTCGCCGCCGCGACCGTATTGTCCGCACTGCTGCTGCGGCGGCTCCGGGTGCCGTAGCCGATCGCGAGCAGGCGAGGTCGTCGTTCGATGTCGAGAACCCTGTCGATCAGGTTGGCCGCGGTCCTGGCGGCCGCGACGCTGGCACTGCACGGTGCAGCATGGACACAGACGCCGCCGCCCGTGCCGGCGGGGCCGCCGGCCATCGTGTGCCTGCAAACCTTCGGGCCAGCCGCGTGGCGCGCCCGGCTCGGCCCGACCAACCTCGGCAGCATGCTGGCTTCGGAACGAGCCGAGTCGATCTGGCGCAGCTATGTCGACGACGCCAAGGCATCGTTGCGGCACGCGCGTCGCGACGAGGTCGCGTTCACGCGCGAATGGACGCGCGTGCTCGACTACGGCGGCGCGATCGCGGTGGTCGTCTGGCTCGAACAGGCCGAGGACGCGCTGCACTCGGCGCGCTGGTCGATGGCGATCGTCGGCGAGCCCGACGGGCACACCGACCTCGCGGCGCTCGCCGCCGAGAGTGCAGGTTGGCTCGGCGACAGCCTCGGCAAGGAACGTGGCCGACAATGGCGCGATCTCACGCTCGTTCCACCGCAGGTGCGCGACGGACGACTCGTCGCCGTTGTGGCGTGTACCGAGGACGCTGACGCCGTGATCGCGCGCGCGGTGGCGCTGCGACTTCCTGCGCCACCGGCACCGACGGCATTGCACGTCGAGATCGAAGTCGACGAGGCTCTGGGGTTGGCGCGCGACCGGCCTCAGGACCGCGACTGGCTGCGGGCGCTGGTCGGCAAGGCGACGCAGCGCGTCACGTTCGATCTCGGCTGCGCCGGGCCGCGGCTCGCTCTCGACACCGGGGTCGAGTTCACCGCGGGGGATCGCGGGATGCTCGGTGGCTTGCTCCCGATCGGGAAGGGCGTGCCCGCGATGGAATGGCTGATCCCGGAGGGCACGGCGGCGCACATGACCGGTCACGTCGACCTCACCGCGCTCTGGAGCACGGCGGTGGCCGCCGAAGCCGAGCTGCGCGAGACCGACGCGGCCACGGTGAGCAAGCAGTGGGCGAAGCACCTCGGCCTCGATGTCGCGACGGACCTCGCGCCGCATTTCGCCGACCACGCGATGCTGCTCTGGCAGGCCTCTGCGTCCGAGGACAAGGACCGCGCGCTGCTCGGCAATCTGTGCATCGTGGTGCCGCTGCGCGACGAGCCGGCAGCCGTCGCCGGACTCACGGCGCTGCTGCCGAAGCTGGGCCACCGTGCGCAGGTCAGGCAGGGCGTGTTCCTGGCAGAACGAGCAGGCGTGCTGTGGATGCCCGCGCTCTGCCTCGGCATCGCCAACGACGTTGCATGCCTCGCCGTTGGCGGCAATGGCCGCGAGCAGGTGTTGGCCGTGATCGACCGTGCCGCGGGCGGACCACCGCGAACGAACCCGCGCGCCCCGGAGCCCGCGGCGCCGGCGGGATGGAACGGCGCCGGCCGCATCGACGTCGAGATCATGCTCGGCCGCCACCTCGCGAGTCTGGGCACGCTGCTGCGCGCGCTCACCGGCGCCACCCTGAAGCTCCCGCGGCACGACTCCCTGGCTCGCGAAGCGAACCGCTGGCTGCCTCTCTTGCAGCAGCACGGCCTGGCTGTGGCGACGAGGTTGTCCGGCGCGACGCCGACGACGTGGCAACAGCGCGTGCTCTGGTGAGTCTCCCGAGGACGGCCGCCGGGAGAGATCGACCGCGCCGAGGAATGGCCGCGCCTGCCGGTGTAAGTTCGGCGTCCGCGATGCAGTTCCTTCCCCTGGCCATGCTCTGCTGCCTGTGCGGCTGTTCGCTCTCGCCGGACCTGCCGCTGCAGGCGCCAGCGCTCGCGGACATGGAGGAGCCGCTCGACCTGCGCGCCGAGCCCGACGACGAGGCAGAGCGCCAGCGGCTGCCGTTCGGCAGCTTCTCGGGCATCTACGTCGACGACGCGCGCGACACGCTCGCGGACAAGCTCGACCAGCCGGGCCAGCTGCGCATCGCACAAGTGATCGAGAACTCTCCGGCCGCTGCGGCCGGCCTGCAGCCGGACGACCTGCTGCTCGAGGTCGTGGTCGGCGACGCGGCCCCGCGGCCGCTCGCCCGGCCCAGCGAGTGGCGCCAGCTCGAGCTCGAGACGCCACCCGGTACGAAGATCGTTCTGTTCGTCGACCGCGCGGGTCGCGAAGCGCGCGCCGAGCTCGAGCTCGTGCCGCGGCAGCGGTCCGCCGCGCGCGAGCAGGCCGAACGTTTCCGCGAGGAGCAGCGCGTCGGCGTCGTGCTGCGCACCGCGACCGAGGTCGAGGCGCGCAAAGCAAACCTCGGCCCCGGCGGGGGTGCCGTGATCGTCGGCCTCTCGCGCAACAGCCCGTGGCGCTCTGCGGGCCTGCGCTTCGGCGACCTGCTGACGGCCGTGGACGGGCGCAGCGTCGCGCACCCGCAGGACGTGCTGACCACGCTGCGCGATCCGGCGCTCGAAACAGTGCGCATCGACTTCCTGCGCAACGGCGCGCCGCGGCATGCCGACGCGTCGCTGTCGCAGCGCAACCGCGACCTGACCGAGGTCACGGTGCCGCTGCTGCTCTCCTACAGCAGCGACCGCGGCGCGAGCGAGTTCTCGCTGCTGCTCGGCATCTTCAACTACCGCAGCACGGCGGCCGCATGGCGCTTCCGGCTGTTCTGGCTCTTCGCGATCGGCGCCGGCGACACCGACCAACTGCTCGAGGTGGGGTCGTGAGGCGCTGCGGCTGCCTGCTCGCGCTCGTCTGCACCGCGATCGCGATGCCGGCGCAGGCGCGCCCCGAGGTCACGGCGCTGCAGCTGCCGAAGACGATGCGCCTCACTGGTTTCCTCGACGTGGACGTCGACGGCGTGCACGGCAGAGACCTCGTGCTCGCGTGCTTCGACGAAACGACGAAGCGCCGCGAGCTGCGCACGCACCTGCGCTCGGCGCGGACGCCGGTCTTCGCGGGCGAGCCGTCGGCGACGCCGTACGCGCTGGAACGCGACGTGATCGCGTTCACGTTCGCCGACGTCGACGCGCGCGCCGGCCGCGAGCTCGTGCTGTTCACGGCGGAACGCGCGGTCGCCGTGCTGCCGGCAGCCGAGGGTGCGCCGAAGTACGAACCGCTGTTCACGCACCGCCTGCTGTGGGCCGCACCGGATCCGACCAGGGTGCTCGCGCTCGACGACGTCGTGCACGACGTCGATGGCGACGGCCGCGACGACTTCCTGCTGCCCGAGGTCGACGGCGCGCGGCTCGTGCTGCAGCGGCTCGCGGACGGCAAGACGGGCTTCGCGGCAACGCTGTCGTGGCAGCTGCCCGCGTGGCGCAGTCCGCTCACGGCCGGCACCGCAGGCGGCCCGGCTCGCGTCGGCGGCGGCGAGATGTCGCTGCGGCTCGGTTTGCTCGACGACGGCTACGAGGAGGAGCAGCGGCCGCTCGTGGACCTGCGTGCACGCGCGCCGCGGTTCCTGTTGCTCGATCTCGGCGGCGACGGCGTGCGGGACGGCCTCGCCGTTCGCAACGACAGCATCTGGTGCTGGGCGATCGGCGCGGGCGCCGCGATCGCCGCCGCGCCGGCGTCGATCGCACTGCCGCTGCCCGAGGACCGGCTCACGCTGTTCGATCCCGCGTTCGACGTGCAGCTCGCCGACGTGAACGGCGACCGCCGCGCGGACCTGCTGCTGACGACCTCCGCGCAGCGCAACGACGAGGTCGAGGTGCGCATCGACGTGTTCTTCCAGCAGATCGGCCAGCAGCGCCCCGATGCGGGCCCCTGGGCAGCGAAGCCCGACGGCCGCCTGCGTGTGCAGCCGCTCGCGACCACACCGCAGCTCGTCGATGCCGACGGTGACGGCCAGCTCGACCTCGTCGTGAACACCGTGCGCACCGACCTGCTGCGCGGCCTGACCGGCGGCGGCCCGACGTCGCTGCAGGTGCAGTTCAACGTCTTCCGCGGCGGCAACACCGGCTTCCAGGTGCCCGCGATGCTGAACCAGCAACTGCAGCTGCCGGTCGCCACCGAAGGACGAGGTCCGTTCCTGCGTGTGCTCGGCGGTCCGGCCGGCACCCCGGGTGCGCTGCTGCTGCGCAACGACGACGTCATGGCACTGCAGCCGCTGCAGCGGGAGGGTGCGAGCTTGCGGCTCATGCCGCAGCGCTGGCAGGTCCCGATCGCGAAGACCGCGAGGCCGCGGCTCGCGCGCGGCGCATCCGAAGTGCTGCTCGTCGACGAGCACGAACTGCTGCACGTGAGGTGGCAATGAGGCACCTGCTGCTGCTCCTGCCGGCGCTGCCGTTGCCGGCTGCCGCTGCGCAACAGGACGTGCTCGCGCGGCTCGAGCCGCAGGCGAAGATCGTCGTCGAGTTCGTCGCCGACACGAACGGCGACGGCCGCGCCGAGCTCGTGCTCGCGACCATCGACGGCCAGCTCGAGCGCCACGGCCTTCGCGCCGAGAACGGCACCCGCGACATCGCCGCGATGGGAACGCTGCGCCTGCGCGATCCGGAGCACTCGCTGCTCGCGTGCCGCGACATCGCGCCGGCCCCTGGCCTCGAGCTGATCGTCGCCGACAGCCGCGGCACCTGCTGGCTGCCGTGGCCCGACGCGAACGGCACGCCCGAGCCGCGTTCGCTCGCGCGCGCCGCTCGCTTCGTGCTGCGCGTGGACCGTCCGCGCGAAGCGCCGTTCGTGCAGGATCTCGATCGCGACGGGCGGCTCGATCTGCTGCTGCCGACGCTGCAGGGTTGCACGCCGTACCTGCAGCAGGCGCCCGCCGGCGGTGCCCAGGAACCGCAGTTCCGCGCGCTGCCGCCGCTGTCGCTGCCCGTGCAGGTGAGGCTCGACGCGAGCAACGGCACGCTCGACGACGAACACCAGTCGAGCCTCGTGATCCCGCACGTCGAGACCGCGGACCTGAACGGCGACGGGCGGCCCGACCTCCTCACGCGGGACCGCGACGAGCACGCGTTCCACCTGCAGCTCGCGACGGGCGGCTTCGGCCCGCCGATCGAAGTCGACGTGACCCAGTTCCAGGACAGCACCCCGAGCGCCGTCATGGCGCCGGGCTCGACGCTCGTGCTCGGCGACAAGCCGATGCTGCAGCGCGGCGACGTCGACGGCGACGGCATCCCGGACTTCGTGATCGCGCACCGGCGCAAGGTCTGGACGCTGCTCGCGTCGACCGCGGGGCCGCAGTTCACGAAGGCCCGCACGCAGGCGGTCGCCGACGACGTGAGCGGCATGCTGCTCGTCGACCTCGACGAGGACAAGCGCGCGGACCTGCTGACCTTCCAGGTGCAGCTGCCCGGCATCGGCTCGCTGCTGCTCGGGCTCGTGCAGTCGATCGACATCGACATCAAGGCCGTCGGTTACCGCAGCGACAGCGGCGCCTTCGCGAACACGCCGGCCTGGCGCCGCACCGTCACGCTGCGCATCCCGCCGCTGCTGTCGCTGCTGAGCCGCCAGGAGGAGCTCGTGCAGCGTTTCCTCGGCATCCTGAGCAAAGCGCGCCAGTCGGTGCGCGGTGCGTTCGTCTCGCCGAGTCCGGACGACACCGCACTCGTCTCGACCGACGGCACGGTGCTCGAGCTGTTCCCGATGACCGAGGTGCCGACGCTCGGCGCCGCCGAAGGCCGCCGGCAACTGCGCGACCTGCTGTTCGACGATCCGAACACGGTGTTCGATCTCGACCGCATGTTCGGACTGCTCTCGGGCCTGCTCGACCGGCACGCGGCATCGCTGACCGGCGAGGCAAAGGCCGCCGCTTCGATTCCGTTGCGCGATGCTGCGGCGTGGCGATTGGTGAAGCTGCTCGCCGCGAATCTCGACGACACCCGCAGCGACGAAGTCGTGGCGGTCTACGAGAGCGTCGTCGCGCCCGGGTTGCGCGCCTACGACGTGATGGCGTGGCGCGCCGCGGCGCCGCGTTGATCGCGGACGCCGCAGCGGCCCTCACGTCTTGCGATTGCGCAGGTACCAGAGCTCGGCCTTGCGCAGCGCCTCGCGGTTCTGCTCGGCGTCGAGCGCCGGGTCGTAGCCAAAACCCTCGCCCGCGATCGCGACCAGCGCGACGCTCGCGGCGCGCCGCCGCGGCTCGACCTCGCAGCGCAGCGCCTTCAGCACGTCCGGCATCGCGCCGACGCCGCGGCGCACGAGCTCGGCCGTGCACGACTCGATGTCCTTCTGCCCCGACGTCGGTCCGACCGCCGCGAGCATCACGGGCCTCGGCGTCACGGGACCGAGGCTCTTCTGGAACTTGCGCCGCAGGAACAGCACCGCGAACGCCGTCGCCACGCTGTTGCCCTTGCCCGCCATGTCGCCCCAGTTGTAGCCGTCGGTCCGGCTGTCCCAGCCGCCGCCGGGCTGCTGTGCGTCGACGAACATGCGGGCACCCTTCTCGTACCAGTCGACCGTGCCGATCTTCGTGACGTCGGTCAGGATCGCCGCGCGCTCGAGGCCGTAGTGGAAGTAGAACGACCAGCGCTCGGTCGTCGAGCCGATCGTCGCCAGGTTGTGCCTGAACCACTCCCAGCCGCGCGCGATCTTCTTGTCGAGCTCGGCGTCGCGCTTGTCGTCGCCGTCGACCGCCTGGCGGCAGATGGCCAGCACGGCGATGCCCGCGGCGGTCATCGAGGCGTAACCCTCCGGGTCGAACCCGCGGTTGCGCGCCTGGTAGGCGAAGCCGCCGTAGCTGTTCTGCTGCGAGCCGATCTCGCGCGCCATGTCGTTCCAGACGGACTTGTCGATCGTGACCCCGATCGCCTTCGCCGAGCGCAGGCCGAGCGCCGCGTACTGCGTGTTGCTGAGGTCCCAGCGGTTGCCGTTCGTCTGGTACGTGAACGCGCCGCGGTCGCGGTGGCGCAGCAGCTCCTTCGCGTCGGCCTGCGCGAGCTCGAGCCGGTCCGGGAACGCGGGCAGCGCCTCGAGCACCATGAGGCGCAGCGCGAGGTCGTACGTCTGGGCCGGCATCGCCTTCGCGAGGCGCTTCTGCGCGGTCTCGAACACCGGATCCGTCGGCTCGACGCCGTCGTGGATCGCGGCCAGCATCAGCAACGCGAGTTCGCCGATGCGCGAGGTTCCCTGGGCGACGTTGCGCAGGTGGGCCATCAGCGCGGGCCGCGCCTCCTCGAGCGTGTGGTTGATCTTCTCCTGCAGATCGTTCTGCCCGAACGCCGGGGAAAGCGTGAGCAAGGCCGCGGCGAACCAATGTCGAGAAGGCCAGAGGGACATGGCGGCGCGAATATAGCCGCGCGTGCCAATGGCGTCTGGCCCCTTGGCCGCGGGCGCCGCGTCGGCGAACCTGGACGGAATGCCCGCCCTCGCCATCGCGATCACCGGCGCCTCGGGGTTCATCGGCTCCGCTGCGGTCCGGCACTTCGAACGGGCCGGCCACGAGGTGATCCGCCTCGTACGCGGCGGCAATTCCGCGCCCGGCACCGCGCTCTGGGATCCGGCGACCGGAGAGATCGGTCGCTCGGGATCGGGATCGATGGACGTGGTCGTCCACCTGGCTGGTGAGAACATCGCAACCAAGCGCTGGAGCTCCGCGAGAAAGAGGGCGATCGCCGACAGCCGCATTCCGGCGACGGAACGGCTGTGCCGGCGCCTCGCCGCCTTGGACCCGAAGCCGCGCGTTCTCGTCAGTGCGTCAGCGGTGGGAATCTATGGCGACCGCGGCGACGAGCTGCTCGACGAGTCGAGTGCGCCCGGGACCGGCTTCCTCGCCGAGGTGACGAAGGACTGGGAGGCCGCCACGCGTCCGGCCAGCGACGCGGGCATTCGCGTCGTGAACCTGCGCCTCGGCGTCGTGCTCGATCCGAGCGGCGGCGCGCTGCGCGCGATGCTGCTGCCGTTCCGGCTCGGACTCGGCGGGCGCCTCGGCCACGGCCGCCAGTGGTTCAGCTGGATCAGCCTTGAGGATCTGGTGCGCGTGATCGGCTTCGCGATCGAGCGCGAAGCCCTCGCGGGGCCCGTGCTCGCCGTGGCGCCGGAACCCGTGACGAACCGCGTGCTGACCACGACGCTGGGGCGCGCGCTGCGCCGGCCGACCGTGCTGCCGGTTCCGGCCTTCGCGCTGCGCCTCGCGCTCGGTGGCATGGCGAACGAGCTGCTGGCGAGCGTGCGGTGCCGCCCGGCCCGCCTGCTCGCGGCCGGGTTCCCGTTCGCCCACGCGCAGCTCGCATCGTGCCTGCAGGAACAACTCTCCAAAGCGCGGGCAGGGGCGTGACCGGCAACGGCCGAGGCCTTTCCCCGCGCGGGCCGACCCCGTATGCGTGAAGCCATCATGGCCCCCGTGCTGCACCTCTCGCTGGTCGCGATCCTCACCGCCTCGGTCTTCGCGCAGGCAAAGACCGAGAAGGCGAACCCCCAGAAGCCGCCGCCCGAAGATCCCGCGCAGGCCGCCGACATCCTGGGCTTTGCCGAATGGTTGAAGCAGTACCGCGCCGGCGCGCACCGCTTCTACAAGAACGACAAGCTCGACGAGGAGGCCATCACGCAGCTCGACGCGCGGTTGGGCAAGCTCGCGCAGTGGAACACGTTCGCCGCCGCGAAGGCGCTGTTCGAAGCCGCGAGCTTCCAACCGGAGGCCGCCGACGATCGTTCGTCGACCGACCGCCTCGACTACTTGCGCGAGCTGCAGCCGTGGCGCGTGCAGACGATGGCCTGCAACCATCTGCGCACGATGACCGGCGAAGGCATCCTGCCGTGGCTGCTGCAGAAGCTGAACTCGCCCGGCATCCGCGCCGGCAAGCAACAGGACATGGCGGAAGCGACGGCCGTGCTGCGCACGCTCGGCGGCCACAAGAGCGTCGAGGCGCAACTCGCGCTGTTGCGCGCCTGCAGCGCGATGCCGACGGACCTGCGTGTGCACGCCGTCAACGCGATGGCGAAGGACGCGACGCTCGAGCTGGTACCGACGCTGGTCGAGATGCTGCGCGACAGCGAGCCGAACGTGCGCATCGCGGCCGCGAACGCGATCGGCACCGCACTGCAGCCGCACGTCGACGAGACGCTCGGCAAGAAGCCCGCGGGCGACGTGCTCGCGCAGCGCGACCAGGCGATCACGAAGCTCGAAGAGCTGCTGATGCGCGACCAGATCTGGCAGGTGCGCAGCGCCGCGGCGTTCGCGCTCGCGATCATGAAGTGCAAGGCCGTCGTGCCCTCGCTGATCCGCGGCCTCGACGCGGAGCTCAAGCGCAAGAAGGATCCGTGGGCGATGGACCTGCGCCTGCACCGCGTGCTCGAGGGACTGACGGGCCAGAAGGTCCTCTTCGGCGACATCACGCTGTGGCAGACGTTCTGGACGCGCGAAGGCCCGGGCTTCACGGTCAAGCCGCAGACGAAGGCCGGCGAAGCCGAGCCGAAGTCCGACAAGTACCAGAAGTTCTTCAACCTGCAGGTCGAGTCGGACCGCGTGCTGTTCGTGCTCGACTTCAGCGGCTCGATGGCCGAGCCGATCGAGCTGAAGACCGGCACGACGGTCGCCGGTCCCGGCACGAAGACGACCAAGGCGGCCATCATCGTCAGCGAGCTCAAGAAGCTGATCATGTCGCTGCCCGACGGTGCCTTGATCAATCTCGTCGTGTTCAGCGAGCAGGTGAAGATCTGGCGCCCGACCGGCGCGCGGCCCGAGCTCGTGAAGCTCAACGACGAAACGCGCGACGACCTGATCGGCAATTTCCTCGACAGCCTGCGCCCGAGCGGCCCGACGAACCTCTACGACGCGATGAATGCCGCCCTCGACTTCGCGGGCCGCGGACTCCACGACAAGTACTACGCAGCAGGATTCGACACGCTTTACGTCATCAGCGACGGGGCGCCGACCGCCGGGCCCGTCGTCGACAAGGAGGAAATCCGGCGCCGCGTACGCGAAGCCAACCAGTTGCGCAAGCTGACGATCCACTGCATCACGTTCGGCGACAAGAACGACACGGACTTCCTCGGGCCGATGGCCGTTGAGAATGGTGGGCGTCACATCCACATCGAGTGAAATTCACTGCGAGTGCCGGGAGGGCACCTGGCGCCCCGCAGTGCATACTCAGGGCGCGAATCTTTCCGCTTGCGTCACCTCCTCGAACCGCGTCGCATCTCTGCCCCTACTGCTACTTTCATCTACTTTCACCAGCATTGGCACTTCAAATGATCATGCCCCTCCCGCAGCGCGTCTCCGGCGAAGCATTCGCCGTCGAACGACTCCGAGACGATCCGAATCTCGACTACTCCACGCTGCGTCAGCAGGCCGCGGAGGCGGGCATCTCAATGCAGCCGATCCACTATGGCAGGGCACGCCGGCAGCTCGGACTTCCAGTGCTGCGCGACAGCCGGGACACGGTGACAGCGATACCGCCCGCCGCAGTCGTCGAGCAACCCGAGGACCGCGTCACGGTCGACGTCGATGAGGTCGATGAGGAGGTCGTCGATGAGGAGGTCGTCGCCGACGCGCCGGCAGAGCTCGCAGCGCCCGCGGTCACGAACCAGACGCGACGCAGGGGCTCGGCGGCCTTCGACTTCATCGTCGAGGAGCTGCGCCGCGAAGCCGCGATCTCGTATGCCCAGCTGCGCGATAACGCCGCCGCACGCGGCTACACGATCGCGCCGATCATGTACGGGCGCGCCAAGGCAATGCTCGGTCTCGTGCCCGTGAAGCCGCGCGGCAGTGGCAAGGCGAAGAAGATCGCGGCGGCAGCCGAGGCCGGCCCGCTGCGGCTCAAGCAGGTCGAGTCCGTGGCCGCCGACCGGTTCGGCAGGCAGCTCGACGAGGTGCGCAACCTCGAGCAACTGGTCGCCGTCGTGAAGGAAGTCGACGCCGAGCGCCGCCGTCTGCGCGACGTGCTCGAGCGCATCGTCACGATGATCGACGAAGCTCTGGGCTGAGCGGTTATTCGCCGCCGCGGGGCGAATCACCATCCAGCGACGTGACGCAACGGGTCGCCCGATCGCGGCGACGCCACGCAACGTGCCTAGATTGCGCGGAGCACGGCTTCCGCCGACCGCGCGGCGCCTTCGAGAGTCGAAGGCAGACCCGTCGCGGTCCAATCGCCGCAGACGAGCAGGTTCTCCGGTCCACCCGCGAGCCGGCCCGGCGCTGGCCGCACTGCCGACGAACCGGGCGCGGACACGAACGTCGCGTGCTGCTCCTTGCGGATGCGCACGGTCGCGCCAGCCATCGGCACGGAAGCGTAGTAGCGGTGCAGCTGCCCGATCGCCGCGTTCGCGATCGCGTCGACGCTCATGCCGTCGAAGCTGCGGTTGCCACCCGACAACAACGCGAACTGCCGCTGCTCCGCGCCCGGTGTGCGCAGCACGAAGTGGAACGGCTCGCCGCCGACGAGCACCACGACCGGACCGTCGTCGGGCAGCGCCGGTGCACCGGCCGCCGTCTCGACGAACGCACTGACGATCGGTGACGAGCGCAGACCGCCGAACGCCGCGACCGACGCGGGCACGAGCTTGCGCAGCGCAAACCACGGCAGCGCGGAGACGACGAGGTCCGTGGACGCGACGGACAGCCGCTGGCCGTCGGCCAGATCGATCGCGTCGACGCGTGAGCCCGCGGTGCCGAAGCCGGCGACGCGCGCGCCGCTGCGGACCGAGACGCCGGCCGCCCTGAGCGCGGACGGCGCGGCGTCGGCAAGGATCTCGCCCCAGCTGCGCTGCGGCAGCCAGAAGGCCGCCGCCGAAGCACGGCCGAGGAACGCTTCGCGCAGCACGGCGAGGTAGTCGGCAGCCGCCGCATCCGACGGCTCGGTGTTCATGATCGCGCGGCACAGCGGCCGCCACAGGAAGTCGTCGGGCGCGCCCGTCTGCCGGCGACGCTCCAGCCAGTGGTCGAGCGACCACGACGGCGGTGCGCCGCGCACGACGCCGGCCATGCCGAGCAGCGCGCGACACCAGGTGCCGAAGCCGAGGCCGAGCCGCAGCAGCGCCCACGGCATCGACATCGGCACGGGCCAGCGCGACAACCTGAGTCGCCGCAGCCGCCCGTCGGTCGTCCGGTAGGCCATCGCGAGCCGTCGCTCGCCCAGGAAGTGGCGCTCGGTGCCGAGCCGACGCAGCAGCGAACGCATCGCGCTGTAGCAGCCGAGCATCACGTGCGGGCCGTTGTCGAGCCGCCGCCCCGTTTCGCGGTCGAGCGCCGAGAACGCGCGCCCGCCGAGCCAGCCGCGCGATTCGAGCAGCGTCACGCGGAAGCCTCGGTCCGCGAGGCCGAACGCCGCGACGAGGCCCGCGACGCCACCACCGAGCACGAACACGTTGCGCTGCTGCGCCGGCGGCGTCATGCCTTGACTCCGGCCAGCACGAGCAGCGCGAGCCAGGCCTTCTGGCGCCTCGGCACACGCACCTGCGCACCACGCAGGTCGCCACCGCGCCGCACGAGTCGGGCCAGCAGTTCGCCGTAGATCGCTCCCATGATGCGCGCCGGCACGAGCGCACGACGCTGCCGCCGCGGCAGTGCCTGCAGCGCCGCACGCGCGGCGGCGAACTCGCCGGCGGCCTGCTGCGCGAGTCGCGCGCAGAGGGACGCAACGGGCCCACCCGGCGCGTAGACGGCAGGCGGCCCGGTGCCGCCGAGCCACGCGCGATCCACCCCGGACTCGGCGAGCCAAGTGCGCGGCACGTAGCAGCGACCGAGCTCGAAGTCTGCGCGCAGGTCGCGCAGGATGTTCGTCAGCTGCAGCGCCTTGCCGAGCGCATCGGCGAACCGCACGGCTTCCGCGCCGACGGCGCCGAGCACGGGCAGGCAGGCGAGTCCGACCGCGGACGCGACGCGATAGCAGTAACGCTGCAGTTCCTCTTCGTCGGCGAAGGCATGCGGAGCGAGGTCCATCTCGACGCCGTCGAGCACATCGTGGAGCGGCCGCGGTTCGACGCCGAACCGCAGCATCGCCGTCTGCAGCGCGAGGCCGACCGGCGTCGCGCCGTTGCCCTTCGCCGCGGCGGCAAGCTCGTTGCGCCAGAACTGCAGGTGGGCGCGGCCCGTCGCGGGGTCGTTCGCTTCGTCGACGGCGTCGTCCGCGACGCGGCAGAACGCGTAGATCGCCGTCATGCCCTCGCGGCGCGCGCGATCGAGGCACCGGAACGCGGTCGTGAAGTTCGAGCCCGAACGCGCGGTGATCTCCTCGGGCTGCATCGCCGCCGTGACCGGCTGCGGAATGGCGCTCATGCCCGCACCGCCGTGAACGACGGCGCCCGGCGGCAACAGAGTCCCGCGAGCACGGCACCGACGCGTTCGAGCTTGCCGAGGTGCACGCGCCTGCCGAGCACGTCGCCGTCCGCGGACCGGATCCGGCGCAGCACCGCGGCTGCACCGCGCAAGATCGCGCGCAGCTCCCACCGCAGGCGTCCGTTCACGGCCTCGATCAACGGCCAGCCGGTCGCGAAGAAGGTGCCGATGCGATCGGCCTGGTGCAGCACGAACGCCCGCAGCTGCGCGTCGGCGTGCCGTGCACGCAGCTGCGCTTCCGCGACGCCGAACTGCAGCAGATCCTCGCGCGGGAAGTAGATGCGATCGCGTTCGCGCAGGTCCTCGCCGAGGTCCTGCAGGTGGTTCAGCAGCTGCAGGCCCGTGCAGATGCTGTCGGACCAGCGGTCGAGCTGGCTGGCGCGGTAGCCGCAGACTCGCAGCACGAGGCGACCGACCGGGTCCGCGGAACGGCGGCAGTAGTCGAGCAGGGCCGGCAGGTCGTAGCGCGTTTGGACGAGATCCTGCGCGAACGCATCGAGCAGGTCCGTGAACAGCTCGCGTTCGAGCTGGCACTCGCGGATCGTCGCGCGCAGGTCGACGAACAGCGGCACGTCGCAAGCACCTTCGTCGAGGTGGCGCAGGAAGTCGCGCCGGAACGCCGCGAGCTCCGCCGCAGAGCGCAGCTCGTCGGCCAGGTCGTCCGCCGTGCGCGCAAACGCATAGATGCGGTGCAGGTGCAGCCGCGCGGCCCGCGGCAGCAGCCACGACCCGACCGGGAAGTTCTCGTAGTGCCGCCCGGCCAACGCCAGGTAGCGCCTTGCATCGTGCAACAGGGGATCTGCGGTCAAGGGGATCGCCACCACACCCGCGGCTCGCTCGGAGTCCGGGAGGATCAGGCTAGCGGCTCTGCGCGGTTTTCGTGAGAACGCTGCAACCGCGGCGACCTTGCTTGCCCCATTGCACCTGTCCGTCAACCGCAGCAAGGAGCAACAATGGAGATCGATTTCGACGCCTCGGACCGGATGTCCGACTTCGTGACCGTGCCCGCCGGAACCTACCTGTGCCGAGTCGCGGAAGTGCGAACCGGCGCGACCCGCGCCGGCGACGAGCGCTGGTCGATGCGCCTCGTGGTCGCCGAGGGCCAGCACGTCGGCAAGCAGGCCGCCTGGGACAGTCTCGTGTTCAGCACGAGGGGACGTGCGCGCGCGCGCATGGTCCTGCAGGCCCTCGGACTGCCCGCCTCGGGCAAGGTCCAGGTCGAGCCAGGCGACCTCGATGGTCGCACCGCGCTCGTCGAGGTCCGGCCCGCCGAGTACCAGAACCAGGCCGGTGAGGTCGTGCGGCGCAACGAGGTGCCGTACGACGGGTTCCGGCCCGTTCCTCCGTCCACCGACCGCGTGCAACCGCCGCAGCGGCAGGCTCCAGACCCGCCCGATCCGTGCGGCGACGAGATCAGCTCCATCCCATTCTGATGCAAGATCCCTCCCGCCCGGCCCGGCGCTCCATGGCCCGAAGCGGCCATCCTTCCCGCCGGGACCGATCGCGGCTGCATCACGGTGCCGTCGCCGCGCTCGGACCGACGTCTCGGGCCTCGTTCGGGAGGCTCTTGCCCGGGTTCTGCGCGATCGACGGCGGCCCGCGGCAGCTCTCGAGCAGCAGTTCTCGCGGCAACGCCCCCATGCCGACGGCACGTCGGCCGATCTGCGCCGGGCCCGTTCGAGGTGTTGCACCGCTCGACTGCGGCCAAAGGCCGATTCCCCTCGGCGCGTGTGCCGAAAGCAGCTAAGGCCGCCGCATCCCGTTGCCGATCAGGGAACAATGCAGGTGGGCCAATTCCCAGCATCCGCAGTGAACTCGCTCATCGAGGGGTACTGCGATGACTTCGTATCGTTCGCCTCGATGCTCGCGCAGACTCTCGAGCAGGTCTCGATGCGCGGGCTCGGCTTCGACGAGAGCCGTGAGTCGCTCGAACGCATCGAGCGCGGCATGCGGGACCTCGCGGGTGCGATCCACGAACTGCTCGAGCGTGGCACAACGCAATTCGAACACCTGCTCCGCAAGGAAGGCGATCAGCAGCCGCCGGCCCTGGGAGGGAAGTCGCCGTTGCGCATGACGACGAATGGCCAGGGCAAGCAGAAGACGCGCCCGGCACCGCTGGGGCCGCGGCCGACCACGCCGGTGGAGCCCGCCACCACGTCGACGATGGCATCCGTGGGAGCGAGACCCGTAGCGCCGCGTCGCACGACCACGCCGGCCCCGAACCCGGCAACGCCGGCCGCGAACGCGAACCAGCGCGAACCGCTGCGCGGCACGAGCCAGAGCATGCCTGTGCTGTCGGTGTTCCAGTTCCTCGGCCGGACACGCAAGACCGGGGTCATGCGCGTGGCGATGGGCAGCGAGACGCTGACGTTCGAGTTGGTCAACGGCTGCATCCAGCTCGCGATCAGCGACAACTCGCCCTCGACCGAACAGCTCGGCGAACTGCTGATCGAACGGCGTGTCTGCACGCGCGAGAGGATCGGACCGCTGCTCACGAGCGCGAACTCCTCGAACGAGAGACTCGGCAGCCTGCTGCTGCAGCAGAAGCTCGTCACGAACGGGCAGATCCTCGAGGCACTCGAGGTGCAGGTGCAGCGGCGATTCACGCGCGCGTGCAAGCACACGAACACGAGCTACCAGTTCGACGAAGGTGCGCCGCGGCCGACCGACGGCCGGATCCGCATCACGCCGCTCGAGCTGACGTTCGAGCACCGGCGCGGCCGGCGCAACTGAACGATCCGGCCCGGCCCGTCCACCCGACGCCGATGCGGCCGTAGCCGCGCCAGCCGCGGTCGCGCCGCTTGACCGGCCCGCCGCCGCCGTCTAGGACCGTGCGCCCGTGACCGCTTCGCACGATCTCGATGAGCTGCGCCGGAGGATCCGCACCGCGGACGACCAGTACTACAACCGGGGCTTCAGCGATCTGACCGACGCCGAGTACGACCAGCTGTTCGCCCGGCTGCGCGAGCTCGAGGCCGCTCATCCCGAGCTGGTCACGAAGGACTCGCCGACCCAGAGCGTCGGTGCACCGCTGCCGAAGGGCGGCACGTTCGCGACGGTCGCGCATCTCGCACCGATGGGCAGCATCGAGTCGCTGATGGATGCGGCCGACGTGCGCAGCTTCGACGAACGCATCCATCGCCTGCTCGAGCTGCCGCCCGCGGCCCCGCTGCCGTGGAGCTGCGAGCCTAAGCTCGACGGCACGAGCGCCAACCTGCTCTACGAGGAGGGCGCGCTCGTGCGCGGCCTGTCGCGCGGCGACGGCGCGCTCGGCGAGGACCTGACGCGAAACCTGCGCACGATCCGCAACCTGCCGCTCACGTTGCCGGGCCCCGGCCCGCTCCCGCCGCGCATCGAGATCCGCGGCGAGGTCATCATGAGCAAGGCCGGATTCGCGCGGCTGCAGGAGCGCGAAGAGACGAGCAGCGAGGGCGCGTTCCGCAACGCGCGCAACACGGTCGCCGGCACGCTGAAGCTGCTCGATCCGCGCATCTGCAAACGACGCCCGCTCGACTTCATCGCGTTCGCGATCGGCCACGTCGAAGGCCGCGAGTTCGCGACGCACGAAGCGCTGCGCACGCAGCTCGCCGCGTGGGGTTTCCAGATCGCCGAACCGTTCGCGCTCGTGCAGGGCATCGACGCCGTGCTCGCGTTCCGCGACGAGCTCGAACGGCGGCGCGACGAGCTGCCGTACGAGCTCGACGGCATCGTCGCGAAGATCGACCGCTTCGACCTGCAGCAGGAGCTCGGCCGCACCTCGCGCACCCCGCGCTGGGCGCTGGCCTACAAGTTCGCGCCGCGCCTCGCGACGACGCGCGTGCTGAAGATCGGCGCGCAGGTCGGCCGCACCGGCGCCGTGACGCCGGTCGCCCACCTCGAACCGACCGAGCTCGCGGGCGTCACGGTGCGCAACGCGTCGCTGCACAATTGGGCGCTGCTCGCCGAACGCGACGTGCGCGAGGGGGACGTCGTCGAGATCCAGCGCGCCGGCGACGTGATCCCCGAGGTCGTGCGCGTGTTCGCCGAACGGCGCAGCGAAGGCTCGCAACGCGCGGCGCCGCCGACCGTGTGTCCGACCTGCGGCGGCGCCCTCGAGGTCGAGGGCAAGTTCCTCTACTGCATCAATCTCGACTGCAAGGACCAGCTGGTCGGCCGCATCGTGCATCTCGCGGGACGCCGAGCATTCGACATCGAGGGACTCGGTCCGAAGCAGGTCGAGCAGCTCGTGCAGGCGGGCATCGTGACGTCGCTCGAGGACGTCTTCACGCTCGCGTCGAAGAAGCACCAGCTGCTCGAGCTCGAGCGCTGGGGTGAACGCAGCACGCAGAACCTGCTCGAGCAGCTCGAGCGGAGCAGGACGCCGGCGCTCGCGCGCTTCCTGAACGGCATCGGCATCCGCCACGTCGGCGAAGCGACCGCGAAGGACCTCGCCGCGCACTTCGGCTCGCTCGAGCGCCTGCAGCACGCGAGCGCGGAGCAGCTGATGGCCGTCGACGGCGTCGGCGAGGAGGTCGCGAAGGCGATCGTCGAGTTCTTCGCGTCGCCGAAGAACCAGGCCACGCTGCAGGCACTCGCCTCAGCCGGCGTGAAGCCGCAGGAATCCACGGGCGTCACGGCGGGGCCGCTGGCCGGCCGCGTGTTCGTGTTCACGGGCGGCCTCGAGACGATGACGCGCGACGTGGCCAAGACCAGGGTCGAAGCCCTCGGTGCGAGCACCGCTGGCAGCATCAGCAAGAAGGTCACCGACGTCGTCGCCGGCGCCGACGCGGGCACCAAGCTCGACAAGGCACGGCAGCTCGGCCTGCGCATCCTCGACGAAGCCGCGTTCGCCGCGCTGATCGCGCAATGAAGTCCGGCGGCGCGAGGCATGCGATCCGCATCGTGGCTCTCGGCCTCGGGCTCGGCTTCCTGCTCTACGTCGGCTACCTGGCGCTCGGCATGCTGCCGTGACCTACCGTGATCCTCCCGTGACTCTCGAAGGGCTGCTCGCATCGTTGCGCGATCCGGCGTGCTTTCCGCATTGGCCCGACGAGGTGCAGATCGTGCAGACGCACCTGTCCGTGGTCTGCCTCGCCGGCGACCGCGTCTACAAGCTCAAGAAGGCCGTCTTGCTGCCGTTCGCCGACTTCTCGACGCTGCGCGCGCGCCGCTCGATGTGCCGCGAAGAAGTGCGGCTGAACCGGCGGCTCTGCCCCGACACCTACCTCGGCACCGCATCCCTGCGGCGCGGGACCGCGGGCCTGCGCTTCGCCGAGCTCGGCGACGACGACGGACCCGACGACATCGACGTCGCGGTCGTGATGCAGCGGCTGCCCGGCGAACGGATGCTCGACGTGCTCGTCCGCGACGGCCACGCAAAGCGGTCCGAGATCGAGCAGCTCGCACGGCACATGGCCGCCTTCCACACAGGCACCGAGCGCGGGCCTCACGTGCTCGCCGCCGGCGACCCGGACCGGCTCGTTGCGTTCGCGGCCGCGAACTTCACGGAGCTGCGCGCGATGCAGGACCACGGGCTGCCGGCGCCGCTGCTCGAACGGCTGGCCGCGGCGAGCGCCGCCGATTTCGCGCGCATCCTGCCGGCGCTGCGCCGGCGCGCGGCGGCCGGCTTCGTCGTCGACGGGCACGGCGATCTGCACGCGCGCAACATCTGCATGACCGATCCGCCGGCGGTCTACGACTGCATCGAGTTCGAGCCGGCGTTCCGCTGCGGCGACGTCGCGACCGAGAACGCATTCCTCGCGATGGACCTGCGCCACCGCGGCGCCCCCGACCTGGCCGCGGCCTACGTGCGCGCCTACGTCGAGGCGAGCGGCGATCGCGAGATGGAGTCGCTGCTGCCAGTGCTGTGCTGCTACCGCGCGATGGTGCGCGCGAAGGTCGCGACGCTCGCCGCCGCGGTACCGGAGCTGCTGCCGAGCGACCGCGCCGGCGCGCGGGGCTCCGCGATGCGGCACCTGCTGCTCGGTTCGGCATTCGCGATCGAGACGCGCGGGCCTTGGTGGGTCGTCGTGTGCGGCCCGCCTGCGAGCGGCAAGAGCCGGCTCTGCACGACGCTCGCGGGCGTCGCACACTGGCCGCACTTCCAGACCGACGTCGTGCGCAAGGAACTCGCGGGACTGTCTCCGGACCAACACGCCGGGGCCGAGCACTACACGGCGGAGTTCTCGCGCCGGACCTACGCCGAGCTGTTCGCACGCGCGAGTGCCTGCACGAGGGCCGGTGCGCCCGTCGTGCTGCTCGACGGCAACTTCCCGACGCCGGCGCACCGCGCCGATGCGCTGGCCGGGGCCACCAGTCTCGGCGCCCGTCTCGCCATCGCCTTCGTCGACGTCGATGCAGCGACGGCCGCTCTGCGTGCGGCGCGGCGGCAACAGGAGCCCGCGAACGTCAGCGACGCCGGCCCCGAGCAGGTCGCGGCGCTGCGTGCACGCTTCGTCCCACCACCGACCGTCGCTGGCAGCGTGCCGCTCGACGGCACCCGACCGGACCTCGTGCTCGCGGCCGACCTGATGACCGGAGTGCTCGCGAACGACCGCGGCGTCGGGGACGTCGGGCCGCTGCCTTGACCCATCGTGCAACCGTCACGATGATCGCGCGTACCGTCAGGAAGCAAGAGCCTGCCGCGCCCGTCCCCCCGCGATCATCAACATGGCCAGGCTCGCGCAACGACGCTCGGGACGCTGATCGGGTTGTTCCGCGTCCGCGCCGGGCGCTGGGTGTGAGCCGCCCTCCAAGCCGCGCTCACGGAGCGAGCACGTAGAGCCGAGACAGGTCGACGCAGGCCATGCGATCGCGCAGGTCCTTGCACAGCGACGCCATCCGCAGCCCGTCGGCGTCGTGCGGCAGCGCGCGAAACGCATGCGCACTCGCAACCAGCACGGCCTTCGTGCGCGCCCGGGACAACGCGACGTTGAGCCGGTTCAGGGACAGATGGAACGCCCCGCGTCCCTTGACCTCGCGCGGATCGCCGGCCGTCAGCGACACGATCACGACTTCGCGCTCCTGGCCCTGGATGCGTTCGACGGTGTCGACGACGAGCGCCTCGATGCCGGGCAGGCTCTTGTGCTCGATCGCCGAGCGCAGCACGCGCACCTGCGCGCGGAACGGCGCGATCACCGCGATCTCGGCCGGCGGCACGCCGTGGCGGCGCACCAGGTCCTCGACGAGGTCGGCGACCGCGTTCGCTTCCTCGACCGAACGGTGCCCCGGCTGCTGGTGGTCGAGCCGCAGCCACACGACGCCGAGCGCCGGATCGAGCACTTCGTCGAGCCGGCCGCCGGGCGCGAACGCCATGCGCCGCGCAGCAGCCTCGGCCGCGGGCCGCAGGCGGCCGCCGTAGAACGTCTCGCTGACGACGCGGCAGACGCCGTCGTTCATGCGGTACGTCGTGTCGAGCAGGTGCGACCCGTAGAGCCGGTGCAGGTGCTCGAAGATCGACACGGCCGCGGCGCGGTCCGCGTGCGCGGTCGTCACGACGGGCGGCAGCTGCTGGTGGTCGCCGAAGAACAGCCAGCGCTGCGCGCGCAGCATGCCGGGCAGCGCGTGCGGGATCGGCAGCTGACCGGCCTCGTCGAACACCGTGTAGTGGAACAGCTCGCGCTCGTGCAGCTTCGCGATCTGGAAGCACGTGCCCGCGACGACGGCACCCTTCTCGGGCAACCGCACGCGGCGCGCATCGACGACCTGCACGCCCGCGGCCCGCAGCTCGTCCTTGCCCTCGCTCGACGACGAAGCGAGCTTGAACAGCGGCAGCTGCGACGAAGCGCGGCGGATCGCCAACAGCGCGTTGTCGACCGCGCGGTGCGTGAACGCGCTGACCGCGATACGGCACGTGGCGTTGCAGAGCGCCGCGACGCACGACGCGAGCAGCCGCGTCTTGCCGGTTCCGGGCGGCCCCTGCACGAGCGCCAGGCTCTCGGTCGCGATCGCCGCAGCGCCGGCCTCGATCTGGGCCTTGTTGAGGCCGACCTCCGCGAGCCGCACGAGCGCACGCTCGTAGCGCCCCGCATCGCGCGCCAGCTCGTGGCCGTTCGTCAGCACGCGCGCGAGCGTCTTCGACGCGAACGCGGCACGGACCGCGTCGCGCAGCCGGCCTTGCAGCCCGAGCGGCCTGCGGTCGAGCACGTAGGTGTGGCCCGGCTGCAGCTCGACCTCGACTTCGCGCGCGAACGGATCGCGTTCGAGCCGCAGCTGGCCCGCGGCCGCATCGTAGGTTCCGCAAGCGAGCGGCACGCCGCCGTCGAGGTCGATGCCGTCGCCGACCACGAGCGGGTCGCCGGGCCGGAACTTGGAGCCGTTGTCGGGCACCGCGAACACGAACGAGCCGCCATCCTCACCGAGGAACTTCGCACCCTGGATGCACTCGCCTTCGAGCACACGCAGGTCGACGGGCTGCGCGCGCAGCTCGCGGTGGCTGCGCAACTCGTCGCGCTCTTCGCGCGCGAGCAGACGCAGCAGGCGTTGTTCGAGGGTCAGTTGCAAGGTACAGCGCGAGGTCCGCGATGCGCGGATCATCGCCGCGTGCGCGTGCGGATCAACCGCGTCGATCGATCCTCGCGAGCTACTTCGCCGGCGCTTTGCGGGGTGTGACGAAGCGATCGAGCCCGAACCCGAGCAGGATCGTCGCGAGCACGAACGCGGCCGAGAAGTAGAACGGCACCGCGACCCCGAGGTGGTCGAACGCCCAGCCGTAGAAGACCGGCGCGGCGAGGCGCGCGATGCCGCCGTAGGTCTGTTGCAGCCCCATGTAGAGGCCGCGGTCGGCGCCCTCGACGACGCGCGACAGCAGCGCCGTCACGCACGGGAACGTGAACGCGGTGCCGAGCGGCAGCATCGCGACGGCGAGCGCGAGCGTGCCGAGCGAGCCAGCGAACGGCATCGCGAGCAGGCCCGACGCGAGCGTGACGATGCCGATGCGCGACAGCTTCGCTTCGCCGAAGCGGTCGACGAGGCGACCGAGAGCGAGCACGCGCGCGAACACGGCGATCGCGCCGATGTACATGAAGAAGTAGCCGATCGTGTGCTCGTCGACGTCGAAGTGCGCGTTCAGGAACAGCGCGAGCACCGCGTTGATGCCCTGGAAGGCTCCGATCGCGATGCCGTAGGTCAGGATCAGCCGGGACGCAGGCTCGTGCGGATGCGTCAGCACGGAGATCGCAGCGACTCGCGCCGACGTGCGCACGGGTGGTTTGCCGGCCGCGGGCGCGGCCACGCCCTTGTGCGATTCCTTCAGGTACATTGCCGCGAACGCCAGCGTGAAGAGGCACAGCGCCGCCGCGACGATCCCGGGCGCCGCGTTCCCCATGGCCAGCGTGCCGGGCCCGGGCATCAGGTCGACGTCGCGGATCGAGAACGCATACGAGCCGAGCACGGGACCGAGCGCGACGCCGAGGTTCGTCGAGGCCGAGAGCCAGCCGAGCGCCCGCGCGCGCTGGTCGGGCTCGATCGAGTCGGCGACGTAGGCCTGGATCACGCCGACCGTGCCGCCGCCTGCACCCTGCACGAGGCGCGAGAGCATGAGCAGCCAAAGCGAATCGGCGAAACCGAACACGAGGTAGGCGAGCGCCGCAGCGCCGAGCGCGATCAGCAACACGGGCCGCCGTCCCCAGCGATCGGAACAGCGTCCCCAGAACGGCGCGCTGAGCAGCTGCGCGACCGTGAACGCCGAGACGACGATGCCGGAGAGCAGCCCGGTCTCGAGGGTCACGCCGCCGACGTCGACGCCGTCGCCAGCAAGCCGCTTCACGTAGAACGGCAGCAGCGGCACGATCATCAGGAGCCCGACCATGTCGAGGCACGCCGTCGCCATGAGCACGAGCAGGCGCGCGGGGATGCGGCGCACCTCGCGCACGAACACGAGCAGCAGCAGGAAGCCGATGACGCCGATCCCGACGAGAACCGCGGGCGATTCCAGGGATCCGGCGATGTCGGTGGCGAGCATGCGTGTCGGGTAACGCAGTAGACACGGAGCGTGCGACGGAGCCTAGCGCGGTTCCGCCGGCGCACGCGTTCAGGCACCGAACACGAACACGTCGAGCCAGGCCCGGATCCGCGCCGCGACCTCACGGCCCTGGTTCCTGCACATCGTCCACGTCGAGTAGTTCGTGCCGTACGGAGCCGCAACGGCACGCACGTCGAGGCCACTGTGCACGCCGAGGAACAGCGAGCGCGCGACGTGGAACGGGTTCGTCACGACGATCGCGCTGCGCGCGCCCATCACGAGACCACATCGCTGCATCGTGTCGAGCGTGCGCAAGCCGAGCGCATCGTCGTGCATCGCCTCGGCAGGCACACCGCGTGTCTGCAGCCAGCGCCGCATCGCGGCCACCTCGTCGACCGCGATGCCACCACCACCGCGCCCGCTCAGCACGATGCGCTTCGCCTTGCCGCGCTGATACAGCTCCAACGCCGTGGCGAGCCGGTCGACGAGCAGCGGGTAGGGCCGCCCGTCGGCGTAGATGCGGGCCCCCGGCACGAGGATGCACTCGGCCTGCGGCACCGACACCGCGTCGTAGATGCGATCCTGCACGCTGCGCACGACGTGCTCGTGCATCGCGGCTGCCGCCAGCAGCAGCGCGAGTGCCAGCAGCAGCCCGCGCCTTCGCCACCGCTGCCCCCGGCTCACCCGACGACGGCTCCCTCCGCGTCGACGACGTGCGTCGGGGCCGCTTCGAGCACGGACGCCTTCAGCGCGGCGAGGTCCATCAGGTCGGTGCGCAGCTTCTCGCGCAGCCGCGCCTCGGCGTCCGGCATCGATGTCCACATCGCCGCGGCACCCGCATGACCGGCCCGCATCGGGTCGCGTGCGAGCGCTTCGCGCACGAAGTCGCCGAGGCCGAACACGGGCCGCGGATAGACGGCCGCCGTGCGCAGCCGCTTGTGCAGGTCGACGAACCTCGCTTCGAGCCCGGTATCGGCGTCGTGCAGGAACCCGTGCTCCTCGTGCCAGCGCGGAAGCGCTTCGCCGAAGTGCAGCAGCAGCGCACGCGGCGGCAGTTGCGCAATCAGGTCCTTCAGCACCCGCCACTCCTCGCCGGCCGACCCCGCGATGCCGTACGTGAAGGCCCCGGCTTCGGTCGCCGGATGCAGCACGCCGAACGCGAGCACACGATCCGCGAACGGATCCGCGAGCAGGTGCACGATCGCGGACGGGTCGAGCCGTTCGCCGCGCGGGCGCTCTTCGACGAGCGACTTGCCGAGCAGCTGCGCCTGCGCGGCGCGCCGCAGCCGCCGCACGAGCGTCGCATCGAGGTTGCCGCGCGCTCGCGCGCCTTCGGGATGGAACGTCGCGAGATCCTGTACGGTGCGGCATCCGGCGCTCTCGAGGATCGCGCGCGCGCCGTGGCTCATGCCTTGCACGAGCGACAGATCGCCCGCCTTCCGCATCTGTGCGAGGCACCGGTGCTCGTGGTAGCAGCTCGCGCATCCCGCCTGCAGGAACGGCCGCGCCGCGTCGATGTCGGCGCGCAACCGCCGCAGCTCCGCGACGACCTCGCGTTCCGCGGCGAGATAGTCCGCGATCAGGAAGCGCTCCTCGCGCCCGTCCTTGAGCACGAGCGAACCGTGCTCGGGCAAACGCCCCTGCACGGCGGCGATCAGCTCCGAGTAGAAGACGACCTGCAGGATCTGGTCGCCGCGCGAGCGGCCCGACGTCTTCACGTCGATCACTTCGTAGTGGTGGTCGCCCAGCGCACTCGCACCAGGCACGCGCCGCAGCAGGTCGGGCAGTCCTAGCCGGTCCTCGACCTGCAGCACGGCCTGGTGGATCCACGGCACGCCGTCGCGCAGCAGTGCCAGCGTCGCCGCCGCGCCGGCGTCGAAGTCGCGCTCCGCGTACTGCGGCGAGACGACGCGCAAGCCCTTCACGAACTGCGTCTCGAAGTCGCGGCCGCGCTGCGCGGCGAACTCCTCCCACTGGTGCGGCGCGCGGCGCTCCGAGCGCGGCAGGTGCAGGTCGAGCGCGGCGAGGCGCGGACACTTCACGTAGGAATAGACGTGGGTGCCGGTCAACCGCCTCATGCCGGCAGGATACGCACGAGGCAGTCGAGGTAGGCAGCCCCAAGGCCGAGATCTGTCGCGCGTGCTTCGATCAGCGCGTTGGCGCTCTGGCCGCGGTCGAAGTGGCCCCCCTTCGGCATGATCGCGACGTCCTTGCGCTGCGCTGTATCGAAGCGCAGCGTCGCCTCGACCGAGCCCAACGCGGAGCAGACGCGAACGCGCGCACCAGCCGCGAGCCCGGGCACGGCGTCCGGGTGCACCTCGATCCAGCTGCGGTCGCCGAGACCCTTCCCGACCCACTGCGAGGCCTGGCTCTTCTCGGTCGAGTTCGAGAACAACCACAGCGGCGCGCTCGCGCCAGGCACGGCGGGCGGCGCCGCCACGTCGGGAGCATCGGGCACGTCTGCGAGCAGCTGGACCTTGCCGTTTCGTGTCATCACCTTGCCGGGCTCGAAGAGCAGCTGGTTCGAGACGGGACTGCGGATCGCGCCCTGCGCGCGCATCGCCTCGAGGCTCGCGCCGCGCTCGGCGACCGACGCCAGCGCGCTGCGCTTCTGCTCGTCGACGGACTCCTGCGGGTAGCTCGCGAGACCCACACGGCGAGCGAGATCCTGGAAGACCTCGACCTCGTGGCGAACTCCGGGCGGCATCGGCACGACCGGCCGCGACTCGCCGAGCCAGTGGTGTCCGTAGGCGCCGAGCACGTCGCTGTCCTCGAGCAGCGTCGGCACCGGCAGCACGACGTGCGCACGCCGCGCGGTATCGGTCAGCAGGCAGTCCGCGACGACGACGAACTCGGTAGCTTCGATGGCGCGCGCGACGAGCGCGGAGTCCGGCAGCATTGCGACCGGATTGCCGGCCGTGACCCAGAGCACACGCACGGGAGGATCCTTGGCGGCCAGCAGGTCGGGACCGAGCAACGGCTCGCGGATCACGCGCGGGTGCTGCACGGCCGGGCCAAACGGGCGGAAGGCCTTCCGCCGTTTGAAGTAGAACGACACGCCGCCGCCGGAGCGGAACAGGTTGCCCGAGATCGCGGACAGGGCATCGAGCGCGCGCACGATCGCGCCGCCGCGCTGGCGCCGCTGCATGCCCCAGCCGACGAGGATCGCCGTCGGGCCGTTCGCGAACTGGTCGGCGAGGGCAGCAAGGTCGCGCTCGCTCAGGTCGGCGAGATGCGCCCATTCCGCGGCGGTTCGCCGTTCCGCTGCGGCACGGAACGCACTGAGGTTGTCGCACCAGGTCGCAGCGGCGCGATCGACGCGGCCGGAATCGAACAGGATCCGCGCGACGCCCATCGCGAGCTCCACGTCGCGACCGGGCGTTGGCTGCAACACCACGTCGGCCAGTTGGGCCGACTTGTGATGGACCGGGTCGATCAGCACGATCTTCGCACCGCGCGCCCTCGCGTCCTTGAGGATCGGCACGAGGTGCACACTGCTGACGACCGGATTCTTGCCCCAGAGCACGATGTGCCGGCTGTGGAGCAGGTCGAACAGGTCGTTGCTGTCGCTCGTGCCGAGATCCTGGATCTGGGCCGACTCGCCCGCACCCGAGCAGATGTCGCCAACCTTGCCCGTGCACGGCCCGAACTGGTCGAAGAACAGGTCCGTCAGGTGCTTGAGGATCCCGAGCGAGCCGCCGGACCGGTAGTGGAAGATCGCCGCAGGCCCTGACTCGGCACGGACTTGCAGGAGCTTCTTCGCGATCAGGTCGAGCGCTTCGGACCAGGTCGCCGGCTCGAGCTTGCCCTGGCGCCGCACCAGCGGCTGCGCAACCCGGAGTTCCGACGCCTGAAGCTCGGGGAAGCGGCTCGTGCGGAAGCACAGGAAGCCGCGAGTCACCGGGTGGTCAGGGTCCCCGCGCAGGCTCGTGACCACCCCGTTCTCGACCGACGCCAGCATGCCACACGCGTCGGGGCAGTCACGGTTGCAGGTCGTCCGGAGGGTCTGCGGCATCGGGCGCGGTTAGGCACGATCCTAGCGATGGTTCGCGTAAGGGGGCAACCTGCGCCACGAACTGATGGGCATGGCGCCATGCCCGAGTCTCGCGCCGGAAAGCTCCGGCCTCGGACCGGCCGAGGTCGAGCCAAGAGCCTGAGCCCGGCGAAAGCGTGCCCGGCAGGTGTCACAAATACGCCTCTGGTTGTAGCCGGCAATCTTGCCTGCCAGGGATGCCGCGGGGCAGGCCGCGAGCCCGAACGGAATCGGCGCGAAATGGCAGAAAGCCCCCCATGTTCGATGTTCTCCACATCTGAACATCAGGCCCCACGGCACTCTATGCCGTCTCCTTATGAAGTCTCCCCAAACCTAACGAAGGTTCGGTGGCATCGCGAGAATCGCGATCTTCTGGTTTGACCGTGTTACCGCAAGCTGCCTACGCTCCCCCGTCGGCGGTCACGGTTCCATTGCAAGCCCAACTCAGTACTCCACTTCGTAACTTGCTGCGGACCGTAGGTCTGGCCGTAGTCCATCCTGGGAGGAGGTCCCACCACACACACATGAGAAAAACGTTCCCTTGCGGCCTGTTGGCCATTGCCGTTGCGGCGTCCCTCGTGCCAGCTCAAGAGAAGTCCTCGGTCGGCGGCTGGAGTTCGAAGCCAGGTTCCGGTCTGAAGTACGACGGCGGTGACGCGTTCGGTCTGACCTGGACGAACCGCATCCAGATCCACTGGACTTACGCGAACAACGAAGACGCTCCGGACACGAACACCTTCAACGTTCGTCGCGCCCGCACCTCGCTGAACGGCAACGTGTTCAGCAAGAACATCCTCTACGGGTTCGTCTGGGACGCGGTCGACCAGGGTGCAACCGGCGACGGCAACATCAAGCAGGGCTGGGGCCAGTGGAACTTCTCCAGTTCCGACACGGGCAAGATCGGCCTCAAGGTCGGTCAAGCGAAGACCATGTACGGCATGGAGGCCACGAACACCTCCGCCGGCCTCTGGTTCGTCGAGCGTTCTGCCGCCTCGCGCACCTTCGCAGACACCTTCAGCCGCGGCGCCTGGCTCAACGGCCTCATGGCCGAGAACAAGCTGCGTTGGACTGCTGGCGCGATGAACACCGACGTCGCGGCAGGCCTCGGCGCTGGCTACACGGATCGCGGCGAAGAGACGGCGAACTCCGACAACGAGCTCAGCTACGTGCTCTCAGCCAGCTTCGATCCGATCGGTGACTTCCACGACGGTAGGCAGACCGTCGAGAGCCGCCGGCAAGGCGACTGGCGCACCGACGACCAGTCCTTCAAGGGCACCGTGGGTTTCGGCGTCGCACTCGGCAACGGCAAGTCTGGCGCCGGCCAGGACATCGAGAGCACGTCGTTGAACGTGAACACGGCGTGGTCGGTCAACGGCATCCAGCTGATGGCCGAGTACTTCATGCGCACCGACGATCTGCAGGCTGCGGCGGCAGACGAGGAAGAACCGCAGGGCTGGACGCTCTCGGGCGGCTACCTGCTGAAGAAGAGTGGCGACAGCGCCATGCAGTGGGGCTTGGGGCTCCGAGTCACCATGGTCGAGACCGACGAAGGTGCGACCGGTTCCGGTGTCGACTTCGTGACGGGAGCCCCGGGCATCGCCGGCGTCGATGGTGAGTGCATGGAGATCAGCGCCGTGCTCAACGCCTTCTACCACGGTCACAGCTGCAAGACGCAGATCGAGTACACGCTGCAGGACGTCGATCCGAGCGGCGCAGCGGCCAGCGCAACGAACAACATCCTGCGCATCGCCTTCCAGATCGAGTTCTGAACAAGAAGGCGCGCGAGGCAAGTGCCAAGAGGAGGCGGGGCGGTGACCCGCCTCCTTGTTTGTACGGGGTTGGTCATGGCGTTCGGTGTTGCGGCGTAGCATCCTCGGACCGCGAACATGATCGGCGACCCGGTGGATGTGCTCGTGATCGGCGCCGGGCTGCGCGGCCTCGCAGCGGGTCTCCGGGTGCTGCGAGAGCAGCCTGATGAGCGCCTCGCCGTCGTCGAGAAGGCGCCGCAGCCAGGTGGCAACACGCGCACGCAGCGCAGCAACGGGTTCCTGTGCGAGCTCGGGGCGTACGGGTTCGCGCGGGCGGACGTCGAGCCGATGCGCGCGCTGCTGCGACAAGCGCCTGCAGTCGTCGAGGCGCTGCCGTCGGCCGGGACGGGCCTCGTGTTCCTTGGTGATCGGCTCGAGCCGGTCGCGGTCGACCCCGTTCCGGTCTCGTTTCGCACCGGCGCCGAGGAGCTCGTGCAGGCCTGCCGCCGCGAGCTGGGGCCGAGGCTGCACCTCGGTCGCGCGGCGACGCACATCGAGCCCGGTCGTGAGGGCTTCGTCGTCACGCTGGGCGGGGAGGTGCCGACGCCGATCGCCGCGCGGAGGATCGTGCTCGCGCTTCCTGTTGCCGAGGCTTGCCACCTGCTCGAGCGCTTCGATCACGCCCTCGCCGCCGCGGCCGGCCGCCTGCAGCTGGAGCCGCGAGGCTTCGCCTTCTTCGGCGGCAGCACGAACGAGGCCCCGGAGCTGCGCGGATACGGCGTGGTTCCGGGGGATCACGTCGACACGCCGGTCGCCGAAGTCATCTACTGCACCGAGGTGTTTCCTGGGCGTGCGCTGCCGGGCCGGTTCCTGGTGCGATGTGAGCTCGTCGGTGCGGCGCTCGCGCGAGACGACGCGGCGGCCCTGGCGACCGCAGAGGCCGAGCTGCGGCGCTGGACCGGTGTCTCCGCGCACTTCGGCTTCACGAAGCTGCACCGCTTCACGGTCGAAGTCCAGGACGGCGCCTTCGTCGAGTGCCGGGCCCGGGTGCAGCAGTTCGCGGCGCGCCTGCCTGGGCTGTCGTTCGCCTGAAGGCACGGGGGGCCGGGAGGCCGGGGGGCCGGGGGACCATTTCGTCGCGTTCGCGCAGAGTTTCCGACGTACGGCGGGATCCGTGGCATTCTGGTCGCCGTGACCGCGCAACCGCCCGACATCGACGCCCTGCTCGAGCACGCCGACTGGCTCGTCAGGCTCGGCCGGCAACTCTGTCGCGACCAGCACGCGGCCGACGATGCGGCGCAGGAGACGCTGCTCGCTTCGCTGCGCAAGCCGCCGCAACACGCCGGCAACCTGCGCGGCTTCCTCGCCAACGCGCTGCGGAACGTGCTCCGCTGGCGGCACCGCGCCGACGATCGCCGCGGGCAGCGCGAACACGCCCGGCGACCTGCCGGCTTCGCCGAGTCGGCCGAGGTCGCCGCGGCGCGCGCCGAGATCCATCAGGCTCTCGGGCGCTTCGTACTGGGCCTGCCCGAGCCGCAGCGGGCGCTCGTGCTGCTCTACTACTTCGAAGGCGAGGACATCGCGTCGATCGCGAAGCACAGCGGCATGACGGTGAACGCCGTGCACGGTCACCTGCGCCGGGCCCGCGACACGCTGCGCACGAAGCTGCAGTCGAGCTGCGGCGACGGCAGGCCAGGTGCCGCACTGCTGCTGCTCACCAATCGACCCTGGCTCGTGCCGACGATCCTCATGACCCTGAAGACGAAAGTGGTGACCGCGTCAGTCGCGACCGCGGCCGCGGCAGTGTGCATCTGGCTGCTCCAGTCCGAGGTGTCTCCGCCCGCGCCCGGCCACCCTGCGCACGCTGCCGCGGCGGCCACTCCGGCATCCGCAGACATCACGAGGCCGGAGACTCCGCCGTTGGCCCGCTCCGAAGTTGCCGCGGGACCGGCGGCTGTTCCCGTCCCGGCGCGTCCCCGCAGCGCGAACGGCCGCCTGTCCGGCACTGTCGTCGACTACGCCTGGCAACCCGTCGCTGGTGCGCGCGTCTACGCGCTGCCGCTGCGCGACGGCAAAGTCAGCGCGAGCGAGGAGATGCGCGCCGAGTCCGATGCGCACGGCAAGTTCGAGATGGAGACGAAGTTCGACGCCGAGGTGCTCGTGGTCGCGGTCCCGCTGCAGCAGGACCCCGCCGCGTACGCCGCGCACGGCGAGAGTCGCGGGATCGTCAGGCTGCGCACGGACCTCACGGCGGCTTCGTTGCGCACGACGATCACGCGCCACCAGGACCATTCGGCCGGCGAACTGCGCCTGCCGGCAGCGGCGGCAATCAGCGGAGTGGTTCGCACACCTCGCCAGGTACCCGTCGCCGGCGTGCCGATCCTGTGGGCGCCCGACCTCGAGTGGGACGTCAGCCTCGGCGACTTCGGCGTCGGCGGCGTGCAGGGCGGCGGCATCCACATCGACATCCCCGACCTCCGCTCCCGTGTGCGAACGGACGCCGCGGGCAGGTTCGTGATGCCGACCACGGGCGGAGTGTCCGGTTGGCTGACGCTGATGAGCAGCACGAACAACATCGAGTACCTGGTCGAGATGCGCAAAGTCACGGCGCCAGCCGAAGTCGTGTTCGACCTTGCTCCGTCGGCATGCGTGCGCGTGCTGACCGAGGGCAGGCCGACTCCCGGCGTCTGGATCAGCTTCGACAAGACCTCGTCGGGCGGCAGCTACCAGACCGACGCGGCCGGTGAAGTGCGCGTCCTGCGAGAACGCGCCGAACCGCTGCGCGGCAAGATCTCGCGCGCCGGCCGTGCGGCGTTGGAGTTCGATGTCCCGGCCGAAGCCTGCCCCGAGCAGCCGATGATCGTGAGCCTCGACACGTCGACTGCGCCGCTGACCGGAATCGGGACCCTGATCCAGGTCACGATCACCAGCGAGATCCCGCTGCGCAAGCTGAACGGCTGGCTGTCGCGTCGCGACCAGCAGGCTGGCGGCATCGTGCTGCGGCCCGAACCCGGCGACACCGTGATCGCGTTGACCGGGAAGGCTCCTCCGGGACGCTACCGGCTGACGTTGGGCTACAACCACAACGCTGCGGGCACCGACCGCTTCGTTCTGAACCACGTGCAGGAGGTGACGGTCGGCTCGGAGCCGTTGCAGCTCGCGGCACATCTTCAGCACGGCGGCCTCATCCGCTGCGCAGTGCGGGCACGCGACGGCCTGTTCGTCGGCGGCAAGGCCAGACTCGTCGCCGCCGATGGAACGGAGTCACTGCCGAGCTTCGATTCTCCGATCAACGGCCTCGGCCGGAACGGTCATCTGTGGGGAAGCGAGCCATCGGTGACCTTCCACCCAATGCCGCCGGGCCGCTACGAGCTCGTGCTCGACCTCGGTTCACACGGCACGCACCGCCGCTTCGTCGATGTCCGCGCCTGCGAGACCGCCGAGGTCGCGATCACGCTCCCGTGACTAACCGACGCCGTAGCGTTCGCGCAGCACGGCAAGATGGTGCAGCTCGTGCCCGGCCGTGACCCACGGCAGGCTGCGCGCGCTCGCGGGCTTGCCGTTCGCGATGCCGCGCCGGAGCCACGCCGCCGCGTCGAAGCCGCGGAAGAGCGTCAGCGTGGCGGCGCGCACGCTCGCGAACTCGGCCACGATGTCGGCGAGAGGACGGGCGTCGGTGCCGTCGTTCGCTGCGTAGAGGTTCTCGTCGAAACCCGGCAGCGAACTCGCTTCGCCGCGCGCGACGCACAAAGCACGGTAGCAGAACAAGCGCTCGCCGTCGGTCAGGTGCTGCAGCACGCGCTTCACGCTCCACTTGCCGTCCGCGTAGCGGAACCTGCCCTTGTCCTCGCCGATTCCCGCGAACAGCCTTCGCGTGGATTCACCCTGGCGCTCGAGGTGCGCAAGCACGTCGCCGTCGGGAACGCGGTCGACGTAGGCCTGGAACGGGCCCGCGTACTCGTCGGCGGCAGGGCGTTGCAGGAGGGCAGCCACTCGTCATCCGAGCGTCTTCAACGCATCCTGCACGAGCTTGCCGTCGGCGAGTCCCTTGTACTTCGCCATCCACTCCTTCATGAAGCGTCCGGTGTCCTTGCCGCCCGCATAGCCGATCTCCTTGGCCACGGCGCGCACCTTGTCGGCGACCTCGGCGGCGGACATCTGCTTGGGCATGTAGCTCTGGATCACGTCGATCTCGAACTGCTCCTTCGCCGCGATCTCGGCGCGCCCGGCGGCCTTGGCCTGCGCGACGGTGTCAGCGCGCGTCTTCACGGACTTCTGCAGGATCGCGACCTCCTCGTCGTCGGGAAGGTTGTCGACTTTGGCGTCGATCGCCTTCTTCTTGAGGTCGCTGATCAACATGCGCAGCACTTCGAGGCGCGGTTTGTCGCCGCCCTTCATCGCCGTCTTCATGTCCGCCGTGAGCTTCTCGAGGTAGCGAGCCATTGGGTTCCTAGGTCTTCGCGGTGGTCTCGGTCGGTTCGGGGTCTTCGCTCGGGATGCGGGCGACGGACACGAGCTTGTCACCTTCGTTGAGCGCAATGCAGCGCACACCCTGCGTGTTGCGGCCGATCACGCTGATCTCGGACACCTTCGTCCGCACGATCTGGCCATCCTTCGTGATCATCATGACCTCGTCGTCGTCCTTGACGGCGAGCAGGTTGATGACCTTGCCGTTCCGGTCGCTCGTGCGGATGTCGATGATGCCCTTGCCGCCGCGGCTCTGCTGCCGGTACTCCTCGACGAGCGTGCGCTTGCCGTAGCCGTTCTCGCACACCGTGAGCAGCGTGCCAGTGCCGTCGGTCACGACCATGTCGCGGACCTCGTCGCCTTCGTCGAGGCGGATGCCCCAGACGCCGACCGCACTGCGGCCCATGGCCCTGGCGCCGGACTCGTCGAAGCGGATCGACATGCCGCCACTCGTGCCGAGCACGATGCTCTGGCCCGCGCGGCACAGGCTGACGCCGACGAGGCTGTCACCCTCTTCGAGCCCGACCGCGATGATGCCGCCGGCGCGCGGCCGGCTGTATTGCTGCAGCGCGGTCTTCTTGATCAGCCCCTTCTTCGTCGCGGTGACGAGGAACCGGTCGTCGAACGACTCGACGCGCAGGATCGCCGTGATCTTCTCCTCGGCCTGCGTCTCGACGACGTTCGCGAGTGACCGGCCCTTGGCCGTGCGACCGTAGCTGGGCAGCTCGTAGACCTTCTTCCAGTAGACGCGGCCCTTGTCCGTGAAGAACAGCAGGAAGTCGTGCGTGCCGGCAACGAAGAGGTTCCAGAGGAAGTCGCCTTCCTTGGTCTCGGCGCCGCTGACGCCCTTGCCGCCGCGGCCTTGCGTGCGGTACTGGTCGAGCGAGGTGCGCTTGATGTAGCCCTCGTGCGTGACGGTGACGACCATCATCTCCTCGGGGATGAGGTCCTCCGCAACGAAGCTGCCGATCTCCTCGTCGCTGATGACCGTCCTGCGGTCGTCGCCGTACTGCTCGACCATCTCGCGAAGGTCCTTCTTCATGAGGTCGATCAGCACGCTGCGGTCCGAGAGGATCGTCTTGTAGTAGGCGATCTTGTCGCTGACTTCCTTGTGCTCCTCTTCGAGCTTCTCGATCTCGAGTCCGGTCAGCTTCGCGAGCCGCATGTCGAGGATGGCGCGCGACTGCGCATCGGACAGCGAGAACCTCTCGATGAGGCGCACGCGCGCATCGTCGGAGCTCGCCGACTTCCTGATGATCTCGATGACCTCGTCGATGTTCTGCACCGCGAGGCGCAGACCCTCGATGATGTGCAGCCTCTCCTCGGCCTTGCGCAACAGGAAGCGTGTGCGCCGTCGGATCACGTCCTGCCGGTGCTCGACGTGGCACTCGAGCATCTGCTTGAAGCCGAGCGTGCGAGGGCGGCCATCGACGATCGCGAGGTTGATGATCGAGAACGTGCTCTGCAGCGGCGACAGCTTGAACAGCTGGTTGACCGTGACCGTCTCGTCCTCGACGCCCTTCTTGAGCTCGATCACGATGCGCAGGCCGACGCGATCGTTGGTCTCGTCGTTCGCGTCGGCGATCGAGTCGAGCTGATCGCTCTTCACGAGGTGATCGATGCGCTCGAGGATCGTCGTCGTCTTGACCTGGTACGGCACCTCCGTGAAGACGATGGACTTGCGGCCGCGCTTCTCCTCGACGTGGTACTTGGCCCTGACGACCACGGAGCCGCGGCCGCTGGCGTAGGCGTTGCGGATTCCACCGCGGCCCATGATCGTACCGCCGGTCGGAAAGTCGGGGCCCTGCACGATCTCGAGCAGTTCGTCGAGCGCGACGTCCGGCTTGTCGAGCAGCCTCTCGATCGCGGTGGCAACCTCACGCAGGTTGTGCGGCGGCAGGCTTGCGGCCATGCCGACGGCGATGCCGGTCGAGCCGTTGCAGACGAGGTTCGGGAACCGGGCCGGCAGCACGGATGGCTGCCAGAGCGAGTCGTCGTAGTTGCGGACCAGATCGACCGTGTCGTGCTCGAGGTCTTCGAGCATGTGGACCGCCGGAAAGCCGAGGCGCGCCTCGGTGTACCTCATTGCCGCCGGCGGGCTGCCGTCGATCGCGCCGAAGTTGCCCTGGCTGTCGATCAGCGGGTACCGGGTCGCGAATGGCTGCGCCATGCCAACGAGCGTCGGGTAGACCACCGCATCGCCATGCGGGTGGTAGTCGCCCGACGTGACGCCGCAGATCTTGGCGCACTTGCGGTGCTTGCTGCGCGGCCCCAGGTTGAGGTCGTTCATCGCCACGAGCACGCGGCGCTGGCTCGGCTTCAAACCATCGCGGGCGTCGGGCAGAGCGCGACTCAGGATCACGCTCATCGAGTAGTTCAGGTAGCTCTCCCGCATCTCCCGCTCGAGCAGGAGGTCGGTCACGCGGCCGCCGGTCGGCGGAGTCGGATCGGTCATGGGCGCAGAGATTCGGGCGTTGGCCTGATCGGCAAAACAGCATTCTTCCGGGCGCGGAGAGGCGCTTCAACAACGGTGCGGATCCTGTAGCATCGTTCTTTTGGGGGTCGGTTCGAGCCGCCTCGGCACCCCGTCTTGCCTTCCGGAGAATGCCTTGTTCGACAAGAGCGTCATCATCCTGGTTGTCTCCCGCGAGATCCTCGAAGGGTCGGTTGTCGATCGGAACGCCGCGTTCATCGCGAATCGCATCGACGACATCGGGTATCGCGTGCGCACGATCCAGGTCGTGGACCGCGTCGAATCCGAAGTGGTCGGAGCGATGACCTGGGCACTCGAACAGAAGCCGACCTTCCTGCTGCTGACGGGCGGCATGGGCCCCAACTGGGACGACAGCTCGCGATCGTGCCTGGCCAAGGCGACGGGAACTCCGCTGGTCGAGGATCCAAAGGCGCTCGAGTTCATCCAGAACTCGTACCGCCGGCTTCAAGCCAAGGAGGTCTCGGCCGACGCGACGCTGAACGCTTCGCGGCGTCGCATGGCATCGGTCCCGAAGGGCTCCATCTGCTACGAGAACGTGGTCGGCACGGCACCTGCCGTGCAACTGCGCGTGGGCCACACGACCGTGTTCCTGCTGCCTGGCGTGCCCGCCGAGATGCAGCGGTTCTTCACCACGCACGTGATGTCCGTGATGAGCGCCGAGGGTCCGAATACGGTGCGCGGCGAGCGCAACGTCGACTACCACGGCCGCGACGAGTCGTCGATCAGCCAGGTGCTCGCGGAAACCGCGAAGAAGCACCCGCTCGTGAGCATCCGCACGCGTGTCCAAGGCATCGAGGACGCGCGCACGATCCGCATCATGCTGGTTGCCGAACAGGAAGATCCGGTGCAACTCAACGACCTGCTCGATCGCGCCGAACAGGACATGCGCGACAGCCTGGGGCTCGAACTGCAGTCGCGGCCTACAGACGCGACCATCCTCGATGATTGAGCAGCGGCCCGCGCAGCGGCAGCCGTTCGGCGCGCGCCTGCTGCGCTGGTTTCGAGCGAACCGCCGAGATCTCCCGTGGCGGCATTCGCGCGATGCGTGGGGCATCTGGGTCAGCGAAGTCATGCTGCAGCAGACGCGCGTCGAAGCCGTGCGGGCGGCCTACGAGCGCTTCATGGCGCGGTTCCCGACGCCCGCCTCGTTCGCCGCAGCCACCGACGACGACCTGCTGCTGGCCTGGCGCGGGCTCGGCTACTACCGGCGGGCCCGCCTGCTACGCGACGGCGCGCGCCAGGTCGTGGCCCGCCACGGTGGTCGCATTCCCGAGTGCAACGACGACCTCGGGGAACTGCCCGGCGTCGGACCGTACACGCGCGGAGCGCTGGCATCGATTGCATTCGGCCATGCCGAGATCGCCGTGGACGGCAACGTCGAACGCGTGACCGCGCGTCACCGCGGCATCCGCGCCGAAACGGGTTCGGCAGCTGGTCGGCACGCGATCCGGACGGCAGTTGCACAGTGGCTCGACCGGCGGCGACCCGGCGACTTCAACCAGGCCATGATGGAGCTCGGTGCGCTGGTGTGCACGCCGACGTCCCCGGCCTGCGAACGGTGCCCGGTCGCGGCCGACTGCGAGGCTCTCGCCGGCGGGCTCGTGCGCGAGCTGCCGCTGCGCAAGACGCCGCGCGACGCCGTGCTGGTCACGGCTCGCGTCGCGTTGGTCGTTGGCCGCCAAGGGGCGCTCGGCGGTCGCATCGCCTCCGGAGAACCCAACGCAGGCCAGATCGAGCTGCCCGGCGCCGGCATGCTCACGAGCCTGGACGCCAAGGCGTTGGGCGCAGTCATCGCCACGCGCTTCGGCGCACGCATCGACGTCGGCGAGGTCGTCGCGAGGGTGCGACATGCGATCACGCACCATCGCATCGAGCTGCATGCGCACGCCGCAATCGCGCGGCGCCGCGGGCGCCTGAGCTGGTTCCCGATCGACGACTGCACGCCGTGGACCACGCCCTCGCGCAAAGTCTTCCGCCAGGCGCTGGGTGCCGGCGGCGAGCTGCGGGCGTGACCCCGGGCAAACAGCTGCTATGGTTGGCGGTTCCTGAACCGCGCACGATCGAGGAACGAAGCATGGGCCTGATGTCTGGCAAGAACGTGGTGATCTTTGGCGTCGCCAACAAACGCTCCATCGCCTGGGGCATCGCGCAGGCGCTGCACCGCGAAGGAGCCCGCCTGGCGCTCAACTACCAGAACGACCGCATGGAGGAGTCCGTCCGCAAGCTCGCGGTCGAACTGCCGGGCGACACCTTCCTCGGGCCCTGCGACGTAACGGTGGCCGGCGACATCGAGACCTTCTTCGACCGTCTCGGCAAGGAGTTCGGCCCCCTCGACGGCCTCGTGCACTGCATCGCGTTCGCCAAGCGCGAGGAGCTCGGCGGCCACTTCGTCGACACGTCGTGGGAGGGTTACCAGCTGGCGCAGCACGTGAGCGCCTGGTCTCTCATCGGCCTGGCCAAGGCGGCAGCACCGCTGATGGAAGGGCGCGAGGCCGGCATCGTCTCCCTCAGCTACTACGGGGCCGAGAAGGTCGTACAGAACTACAACGTCATGGGCGTCGCCAAGGCTGCGCTCGAAGCGAGCACCCGTTACCTGGCCAACGACCTCGGGCCACGCGGTGTGCGCGTGAACGCGATCTCGGCCGGGCCGATCAAGACGGTGTCGGCGATGGGCGTTTCCGACTTCGGCTCGCTGCTCGAATCGATGGCCCAGAAGTCGCCGCTGCGGCGCAACGTCGACCAGGGCGACGTCGGCAACACGGCGGCATTCCTGCTGTCGAGCCTGTCGCGCGGTATCACGGGCCAGACGATCTACGTCGACGCCGGCTACAGCATCATGGGCGCCTGATCGATCAGCGGCGCGTGAGTGCGGCGATGTCTAGTCGCGCTTTGCGGGCCCTGAGCGCAGACGTTCCTGCAGGCGACGGCGCTCGTCCGCGCTGAGCCCGGGGCGAGCAGTATCCGCGGCCAGGGCTCGCTCGAGCAGCGATCCCGCGGCATTCGCGTCACCGCTCGCTTCGAACAGCGCGGCGAGGTTCAAGAGGCTGCCGAGATGCGCGAGGTCGCGACCTAGCGCCTGCAAGTAGGCCTGGTGCGCTGCTGCGGCGTCGCCTCGCGTCTCGGCAATCACGCCGATCCGGAAGATCGGCTCGGCGCTCTGCGGGAAACGCTCCGCGGCTGCGTGGAACTGCTTCTCGGCCTGCTGCCACCGCTGTTCCTGCAGCATGCGCCTCTCCGGCCCGGGAACGTCACGCCGTTGCCCCGCGAGATCTGCCGCGCGCACAAGCGCAGCGCCGGCGGCGAGCGCCGCGTCCTCGTCGCCGGGAGCCAGTTCGGCACTGCGCGCAAACGCGCGGGCCGCGTCTTCAGCCCTGATCTGCGCGACCTCGATGGCCTTGGCACCTTCCGGCACGGCGGCGATCCGCAGCAGGCAGGAACCGATGCGGAAGGCGGTCGCTGCATCGTCGGGCTCCTCACCGAAGTAGGCCTGCAGGTGCGGCAACGCAGCGCGTTCCTCGCCGAGCTCGTAGTGGGAGTTGCCTGCGATGGCGAGCAGAGCCGCACGGTCGGAGGCTGGTGCACCGGTCGCACGCAGCAGGGCGGCCTCCGCCGCTGCCGCCGCCGCCGACAGGTGCCCGGTCTCAGCGAGAAAGACCGCTCGCATCCACGCGACGAGGGCATCGTCAGGGGCGATCTGCGCGGCCAGCAGCATCTCTGCCTCGCCTGCGTTCAGTTCGAACACGTCCGGCGGATCGCGCAGGTTCGCGCGCTGCAGCGACACCATGCCGAGCACCGACCTGGCCCGCGCAGCGCGTGGATCGATTTCGAGCGCCCGGCGCGCCTCCGCATCCGCCTCAGCGTAGTCCTTGCGAACCACGGCATGGATCGCGCGATCCAGGATGGCGGCGAGCTCCTGCTGTTCTGGCGCAGACAGTTCGCGAATCGGAAGCGAGTCCGCGTTCGCCAGTTCGGGGCGGGGCGACACGCCAGCGCAGCCGACGACCAAGGCGATCGAAGCAGCCGAGGCAACGCGCAGGAAGAGCATGCGAGGCGCATCATGATCTGGTCTGCTCGGAAGGCCAAGCTACGCTTGTCCCATGCCTCGGATTGTCGCGGACATCTCCAGGTCGGCCGGACACACCCCCCTCGCGGGGCCGCCACCACGCTGCGCCCTTCGCGGCCAGCATGTCGACCCCTGGAGCCACCGCGCGATGCGCGAGGAGCCCTGATGCAAGTGCATGCTGTGCAGCAACGGGCGGCGGCCCTGGTGACCAAAGTCGACGCTCTGCGGCAACAGCTGCGAACGCACGTGATCGGGCAAGAGGTTCTCATCGACGATCTGCTGGTCGCGATCCTGGCCGGAGGCCACGTGCTGCTCGAGGGATTGCCGGGGCTCGGCAAGACCTTGTTGGTGCGATCCCTCGGCCGCGGACTCGGCCTCGAGTTCTCACGAATCCAATTCACGCCCGACCTCATGCCGAGCGACGCAACCGGCACGCAAGTGATCGACGACGAAGAAGGGCGTCGGACCTTCCGGTTCCAGCAGGGCCCGCTCTTCGCCGGACTCGTGCTCGCAGATGAGATCAATCGTGCGACACCGAAGACGCAGTCGGCCCTGCTCGAAGCGATGCAGGAACACTCGGTCACCGTCGCTGGCACGACGCATCGGCTGCCGAGCCCCTTCCACGTGGTGGCTACGCAGAATCCGATCGAGCTCGAAGGTACGTTCCCGCTGCCGGAAGCGCAGCTCGACCGGTTCTTGTTCCGGCTCGACGTCAAGACGCCGACGGTCGAAGCGATGACGAGAATCCTCGACGCAACGACGAGCGGCCCGGAAGCGGACGTCGAGATCCAGCTGCGAGCCGAAGAATTGCGCGAGCTACAGGGTCTCGTGCGTCAGGTGCTCTGCGGTACGCACCTGCTGCGGTTCGTCGCGGAACTGGTGCTCGCGACTCATCCCGATGGCAATGACTGCGATGAGCGAACTCGCCGCTTCGTTCGCTACGGCGCGAGTGCGCGTGCGGGACAGGCAATCGTGCTCGGCGGCAAGGCGCGTGCGTTGCTCGCGGGTCGCCCAGCAGTCGCGCTCACCGACATCGAGGCATGCTTGCTTCCGGCACTGCGGCACCGCGTCCTGCTCGGATTCGAGGCGGACGCAGAACGCATTCATGTCGATGATTTGTTGCAGCTTTGGCGAGCCACTGCGCAACGTCGCACAAATTGAAACTCCGCGTTTCGGTGCGAATTCTTCACGATGGCCGCCTCGCACGCTGTCGACTCCTTCGTATGGCGCGGAAACGGCGCGAAAAACTGTGTGTCCGTGGAAAGTTTTGTCCCCTGCTACGTCTACTAGGCTGCATGGGACGAGTGGTCCCGGCCGCGTGGCTCTGAACTCCGCAAGGAGTTGAGGGCTCTTCGAGAGGGCAAATTGCGCGGCCGGGACCCATCGTGGCCGGCGGTTCTGGGAGAGAACCGCCGGCCACTCTTTTATTCAACCCCCTCTGCAAGTTCGTCCGTGCACTTCCGCTCCTGAGCCCCGCCGGCTTCTCGGGCTTCCCTGCCGGTGGCTGGTGTCGGGGCTGCTCCGGTCGCATCATCGCCTCCTGCCATGACCAACCCCGCCGATCAGGAATTCCTCCAACACGCCGAAGCGTGCATGAGGGCGATCCTGGCCAGGCTCGACACCTTCGATCCCGATGAGCTCGAGGCAGACCTGTCCGGCGGCGTCTTGCGCATCGCCTTTGCTGACAGCCGCAACTGCATCCTGAATCGCCAGTCAGCAGCGCACCAGATCTGGCTCGCCGAAGGCGCTTCGGCGTGGCACTTCGCTCGCGACCCGGCCTCGGGGGCATGGAACGACACCAAGGGCCGCGGCGAACTACACCAAGTCCTGAACGGAATCGTGTCCAAACGGCTCGGCCGCACGATCGACCTCGCCGGCGGTGGCGCGGGCCAGGGCCCGCATCCAGGTCCTTAGGCAGTGCGCCAGTTCTCGGCGTCCATCGCGCGCGGAAACTGGAGCCTGAAAGTAGTGCCCCTCCCGACTTCGCTCTCGACCTGTATGAGTCCGTTGCTGCTGCGCACGAACCTCGCAACTGCAGTCAACCCGAGGCCCGTGCCCTGACCCGGCGGTTTGGTTGTGAAGTAGGGATCGAAGATGCGCTCCTGCACTTCCTTGCTCATACCACAACCCGAGTCTGTGACCTCGAGCCACACCTGGTGCCGATCGGCACCGCAGCACAAGGTGATCGCACCCTCGCCTTGGATCGCCTGTCGCGAGTTGATGACGAGGTTCCACAGCGCGTGCCCCAGTCCACGCGCGTTGAGCAGGACGATCGGCGTATCGCGCGGCACCTCGCAGTTCAGTTGAATGGACGCTGGCAACATGCGCCTTGCCTGCTCGTGGAACTGGCGCATCGCCGCCGCGAGATCGCAAGGCTCGGTGATGCCTTCGTCAGGGTGCGCCATCAGCATCAGTTGATCGAGCAGCGGACGCGTGTCCTCGAGAGTCTGTTCGATCATCGCGAGGCGGCGCACTCGCTCGGCGTCGTCGGACAACCCGCCGAGCGTGACGTGACCAGCCAGGACCTGGAACGCGTTCCGCAACTGATGGCAGACCATCCCGGCGAGATCCCCGACTGTCTCGACACGCAGCGCATGCCGCAGCAGCTTCTCTCGATGGCGCAGCGCACGGCTCGACTCGAAGTTCTTTCGCCGCTGCGCCTCGACCGACAGCAGCGCCATGAACACCACGCGGTTCGTGATCGCCCCAGTCAGCGCGGACGCCAGCGAAACAGCTGAGAGACTGGCGACGTGGACCCACAGATCCGGGCGCAGTTCGACATCGATTCGGCTCGTCGACCACGAGGCGTTGCCGAGCAACGTCGCGACCCCGAGCAGGGTCAACGACAACCCAGGTTTCACGCCAAGGCAGGTGGCCGACAGCAGGGACAGGACCGGATGCAGGTACCACACCGCGCTGAATGCGCCACGCGGCCAGGTTGCGAGGCTGCACAGCGTGAACATGGCCACGAACAACATCGTCGCGCCGCGCTGCATGCGGTTGCTCCGCCAGTCCCGCCAGGCAAGGAAGAACAACGGGGCGGAGGTCAACGCCGGCAAGGCGCCCGACCACGGCAACGAGGCGGACCACAGGCCATCGTCCGCCAGCAGCAGGCAGGTGAGGCCGAAAACCAAGCCAGAGACCCACAGCCCAAGCGAGATCCACCGGACCAGGCCGGACAGACTCGACACGACCGGAAGCCGAGTGCTCGTGAGGAAGCCGAACAGCGACTCCTGCGACATCTGGATCGGAGCGCGCACGCAGCTGTGATTCTATTGGCGGCAGATCCCTCGTGGCCAGCGCGCTCTCGACGCCTGCGAGTCGGCTTCACGGACACAGAGACGGCTCCGGCGGCAGCGTCTCGACGTGGACTTCGATGCCGGTGATCGGATGCACGAAGCTCATGCGCCACGAATGCAGCATCACTCGCGCAAAGTGCTCACCGGCGCGCGCCCGGAAGCCGTACTTGCGGTCCCCGGCGACCGGACACCCGAGTGCCGCGAGATGGACCCTGATCTGATTGCGTCGGCCCGTTTCGAGCTGGCAGCGCACGAGCGTGCAGCGACCACGTCGCGCGAGCGTCTCGTAGTGGGTCACCGCACGCACACCACCGCGGAGCACGACTCGCACCATGCCGTCATCGTCTTCCTGCAGGCTCGACTCGATCTTGCCAGCGGCCGGAGACGGCGCTGCCGACACGAGGGCAAGGTAGTCGCGCTCGATGGCATGGCGGCGGAACAGCGCCTCCATCCCAGCACGAGCTGCATCGTCCAACGCCAGGGCCAACGCCCCGGTAGTGTCCTCGTCGAGACGGTGCACCGCCTGGGGGCGGCAGTTCAACTGGGCCCCGACCAAGTCCACGATCGTCGACGCATCCCTGCCAGGAGCCGGTACGACGAGCACTCCGGCCGGCTTGTCGATCACGACGAGATGATCGTCCCTGTAGAGCACGGACAGCGGCCGCATCGGGACACGATACGGCCGAGCCATGCCGCATCTCCAGCTCGCGGAGGCCTGGCCGCACGAGTTCGTCGGAACCCGACTACTGCAGTCGCAGGCGATACTGCTGGATCTTGCGATACAGCGTGGCGCGACCGATGCCGAGCAGTTGGGCAGCTCGCCGCACGTTCCCCTTCGTGGCCCGCAACGCGCGCGAGAGCAACAGTTGCTCTTCCTCCTCGAACGGGCGGATCAGGTCTTCCGTGAGCTCGCCCACGCCGGCATCGACTCGCGCCGTGCTAGGTGCAGCCGCGCTCTGCGTCACCGTGCCCGTCGGCGGAGCCAGCAAGTGGTCCCGATCGATCGGGCCGCCGCCAGCCTGGACCATGGCACGGCGGACGACCAGTTCCAGCTGCGCCACGTTGCCGGCCCACGGCACGCTTTCGAGCAGTTGGCGCGCCGCTGCAGTGAACTCCTGATGCGGGCGCCCCGCTTGCAGCGAGTTCGCTTCCAGAATGGATTCGGCGATCAGCGCAATGTCCTCGACGCGCTCACGGAGAGCGGGGACCAGGATCGGGAGCGCGTGCAAGCGGTAGTAGAGATCCTCCCGGAAGGCACCCTTGGCAACCAACTCGGGCAAGTGCGCCGAGGTCGTAGCGACGAGGCGCGGAGCGCTGCCCACATGCGTGGCCGACCTCTCCTTCAGGTGACGAACGAGGATCGCCTGCGCCTGGACGGGCAGTCGATCGATGTCCTCGAGGACCAGAGTCGTGCTCCTCGATGCGTCGATCGCCTGGCTCAACGCTTCGGCCTGCGTTTCGCCGCACGAGAGCACGAGTATCGGACGATCCGACCGCCGGCTCTTGCAGTGAATCGCACGCGCGGCCAGGGACTTGCCCGAGCCACGGGGGCCCTCGATCAGCACGGTGGCGTCACAATCAGCGGCTCGCCGCAGTGAGCTCTGCAGCCGCCGCATCACGGGGCTGTTCCCGACGAGCACCTCGCCAGAGCGAACGCCCTCGAAGAGCCGTTCGAGCTCTCGACACCTGCTCACGCTCTGGCTGAGTTCGACCGCGAAGGCCAACAGCGGTTCGAGTGCGGATTCGATGGCGGCTGGCGAAGCCAGCCCGAAGTGGCGGGCTGGCGCGCCCGACGTCCTGTCCGTGACCAGCAGCGCAGGAACCGACAGGTCACTCGGCAGTTCGTGGGACAGGTCCTCGTCGTACAGCACCAGATCGACGGGCACGTTCGCCTTCGCAAAGCCGGTCCAATCGCCGCATTCCCAGACCTCGTGACCGGATCTCATGATCACGGCGGCCAGGTGGTTGGACCCGCTCCGCGAAACCAGCGCCACTCGCGCCTTGGCCGTGAGCGAACCGTTCTTGCCGTGGAGTGCAGTTGTCATGCCTTTCCCATTCCTGGATCGACATTTCTTGCTGCCCCCATGAAGGCCCTCTGGGATGCGCTGCGGACGTGCGGGCGCCCTGTCGAAGGCCTTTTCGGCAATCGCCCACGCCATCGCACACTCGTATTGGTCGGTGGCGGGCAACGAGCCCGGTCCTGGTCTCCCAGAAAGTCCGGACCGCGGGCGGCGGCCCGTTCCGGCCTCAGGAGTCCGTGAGCTTTCGAGCGAGGTCGTCGAAGTCGATGTTGGCAAGATCGCTCATGGCGATCGGGTCCATCTTCCTGAACTTGCGATACTCGTCGATGCTGCTCAGCTCGACGTAGTCACGCGCACTCATCGGCTTCTTGTCGGCGTGGCGCGCCCCGATGGGCTTCTGGCCTGTTACCGTGCGATCCAGCGTCTGCTTCGCGCGGTGGCAGATCGAGAGTGTGTTCTCGAGGTTGCTCCGGATCTTGAGCAGGCGCTCTTCGTTCGCGCCTGGAAGATCCATGCTCTTCGCGATCTTCGTGATCGCGACTTCGAGCACGGCAATCAAGCAGTTCAGTTTCGTCGTCAGCCGCGCCCGATACTCGGCGGAACTGAGTGCGGGGAGCTTGCTCGGGTCGTTCCTTTCAGCGTCTGCGGCGTCCATCAAGTTTCTCGGGGCGGGGTTTGTTGTGGGATCAACAAGCACGCCGGATGCCAACTCCCCGCACCGGCGCGCACGACCCATGGCAAGCCGCTCTGCCGAACGCTGATCAGGCGATGCCGGGCCGGAGCGTCCGAAAGGCCAGACTGCAACCGCAGCGATTTCGCGACGGTGCCGCCTCAGCAGGACCGTGGCACGCGCCCTCGTGCGGCGACGGGCCGCTCGGGTGCGTCGTGCTGCACGTTGGTGTTGGCCCCGCGGCGAGGACAACCGCCGCGTCAGTTCGACGACAAGGCCTGCAGATAGAGCCGGCGCGCCACCTCGTCCAGACGATGCAGTGCTCCGCGGCCGGCAACCTGGAACGCCACGCCACCCTCCCAGAACAGCAGCACGGTCATCGCCGGGTCTCGGTACCGCGCAATCGTGTGGTTTGGGCCCGTGCTCGCCGTGGCTTTCGCAAGGTCGGCAAAGACATCGTCGATTCCCGGAGCCTGCGCGATCATGAACTGGTCGACGCCATCGGTGTAGCTGATGACCAGCTTCTGCAGGTTGTTGATCGGATCCACGCGAACCGCGATTCGTTCGACAGAGTAGTCGCTCGCGAACGAAACCTGCGGCTCGATCAACCCTTGCGGATGGCCGAGGGACGAATCCGCCGACGGATAGTCCGGGTGCAGAATGGAGTTCACCGCAGAAGCTGCAGGAGGCGGCATCGACACCGAGGCCATGAACGACACCGCTTCGACCTCGGACAGCAGCCGGAGTTGGGAATCGAACTCAGCCGTGTAGAGCGGCACCTGCGTCTGGACGTCCACGTCGATCAGCCAGATGGCCTTGTCCAGCGATTGTGGGAACACGACGATCCGGCTCACCATGCGGTTCGCGCGCGTGGCCGTGCCGAAGTCGTGCACCGTGTAGTTCGCTTGCGCCTTCTGCAGGTTGCGGACGCGGAACGTGCCGTGTTCAAAGAACAGGCTGCTGAAGCGGCTGTAGACCTGTTGCCACGTCAGGAAGGCGGGAGAGCCAGGCAGCTCACCTTCGACACCCACGAACGTCAGCGCGTAGATCGGTGAGTTCGAACCATTGGCGTCGACCTGCAAGCACTCGCGGACGGAAACCACGTTGGCCTGCGCGTCGCGGAACCGCCGCAACTGCACTATCGTGTAGTCGTTGGACTGGACCGCTTGCCCCATCGACTGGAACGAAGGCGGAACAACCGCGCTGTCGGTAGCGCCTCCCTGGGCCACGCCACTCGCAACAATGCTCGCTCCGGCAACCGCCACCCACAAGGCGGCACCAGCTGCTCTGCATGCAGTTCGAGCGCGCCCTTGCCACGAGAGAGGCATTCCGGCATCGGACGGCGATACCGGTTTCATCGCAGTACTCCTTGGCGAAGCACCGCAAACTCGACCCGAGGCGCCTGGTCGAGATCGGCGAAGACGATCGAAGGCGACTCCTGCGCATCGCCAAACAGCATCGTGCTTGCGATCGCCACGGCGGCAGCGCTGGCGACGCCGAGCATCCACCAGCGACGCGCAAACTGCGGCATACCGGTGGAGACGCTCGCGAGAATCGCGCGACGCACTTGTGCCCAGGCTGCAGGCGAATTGGCGCTCTGCGTCACCGGGATCAGGCGACCAACCGTGGACTCGAGCAGTGGTTGGGGCCAGCCAACTTCCTCGCCTGCAGGTGGACTGATCGACATTCCGCGATCCAGCAAGCTGCCCAGACGCGACTGACTCGATTGCTCGACGATCCGAGCAAAGACCGCATCGACCGTGACAACCGCCGAGAGTTCATCAGGAACTGCCGGACGCTTTGCCAACAAGGGCGCGAGGCGATTTCGCGCTGCCATGCGCGCGGCACAGAACGAACAGTCGGCATGGGCACGCGAAGCGCTGCCTGCTTCCAAGCCACCGAGAGCCTCTCGCAAGTAGGCGCGGCATTCGCTCGAGCCGGGTCGCGAGTCTCTGTGGAATTCCTCGCGATTCATCCAACACCTCCGACGGAATCAGGGGCCGCGCCACCCAGGTTCAGCTGCGGAAACCTGGAACGAACGACATTCTCGAGAGAGAGGTGGGCACGCGCGAGGCGTGATTTCACGGTTCCCATGGACAACCCGAGTGTCGCGGCAAGCTCTTCGTACGACATGTCCTCCAGGTAGCGGAGAGCCAGGATGACACGCAGTTTTGGACTCAATGTCGAGATCGCTTCCTGAACCTGATCACCGAGTTCACGCGTAGCCGCGCTCTCTCGCGGACTGGGCCTCTGGTCGATCGGTTCGGAAGGAAGGTTCTCGTGTCCGACTATCGCGATCGGTCCGCGAGGTCGCGCCCGCCGTCGCTGATCGATGCTGCAGTTGGCGACGATTCGGAACAACCAGGTGCTGAACAACGATCCGCCCCGGAAGCCATCCAACTTGCGAAACACGAGCGCAAAGCTGTCCTGGACGACATCCATTGCGTCGACGGCCGTGCCCGTGATGCGGAAGGCGATGGCGTAGACGCGATCACGATAGCGTGTGAAAAGCTCCTCGAAGGCCCGCTCGAAACCGTCGCTGTCGGGCTGCCGGCATGCAGCCACCAAGCTGGCATCGGGATCGCAAAGAGATTCCACATGCCAGAGACGTTCGCGGGGCAACTGCAAGTTCCCTAGTTCAGGCGTTTCTCCGCCCCACCCTTGGCGTGGAACAGTTCCCGAAGCTGCTGAAGGGCAATGGGATGCAGTCCAAACCGCGCCGGAACCGCGAACCCGACGCCCAGCCAATGGGTCAACCTCCGCCCATCGCCGTGAGCCCACCAGGGATCGTCAGGATCCACCCAATGGACTGTGGGCAGCTCGCCTCACATTCGAGTTCGTTGCAGTCTTCACAGGACGCGTCGACAACCTGGTAGATCGTGCCGCCTGGGCCCGTACCGACCTCCTCGAGTTCGAGCAGGCAGACACGGTTCGACACCGCTGTCATGGATCCCGGGCTCGGCATGATCGGCTGGATCGCGAAACGCTCACCAAAGGGAACGAGCGTCGAGATGACACCCTGCAGATCGACGACCTGCACCGCAGTGTGAAGGTAGCGATCCGAGATGACCGCTTCCGCGTGGAAGCTGCAGGGCAAGAAGGGCTGCAGGAAGCTCGGCGAGACAATCGGTGCCGAGATCTGCACCCAGTAGCCGTCCTGCGCGGTGAAGCGATCGCGGAACACGCACAGGCCGCCTGTCGCGAGCAGCATCAGGGGCACCCGCAAGCCCGGATACTGCGGCAAGTCCACCCAGGCATCGAAGTGAGTCACCACCGGACCGCCGACGAACCGGAAGAACAGGTGCATCCATGTGGTTTGAGGTCCGCCCGCCACGGGACCAGTGACCACGATTCGCATCTCCTGGTCCAGCGGAACGGGCGCACCCTCATGCCGCGGCTGCCCGCGCTGGACGACCTCGATGAAGTCCTCCGCGCCATCGCCGTCCGTGTCCGGACTGGCCGAATTGGTCATGACCGCCCACTCGACGCAGTTGGGCAGGAAGTCGTTGTCGGAATCGTCGAGAAGCCCGGTCTCCCACGCATGGGCCGTCGCCCGATCAGCGGGCAGGACGAACCACATCGCCGTCACGGCGATGCAGGCAGCCAGCAGCGAGGTGAGTTTCTTTCCGAGCATTCGGTATGCGCAAGCCAGAAGATCTAGCCCGCAACGCTGAGGGGTTTCACCTGAGATTACCAGATAACGATCCTGAGGGGACACCGGGGATGAGTCGAGCAGCCAAGCACCTTGTACACCGGATCGACCGCGGTTGCCTTCTGCTGTCCGTCTCGATAAGACCGCACCGACACGCGCCCGTAGCTCAGTTGGATAGAGCGACGGTCTCCGAAGCCGTAGGTCAGAGGTTCGACTCCTCTCGGGCGTACCACCCCCAAAGCAACCTGCTGGCTGGCATTACGATCGGGCGTCGCCGACTGGTGCTTTGGCTCCGCGCTCGACCAAACCCACGTGGCAGGCCTCGACTTCCGCCTAGATGCGACTCGCGCCAGTTCGCACGAGTTGCATGTCTCGCTCGAGTTTGACTGTTCGGAATGCCTGCCGCTTGGCTGGAACTCTGCAAGCGGGTCCCCACCCGAACTCGTCCTCTTCCTACCCACCTGGACGCCAGGCAGCTATCTGATCCGGGAGTACGCGCGGCACCTGAGTCGCGTGGTTGCCGTCGATGCGAACGATGGCCGAGCCATCGAGTGCCGGAAGGTGCGCAAGAACCGGTTCGTGCTCGAGCCGCGCCACGCCGGCCAGCGCATCCGCGTCACGTATCGCGTCTACGCACACGAACTGAGCGTTCGCACCGCCGATCTCACGGCCGAACATGCGTACTGGAACCACGCATGCGTGCTGCTCTGGCCCATCGGCAAGCCGCACCTCGAGGCGAGGCTCACGGTGGCCTTCCCAGCAGAGTGGGAGCTGGCCTGCGCGTTGCCAGCAAATCCGCAGCAAGGCGAAGTCCAAGCCGGGGTCAAGACGCGGCGCTTGCTCGCGCACAACATGGAGCACGCCTTCGATGCTCCGTGCCTCGTCGGTCAGTTCGTACGGCTCGAGTGGAAGGTAGGTCGCGTCGAACACGCGGCCGTGCTCGAAGGCCTCGGCGGCCTCGCCCCGCCTGCCACGTTGCGGAACGACCTCGAGAGGATCGTCGAAACCGCGGCCGCTGTGTTCGGCGGTGAACTGCCGTACGCGAGCTACTTGTTCCTGTTGTTGTTCACGGCCGATGGCCACGGCGGGCTCGAGCATGCGGATTCAACCACGCTGCTGACGTCGCGCACGGACCTGGCCAGCGACAAGGGCTACCGCGAGTTCCTCTCGCTCGCTGCGCACGAGCTATTCCACGCGTGGAATGTGAAGCGGATGCGTCCCGTGGAGTTCTGGACCTACGACTACGAGAACGAGAACTACACGGAGCTGCTCTGGCTGATCGAAGGCTGGACCGCCTACTACGACGACCTCTTGTGCCTGCGAGCAGGCCTGATGAGCCGCTCGGACTACCTGGCGACCATCGCGAAGAACATCAACACGATGCTCGCGACTCCCGGCAGGCATCAGCTGACTCTGCAGGAGTCGAGCCTTGATGCGTGGATCCGCCTCTACAGGCCAGACGCGAACACGCGCAACTCCTCGCAGAACTACTACACGAACGGCGCCGTAGCTGCGATGTCTCTCGATCTGGTCGTGCGACTCGCGACGGGAACGTGCTGCCTCGACGATGTCCTGCGCGAGCTCTACTCCGCGACGTTCCGCGAGAACCGCGGCTATTCGATGGAGGACGTGATCGCGGCAATCGACAAGGTCGCCGGAGATGGCGCCGTTCGCGCCGTGCTGGATCTGGTCGCGAAGAGCCTCGAGCCAGACCTGAAGTCGATCCTCGCAGACTTCGGAATCCGCCTCGTGACCCGCGACGCCGATCGCCCTTGCCTCGGCATGAAGTTCGAGCCTGGCGGCACGACAGTGGCGTCGGTCATGGCCGGCGCGGCAGCACATCGAGCCGGCATCTCTCCGGGCGACGAAGTGCTCGCGATCCAGAACCTGCGCGTCGACGCACCGCGTTGGCAGGATGTCTTCCAGGCTGCGGCAAGAGTCGATATCCCTCTGGAAGTGCTGCTTTCCCGCCGCGGCGTCGTCACGCGTTGCATTGCCGTTCCGCAACGGAGCCCCGGCAGTGTCGTGCTCGAAATCGACGGCGCCGCCACGCAGCAGCAGCAAGCACGTCGCGACCGATGGTTGCCACCGCACCAGGCAACGAACGCAACGGAAGCGGGCTCGGGATCGACGACGGGTTAGCCCGGAGCGTCGGGCCGACAACGCGAGTGGTCGCAGAAGGGCTTGGTGCCGCTCGCGCCACAAGCGCACCACTCGACGGTGCACGGCTTGTCGAAGACGACTTTCAGCGGAGTGATCTCGGTGCCGCGATGGGAACCATCGCAGTACGGATATGCGGCACTGCGACCACATTGACACCACGCGTACTTGCCCTCGCGGCACTCGTCGACGAATGGTCCCTGCTGCTTTCGACCCGGAGGCTGGGTCATCGGCGGCGTCGCGCGGTCAGCACACTCAGCGGAAGCGGCGGATCACGCCACGGACGATTCCGCGCACCTGGACGCGATTCGTGTAGATCGGCTCCATGCTGGAGTTGGCCGGTTGCAGTCGGATGCCGCCATTCCGCTCGCGGTAGAAGCGCTTCAGAGTCGCCTCTTCCCCTTCGAGGATGGCCACGACGATGTCGCCGTCGTTCGCACTTTCGCGACGCTCGACCACCACGAGATCTCCGTCGTCGATGTGGTCTTCGATCATCGACTTACCGCGCACGCGCAGCAGGTAGATCTGGTCCCCGGATGGCACGAGCTCGGTCAAGCTCATCTCCTGGCGATCTTCGATGGCTTCGATCGGCCTGCCGGCAGCGATCACACCCACCAGCGGCAGAGTGGGAATCGCCGACCTCGATGGCGATTCCGTAGCATCGGGGTCGTGCAGGATCGCCACTGCGCGGGCCTTTGCCCGGTCCCGATGGATCGCGCCCTTCCGACTCAGCTGGTTGAGGTGCTCATGGATGGTGATCTTGCTCACCCCGAGCGACTGCGCTGCCTCCTCCAGGGTCGGAGCGATTCCCTTGTCGCGCCGGTAGTCGCGGAAGTACCTCAGGACTCGGATCTGCTTCTCCGTAAGCATGAGCTTCACAGGTGGATACCTCTCTTTGGACCAAACCAAGTTGTCGTGAGACTCTTGCGCCCCGTTGCCGCGCGACGTTCGTTTCGTGTTCGCCCCTCGGACTCGGGTGGACACTCAGGCGAGGATCGCCAATGCCAGGAGGGCCACGACCATCATACAGGAACCGAACATCTCGATGGTATGCTGGATTCGCTTTCGTGCAAACAGGTTGCCTGCAGTTGCGGTCCTGAGCACTGGCGACACCTGATTCCCTGCCATTCGGCGAGAACCATTGCTCCTGCAGCGACCTACAGCAGGAGCTTCCATGCAAGAGGCCGAGGGACCCCGCGCGCTGCGGAAAGGAGAAGAGCGTGAGATCGCTGACTTGGAGGCGAACAACATGTGAACCTCGATTCGGTGAAAGTTCGCTATATGTTAGTTTTTCGTTCGATTCTGTCAAGCGCCCCCTGGTGGTTTCGAGACGCACCATCCCGCTCGGGGGCTAGCACATGGGAGCAGGCCGAAAATCTCCTCCCCACTGGACTGTTGATGTTTGCACCATGCTAGGGCCGATCGTCCCGAGAGCTCGCCGGATGCACCGCCTCACCGACAACCTGCGCGCCGACCATGCCGTGACTTCCATCGGCCTTGCTGCTCTGAACGCGGTCGGCGAGCACGTGCGCCGCGGCGGCGCGTTTCCGGCGCAGGACTGCGCACTGCTGCTTCGCTTCGTGCGTGAGTTCGTGCTGGCAGTCCACATGCGAAAGGAGACCGAGCTGGTCTGTCCCGCCGTGGCCATGCGCGGTGACCACCGTGCGGCAGCCACCGTCGGAAGGCTGCTCCGCCTGCACGCGGAAGTGACGGAGCTCAGTCACTCGCTCGTGCTCTTCTGGGAGCCCGTGGGAGAACTCTCCCCAGCCGAGCGCCTTGGCTTCGCGGACACTGCAGCGGGGCTCGCCTCGCGCATCCTGCTCATGCAATCCATCGAGGAGCGTGAGCTCTTCCCCGCCTGCGATGCATCCGTGCCGGCCGACGACCAGCTCGAGTGGGCCGCAACCATCCAACAGCAGGAAGCTGCGCGAGGATCGTGCGGCAGTTGGGCCAGGCGGATCACTACACTCGCCAGGAAGTGGGTCGGCTAGCACCAGCTGCGCCAGCTGGTTCGCCGCTTGTGCGAGCCGTGCAGATGCGCAGAATGGGGCCGCTTGAGAACGCCGCAGCGACGGGCCGGTCAGCCCACGCGGAGTTCGGAGGCGCCTTCCCGATGATCCTCTCCCTTTCGCGTCCGCTCGTCTTCCTCGACTTCGAAACCACTGGACTCGACACGCAGCGCGACCGCATCGTCGAACTGGCGTTCGTGAGGTTGCTGCCAGATGGCACGCGCCAGTCGCTGGTCCGCACCGTGAATCCTGGTGCTGCCGCGATGAGCAAGGGCGCGACCAGGGTGACCGGCATCCACACCAGTGACGCCTGCGGGTTGTTCGGCAACAACGGGAGCGGGCCTGCGCAGCCGCTGCGCAAGCTCGGCCCCGAGCTGGTGGCCTTCCTCGGCGACAGCGACCTGGCCGGCTTCAACCAGATCGCCTACGACGTGCCGTTGTGGTTGGCGGAGTGCAAACGCCACGGCATCCCGTTCGAGATGAAGGGCCGCCGGCAGGTCGACGTCAGGGTCCTGTTCAACGTCTGTGAAACCAGCTGGGACCGGTTCCTCATGGGCCCGCGCAACCTCGGCGCGGCGGTCCGCCACTATTGCGGCCGCGAACTCGAAGGTGCGCACTCGGCCGAAGCCGACACCTTGGCGACGATCGACGTGCTGCTGGCACAACTGCAGCGCCATTCACAGCTGCCGCGCGACGTCGCCGGGCTCAGCGAGTTCTGTGCGCGCAACAGCGAGCAGAACCGCGACGAAGAGCCGGCCTCCGCGAAGACTCGCGGCGCCACGGCATGACGTTCCGCACCCGGTTGCGGTATCGCTTCGGCGACATCGACGATGCCGGGATCGCCTACTATCCGAAGCTGCTCCACTACTTCCACTGCGCCTTCGAGGACTGGTGGAGCGACGCGCTGGGCCGGCCGTACGCGTTGTTGATGCACGAGGACAAGCTCGGGCTGCCAGCCGTGAAGCTCGAGGCCGAATTCTTCGCGCCTGTGCGCTACGGCGACGAACCTTGGGTGCACCTCGGCGTGCTCCGCATCGGCACGTCGTCCGTGGAGTTCGGGTTCTGGATGACGAAGGGAGATGCCGCCGAGCCCCTCTGTCGGGCGCGCGTGCTGACGGCCGCCGTGGACATGGACACGATGCAGAAGCAGAAGCTGCCCGACGTGTGGCGCGAGAAGCTCGCGGGGTTCCTGCTCCCCGAAGCGGACTTTCCGCGCGGGTAGCAAGGCCCAGGCGAGGCGTTGGCCGAGGGACCGCGAGGGAACTCGGGAGGGATCGCTTTCTGCAGACCGCCGCATACTGTTCCCGCAGGAATCGTGTCATGCTGTTGCATCCGGCTGACTACGCCTTCACGTCGAAGGTCGAACGCGGGTTCGAGATCATCTTCCGCGAACTGCTCGCCCTGACGAGCGCCGACTTCCTGGAGTGGCCCGACCGCTCCGCCTATGGCGGCAACTGGCTCGTCGCGCCGCTGTTCATGTCGAGCCACTATCCCGGCATCGAGTCGCACTTCGCCGAGAACCAGCGCAAGTGCCCGCGCACGACCGAGTGGCTGCGCGCGATCCCGGGCGTGACGGCCGCGGCTTTCTCGTGGATGGAACCCGGCTGCCACATCTACGCACACCGCGACGCGAAGGCGTTGCAGGTGCTTCGCGCGCACCTTCCGCTCGTGGTGCCGCCCGGGGCCCTGATGCGCGTCGGAAGCTCGGTCTACACGTGGGAAGTGGGCCGCTGCATCCTCTTCGATGGCTACATCGACCACGAGACAGGGAATACGGGCGACACGCGCCGCGTGATCCTGATGGTCGATGCGTGCGTCACCGACGTCGAGTTCGAGCGGTTGCAGGCGTGGCGGACCGCGAACCGCCTCGAGATCGATCCGAAGCTCGTGCTGCGAAACCCGTACACGCGCCAGACCGTCGCGTGACGGGAGCAGCGACATCTGCTGCGACTCCGGGCAGACCGAACGCCGCTTGCAGCAGCGATTCAAGGAGCGCCAGCTTGCTTCACGGTGCGGGTCGCGTCACCGTTCGCGGTGCCCACTCTAGGGCTCACCCAAGGACACCATGAAGACACTCTTCTGCAAGGTCAGCGCGACGTTCGCGCTCGCTGCCTGTCTCACGACCAGCTCGTGCCTCGGCCCAAACAACGCGTTCAACAGCCTCCAGACCTGGAACTCGAAACTCAGCGAAACGAAGTGGGTCAACGAGGCTGCGTTCCTCGGCCTGAACATCATCCCCGTCTACCCGATATTCCTGCTCGGAGACTACTTCGTGTTCAACTCGGTGGAGTTCTGGACCGGCAACAACTGGATCTCCAAGCCCGAGCCGTACAAGCCGCAGGAGACGCCGGGAGAAGCGCCGAAGTAGCGCCAACCGCGCTCTCGTACGCTCGCGAAAGCCGTGGCGCATGGAAGCGTCCGGCCTGGCGCCGCCGACGCGCTACAAGCGGTACTCGCGCGGGAAGAAGCCCGAAGCCGCCGCGGACTTCACGCCGAACACGGCTTCGACGTTCTCGGCCGCGAGTGACTGTTCGGGCGGCCCCTCGGCGAAGACCCTGCCTTCGTGCAGTAGCACGACGCGATTGCATCTCGGCGCCAGCAGGTTCAGATCGTGGGAAGCGACGAGGATGCCGCGGCCCGCGACCGCGAGCCGATGCAGCAGGCCGACGAGCTGCAGCGCGTGCTCGAGATCGAGATTGTTGGTCGGCTCGTCGAGCAGCAAGAGCGGCGCCTCCGTCGCCAGCGCACGCGCGACGGAGATCCGGCGCTGCTCGCCGCCCGACAGCGTCGTCACCGGCCGGTCCGCGAACGGGATCGCGTCGACCGCCGCCAGCGCCCGCCCGATGGACGCGTGGTCTTCGGGCTGCAGCTCCTTGCTGCGCTGCCGATGCGGATGACGCCCCATCGTCACGAGCTCGCGGCCCGTGAACTCGAACGGGTTCTCGGCATCCTGCGGCACGAACGCGACCTCGCGCGCGCGTGCCAGCGAAGGCCACGCCGAGAGCGGCCGCCCGTGCAGGTCGACGCGGCCAGCGCCCGGTTTCAGCGCGCCGAGCAGCAGCCGCAGCAGCGTGCTCTTGCCCGCCCCGTTGCGCCCCGCGAGCAGCACGAGCTCGCCGGGCCGCAGCTCGAACGAGACGCCGTCGATCACGGACCGATCGCCGAGCTGCACACGCAGGTCGCGCGCAGAGAGGGCACTCACAGCTCCTCCCCGCGGCGGTGCCGCGCGAGCAGGAACAGGAAGTAGGGCGCGCCGAGCACCGCGGTCACGACGCCGAGCCGCAGGTTCGCATCGGGCGGGGCCAGGCGGCACAAGAGGTCGCTGCCGACGAGCAGCAAGGCGCCGAGCACGGCCGACGCGGGCAACAGGATCCGATGGGTCGGCCCGAACAGCAGGCGTGCGAGGTGCGGCACGACGAGCCCGACGAACGCGATGCCGCCCGTGTTGGCAACCGTCGTCGCCGTGAGGCCGCAGGCGAACCAGAGCAGCACGCGGCGTGTGCGCTGCGCGTCGATGCCGAGGCTGTGCGCACTGTCGTCGCGCAGCGTGAGCAGGTCGAGCTCGCGCGCGCGCGGCCGGACCAATGCACCGAACAGCACGAAGCCACCGGCGGTGATCGCGACGTGCTCCCACGTCCGACCCTCGAGCCCACCCATCAGCCAGAACAGCACGCGCGAGCTCGCAGCGTAGTTGTCGAAGCGAAACGTGACCGCGAACGCGGTCAACGCGCCGACGAGCGTGTTCAACGCGACGCCGGCCAACAGCAGTCCGGCGACCGAGAACCGGCCGTAGGAGCCGCCGAGCACGAACACGAGCGCCGTCACGAGCGTCGCGCCCGCGAGCGACGCGAGCGGCACCGCAACCGTGACGCTGCCCTCGAGTCGCAGCACGAGCGCTAGCGCGCCGCCGAACGCAGCGCCAGCAGCCGTGCCGACGAGATCCGGCGACGCGAGCGCATTGCGGAACGTGGACTGCATGATGGCGCCGGCGACGGCGATCGCGGCACCGCCAAAGCCGGCGACGAGAAGTCGCGGCAGGCGGATCTGCGTCAGCACGAAGCGATCGACGGAGTCCGTGCCCGGATCGCTGCCGAACGGATCGAGCGCGCAATCGAGCAGCGCTCCGAGCCCCGGCCCTTCGTGCGCCCCGACCAGGTAGGCAACGCCGACTCCGAGCAGCACCGCAGCGAAGAGCAGCAGCGACCTGCGCGGGTGCCCGATCACGGGCGCCCCCACTCGCGCAGCGTCTCCTGCAACCTGCTGGCAGCGCCGACGAGGTGTTGGGACGTCGAGCCGAGCAGCGCACTCGGCACGAACACGACGCGGTCGCGTTGCACGCACGGCAAGAGCCGCAGCCCAGGATGCCCGTGCAGCCACTTGCGCTCCTCGCTCTCCTGGCCGGGCACCGCGGACAGCACGAGCGCATCGGGCCGCCACAGCAGCAGCGTCTCCACGTCGAGCTTGCGGAACGGACCGACGCCGCGTTGCGCCGCGAGGTTCGTGGCGCCGGCCGCGACGACCACGGCGTCGAACAGCGACCCTCGCCCGTGCGTGTGCATGTCGCCATCGAGGCTGCAGACGCGCCAGATGCCGAGGTCCACACCGCGCTCGCCGACGCGCCGCAGCCCGTCGTTCATCGCCGCGACGAGCCGTTCGCCGGCCGGCTCGACGTGGCAGATGCGCGCGATGCGGCGCACGTTGGCCGCGACGTCCTCGAACGACGTGGGGACTGCCGTGCGCACCACCGGCACGTGCGCAGCGGTCAGCAGCTGCTGCGTCTCGGCCTTCGTGAACGCGTCCGTGATCACGAGGTCCGGGCGCACCGCGAGCAGCTGCTCGGGGTCGGCGCCGAGCAGGTGCCGGCCCGGGACCTGCTCGGCCACGAGCGAGAACCGCGGATCCGCCGCGAGCCTGTGCACGCCGACGATGCGCTCGCGCGGCGCGACCTCGAGCAGTACCTCGGCCGCGAGCACCGACGCCGCGACGATGCGCTGCGGTGCCCGCTCGGGCCGCCAGTCCGGTGCTTCCCAGGGTGCCTCGTCGTGACAGGCGGCGTTCAGGAGCCCGAACGCGAGCGCGAGAGCGGCGGGGATGAGGCGACGGGACACGCCGCCATCATCGCTGCTACTTCTTCTCCGGCAACGGAAAGGACGCCGGCAGCTCGGCATCCTTCGACTGCTTCTGCTCCGACCACGGCGCATCGAGCAGCACGATCGGGCCGAGGCTCTCGGCGGCAGCCGAGCCCTTCTTGCGCACACGCAGCGTCACGCGGTCGCCGCCGAGCCGCGAGCTGACGAGCATCTGGAAGTGCGGTCCGTTCGCGACGTCGGCGCCGTCGACCGCGAGGATCACGTCGCCCTTGCCGAGACCGGCCCTGGCTGCAGCACCTTCCTGCGGCGCGTCCTCGATCACGGCACCGGGGCCGAGATGCGACGACTCGAACCGCACGCCGAGCCAGCCGCGCTGCAGGATCTGCCCCTGCTTCATCCGCTCGAGCAGCTCCGCGATGTCCGCGATCGTCGCGCAGAAGCCGATGCCCGAGTCGTACCACTCGACGCCGGCGTTGCGTCCCGAAGGCGACAGCGGCACCGCGACCCCGAGCACGCGCCCGCGCACGTCGACGACTGCACCGCCGTAGTTGGCCGGCGACGTGTAGGCATCGATCTGGATCGCACGGCCGAAGATGCGCCGCCGCGCGCTGACGATCCCGATGTGCACGGTGGGGTCGTCGGCCGCGAACGTCCGGCCGAGCGCGAAGGCCCACTGGCCGATACGCACGCTGTCGGGATGCACGAACTCGGGGACCGGCAGGTCGTTCGCTTCGATCTTGACGAGCGCGATGCCGCGACTCGTGTCTTCGCCCGCGCGCTCGGCGTGGAACGTGCCGCGGCCCGGCACGGTGACCAGGATCGTGGTCGGATCGAGGTTCAGCGCGAACCGCGAGACGAGGATCCAGCCATCGGCAGTCAGCACGACGCCGGACGTCTTGCCCTGCGTCTGCTGGAAGCCAGGTGCTACGAGCGGGAGCTTCTTCTTCTCTTCGGGCTTCGGCCCTTCAGGCTGTTTGTCGGGCGGCATCGGCACGGGCTTCGGCTGCTCGTCGGGTTTCGGCGCCGGCTTGCGCGGCTTCGGCGGCGGCGGTGCATCGCCGTCGAACGCACCCTCCTTGCCGGTCGTGCCGCGCGTGCCGCCGAACGTCTCGACCGTCACGACGAACGGCCCGGCCTTCGCGACTGCCGCCTGCAGCACGGGCTCGAGGCGCAGGAACTCGTCCTCGTCCACGGGCCGTTGCGCGACCGCGGCTCCGATGCAGCACACGAACACGAACCATCCATGACACGGCGTCGTCATCGGGGCTCCTTGGCCAGCGTCAGGTCGCCGTAGGACACTTGCGTGCCTCGCTTCCACGTCAGCTTGATCGTGCGGCCCGGCGCGAACTTCTCGAGGACCTTGCGATACTCGACACAGGTCCGGATCGAGTAGTCGTCGATGCGCACGATCAGGTCGTCGGGGCGCAGGCCGAGCACCGCGGCCGGCGACTCCGGCATCACGCGCTCGACGTAGGCCGGCGGTGACTGCAGGCCCGCCTTGTCGAACAGCACGATGCCAGTGAACACGGCTTCGTTCTTCGCGGTGCTCTCGGACCGCACCTTGCCGAGCACGTGCTCCTCGAGATACGGCAGCAGATCGCGCGTCGGGATCGCTGCGGAGAGCATCGTGTTCGTCTCCTTGCTGTCGAGCAGGCGCAGGTTGAAGCCGATCCACCGCCCGTCCAACGTGAACAGTCCGCCGCCGTAGTGGCCCGGGTTGTTGCAAGCGTCGGTCAGGATCAGGTCGCCGTCGTACTTGACGTCGGCCATGCGGTAACGCAGCGCCGTGTTCGCGCGGCCGACGACGACGCCGAACGTCGCGCTGACCTTCTCGGAGAACTCTGCGAGGCGGAAGCAGTTGCCGAGCGACACGACGAACTGGCCCGTGCGGAACTGCGTCTCCGCGGCGGCCTCTGGCCACAGCGGCTGCAGCTCTCCCTGCACGAGCGCCGGATCGATCTTGAGCAGCCGGACGCCGAGCCGCGGATCCTCGGGCAGCAGCGTCGCCTGGTGCACCGAGCCGTCGTAGAGCACGACGCGCGTGCGATCCTTCTGGATCATGATCTGATCGAGAGTCAGGATGTGGCCCTGCTTCGTCACGATGATGCCCGAGGCGAACGCGCTGATCGTGGCGAGCCCCGAGGCGCCGTGGATCTTGACGATGCTCGGCAGGTGCTTGTCGATGACCTGTTCGACGCGCGTGCGCGGCTCGCGCTCGGCGAACGAGTAGGCCTTGCCGAAGTCCTGGGTCTGCGCGCCGAGCACGCCGGCGAGAGACCATGCCGCGAGCGGACCGAGACGCATCAGGTCCTCCGGAACCAGGCTTCGTCGGCCTGGCCGATGCTGCGGTTGCCCGAGCTCCAGCCGGGCTCGAGCACGCCGTCCCTGACGACGCGCAGGTTCTTCTCACGCACGTGCCATTCGACCTTCGCGCGGCGCAGCGGATCGCGGAACACGAACCCGGCCGGCGAACCGTCCGCGAACAACCACGCCTCGCACTCGCCGTCGCCGGGCAGCAGGAAGCGGAAGGCCGGAGCCCCGAACACGTGGACGCCGCCCTGCAGCTCGGCGCCTGCGAGGCCCGGCAGCAGCGTCGCGCGCTGCCAGAGCATCGTGTTGCAGGTCCACTCGCGGCGCAGCCGTTCAGCCTCTTCGGCGGTCAGATCGCGCGCGGTGCCGCGTTCGATCGCATGGCCCTTGCCCGCAGCCTCGCGCACGAGCACGAGCTCGCCGATCTCGAGACGAAGGCGCTCGCCGTCGCGGATCGCGAGCACCGAGGTCCCATCGGGCCCGATCCGGCTCCAATGCACGGCCGCGGCCCTCTCGTCCACGTCGAGCCAGGCGCGAATCACGGCATTCGCCGCGAGCCGCAGGTTGGAACGGCTCGCGAGGCGCGCGTCGCCACCGACGCCGTCGCGGCTCGAGCCCGTGTCGAGCGGCGCGAGCTTGACCGTGATGCGGCGTTCGTCGCCGAAACCGTCCTCCTGCTTCGGCCGGTAGCAGACGCTCGTCCACGTCCCCGACGGCAAGACGCCGATCAACGTCGCGAGCTGGTTCGCCGATCGCACCTCGATGTCGTTGAACCGCGTGATCTCGTCGCCGAGCCCGACGCCCGCGGTCGCGATGACCGAGTCCTTGAACATCTGTTGCACGAACACGCCGCGCCTGCGCGCTGCCCCCGTGCCGGAGTTCATGAACCACGCGCTCATGTCGAGCGTACCGTGCTCGGTGTGGCGCCCCGCCATCAGGTCGCCGATGAAGTTCTTGATCTGGTTGCTCGCGATCGCGAAGCCGACGCCGACGTTGACGCGGCCGCGGTCGCCGATCGAGATGCGCCCGTTGATGCCGATGACCTCGCCCTTTTCGTTGAACAGTGGCCCGCCCGAGTTGCCGGGATTCACGGGCGCATCGACCTGGATGCAATCGGGGTAGACGAGCATGCGCTGCCCCGCTCCTTCCTGGTAACGATGCGTGCCCGAGACGATGCCGAAGGTCACCGTCGGCGTGAAGTCCGTCGCGAGCAGGAACGGATTGCCCATCGCGAACACCGTCTCGCCGACGAGCAGCTGGTCGCTGTCGCCGAGCCGGCAGCAGGGCCACTGCTGGTTGGCTTGCTTCGGCAAGAGCCGTAGCACCGCGAGGTCGCTGCCCGGATCGATGCCGAGCACCTCGGCTTCGTAGAGCTGGCCGTCGGGCAGCCCGACCTTCTTGTTGCGGTAGTGGTTGCGGCCACGCGGCAGGTGCTCCGCGCGCCAGGCGTCCTTCCAGCGCAGAACGAGCCGCTGGTCCGCGTCGGGCGTCGCATCGGGGTTCTTGGCCCGGAACGCGGCGAGATCGGCTTCTGACGGCTCGGGCGGCTTCGGCAGCTCGTAGTCCTCGTCGGCCTCGCCGACGACGTGGTAGTTCGTCAGCACGAAGCCCGCCGGATCGAAGACGACGCCGCTACCGCCGCCCGGCGCGTCCATCGACATGACGGAGCAGACTGCCAGCGAGCAGCGCTCGATCACGCCGGCCCGGCGCGCTTCGCTCGCGACCACCGCGGCGAGGTCGGGATCCTGCATGCCGCACAGCGCGACTGCACAAACGAAGATCATGGGTGATCCGTGCCGTTCTCTGGTGTCACCTCTGCACGACGCGCGCATCCGCGAACGCGCAGTAGTCGCCGAGATCGTAGTTCTTGCCGAAGTCGACCTCGATCGCGAGGGTCCTGGCCTTGTTCAACTCGATGCGCACGGCCTCGGCAGGCAGGCCCAAGGTCTTCGGCGAGGACTCGAAGACGACGGCGTCGTCGACGCAGACCCGGAACACGGCGTGCGCCTGCGGACCACCGCGGTCGTCGACGCCGATCATCGCCTCGAACACGTCGAACTTGCCGCCGAGGTCGTAGGTCAGCCGCGTGCGCGGCACGAGGCCGAGTCCGCGCGTGAACGTCCTGCCGCCGAGCACGAACCCCGGCCCCGCCACGGACCGGTCGGTCGTCCATTGCCAGACGCGATCGAACGCAGGCGTCTGATCGACCTTCGCGCGTAGTTCGGTCAGCCACACGAGGCGGTCGCTCGCGACCTGCAGCCGCAGCAGGTCCGACTGCGGCACCGTGATCACGACGCCCTCGTCGATGCGCAGCTGCAGCGTCTTGCCGACCTCCAGCAGGCGCCCTTCGAGCCGTTCGCCCGTCGTGAGCTCGACGCTCGTGCGCGGCTTCGGCTGGCGATCGGGCGCGAAACCGGTGTTCGCGCCGAACACGACCGCCGCGAGGCCCGCGAACTCGAAGTCGTAGTCGCTGCCACGCAGCCGAAAGTCGATGCGGTCCTTCTGCAGGCCGGTCACGGTCACCGTCGAACGCTGAGGCTTGCCGTCCTTCTGCACGTAGATCAGGTCCTCGTTGGCCGGAGGCTGCTGCAGGTCCGCCGCGAACAGCGCGGGCTCACGGCGCTCGGAGCCGCCGTGGCGCAGCGCCCGCACCATGCCGAGCGGCACGTCGACGGTGATGCCCGACGGCAGCTCGACGCACAACGTCGCTGGCGCACCGTTGGCCCCCGGTTTGCCCGACAGCCGCTTGCCGGGCAGCTCGAAGCCAGAGCGCAGCCACACGCGATGCGGCGCGTGGACCGGGTTCGCGACGGCTCCCTGGTGCTCGAACGCGGTGATCTCGGCGACGTCGAGCTCGACCGGCCCGGTCTCGGCGACGATCGTGGCCCGCCCGTTCGCGGCCACGGCGAAGCGGCCCTCCAGCGTGCGCCCATCGATGGTCTGCACCTTGCCTGCGATGCCGTCCTGCGCCAGACCGGCCGCAGTCCAGAGCCACAACGCCAGTACGTGCGCGAAGGGGGGAAACGTCATCGTCGTTCGTGTGCGCGTGCGAGAAGGCCCGCTACGTCACCGGGGCCGCGCGCCAGCCAGATGGTGTGCTGCCAGGTGCTCTTGGTTACCTGATGCTCTGGGCCTTGCCGAGCTTCTTGTAGTACTCCTCGAGCATCTTCTGGTACTGCGGGGGCAGTCCCTTCTGGACGGCGGCTTCGATCTTCTCGCGGTCGCGATCCTTCATGTCGCCCCAGCGGTCGGCCAGCGTGGGTCGCTTCTGCAGCTCACCGACGCTGCCGTCTCCCTCGGGCAAGGCACTGCTGCCGGCGGGGTTGGACGAGGGCCCGTTGCCCGACGCCGGCCCGGTCGACTGCTTCTCCATCTCCTCGTACATCTCGATCAGCTGGTCGAGTTCCTCGATGTACTTCTCCTGATCGACCTGCACCGGCTTGTCGGTCTTCTGCTTCTTCAGGTCGCGCGTCGTCTTCTTCATGCCGTCGGCGAGCTGGTGCAACCGGCTCTCGCGCTGGCGCTCGAGCTCGCGGACCTGCTGGTGCGCGGCCGCGCGGAAGCGTTCGCTCGCGTCGGGGAACCACTGCAGGAACGCGCGGAAGCGCGGGATCGCGTCGTCGACCCGCGGCAGCTCGGCGAGCGACTGCGCGTAGAAGAACGCCGCCTCGGCGTCGAGCGGCGAGAGGTTGATGTTCTGCGACAGGTACTCGTTGAGGATGCCGATCGAGCGCTCGGGGTCGTCGCTGTCGAGGAAGACGCGCGCCAGGTGGTAGCGCACGTGCGCCTGCAGCAGCGGATCCGTCGTCGCCGCCAGCACCTTCGTGAGCTCGAGCGCCGCGGCGGGGTCACTCGCCTCGTGGCGCTTCACGGCCGCATCGAACGCCGGAGCGGAAGCACGCAACAGGTTGTCCGCGGCGCGCGTGAGTCCAAGCTCTTTGATCTGCGCCGCGAACGTCTGCAGCTGCGCGTCGTTCGCCCCGAGCTTCTTCGCCGCCGCTTCGAATCGCGCGCGGTCGAACGGCTGGAACGGGTTCTTGACGACCGGCGCGGCCGGCTCCTGGGGCAAAGCCGGTGCTGCGGCTTCGCCCTGTGCGCCCGCGAGCGTCGCGATCACGGCGCCAGCGAGCAGCACGCGCCACAGCGAGCTCATTTGCCCTCCTCGGTGGCGTCGTTCTCCTTGCCCATCTTGACCGCGAGGCGGCGCATCAGGTCCCTGACGCGAGCCTGCTTGCCCGACAGCTTGGTGGTCTCGACCTTGCCGGCGTCCGCGACCTTCTGGTCCGCGGGCTTGCCGTCGAACTCCTTCGTGGCCTTGTTCACGCGCTCCTGCAGGAAGCGCAGCATCTTCAGCTCGGCCGAGACGGGAACGAGTGGTGGCTGACCGCCACCGCCGCAGCTCGTTCAATGCCCGCCTTCTTTCTGTTCGATGGTCCTCCGTAGCGCGTTGATCAGCAGCTCGAGCAGGTCCTCGACCTCGCGCTGCGCCGTCTGCACGGGCTCGCCAGTGAGCTGCTCGCGGCACTGCTTCGCGACGCCGCCCAGGTCGTCCTTGAGCTGTTCGACCATCGGCGGGAACACCGCGGTCGTCGCGTCCTCTTCGAGCAGCTTCAGCGCGTCGGAGGCTTCGACCTCCAGGTCGCCTTCGCCGCTCGCGACGCCGAGGATCTTCTCGGCCAGCGCCGCGGGCAACGCACCGCTCGCGGTCAGAAGGTTCTCGCGCGTCTTGTCGAGCGTCTTGGTCTGGGTCGACAGCTCGCGCTGCTTGGCGAGCATGGCCGTGAAGCGCTCCTCGAGCGCGCGCAGCACCTCGTCCTGCAGCTGCTGGCGCAGCTGGGCCAACGCGTCGTCGAGCTCCTTCTTGGCCGCTTCGAGGTCGTCCTTAGCGTCCTGCTGCTTCTGCTTCGCGGGCTTGTACTCCTTGAGCTGGCCGGCAGCGGCGCGCTGCTTCGGAACGGCCTGCTGCACGCGCTTCTTGCCTGGGGCCGGCTGGCCCTCGCCGGTCTCGCCGTCCTGCTCGGACTTCTCCATGTCCTTGGACAGCGTGTCGGTCGCGTGCTGCGTCTGCTCCTGCTTCTTTGCCTGCTGCTCGAACGGCAGCTTCAGCAGCTCGCGGCGCGCTTGTTCGGCCATCTCCTCGAGCTCGGCGACCGTCTTCTGGAGCTGCTCGATCGCGTGATCCTGGTCCTTCAGTGAGGGCTCGGCCTTGTTGTCGCCGAGCTGCTTCTGCGCCTGGCCCATCGACTGCGAGGCCTTGCCGGCGCTGCCACTGCACGAGCCACCGCCCGCCTTCGGCTCACCGGGCTGGCCAGGCTCCGGCGGTTGGCCGGCCGTTGCGGGCTTGGCTGCGCCCGGCTTGTTCTCGTTCGCGAGCTCCGCGTTCTTCTTCTCGAGCGCTTCGAGGTCCGTCGCGAGCTTCTCGGTGTCCTGCTGCAGCGCGCCTTCCTTGTCGGCAAGCGGCTTCGTGGCCTCGGCCGCGGACTGCACGCCGAGCTCGTTCGTCGCTTCGCGCAGCTCCTTCTGCTGGCCGAGCAGGTTCTCGGCGCGCTGCTTCTGCGCCTCGATCTCGGCGAGGTGCTTCTGCAGCTCCTCGGTGCGCGCCGAGGCGTCCTTCTCCTCACCCTGCTCCTTGCTGAGCTGGTCGACGCGGTCGCGGAACCCCTGCAGCTTCGCGATCTGCTCGAGCAGCTTGCGCAGGTCGACGTTGCGGTTCTGCAGCAGGTCGTAGAGCTGGCCGAGGTCCTTGCGGACGCCGGTCATCACGGCGAGCGCCTCGTCCCACTTCTCCTGCTGCAGCAGCGAGCTCGCCTGGGTGAGGCCGTCGTGCATCTTCTTCTCCTGCACGAACTGCAGACCTGCCGCGAGCAGCTGGCTGTCCTGCGGCTCGGACTTCTGCAGCACCGCCATCAGCTTCTGCATGCGCTCCGTCAGGTCCTTGAACTTGGAGCGCGCCAGGTCCTGCTTGCTGACGACGGCTAGTTCCTGGTTCTGTGCACGCAGCAGCGGCGCGGTCGGCGCCAGTGCTGCAAACAAGAGAGCCGCGAGAACGGCTATGCCACGTGCGATCATCGGAACCTCGGTCGGGTGATGGACGCCACTCCGGTGGGCGTGAGTTTGTGTCGTTGGGACGCGCTACTTCCTGGGCTTCTGCCTGAAGACTTCATTCTCGCGCTGCGTGACCCTCTTTTCGGCGTCACTCTTCGCGTCGTCTTGTATCTTTATCACGGTTCGCAGGTCCTCCAGCAGGACGGCCAGTGTCTCGGCTTGCTCCATCAGTTTGAGAATGGCCTCGAGCCGCTGCTGGATGTCCCTGTAACCATCGACTGCGGCGGCCTTTGCCGCGTCCCCGCCGTTGGTGGTGAAGGCGTCGACGAGGCGGCCCGTGGCCGGGAAAGCATCCTTGGCAAGGGAGGCTAGCGGCTGCGGGATCACGCTCTCGAGTTGGCGCACGCGGTTCGGCTCCCAGAGCCGGTTGTTCTCGTACTCCCACAGGATGCGCTGGTAGGACTCGCCGACGAGCGCGACGCGGCGGCCGAGCGCGTACTGCTGTCGCACGAGCGCCTTGAGCCTCTGCTCGACGACCTTGCGCCGCTCGCCGGCCTGCAGCGGGTCGAGCATCTCGCCGACTTCGAGCGCGGCCGCCTGCTCCTCGTCGGCGATGCGCTGCAGTTCCTGCTTCTGCTCGACCTGGCGGCGCCGCAGCTCCTCGCCGAGCTTCTCGCGCGTCACGACGCGGAACGCCATCGTCTCGCCGTAGCCGTGGTGCGGCTCGCCGGGGCCGAAATTGTCGACGGCCCCGAAGCGCAGCGAGAACAGCATGCCTGGCCGGATCCGGTTCTGCGGCGAGTTCTCGTCGGGGATCGTGTTCCACTGCATGAGATCGACGGACGCCGTCGACTCGTAGCGCCGCGCGTTGCGCTCGAGCTGGGAGCCCAGCACCATCTGCGCCGGTTCGAACGGCACGTCGGGCACCGCGGCGCCGCCGTCGGGCGACTTCTCGGCCGGCCCATCGACGATCGCTCGCACCGAAGCATCGATCTCGCGCAGGCCGAAGTCGTCCTTGGCTTTGAGGTCGCCCGGAATGCGCGCATGGGCCGTGATCGAGGTGCTGATGCCGCGCAGGCGGAAGTCCAGCGTCGGCGGCTTGTCGTCGCCGACGCGCAGCAGCAGCTTCGGCGGCGTGCCAGCGCCGTAGCGGTCGCGATCGATCACGTCGATGACCAGCAGGCCCGAGATGGTCGGCTCGAAGTCGCCGGCGAAGGCGAAGCCGTCGGCCGCGCACACGAGCGCGGTCTTCTGGTCGTTGCCGAACAGCAGGAAGGCCTCGGCGAGCAGCTTGTGGCTCTTGCCCGAGATCGAGAGCCGGGCGCCGCGCGGCAGGCGCAGCTCGCCTTCGGTCGGCGGCACGAGCTCCGGTTCCCGGTCCATGTACTCGGGGTACGTGACGCGCACCGCGAGGTCCTCGATGCGCGGTCGCTCGACGATCGTGACGCGCAGCTCGACGGGCAGCGAGTCGCCGCCCTCGGCGCGCAAGGTCACGTTCGCCAGCACGGTGTCGAGCGTCCACGTGAACTCGCGGTCGCCGGTCTTGCTCATCGGCTCGGTGCCGCGCTCACCGCCGTCGAACTCGTACTCGACGAACACCTGGTCCGGGATCTCGCCATCGGCCAGCACGCGGACGGTCAGCGCCTCACCCTGCGCGAGGCGCGCACCCTCGGCGGGCACGTCGGCGAACGAGAGGCTCGTGTAGCGCGGCCAGTCGACGTTCGAGAGCGCGAGATTGCGGCGCGCCCACAGGCTCAGCGACGACGCGTCGATCACCATCCAGCCGCCGAAGAACACGATCGAGGCCGCGATCGCGCCGGCGAACCGGCGCACGCGCGCCGCGTCGATCGCGCGTGCGAACGGGATCGCGCTGATGCGCGAGCGCACCTCGTCGATGACTGCGGCCTTGAGCGCTGCGGACTCGACGCTCGGCGTGCCGGCGCGCAGCTCGCAGTCGAACTGCATCGAGCTGATCAGCGCCTGCTTGCAGTCCGGCGCCTGCCGTTCGACCGCGAACGCCATCTCGTCGTCGGTCAGCACGACGCGACCCGGTTGCACGAGCCGCTGTTGCACGACACGCCAGATCACGAACAGGAAGCTCGCGAGCAGCACGCCGCGGAAGATCCACTCGAGACGCAGCGTGCGATCCGTCAGGAAGCTCGGCAACGCGTAGGCGACCAGCATCAGCAGGCAGACGCCGACCGTCTCGATCCAGATGCCCGTGCGCACGCGGCTGCGCAGCGCATCGAGGTGCACGCGCGCCTGATCGAGACGCGAAGCACCGGGTGGTTGCCCGGAAACCGATTCGATGGGCACGCTCGTCGTCATAGCAGGTTGAAGCGCTTGCGCAGCAGCCACTCGAGGGACAACACGACCAGCAGGAACACGATCGTCGGCCAGCCATCCCACATCGCGTGCGGCGTGCGGAACGTGTCGGTCGCCGAACGCGACGGGATGCGATCGAGCGCCTCGAGCAGCTTCTGGGGCGTCTCGAGCAACTCACCACCCGTCGCCGACGCGATCGCCGCGAGCTCCGCGCGATCCATCGGGCCGTGGCGCTCGATCTGCGCGGCGACGACCTGGAACGTCACCTCCGCGTTCTTGCCGATCTTCTGCGTCGCGACGACGCGGTAGCTGCCGAGCGCCCCCGGGCGGAACCGCAGCGAGTAGCTGCCGGGGGCCCCTTCGACCGGCACGAGTGCCAGGGTCTCGCTGCCCGACGACTCGCGCTCGATCGAGACCGAGAACGACTCCGCGACGAACGGTTGCAGCGTCTCGTCCTTGACCTCGGCCAGGATCTCGATCGCGTCGCCGAGATCGACCTTCTCGTCGCTGGCCGACAGCCGCAGCCGGCTGTTGCCGGCCTGCATGCGGCCCTCGAACAGGTAGCGGATGCCGTTGACCCAGAACCGGTTGTAGGCGTCCTCGTACAGCGATCGCCAGCGGTAGGTCTCGTCGGTGCCCGTGAACAGCACGCGCGCCGCGCCGAAGTTCTGCATCGCGATCAGCGGCATGCCGCGGCCACCGAGCATGAACTCGCGGTTCGTGAACTCGGCGATCGGCACCGCCGCGGGTTTCAAGCGCAGCACCGGGAACCAGAAGTGGTGGCCGGGCAGGCGGCTCCACAGGATGCGGCTCTCGGCCTTGTTGTCGGCGAGGCGCGTGACCTTCGCGCCGATGCCGTCGTCGCCCTCGGGCGCGAGCGCGTACGGCCACGGGCGCGGGAACGCCTTGCCGAACCCGATGATCTGGCGCTCGGCGTAATCGATGTTGGGCAGGACCGGCAGCAGCTCCGCGAGCGCGTACGTGCTCGCTTGCTGGCGCATCGATTCGAGCGAGAACTTCTCGCCACACACCCACCAGAAGCCGCAGCCGCCTTCGACGATGTGCTGCTGCAGCAGCTCGCAGAAGCGACGCGGCAGCTTCTCGTGGTTCGGGTCGATGAAGACGACGACGTCGTACGGGTCGAAGTCGACGCGCTCTTCGGGCAGCTTCTCGATGCGTACCTCGGCGTCGCCGTCCTGCGGGAACTTCGGGTCGGCGCTCTGCAGCCAGCACGACACGTCGATCGTCTTGTCGCGCACGAGGAAGTTGCGCAGGATCTGGAACTCGTGGTTCGAGCTGCCCGCGAGCAGCAGCAGGCGCAGCTTCTCACCGAGCACCTCGACCGCAGCCACCTTGCTGTGGCGCTCGGCCGTGACCGGTTCGCCGTCGGGCGGCTGGATCTCGGCGCGGTAATGGAAGCGCCCCGGTGCATCCGAGGTCAGGTCCTTCCACTGCACGAGCGTCTCGGCACTTTCGCCGCCGACCTGGATCTGCTGCGTGGCCACGACCTGCTCGGCGCCCTTGTCGTCGATGCGCACGAGCCGCGCCGTCACGGAGGTCGGCTCGTAACCCTGCGAGGTCACGGTGGCCTTCATCTCGAACGGATCGCGCTGGAAGACCTTCGTCGGCGTCTCGAAGCGCGTCAGCGACACGATCTGCGTCTCCGACGGATCGCCGACGCCGAGCACGAACGTGTGCGGGATCTTGCGCTGGTTCAGCAGTCGCGCGACCTCGGCTGCCTGCGGGCCCGCGTTGCGCCGGCCGTCGGTCACGAACACGACCGCCGCGATCTCCGCGGTGCGGCTGCGGTCGAGCGCCGTGCGCAAGGCGCCGCCGAGGTTCGACGTGCGGCCGTCCGCGACGAGCTTGCCGAGGTCGAGGCGCGGCACGGGTGGAGGCGCGTCCGGGTCCGGCACCGGCTTCGGATCGGCCGCGGGCACCGGCTGCTCGGGCGGCAGCAACGGCAGTTGCTCGAGGCTGCCCGCAAAGCCGTAGAGCTGGACCTGGTTCTTCGCGGCGAGCTTCTGCACGAGCTCGCCGTCGCGATGCGCGAGCAGCGCCTTCACCAGATCGAGGCGCGGCACCGCGGCCGGGTCGCTGACGCCGAGCACCCGCCACGCGCTGGCCTGGGCCTGCACGTCCTCGCGGCGCCAGGCATCCTGATGCGTCATCGACTGCGAGGTGTCGACGAGCAGGATCGTGTGGCCGGGCCGCGTCTGGCGCTTGACCGTGACCAGGTTCGGCTCGAGCAACAGCGCAACCGCGGCGAGAACGGCGAGCGCGCGCAGCGTGCCGAGCAGGATGCGCTGCGGCCGCGTCAGGTTCTTGCCGTCGCGCCGGTACAGGAACCCGATGAGGATCACGGCGAGCGCGCAGCCCATCAGCACGAGCATGCCGAACCCGCCGGTCGGGAAGTTCGAGAACTCGAACTGCAGCTCCGCACCGGGCTCGATCTCGATACCACGCCACCCAGCCAACCAACGCAGGATGAAGTCCATGGCTCTGCACCGGCCGCTAGCGGCGGCCGAACCTCCAGGCCAGCAGGGATTCGGTGAGCAGGCCGAGCAACAGCGCTGCGGCGAGCAGGTGCCAGAGCTCTCCCTCGCCATCACCACCGAGGCCGGCGTCCTCGCGCAGGAACGCGATGCGCGAGTGCAGCTCGGGCGGATAGATGCGCGTGAACGCCACGTCGAGGAAGCCGATCAGCCGGCTCTCCGCGACGGGCGGGTTGCGCGCGAACAGGCGCTTCTCGGGCACGCCGTCGTGCCGCAGCAGCTCGACCTCGTAGGCGCCGAGATGCCGCAGCTCGGCCATCGCGATCGTTACCGAGGGCGGAGCCTGGGCAGGCGTCTCCTGCGCTGCCGCCCCGGGAGCTCCTGCCGGTGCCGGCTCGACGGCGGTGAACGTGCGTTCGTCCTCACCGGGCAGTGCCCTGATCGTCACGTCGGGCCGATAGACGCCCGCGTCGAGCGCCAGGCGATAGGTGCCGTCGGGCGCCAGATTGTGCCCGCTGAGGTCGCGCCGGCGCGCGCTGCATCGATGCACCTGGTTGGCGAGCACGACGAACAGGTCCGTGCTCGGCAGCGTCGACCAGAACTTGTCGGCGGTCACGGCGAGCAGCGTCACTTCGCCGCCGCCGCTGCCGAACGTCTTCGTGACGAGCAGCGGCGGACCCTCGGCGTCGCGGATGCGCGCGACGATCGAGGCTGTGTGCCCGCGTTCTTCGACGATCGTCAGCCAGCGTTTGACCAGCACGACGTTCGCGAACAGCAGCTCCATGACCTCGCCGACGCGTTCGCAGATCGCATGGTCCTTGTTCACGAGCAGCGCGTGCTCGGGGCGATCCGGATCACCGGCGATCTCGCCGAGCGGCAGCGGCAGCACACCCTGTCCGTCGCGCCAGAACAGCTCGTTGTAGCGCGCGGCATCGACCAGCGAGCCGCAGGCCACGACGAGCCCGCCGCCCGCTGCGACGAAGGCCTCGAGGCGTCTGCTGGACGCCGCCGTTGGCGCCTGCACGTTGCAGAGCCAGATCGCGTCGAACGGATCGAGGTTCGTCTCGTCGAGCATCGTCTCGGAGACGATCTGCGGCTCGATGCCCGATTCCTGGTTCTCCATCGCCGCCTGCAGGAAGTAGGCCTCGCCTTCGTCCTCGTCGGGCTGGCCGTCGACGAGCAGCACGCGGCTCTTGTCGCGCACTTCGAGCGCGAGCGTGCGGCGGTCGTCGAGCGGGAAGGCCTCGCTCGGCTCGAGCAGCGCGTCGATGCGGTGGAAGCCGGCTTGCTGGAACGTGTGTACGATCGGCAGCGAGACCTGCTGTCCCGGCGCCAGCTGCGGCACGGGCTGCACGACGCGGCTCTGCCCATCGACCTCGACCGAGACCGTCGTCGGCACGGTCGGATCGAGCCCGAAGTTCTTCACGTCGACCGAGAGCGTCGTCGGCACGGCCGCCACCGCGAGGCGATCGACGAGGCGCACGTCGACGACGGCGAGGTTCGGCTGCTGCCCACCGACGCCGAGCACCGTCAGGTGTTCCTGTTCGGCCCGCATCGCGCCCAGTGCCGCGAGCACGGCAGGCCGCGGCTTGTCGTCCTCGGTCGACCAGTCGTGAGCGCGTTGGTCCCCGACGACGTAGTACTCGGTGCGCGCCGCGTCGGCCACGGAAGCGGCCCGCTTCACGGTCGCCTGCAGCACGGCGCCGAGATCACAGGCGCCGTCGGTGACCACCCATTCCTTGAGCATCGCGCCGGTGCGTCGTCCGAGCTCGGGCCCGACACGCTGCGCCCAGAGATCGGGCTGGCTCGGCCGGCTCGTGCGCACGATCGAGAACAGGTCGCCGCTGCGCCGTTGGGCGAGATCCTCGGCGATCACGCGCACACGATCCTGCGCGCGCTCGAACAGGTTCGCGCTGCCGTGTCGCTGCGTCATCGAAGCGCTGTCGTCGAGCAAGACGACGTGGTGCATCTTCGTGCCGAGCAGACCCCCGCCGCCGAGCTGCGGCCGGCTGACGAGCGAGATCAGCAGCAACACGGCCAGCGTGCGCAGCAGCAGCACGAGCCACTGCTCCATGCGCAGCCGCTTGCGATTGCGCTTCATCGCCGCGATCAGGAACTCCATCGCTGCCCAGGGCACCCGGTGGAACCGCCGCCGGTTCAGCAGGTGGATGATGATCGGCACCGCACACAGCGGCAGCGCCCAGAGCAGCATCGGGTTCAGGAACGCGAGGGACAGCATCGGCCGTTCTTTTCAGCGGGAGTCGCGGTCAGCGTTGGAAGATCGGAGCGTAGGCATACGGAAGCTGCAGGATGATCAGCGCGATCGACGTGCCGTAGACGGGGCCGACTCCGTCGCCGTCCCAGCTGCCGTTCTTGTTCTGCTTGCCGAGCAGCCAGGCCGCCGTCTTCGCGAAGTAGTCGCTCCAGTCCTTGCCTCCGCGCTGGTACAGCGCCTGGCTCCAGTAGAGGTGCGTGTAGAAGTGGTGGCCGGTTCTGTCGACGGTGATCTGGATCGCCTGCTTGCAGTACTGCACGGCCTTCTCGACGAACGGCTGGTCGTCGTAGACGCCCGCGTTGTAGAGCACCGCGACCCCGGCCGCCGTGATCGCAGGCCTGCCGGCGGGGTTCGAGCCGAGGCTGTAGCGGATGCTGCCGTCGGCGTTCTGGCACCGTTTGATGTACTCGACCGCGCGATCGATCGTCTTCTTGTCGACGACGATGCCCGCCATGCGGCAAGCCCGCAGCGCCTGGATCTGCGTGACGGTCACGCTGCCTTCGTCGTTGTTCGAGTCCGGCGTGTAGTACCACCCACCGGCCGGCGACTGCGCCGCTGCGATCAGGCCGACCGCCTTGTCGAGCACACGCTTCAACCGCTCCTGCTTCTTCTGGTCCTCCTCCATGCCGAAGACCGACGCGAGGAACTGCGTCGCGAAGCCGTGGCCGTACATGAGGTGGTGCTCTGCCTGCGGCACCGAGATGAGGCCCGTGTCGGCGTCCGCGTGCTTCACGAGGAAGTCGACCGCGCGCCGGACCTGCTGCCAGTACTTGCCGCGCGTCGGCGTCGAGCCAGAGGCGATGAACGCCATGCCGGCGAGGCCGGTCATCGCGACGGGATAGCTGCCGTAGCCGCCCGAGTTGCTCCAGCTGCCGTCGTTCGCCTGGTTGCGCGCGAGCCATTCGAGGCCGGACTGCGCGGCATCGTGCATCTCCTTCGTGACGCCAGGAGGGTAGGTGGCGCCTTGTGCAGCAGTGGAACCTGCACCGAGGAGCACTGCGCACAGCGGCAGCGCCCGGAGCAACATCGGGTTCAGGAACGCGAGGGAGAGCATCGGCCGTTCTCGATCAGTTGGGAGTCGGGATCAGCGTTGGAAGATCGGAGCATAGGCGTACGGCAGCTGCAGCATGATCAGCGCGATCGACGTGCCGTAGACCGTGCCGACGCCGTCGCCGTCCCAGCTGCCGTCCTTGTGCTGTTCCTTGAGCAGTGAAGCCGCCTTCTTCGTGAAGTAGTCGCTCCAGTCCTTGCCTCCGCGCTGGTACAGCGCCTGGCTCCAGTAGAGGTGCGTGTAGAAGTGGTGGCCGGTGTTGTCGACGGTGATCTGGATCTGCTTCTTGCAGTACTGCACGGCCTTCTCGACGAACGGCTGGTCGTCGTAGACGCCGGCGTTGTAGAGCACCGCGACTCCGGCCGCCGTGATCGCAGGACGGCCATCGCTGCCCGAATTGAGGCTGTAGCGGATGCTGCCGTCGGAGTTCTGGCACCGCTTGATGTACTCGACCGCGCGATCGATCGTCTTCTTGTCGACGACGATGCCCGACATGCGGCAAGCCCGCAGCGCCTGGATCTGC